>NZ_JALBGV010000150.1 GCF_023006505.1 Neorhizobium sp. SHOUNA12A
CAGACAATTTTATGAGGTTGCCGTGATGCCAGAAGCGCGGTTCTCCGAGCGCCTTTCGAAGGCACCGGACGAGCGTTCGACGTGTCTATGTCTTGCCGGCGCGCCATAGATGGCGACCATCTTTCGGACGTCGGCCGGAAATCAAGACCTCGGAGAAATATTAATCGGGGTAGGAAGCGAGCAGATTCAAAGGGAAAAGCATCCTGTCTCGCGTCAAACCGTTATGCCGCATCCGTATCTGTCGACCACGAGGTTCCACTTAGATGAGATTGGCTTATGAAGAGTTTTGATGAGCTTCACAACCTGAAGCGCCTGCTCCACAAACATGATGTCTCGTTGTCAAACTGGGTAGAGTTGAGCCAGCGTGGTTTTTCAGGTGCGCGGATTTATAGACAACATAATCGAGAGGGCGCCTCCTACATCTTGAAAGTAACGTCGGCCGATTTCGATTGGATAATGAGGGCTACTTCGGATTCCAAATGCCGCGAAGCAATTTTGGCCAACGCTCGTATTCGCCACGATCGGATTGGTTCTCCGGCAATCGGCTCCGCACAAGACAGCTCGGTTTTCTCGATCTTGATGCAGGATATTTCGGAGTGCCTGTTGTCAAACGAAAGAGTCACGAAAGATCAATTGCAAACAATATTACTTGGCGCTAGCCATCTGCATTCGTTGCCTCCCCCCGCTGGGGTCGATGTGCCGTGGTGTACAATTGAAGATCGCCTTACCCTTTTCATGCCGAATCCCGAGAAGTTAGTCAGTTTCAGAATTGCCAATGACATCCTGGCCGGATGGGAGCTATTCTTTGACTACGCGCCGAAAAACATCGGGGATACAGTTCGCTCTCTGTTCAACGACCTAGGCCCTCTGAAACGCGCGCTCGATCAGCTGCCCAACTGTTTTCTACATGGCGATCTCAAGCTTGACAATATCGGCATATCCTCCGACGGAACCGTTAGCCTGATCGATTGGTCGATGTCGATGCTCGCGCCTGCCGCCATCGACCTCGGCTGGTTTATGGCGATGAACTCCCGAGCCTCGCCGATTTCACTCGACGACGTGCTCATGTACTACACTTCCTGCGGGGTCATCGAAAGGCGACTTCACGATCGGCACCATGCTTTAACGATATTGTGCGGGCTCATGTTGCGAGGTTGGCGCAAGGCGTTGGATGCCAAGGCGGGAGATCCGGCCGAACTCCATTGGTGGTGCGAGCGTGCATCGAGCGCCACGAAAATATTGTGATCACACTCTGGAGATCCGCCGGAACTCCCGGATTGGGTCCGCTCATCTAGGAGCTTCCTTCGGCTTCACGACGGCGGCTTGCAGCAAATGTGCCGCTTCGGTGCATGTCACCCAAAGCGTACGATAGTTCGAGGCGACGGCCTACATGGCAACGCGAAGAGCTCCGTGCGATGGGGCGCGCACGTGAGGGGAAAAAAGGTGACCGAAGTCGCGACGGCAATGCAGGAAACGGTGTGTCCAGGAAACGGAGAAGAATATGTTTGACGATTTTTTGTATAACAATCCCGAATTATATGAAAAGGTCTTTCCATCGCGTGGCAAGAGCCGCTTGTGCATCGAGATCTTTCAAAAGTATCTCACGGATCCTCCATCCTCGGTTTTGGATATTGCCTGTGGCTCGGGTCGTGACTTAGTTGAATTTTCAAAGCGTTATTCCGACTGTGTCGGTTTTGATATCACGCCTGGCATGGTGGCCCTTGCGCAGAAAAGAAATCCGAATCTGAAAATAGCAACCGCCGACATGCGTTCCTGCCGTCTGAATCGTAGCTTCGATGCAATCTGTGCATTGGGAGGCAGTATTAATTTTGCACTGTCTAACGACGAGATGGACGCAACGATCAAGACATATCAAGCTCATGCGCATGAAGGCACGTTGCTGATAGTGCAGCCCTTGAACCCTGGCGATTTCTTCGGCGAGTTGAAAGTTCCGGAGGTCTTTTCCGTCTCTTACGATGGCTTCAATGCCACTGGAACAGCCAGTTATAAAATTTCGAAGATACAACAAGTAGTAGAGCGGACGCGTATATGGAAAGTTAAAGACGAAAACCGAGAGTTCACCGATTCTATGAGCTTTAGAGTTATATTTCCAGCTGAAATAAGTTACTTTCTAAGTCAGAACGGCTTCGAGGTTATTGATATTTTCGAAACGCCTGGAGGGCCTCACTATAATATGTCAATGTATGTCGTGGCGAGGTTCAGAAAGCAATGACCCCATACAACAGCGGCGAGGACGTTTCGTACTGGGAGCGCGCTTGCGACTTCTTTCGCATGGTAGGTGCCTCCGAGACGGAAGGAAGCTATTTTATCCACAACAAGAACAGCAACATGGTAAAGATTGGTATCATGTGCCGAGCTGCGGTTTCCATCGATGAAGGAGTCCTCAGCTGTACTGAGGACGGCGAAAAAACCGTCGTCGACTCGCATTCCGAAGCAGATATCTTCAAACACATCGAAAAACTCTTAAAAAGAGACGCTCCATATTTCTTCATTGTAAGCCCGGACATCCATCGACGATTTGTCGACAAGGAACTCCCGCAGGCTGTTTTCGTACAGCCGTCCATAGAGTTCGTTTTTTCACCCGATCGAAAGCTCGGCCAAATCAGTTTCAGCCGAGACTTCGCAAGTGAGCGGCAGGGCGGCCTCATGCTGCGCGCCTTCTCGGAGGAATTATTTTCTGCTCAACCGAATTGTCTCGGTGAACCATTGCTGTTCTCCGAAATGGTCGCTAGTTGGATCTCCGCCGAGGATGATGAGAGTTTTTTGAAAAGGCTCGATGACGCCATAAGCATCCTACAGGACTTCCCGGATGGGAAGATGACTCTGACCCGTGCCTATGAATATCGCCTGGCGGCGAAACATGACCCGTTCAAATTGTACGAACTTCATGCTTCCATGAACGGCGACTACGCCTGCAGTCACTTCTTCTGCGTTCGAAAAGATGTTTTTGCTTTGGGTTCGAGCCCGGAGAACATATTCGAGCTGGATGACAGGACGTTGATGGTGGATGTCGTTGCGGCGACTTGCAAGCCAAGCGATGACGGCGAGTTTCTGGCGACCGAGTTGTACGACAATCCCAAACAGCTCAAAGAACATAGGTCATCTTTAGTCAACCGAATGAATAGATTCAACGCCTTCTGTGAGGGTGGATCGATTAAAGTTACAAAAGAGCTCCAGATAAAAAAACTTCGCAATGTCTTTCATTTGTATTCTATATTCATGGGGAAATTGCTGATCAGCATCAACATTTTCGATCTGCTGGGGAATATATTTCCCCTGCTGGGCGCTCGCCCGAAGGAGTTGTTGGCTATCGCCGATGCGGAGAGGGCTCCTCACCGCTACTATGGCGGTGTGGTGGGGCATATGCACCTGCAAACCGGTGGATGTTTCTTGAATATCCGCAATGCATTGCTGAACGATTATACGATCCACGTCAAGGTGGGCGTCGGTGTGCTCAAAGAGTCCAGTTCATCCAGCGAATTGATCGAGACCCAGGATAAAATATCCGGTCTAATGGAGGCGATACACCTTTGGGAAGAGTCATTTCACGCGGAAGAGGATCCAGAGGCAGCGTCTCTGGGACGATCCGAAACCGAGGACAGCAAACCAAAGTTGCAAAATTCAAACAAAGATCATGCGGCAAACAATGATTGAGCGGGATGCGCTTCCAGTGCGTTGCGTTGCGCTCTAAAATGAGTTGCGTCCACGGAGGACATTACTCGACGATGCGTGGAGGCTTGGACATATGCTTCGAGTGAAAGTTTGCGGCATTACTCGGCAGGAAGATGCTTTTGCCGCGGTGCGTGCAGGAGCCGATGCCATCGGTTTGCAGTTTTATGGAAAGTCGACTCGCCATGTGACGCCCGAACAAGGCCGTTCGATTAGGAAACAACTGCCGCCGTTCCTGTCCGTGGTCGGGGTGTTCGTCAATGCTGAAAGGGAAGAAATATTGCGCACGGTGCAATGTTGTCGTTTGGACTATATTCAGCTGCACGGTGACGAGGGTCCGGAATACTTCGTTGATATGCCGGCGAAAACAATTAAAGTCGTGCGGGTCGGCGGCGCGGAGGATCTCAAAGGTCTGGAACGCTACTCTGCGGATGCGTTGCTGCTCGACGCCAAGGTAGGCAACCAGTATGGCGGCACAGGTCAATGTTTCGACTGGTCCCTGCTGAACGGATTGACGACATCCGTGCCGCTTATTCTCGCCGGAGGGTTGCGTCCAGGTAACATAGAGAAGGCGGTAAGGGATGCCAATCCTCAAGCGGTGGACGTGTCCAGCGGCGTGGAATCTGCGCCAGCTGTTAAAAGCTACGAAAAAATGCGGCTATTCATTGAAAAGGCACGAAGCGCCGCGCGGTCCGGCCATGGCGGAATTGACGGCGCGCTTCGAGCATAATTGATTCATGTCTTGACTATCGCGACATAGGCGAACCGTAGAGATATATCACGCGGACGTTGATCTGACGTTACTTGGTCTCACCGCCCGCGGTGCGTCAAGCGCTAGCGCCGACCAAAAGGCGAAGTAGAGCGGGTATCGGTGCATGTGAAGTATAGCGTTTGCTGTTGGTTGCCCCGCAGCACGGTGCTGAACGAGATGTGCTCGGTAACCGCCCACTGCTACCGCGGGGAGTTTGCTTGATGCGAGCGACTAAAGCTTGTCGCAGCTAACCGGATTCGGAATTTCAGTTTGGCTTGATCTGTGATTATGGGATGGCCCGCCCCTCTCTGGAGCGATCGGTTAGGATTGCTCTGTTTGGAACGAGAGAGGAACGGACCGATGTCGATATTTGTAATCGGAATTGATCTTGGCAAGAACGTCTGCAGCCTTGTCGGGCTCGACGAAACTGGCGCTGTAGTTATGCGCCGTCGCCTAAGCACGGTGTCTTTCACTCCGTCGTCGCCAGCAGGCTGCCATCAAAGGCTTGACCAAAGACACAATCAAGAACCAGACCCATTCATCTGGAAAGCCGATCCCGATGAGATCATTGCGGCCCTCAAACGGGGGCACCGTAACCGGTGTTCTGGCCCCACGTTGCTCGCCGTCGCCTGATCTGTGATCGAGTTTCCATGGACGAGCGGCAAGGAGTTTCTCCATGGACACTACATTGGAGGTTCTCACGACGCGGCCGGGCCGACGAGAGGCTCATCGCCAATGGCCGGACGATATCAAGGCACGGATCGTTTCGGAAAGCTTGCGACCGGGCGCGACGGTGAATGAAGTCGCGGGGCGATACGGGCTGAAGGCGAACCACCTGTCGTCCTGGCGAACACTGGCGCGGCAAGGCAAGCTGGTTTTGCCTGAGCCGGTGGATGCAGTCGAATTCGCGGCCATGGTTGTCGAGCCGCCCGCGCAGGAGCCGCCGACTGTCAAAGCAGTTTCTCGCGCCGAGATTGTCGTCGGCCCTGTCACCATCCGCCTTGACGAAGGTGCGTCTGCTGCCCGGATCGCCGCCATCGCGCGTGCACTGGCAGCGACAATATGATCTTTCCATCGAACCGCGTGCGGATCATGGTGGCGACCAAACCCGTGGACTTCCGCAAGGGGCATGACGGATTGGCGGCGCTGGTGAAGAACGAATTGCACAAAGACCCGTTCACCGGAACGGTCTTTGTGTTCCGGTCGCGCAAGGCAGACCGTCTGAAGCTGATCTACTGGGATGGCAGCGGCATCGTGCTGGCCTACAAGCGGCTGGAAGAGCACACCTTCACCTGGCCCGGTATCAAGGATGGCCTGATGACGCTGACCCATGCTCAGTTCGAATCCCTGTTTGCGGGCCTCGATTGGCGACGGGTTCATGCCGTCAAGGCGAGAACGCCGCAGACTGTCGAATAGCTGCGGCACGATGACTCAGGACGGCAAATTCCAAAAGCAAATCAGGTCGAGATTTGGTAGCTTTTGGCCATGCTGGATGCCGCCGATCTTCCCGATGATGTTGCCGCCCTGAAGGCGATGCTGATCGCGGCGCAGGCACGCGAGGCGGATAAGGTTGCCCAGATTACCCGCAAGGATGAGCGGATCGAACGGCTTGAGAGACTGGTCGCCGCCTTCAAGCAGGCAGCCTTCGGGCGCAAATCCGAGAAGACCGATCCCGACCAGTTCGATCTGGCACTAGAAGACCTGGAAACGGCGATGGCCGCGATCCATGCCGAGGATGAGGCAGACGCTCCAGCCGGGACCAAGGTCTCAAAACCACGAGCGATCAATCGCGGCTCCCTTCCTCAGCATCTTCCCCGTGTGGAAGAGGTGATCGAGCCGGAAAGCCTGATCTGCGCCTGTGGCGGTTGTTTGCATCGCATCGGCGAGGATGTCTCCGAGCGGCTTGATGTGGTCCCGGCGCAGTTCCGGATCATCGTAACCCGGCGTCCCAAATATGCATGCCGAGCCTGCACCGATGGCGTCGTCCAAGCCCTGGCTCCGGCACGGTTGATCCAGGCAGGGCTGCCGACGGAAGCGACTGTCGTCCATGTCCTGGTCTCCAAATATGCCGATCATCTTCCGCTTTACCGTCAGGCCCAGATCATGAGCCGCCAGGGCATCGATCTCGACCGCTCGACGCTTGCCGACTGGGTCGGGCGAGCAGCGTTCGAATTGCGTCCCGTCTTCGATGCACTGATCGCCGACCTGAAGCGCTCAACCAAGCTGTTCATGGACGAGACCCGTGCTCCGGTTCTCGATCCCGGCTCGCGCAAGACCAAGACCGGATACTTCTGGGCGCTGGCGCGGGATGATCGCCCATGGGGCGGCGGCGCTCCACCGGGCGTGGCCTTCACCTATGCGCCTGGTCGAGGAGGCATTCATGCCGAACGGATATTGCAGGGCTTCTCCGGCATCCTGCAGGTCGATGGCTATGCCGGATACAACAGGCTGATCGCGCCTGAGCGCATCGGACCGGACATTCGGCTTGCCTACTGCTGGGCCCATGCACGGCGAAAGCTGGTGGAGATCACCCGCAATGGAGCAGCACCTATTGCCGAGGACGGCGTCAAACGGATCGGTGAACTGTATCGGATCGAAGCCGAACTGCGCGGCCTTAGTCCGGAGGCTCGGCTTGCTGGACGGCAGGAGCGGTCAGCGCCACTGGTCGCCGACATGCAGGCTTGGCTTGTTCATCACCGTGCCCGTGTCGCCAGGAAGTCCCCGCTCGGCGAAGCTTTGGCCTACATCGCCAAATACTGGGATGGCCTGAAGCTCTTCCTGACCGACGGCCGTATCGAGATCGACAACAACAATGTCGAGCGGACCATCCGGCCAATAGCCTTGAACAGGAGGAATGCTCTCTTCGCCGGGCACGACGGCGGCGCGACATACTGCTCATCTGATGATGTCCTTATAATAAAAGGGGATTTTGAAGTGGGTTGTGAGATATCGGACGCCGTGATCGCCTGGCATCGGCCTCGTGGC
>NZ_JALBGV010000151.1 GCF_023006505.1 Neorhizobium sp. SHOUNA12A
CGTAGTCGGCGCGGTCGCCGGCACGGCGATCGACCCGCCGCCGGAACGCGTCGTCACCTACGTGCGCCAGCAACCGATACAGCAGTCCGTCGTGGTGCAGGAGCGCGTCGTCGTCGGCCAGCCGATCCCGCAACAGGTCGTCCTCACCCCCATCCCGGAAGCGCCGACCTATGCCTATGCGGTCGTCAACCAGCAGCGCGTCATCGTCGATCCGCGCACCCACACCGTGGTTCAGGTCGTCGAATAGTCGCTTACGCATTGCTGATCGAAAGCCGTCGCATCGAGAGGTGCGGCGGTATTTCCTGCATCATCGCCCCTCCAATAAAAATTTGTTGAATCCGGCGGAACCAAATGCCGGCTGCATCGTTTTTTAAGGTTGGTATCCAGGGAGGACACAAAAAATGCCGCAGGCAAGTTGGCAAAAACCGGTGCGCGTCGCCTTCGGGCAACTCGGTACTGAGGTCATCAACGGACCGTTTGAGGCGCTTGCGCTTTTGACGGACCGCTGGCCGGACATGCGCGGACCACACTTTGTCAAGGCGCGCAGCGTCTGCCGGGCAGCGCTCGATGGGCGCAGGTCACCGGAAGAAGCGCGCCAGCAATTTGAGGAAGCAGTCAGCGAAGCGCAACTGCATCTTAACTGAACGATGGCCGGCGATCGCCGGCCTTCATGGTTCAGAGACCGATGATATCGCCTAAAAGCCGGAGGGTGGAGCCGGAAAGGGCGATCGGCGCGAACAGCACGGAGAAACACAAGCACGGCCCGCGCTTACCCGCGATCGGCCGATGGTCTAGTGTTTCGTCCGCGACGGAGACATCACCCTCACCGAAATTGCCGCGATGGTCGCGAAACTCGCCCTCGAGCACCAATGTCAATTCAAGCCCATGATGGCCGTGCTGCGGGAGCGCCCTTCCCGGCCGTACCCATAAAAAACTCGTCTCGACTTCCTTCGATTTTTCGATGACGTGATGCCGCAGACCCGGCAATTTCGTTTTCCATCTGATATCGGCGAGATCGGCGCCGACATAAGCCCGTAGCGGTGCGGGGAGCTTCGATTTTCCGAAGATCCTTAGCCGATGCTCCGGCGGCGGTGCAGACGCGAAGATTTCGGCCAACCGTCGTTTGGCGTCGGACAATGGCACGGGTGGAGTGACATTCAGGGCATCGCCTGCATACTCCTCCATGATACCGGCCAGCTTCGCGGACGGCGGGTGCATTTCCAGATGCGAGCCGACGAGAACATGAGCCGGCTCAGGAAGAGAGCCGGACACGTAATGCGCGATCAGAAGATCCAGCCGTTCGAGGTTCTGCAGCATGTCCAAATGCCAGTTTCATGCAGGAAATCGGGTCAAAGCGCCCTCACTTCATCGCGCAGCGCGGATCCGTATCTGCTTCAACTCTACGTCTATACGTCCGAAGAGAAATTTGGATTACTACTTCCAATATAATAGCGCCGATTTTTTTAACGGCCCGTCGATACATTAGAGGGCGGCGCTCGAAGCGCTCTTTTAGCCGCCGTCGCAACCATAGATCCGGCCGCGAAAAGACGGATTTTACGGGGGCAAACCCTTTCCGGAAACAGAATTTCTTGCCTCCGGGTCCTTGTCCGCCGAAAAGACCCTGTTTACATGTGCGATGAACAAGAAGGCACCCCCGATGACCTCCCATTCCTCCGTCCTTGACGTGATCGGCAACACGCCCCTCATCCGGCTGAACGGCGCTTCCGAAGCGACCGGCTGCGAAATTTTGGGCAAGGCGGAGTTCCTGAACCCCGGCCAGTCCGTCAAGGATCGCGCCGCGCTCTACATCATCCGCGATGCCGAAAAGAAAGGCCTCCTGCGTCCTGGCGGTGTGATCGTCGAAGGCACGGCGGGTAATACCGGCATCGGCCTGACCCTGGTCGCCAAGGCGCTCGGCTACCGCACCGTCATCGTCATCCCGGAAACCCAGAGCCAGGAAAAGAAGGACGCGCTGAAACTGCTTGGTGCCGAACTGGTCGAAGTTCCTGCCGTCCCTTACAAGAACCCGAACAACTACGTGAAAATCTCAGGCCGGCTTGCCGAGGGGCTTGCAAAGACCGAACCCGCCGGCGCGATCTGGGCCAACCAGTTCGACAACGTCGCCAACCGCGAAGCCCATGTCCAGACCACGGCGCCCGAGATCTTCGAGCAAACCGGCGGCAAGGTCGGCGGCTTCATCTGCGCGGTCGGCTCAGGCGGTACGCTTGCCGGCGTCGCCCTTGGCCTCAAGGCCCGCAACCCGGAGATCAAGATCGGCATCGCTGATCCGGAAGGTGCCGCCCTTTATGAATTCTACGCCCATGGCGAGTTCAAGTCGGAAGGCAATTCGATCACCGAGGGCATCGGCCAGGGCCGCATCACCGCCAATCTCGAAGGTTTCAAGCCGGATTTCGCCTACCAGATCCCGGATGCGGAAGCGCTGCCCTATATCTTCGACCTGGTCGAGCACGAAGGCCTCTGCCTCGGCGGCTCGACCGGCATCAATATCGCCGGCGCGGTTCGGCTCGCCAGGGATCTCGGGCCCGGCCACACGATCGTGACAGTGCTTTGCGACTACGGCAATCGCTATCAGTCCAAGCTTTTCAACCCGGATTTCCTGAAGTCGAAGGGCCTGCCCGTGCCTGCCTGGCTGACGCAGAAGCGGCAGATCGACATTCCCTTCCAGACGATCTGATACCTTTGAAGAACGAGTGATTTATGCCCGCTGAAGCTCTCTATCGCGACGATTTTTATCTATCGACAGCAGAAGCGGTGGTGACGGCCATCCACGAGGACGGCGGCATCGAGCTGGATCGTACCTGTTTCTATGCAACGTCAGGCGGCCAGCCGGGCGATACCGGCTTTCTGGAACGGGCCGACGGCACCAGGATTCAACTTGGCCAGACAAGGCACGGCGCCTCCAAGGATATCGTCATCCATGTGCCGCTCGAAGGCGAGGCGCTGCCGCAGGTCGGCGAAAACCTGGTCATGCATATCGACTGGCAGCGCCGCTACAAGCTGATGCGCATGCACACCGCCTGTCACCTGCTCTCCGTCGTCTGCCAGTATCCGATCACCGGGGCTGCCGTCGGCGAAGAGGAGTCGCGCGTCGATTTCGACATGACCGACACGATCGACCGGCAGGAGGTAACCGCCAGGCTGATGGAGCTGGTCGGCCAGAACCATCCCGTCTATGTGCAGTGGATCACAGACGAGGAGCTTGCCGCCAATCCGGGTATCGTCAAGTCGAAGAATGTCCGCCCGCCGATGGGCCTCGGGCGGGTCAGCCTCGTCTGCATAGGCGAAAATTCCAGCGTTGACAGCCAGCCCTGCGGTGGAACACATGTCTCCGAAACGCAGGAGGTCGGGGCGATTCATATCGCCAAGATCGAGAAGAAGGGCAAGGAAAACCGCCGGTTCCGCATCCGGTTTGGCGAGCCCGGCGCAGAGGCCTGATATCAGGCCCAAAGGAGATTTGACATGAGTGAAACCAGCCGTTTCGTCGTTTCGTCCGAGTGGCTTCACAACGAGCTCGGCAGCCCCGACCTCAAGATCCTTGATGCCTCCTTCTATCTTCCCGCGCAGAACCGCGATGCCGACGCCGAATACGCGGCCGGACATATTCCGGGCGCCATCCGCTTCGACCACGACAAGGTCGCCGACCACTCGACCAACTTGCCGCATATGGTGCCGGCACCGGACGTGTTTGCCGATGCCGTCGGCCGTATGGGCATCCGCGAGAACGACCGGATCGTCATCTATGACGGTCCAGGCATCTTCTCCTCGCCGCGCGGCTGGTGGCTGTTCCGGATCATGGGCGCAAGACAGGTCTTCGTGCTCGACGGCGGCATCGATGGCTGGAAGGCCGAAGGCCGGCCGCTCCAAACGACCGTCCCCTCGCCCGAGCCCGTCATCTTCAACCCGAATTTCCGGGTGGACAAGGTGATCGACTTCCAGACCATGCTGTCGATCGTCGGCGACGGCACGCGCCAGATCGCCGATGCGCGGCCGGCCGGCCGTTTTGCCGGCACCGACCCGGAACCCCGCGCCGGCATGCGTTCCGGTCATATGCCCGGTGCGGCCAGCCTTCCGTCCGGCACGTTCTCGGTCAACGGCAAGCTGCGTTCGCTGCCCGAGCTGCAAAAGGCGATCGAGGATGCCGGCATCGATTTCGGCCGGCCGGTGGTGACGAGTTGCGGTTCGGGCATCACCGCCGCGATCATCACGCTGGCCCTCGAATCCCTCGGCCATGAAGATAATGCGCTTTACGACGGCTCGTGGACCGAATGGGGCAGCCGCCAGGATACGCCGGTCGTTACCGGCCCGCCCTCGCCGAAAGCGGCGTGATCGCCATGGCGAAGAAGCCAGCTCCGCTGAAAGCCCATGTCACCAGCCTGGAAATGACCGCACCGCCGAAGACCAGCTTGGCGGTGCCGGTCAATATCCAGACGGCGATCATCCGTGCCCCCGAAATCCCGCTTCACTACTATCGCTATCTCTATCGGCAGGTGGGCAAACGCTGGCACTGGTACAAGCGCCTGCGCATGGGTGACGACGAACTTGCGGCCGCCGTCCATAATCCGCGAACCTCCGTGACGGTGCTCTACGTCAATGGCGCGCCGGCCGGCTTTTTCGAGCTGTTCAAGGAAAGCGACGACGTCATCGAACTCTCCTACTTCGGGCTGTTCGAACGGGCGATCGGGCTCGGCATCGGCAAGTGGTTCCTGCTCCAGGCGCTTTATGCCGCCTGGCAGGACAATCCGCAGAAGGTGACCGTCACCACCAACACACTCGACCATCCGCGCGCCCTGCAGCTCTACCAGATGATGGGCTTTTCGCCGGTTTCGACCTACGAAGCGCTGGTCCCGCCGATGACGGATGCCGAGCTCCTGAAAGCGCTCGACGGCTGATGTTCAAATTTTCACCCAAGGCGATGCTGATCGCTTTGGTGGTGATGATGCTGACGCATTCATATTCTTGACCGGAGGCAAGTATCGGGTGGCGAGAGGCATTCGACAGGCGCATCTCTTGTGCAACACGCACCACAGGAGAGCCCGATGACCATTTCCTTCAAAGCCATGCCCGCCGCTGATGCCGAGCATCTCTGGAACGGCGGCGCCGACGCCTACGGACGCCAGCCCGAAACGATGACCTCCGACGGCCCCGGTTATCCCTGCCGCCATTGCCTCAAGAATATCGATGCCGGCGAGGAATTGCTGGTTCTCGCCTACCGCCCCTTCCCCGAACTGCAGCCTTATGCGGAAACCGGGCCGATCTTCCTGCACAAGCAGTCCTGCCGGCGTTACGCGGCAGAAGAGGTCCTGCCGCCCATGCTGGCGAGCACCGATTATATCGTGCGCGGCTATGGACGGGACGACCGCATCGTCTATGGCAGCGGCGCCGTGACGCCGACCGAGAAGATCACCTCGCGCGCCGAGGAACTGCTGGCACGCGACGACATCGCCTATGTGCATGTCCGCTCGGCCCGCAACAATTGCTACCAGTGCCGGATCGACAAGGTCGAGGTGCGGGCGTTCGCGGACCCGGCTCTCGCAATCTGAAACGCGAAAGCGCGCCGTTCCATCGAAGCGGCGCGCCATCATGTTCGTTTTGAAGCCCGCTTGGGCTTCAATTCTGGGTATTATCGCCCTGCTCGTCGTCGCGTTCAAGGTTCTCGGCGAAATCGAGCAGCAGCCTGACGATCTCGCCGCCCTTCTTTTCGTCACCCTCAAGCTTGCGGGCAATCACCTCGCGAAGGTTGAGCATGGCTGCATCGACGCTGCGCGGCAACGACGGACCGGTCTCACGGCCGCGCTCGTGGCGTTCCTGCCGCTGTTTGATGCGCTCGGCGAGCTGCGACAGCCGATCGAGGATCGTCGCGGCAAAGCTGCGGTTCTCGTCGAGATACTTGCGGCCTTCGTCGGTGATCGCATAGCGCTTCTTGTTGCCGTCCGCCTCGGCGACCACATAGCCGGCCTCTTCGAGATAGGTCAGCGTCGGGTAGATGACGCCGGGGCTCGGCGCATAAAAGCCGTAGGTGAGATCCTCGATATGCTTGATGATCTCGTAGCCGTGGCGCGGCTCCTTCTCGATCAACGCCAATACGACGAGGCGCAGGTCGCCCTGCATCAGGAAGCGGCCGATACGGCCATCACCGTCATCGCCGAAACCGCGGCCGCCGCCGGGACCGCCCCGGCCGCCGCGTCCAAATCCCCCGCTAAACGGGCCGCCGCGGGCGGCGAACATTTCCTCGAAACCCTTGCGCTCGCCACGTTCACCGCAGCCATGTCTTCCATCGAACCTGTGTTTGAACATTTCTTGTCTCCTCAGACTGTCTTTCGATATATCTAAAGATAGTCACTCAGGAGATTTCGTCAACAACTAAGATATATCTAAATCATATCGTATTGATCTTGAACATAGAAAAACGCCGGACGCGAAGCGCCCGGCGTCTCTCCAGCCCCTAACTGATGGCTCAGCGGCCCTCAGCTCTTCCGGTTACGCGACGCTGAGCAGGCTTTCCGGCGCGAACGCCTCATAGCCCAGCGCTTCGGCGACCGGCTTGTTGGTGACGCGGCCTCTGTGAACATTGAGACCGTTGCGCAGGTGCCGGTCTTCGGCGATTGCCCGCAGACCGCGATCGGCCAGCGCCAGCCCGTGCTGCAGCGTCGCATTGTTCAGCGCATGCGCCGACGTCACAGGCACGGCACCCGGCATGTTGGCTACGCAATAATGGACAATGCCGTCGACCTCGTAGGTCGGCTCGGAATGAGTCGTCGCATGGGAGGTCTCGAAGCAGCCGCCCTGATCGATCGCGACGTCGACCATGACTGCGCCCTGCTTCATGCCCGAGAGCATTTCGCGGCTGACCAGTTTTGGCGCGGCAGCGCCCGGAATCAGCACGGCACCGATGATCAGGTCGGCGGAGAAGACTTCCTCTTCCACCGCGTCGATCGTCGAATAACGGGTGTGGACGCGGCCGTTGAAGATATCGTCGAGCTGGCGAAGCCGCGGCAGCGACCGGTCGATGATTGAGACGTCGGCGCCGAGGCCGGCGGCCATCCGGGCCGCATGCAAGCCGACGACGCCGCCGCCGATAACGGCGACCTTGGCC
>NZ_JALBGV010000152.1 GCF_023006505.1 Neorhizobium sp. SHOUNA12A
CCACCGGCCGGCCCGCGCCCCCAGCCCGGTCCGCGCACCACGCCGGTCCTCAATCCGTTCAACCCGACGTCTTCAGAGACCTGAGCCATGCTGCATGATGCTGTGGTCAATCTCGGTCCCTGGAGCTGGTGGATTTTAGGCGTCGTCCTGTTGTGTGCCGAACTCGCGGCACCAGGCGTCTTCCTGATCTGGATCGGCGCGGCCGCAATCGTCATCGGCGCGCTGTCTCTGGCGCTCTGGGACGCGGCCTTCTGGAGCTGGCACGTCCAGCTTCTGCTGTTTGCAGTGCTCTCAGGCGCCTTCGCGCTGGCAGGCCGCCGTTTCTATTCCAGCAGCAACCAGGCGACCGACGAACCCAATCTCAACCGCCGCGGCGAAAGCCTAGTCGGCCGCACCGCAACTCTCCACGAGCCGATCGCCGAGGGGCGCGGCCGCATCCGGCTCGACGATACATGGTGGTCAGTGATGGGTCCTGATCTGCCGGCCGGCACGCAGGTGAAGGTCGTGGCGGCAAGCGGCCGAGACCTGAAGGTCGAAGCGGCGTAGTTTTCCCCGTCCAAAAGTGGCTTGGCCCGGCTGGTATCAGGCCACGCCGACGCGCAGCAGATCATGAAAGTGAACGATGCCGATCGGCTTACGCTCTTCGTCGACGACGAGCAGCGCGCCGATGCTGTGCTTGTTGAGCATCGCCATGGCCTTCGTGGCGAGCGTTTCCTTGCTAATGGTCTTCGGATTGCGCGTCATCACCTCATCGACCCGCGTCTCGCGCAGGTCGAGATGAAGGTGCCGGGAAATATCGCCATCGCTGATGAAGCCGCAGAGGCTGCCATCCTCGTCGACTATGCCGACGCAGCCGAAGCGCTTGCGCGACAGCTCCTGGATCGCCTCCAGCATGAGGACGCCCTTTTTGACCAAAGGCATGCGATCGCCGGTATGCATCAGATCGCCGACATGGCTGAGCATCGCCCCGAGCTTGCCGCCCGGATGATAGACGCGGAAATCGGTTGCCGAAAAACCGCGCGCTTCGAGCAGCGCCACGGCAAGCGCATCGCCCATCGCAAGCTGCATCAGCGTCGACGTGGTCGGCGCCAGGCCGTGCGGGCAGGCTTCCTGTTCCTTGGGCAACAGCAGGACGACATCGGCCTCGCGGGCCAGCGTCGAAACCTCGCCTGACGTCATGGCGATCAGCGGAATGGAGAAGCGGCGGGTGAAGGAAACGATGCCCTGCAGCTCGGCGGTCTCGCCGCTCCAGGACAGAGCCAGCACCACGTCCCCCGACCCGATCATGCCGAGATCGCCATGATTGGCTTCGACGGGATGCACGAAGAAGGAAGGCGTGCCCGTCGAGGCGAGGCTGGCAGCGATCTTGCGGCCGATATGTCCGCTCTTGCCGATGCCGGTTACGACCACCCTGCCGTCGATGTCGCCGATCAGTTCCGCAGCCTTGCGGAAGGCTTCGCCAAGGCCGTTCTGAAGCGCCAGCTCCAGCGCATTAAGCCCTTGTTTCCCGAAGGAAATTGTCCTCAAGGCGGAATCGACAAGGTCGTTCTCGACCAGTTGCAAAGCTCTCTTGATCATGGGCAAGCCTTAACGCTTTTCGCCCACCAAGTCTATCGGCTTCGGGCCGGGGCCACGAAGTTGGCCGCTGCCATAGCGTCGCAACCAAACGTTAACCACATGGCTTTACGTTTGGGTAAGCATTTGCGATTGCCCGGGCAGGCCTATGAAGATCATCACAACGACAGGCGGGACGCGCCAGAGGCGCCGGACGGCACTCGGCCTTCTGCTGGCCTGTTCGGCGCTTGTCTCGCCCGCAGCCGCCCAGACCCGCAACGTGTTTCCGCCGCAGAGCGGCTCTCTTCCATCGGTCACAGACACCAGTTCGCCCGCGTCGAATCCCGCTTCCGGCACGGCCTTGAGAGGCAATACCTCGGCGCAGCCGTCCGCCAGTGCCGCCGACGACCAGAATCAGGATGACCCGAATGTCGCGACCGGCACCACGCCCGGCCGCAACCGTGCGGCCACCCAGGAGCCTCCCTATGAGGACGACCTGAACCAGCCCCACGAAGAGCCGCTCGACCGTGGCGCCGAGCCGGTCGAGACCCAGGAACAGCCCCGCGAACCGGGTGATCCGACCGGCATCCGGATGGGCAGCTTCCTGCTCCGTCCTTCGATCAACCAGGGTATCAACACCGAGATCCGCCGCTCGAGCGGCACCAAGATCCGCCGCGATTATCTGTCGACGGCGATCCGCGGCACGCTGACCTCCGACTGGTCGCGCCATTCGTTGACGATCACCGGTGAAGGCACACTGGAGCGCAATCTCGGCAGCAGCAGCCAAGGCGAGCAGCCGGAAGCGAACATCAATGCCGACCTGCGGCTCGATCTCTCCAACGATACGGTCGCCCATATCACCGGCGGCTATAAGTTCTCCCGCGAGAACGACTACGATCCGAACGCCCTCGGCGGCGCATCGACCCAGTCGGGCGTCCATGAATTCACCGGCGGCGCCTCCGTCCAGCGCGACTTCGGCAAGATCCGCGGCACGGCCGCACTCGACCTTTCCCGCGCCTCCTATACGGATGCGAAGCTCTCCGACGGCACGATCGTCAGCATGAAGGATCGCAACCGGACCGGCATCGACGGCCGACTGCGGCTTGGCTACGAACTGTCGCCGGCGCTCGTCCCCTATGTGGAAGTGGCGACCGGCCACACGTTCTATGACCTCAGACACGACATTTCCGGTTATGCCCGTTCGTCGCAGAGCTATGCCGCACGCACCGGCATAGAATTCGATCTTGGCGAAAAGCTGCGCGGCGAAATCGGCACCGGCTACGAGGTCGTCGATTACGAGGACGACCGCCTGAAATCGGTCGGCGCGGTCACCTTCAGCGGCAGCGCCACCTGGTCGCCGCAGCGTGGCACCAATGTCGATCTCGGCCTGCGCACCACGGTGCAGGATTCGACCACGCCCGGTCAGAGCGGCTGGGTCGAATACCGCGCGACGGCAGCCTTGACCCATGAGATGCGCGACAACCTCATCGCCCGGCTGACCGGCAGCTCGACGCTGCGCAATTTCCCGAGTGGTGGACCGAGCGACGAAACCGTCTGGATCGGCGGCGCAGGCCTCACCTGGGCGATCAACCGTTACCTCGACCTGACCGGCGACGTCGAATACGAACAGGCGGGCGGCGGCGGCACCAACGACAAGATCGTCCGCGCCGGCGTCGGCCTCACCTTGAAGCGTTAAGCTTTCGTTCGACCGGTAATCCATTCCATCAGCGCATTCTGCGCATGCAGCAGGAAGGCTTTCGCCGGCGTGCTCTGGCAAGCCGCGTGCGTCATCGCATCCGCTGTGACTTCCTGTCCGCGCGCCACCGGCGGACAGGGGATGAAGATCGCATCGGGACGGCAGCGATCGAGAACCGCCGCCGAGATCCGGTAATCCGCAAGCGTGCTTTCAGCGATCCCGCCCGGCCAGCTATCCGTGAAGATGACATCCGCATCCTCGACTTCGCGCATATCCGTGCTCAGCCGGAAATTGTCATTGAGCAGTGCCGTGTCGCTCACATGCCAATCGTCCGGATAAACCTGTACCACCTCGATCGGCAGCGAGATCGACGCCTCGATCCAGGACCGCAGAATATTGGCGTCCGGCGCCACGCCGACGATCTTCAGCCCCTCGATGCCGCCCCTTTTGGCTCTGACATAGGCAAGGTCTCCGAGCGTCTCGCAAGGATGGTTCGATCGCGTCCGGGCATTGATGATCGGTGCCTGGGCATGTGCCGCAAGCTCCCGGAGCGACGTGAGTTCCGGCGTGCGGATGACGACCATGTCGAACCAGTTGTCGAGATAACCCGCCAGGTCGGCGATCGTTTCCCGCCCGCCGAGGCTCGCCGGCACATGTGTGCAAATGCCGCCCATCGCCTGGATGCCGAGATCGAAAGCTGTCGTATTGCGCCAGCCGCCGTCATCGACGATCAAGGCGACCCGACGGCCCTCGAGGCTTTTCGGCATCCGCCGCTCCCGCCACGCCTCGGCAAGCACGCCGGCGCGATCGAGGATCGCCGCTGTGGCATCCGCCGAAAAATCGTGGAATTCCAGAAAATCGAGACCCGCAGAGAGAGCCATGGCACCCGGCACCGTGAAAAACAAACCCCTCATAGCAGGACCATGAGGGGTTTGCGTGACGTCCGGACCGGCAAATCGCCGGTCGGAATGATTTACGTCAGCGAGGCGAGCAGCGCCTTCATCGGTCCTTCGATTGCAGGACGGATATCGGCGCGCTGCAGGGCAAAGGCGAGGTTTGCCAGGATGAAGCCGTCCTTGGCGCCGCAGTCGAACGTGTCGCCCTTAAACGGATAGGCGGCGAATTCCTGAGCCTTGGCGAGCGTCAGCATGCCGTCGGTGAGCTGGATCTCGTTGCCGGCGCCGCGCTCCTGGGTTTCCAGGATCTTGAAGATCTCCGGCTGCAGGATGTAGCGGCCGTTGATGTAGAGGTTGGACGGCGCGGTGCCCTTGGCTGGCTTTTCGACCATCTGGGTGATCTTGAAGCCTTCGCCGACCGGCGCGCCGATGCCGACGATGCCGTATTTATGCGCCTGGTCCGGATCGCATTCCTGCACCGCGACGACGTTGCCGCCGCTTTCGGCATAAAGATCGACCATGCCCTTCAGGCAGCCCTTGCCACCGGCCATGATCATGTCCGGAAGCAGGACCGCGAAAGGCTCGTTGCCGACGATGTCGCGGGCGCACCAGACCGCATGGCCAAGCCCGAGCGGCACCTGCTGGCGCGTGAAGCTGGCAGTGCCGGCAACCGGCAGAAGGCCGGCGAGCAGGGTTAGCTCGGCATTCTTGTTGCGCTCGCGCAGCATCTGCTCCAGCTCGTACTGAATGTCGAAATAGTCTTCGATGACCCCCTTGCCGCGGCCCGTCACGAAAACGAAGTGCTCGATCCCGGCTTCGGCCGCCTCATCCACGACGTACTGGATGACCGGCTTGTCGACCACGGTCAGCATTTCCTTCGGCACTGCCTTGGTCGCGGGCAGGAAGCGCGTGCCCAGACCTGCTACCGGAAACACTGCCTTACGGATCTTTTGTTGTTGTGCCACTCACGCCTCCTGAAAGCACGTCATTGTGCGAATATTCAAATCTCGGCATCTAATGACGAATTGCTACCGTTTCGCAAAGACTGCCGTGGGTCCGGTTTCTATGGTAAAGAATTTGTTGACCCAATCCTGTTATTACATCGTTAAGCCGCATGCCACTCTTGCCGCAAGGCTTGGTAAAAAGAAGACTGGACCCGACTGCCGATGAAGACCCTTCGCACCAACCTCTTTCGAGGGTTTGCCTTCTCCCTGATCGCCGGGCTCGCCGCGGCGGCCATGCCGATAGATGCTCAGGCAGACGCCGGTTTCAAGGCGTGGATCGTTAAATTCTACGATACCGCCGCCAAGAGCGGAATCACCCGTTCCACCTATGAGAAAGCGTTCGCCGGTGTCAGCGAACCCGATCAGGACGTGCTTGAGAAGGCGAACTATCAGCCCGAATTCACGTCCAGGATCTGGGATTACCTCGACAGCCGCGTGAACCCTTATACGGTCAAGATTGGCCGCGAGATGGCGGCCAAGCATGGCTCGACGCTTGCCGCACTTGAACGCCATTTCGGCGTCGACAAGAACATCCTGCTCGCCATCTGGTCGATGGAATCCAACTACGGCGCTGCGCTCGAAAAACCCGAGCGCCTGCACCACGTGCCGCAGGCGCTCGCCACACTTGCCTGGGGCGACCCCAAGCGTGCCAAGTTCGCCCGCACCCAGCTGATCGCCGCGCTCAAGATCCTGCAGTCGGGCGATATCACCCCCAAGCAGCTGACCGGCTCCTGGGCCGGCGCCATGGGTCATACCCAGTTCATCCCGACCAGTTACCTGCTCTACGCGATCGACGCGGATGGCAACGGCAAGCGCGACATCTGGCATTCGGTCCCGGATGCGCTCGCCACGTCCGCCAACCTGCTCGCCAAGAACGGCTGGCAGAGCGGAAAGACCTGGGGTTATGAAACCGTGCTTCCGGCCAATGGCACCCGTTACGAAGGCCAGACCAAGTCGCTCGGCGAATGGGCGAAGCTCGGTTTTGCCCGCCCGAACGGCAAAAGTTTCCCGCGCGGCGCCGACAGGGCGACGCTGAAGATGATGGCCGGTGAGAGTGGACCGGCCTTCCTGATGCTCGGCAATTTCTTCACCGTCAAGAAATACAACGCCGCCGACAGCTACGCGCTGGCCGTCGGCCTGCTCGCCGACGAGATCGCCGGCTTCGGCGGCGTCCAGCAGAGCTGGTCGCGTCCCGACGGCACGCTCGACATCAAGCAGAAATTCGAACTGCAGAACCGCATGAAGCAACTCGGTTATTACGAGGGCGAAGTCGACGGCAATTTCGGCTCCGGCTCGAAGGCTGCGATCTCGGCAATCCAGAAACGCCTCGGCATGCAGCAGAGCGGCGAGCCGTCGAAGTCGCTTCTCGAAGCTTTGCGTTGACAAGAAGGTGCTTCGCGCCACATCGTTTACAAGGAATCTCCCGCAAGCGTGCGGGACGACGGAGACATGAAGGCTTTGCATAAATCCGGGCGAAAAGAGGCCGGCTGCAACGGGGCCGGGCTGAACGAGCCCCTGCGGAGCAGAGGATGGGCACGCTTGGCTCTCCTCCTCCTCGCGGTGCTGCTCGCCCTGCCGGTCGCGCCGCGGCCGG
>NZ_JALBGV010000153.1 GCF_023006505.1 Neorhizobium sp. SHOUNA12A
TTGAAGGCGCGCTTTCAACTCGTAGTCCAAGGCGATGTTGATGAAGAATTTCACGCTGCGCTGTTTTGATCGTTTCAGGTTCTTCAAGCTGTAGCGGACATCCTCCTGCGCGATTGCCCGCGCCTCGGCCGTCTCTCGCCGCTGCTCTTCAGTCGGTTTGGGCAGCATCTGAGCCGGTGGTTTGTCGACTGGCAGGGTCGGCTCGCTGCTCGGCGAATTGGACCTCTTATCCGATTTTGATTCAGGCTTGCGAGATGCGATAGAGAAATCCTGGATGTCGAGAACGGATTTGCTCATGCGGCGCCCTCGAGTTCGGCCGCCGCCCTACGCTGCTCGATCTCATCTACGAGTTGATGAACTTCAAGCCGGGCCTTGCGAACAGGATCAGTGAGATCCTGCATTTGCAAGGTCCCGAGGCCGTTCTGGATTTCGCGGTATATATTGCGCTCGAAGAGTTCTGTGTCGAGGAGGCCTGTCCGGTACTCGGCCGCAACCAAGCCGGCCACAAACGGTCGGATGTACCGATAGGCTTCGAGATTTCGGCCTGGCACGGAAATCCGCGTCCTGACATTGAAATGGGTGATCGAAAGACCGTGCCGGTCGTTGATCTCATTGACCGCCGCCACGGCTTGGCCCGCCGCCTCCAGTTCCTTGATCGCCGGTTGGATTGGTGAAATCACCAGTTCGGCCGAGCGGATGATGGCTGTTTGCAATGAACTGTCGACGCCCGGCGCATCAATGACGACGAGATCAAATGCCTTGCCTAGATTGTCGATGGCCTGCTCGATCGAGCGTTGCGTCGATGCCTGGGTGAGTTCGATATTATCCGGGACATTGGCTTTCTCGCCGCATAGCTGCCACCAGCCTGACAGGTTTTGACGGTTGTCTGCATCGACAAGAAGAACCCGCTCGCCGCGAAGGGCATATTCCCCCGCGATCAAGGTCACGAGCGTGGTTTTTCCAGCCCCACCTTTGTTACTCACTGCCGCATAGGTTCTCGGCATTTGGCCGCCTCCGCACGTGGTGAAGATGGCCGCATCATGGACTGAGAGCAGGGAGTGAGGCAAGCAAAAAAGTGAACATAATGTATTCATAGCTGAAAACTGTCGCCGTCCAAGCTACAGGCGCGTTGTACGATGTGGAATATATTCCGTATCCCATCGATCGACAGAGCATCTGTAGCGATGCAGGATATGTTACGGACCTAAAAACAGTAGCTACATCCATAAGCAACATCAGCATTTAATGACTGTGTAGAGGTAGGCCGCTTATACGCACTGCAGGTGAGGGTTGAACGTGTTGGCGGGCGCAGCATCGCTGTGACCCTTCCGAGGTCACTCGACTGGCGATCATTTGAGTGGCATTGGGTTGAAATTATGTTACCGATACGGTAATGGTGTTTTGGCAGGATACGCAATTTTGTGATACAAATTTGCTGACGATCGACGGACAAGCCGTCGATGGGCCTGCGGCCTGTTTCGAGGAGGTGCCGATGAGCCCGTCTTCAGCGTCCGAGACCGTGCCGGTGATCGGCGCCGAACGGAAGTCAAGGGTGGTCCACGCAAGGTTCGGCGCGACCGAGATCCGCATGATCGAGGAGGCGGCAAAAGCAGCCGGCCTGACCGTTTCGGCTTTCGTGCGGTCGCTCACATTGGAAGGGGCCGGCGTACGTCCGTTCCTAACTGACGCCGATCGAGCCGTGTTTGGCCTGCTCTTATCAGAGGTGAGAGCGGTTGGAGTAAACCTCAATCAGCTGGCGCGGACCGCAAACCGCCGGGCGTCCTCCTTCGCGGAGGAAACGAGATTTGTCGCTGATGATGTTCACCGGGTGCTTGCCGCGGTGCTGCTCGAACTGAAGTCCTACGCAGAGCGAGGTGCACGTCTCCGCAGTGGTAAACGCTAATGGAAATCTTTCTCGGAGCATTTACGGCAGAATGGGAGCAACGCAAAGCCGCGTTCCTTCATGACCTGTCGCTCGGCCAGCGCCCGTTCGAAGACGATGACGAACGGCGCCGCCGGAGCGGCTCCATAGCAGCGGCTCGAGGGGCAAGAGGGTCGAAGGGCGGAGGATTCTTGCCTAGGCATATGCATTCCAACTTTTCTGGTCGGAGCGGCAGTCGCCGCCCGGCCGACCGGCCAATGTGGGCACGATTTGCTGGGCTTGCCGCGGGGAGCCAGCCGGCGGTTGTGAAAATGGCATCGTTCGGTGGCGGCGCACGGCTCGGCGCCATGATCAACTACGTCTCCCGCAACGGAGAGGTCGTGGTAGAGAACGAGCGCGGCGACCAGCTTCGCGGCAGGGATCAGCTCTCTGCGGTCGGCGGTGAGTGGGATCATCTTATGAACAACCGAGCCGAAAGCCGCGACATCGGCCTATTCAAGATCTCTGTCGGGCACGCCACCAGCGCCGACGGTGAATTCTTCGAACGAGGTCGCGAGATCGTCAGCTACGCTCTGGGCGACCGAGCATTCGCCTTTGCCGTTGCCCAACAAACCGATGGCACAGGCTTCGAAATCCAGGGTGTCGCCGTGCTTCGCGACCGGCATGGCGAGCGGCTTACAGGCGACGACAAAGCGACATCCATCGTACAGAAGCGGTTGGAGGCGACGCTGAGTGGAGCGCGCGACATCCGGTTCCAGTTCACCGGTCATGGCAACGGCACGGACTACGGGACCAGCCGTCTTCGCAGGCTTGTCGAACAGTATCCAGGAAGGGTAGAGGACGAGCAGGGGCGGCTGGTCATGGACGCTAAGCGGGCCGTAGACCTCGTCCAGCAGGAGTGGCGAGGCCAGCTTCACAGCCGCAAACCGCGCGACGTGATGCACCTGATCATATCGGCACGGGCGGGTACTGATACCGCTGCGTTTCAGGATGCTGCGCGGGACTTTCTCGGCAGCCAATTTGGCGGGCATCGTTACGTATTTTCGCTGCACGATGCGTCCAGCGATCCAAAGGCTGAGGCCGCGGGCGGCAAACGTCCCCACGTCCACGTGCATGCGATCGTCGCGATGCGATCGGATGCCGGCGACAGGATCGAGACTACGATCCCCGCCTTTCGGCAATGGCGACTGGTTATGGCCGAGAAAGCGCGTGCACACGGCATCGACATGGAAATGACCGATCGCCGTGATCGCGCGAGCCCACCGAGCTATACCAAAAACCAAGTTCGCCCACTGAATACAGTCGGTCGCACCGTATATGAGGGAACGACCCAAGCTGCGGATTTCCGTTATAGGTCGAAACGTGCCGATGTCCCCTTCCGAGCTTCCACCGCGCGCAGCCAGATCTACATGCAAGCTGCCCGGGAAGAGTGGAGCAATATATTGAATTACGGTGCTTTTCACGCTCATTCTGATTTTGTCAACACTCAGATAACGCGCCTTGAGGATCGAAGAAGGTCTATCGGAATGTCGAGTCGCAGCGACAGAGACACCACAAATTCTGCTTCGCAATTCCGAATACAGGTGGTAGAGTTGTCTGAGCTTGTTTCGGAGGGTGAAGATATGCACCATATGACAAGGTCGGAGTTCGTGGCTTACGAGAAGCGCGTCGAGACGTCGCTTTTCCAGGCCGAACGCGCCATGTCGTCCGATAACCGAAAGGACTTCCAGGAGATCGCTGCGGCAGCACGGGAACACGTGGCTGCGCGGCGTGAACTGATGGAGTTTACCGAAGAGCAGACGTCAAAACGGCCTGCTTCGAGAGAGAGTTTATCTCGAACCGCTGATCGTGAAGACGAGCAACGGCGATGGAGTGACGCCGTTGAGCGGCACGGCCTTGATGCTGCTGCAGCGGCGAACAAGGCGCTGATCGATATCGAACGGGTTCGAGGCGCCATTGAACAGCTGCAGGGGCGCGAGCAAATCGATGACGGTGCGCGGACCTTGAAGGAGGGGTTGCGTCTGCAACTGTCCAAGGCAGGAGAACTCGGTGCGAGCGGCAATACGTTGATCCGCGACGCCGCAGAAAGGGACGTTGAACTCAAGACGGCAATTCTGAACGCCGAGCGAGAGCGCCGATTTGCAGAGCGAGACAAACGGGAGGGGTCCGGGGCGACCGATGCCGTCGCGGGGCCTGGTCGCGACGCCGCGAACGATAAGGTAGTCGAGGATCCCGCTACAGTCGGGAAGACATCGTCATCGCAGGAGGGAAGCGTAAGGACAGACGCCGAACCAAGCGGTGACACGACGAAGGACGATCCTGCCAAACAGCACGTGCCCCGCCTTGAGGAGGTGCAGCGACAGGCGGACCACGACCGGGATGACCGTGAAAGGTGAGGTGATCATGTGTGACCGTGATAAGCGAATTTTCGTTGAAGAGCATTCCCGCTCTAACGAAGGTTGGGCTAAGGCCTGTGGATTAATATTTGTTGCGATCATGGCCATTGGCATTGTGGACCACGCGCTCACGTCTGCATGGCTTATGATAGCGAGATGGGTTCAGTGACCTGCGGATTCCGGAGCGATCAGCGGATTGGTGCTCCCGTACGGGAGCGCGCTCCCTTAATTTCCGTTCAAGCCTCGGTTATGTTCCCGCTCGGGAGCGCGACATGGCACGCAAGCAGAGCATCAAAAGACGAGATAGTACAGAATGAGTTGCGAGCGGGCGCGACCGCCGCACAAGATCTCGCACGACGTCTCGCAACTGTCCGCGCGCCTGTAGAGGCCCTCAAAAACATAAGTGAAAACATCCCGACCGACAGCAGTCTCGCTAAGTCGGCTCCGTCGGCTGCCGAGATCGCCAGCGGTTTCGCAGGCGAGTGGGCGAGGTCAGCGGTTCTCTCTCAAAGATCGATGTCAAACTACCCGATATTTCGCAGCGAATTCAGGCGTCACTGCCGCTCACTCTTGACGACCTGTTATCCCAAGTAGGGCCATCAGCCGAAGAGAAGCAGATCAACAGACCCGAAGATCTCGGACGGATGGTGCGCCGCGCCCGTGAAGAACGCCGGTGTCATATGCACACCTAAGCCAAAAATGGCTAATTTTGATCGACTAAGTATGCCGAGCGGCGTGAAAAAACGCAACAAAATAGCCGAAATCATCCTAATACGCCGAAAAACGGTAACTCGTGCCGAAAAACGTTGAGAAATACCTCCTTTTGTCAAAAAATAAAACTCGGCTGAAGGCGGTGGAAATTATATCGGTGATTGTATTTATCTCTGTTGGACGGAATAGCGCTTTTGTTTATGGCTTTGCGATTGGCATCGACAGCTGGAAAGCTCTTTTACAAAGATAAAACGGAGACCGAGAGGTAGAACGAAAAAGAGAGGCCTTTCGACCTCCCTTCCCGTATTTCGTCAGCTGATCCCTGACTGGTAGTATTCGCCGCTTATCGGCAGGCCCTACCAAGCGCTCGCTCAGACCTGTGCAGTTATGTGCCACACCTGATATTTAGAGACCGTGAGGCGTAAGCACGGTCTCGGTATCTCTACCGCTGATACTTAAGCGGCTCCATGGCGTGAATTTATCAAGGGTTAGATGCCACTCAAGACGCAGTACGCCCCAGCAATATCGGCTCCCGTTCGTGGAAATCACGTCAGCAGCGGTCGAAATGGACACGCCAGACGACGTGATATCGTCCACAATCACTATCGACGCGTTCTGCAGATTCGGGGCGCCTTAGCACAAGGCTTCGAGTTGTGCTTTCACTGTCAGCCAAGTGCCGCGTTTGTCGCACCATGCAGCACGTACAGCGGCCTGAAATGGCTTCTTCCAACCGGGGATGAACCGTTCAATGGCATTGCCACCTGGTGGAAGCGGTGCCACTGCGAGAACACGATCAATGTCACGATTGTCCCGCAGCTTGCCCACGGCCTCATAAAGCGAGGTTTTACCCAGCGGCTTCTCGTTGCGGCGCTCGCCGACTTCCTTACGGGCACGGTCGAGTAGGGTCACGCTTGGCCAACCGCCGTCCCGGCACAGCTGATTGTAGTGGTGGTGTATTCCAGCATCCAGTGAGCCTTTCCCACCTGGTAGGCGGTCAAGCTGATCGCGCTTCCCGGAAGCACGACCTCGGAATGTTTGCGGGGCTCCAGATGCACGGGACGAAGGCGGCCGACGCTGCAGAGCCAATCGATCTGACAGGAGGACAGCCACAGGGGTGTCTGGTAGCGCGTATCCAGCCGCGTCAGGCGTCGCGATGTTGCGGAGCCCCGTTCGTCCAAGCCTCGGCCGCATAGACGCTGTAGGTGCTATGATCGCCGTCTGCATAAATTGCGAACTGGTCCCCCGGGATGATGTCCTGGGCGGGAGCATCGGCATGATGGACCGGCGTCTGGGCAATGTTCCACTGTTTCGCCGTCAGCAGGCGCATCGATCCCTGCAGCAAGAATTCGAAATGCTTCGAACTGATCGTCATGCCATCCCCTCATAGACCATCGCGTCCAGCGTCAGAGGCATGCCGAGATCGAGGCGAACCTCGCCGCGCATCGCCAACTGCATGACCGCCGTGAAGATCAGGTTCG
>NZ_JALBGV010000154.1 GCF_023006505.1 Neorhizobium sp. SHOUNA12A
CCGCGGCTCGCCACCCGCGCCAAGGGCTCCGCCGGTGGCCAGGCCGACATCGCCGACAGCGCGATATCCGCCCGCAACCGTTTTTCGAGGGCGATGGACGCGATGGGACCGGAGCTTTCCGGCGTCGCGGTGGATGTCTGCTGCTTTGCCAAGGGGCTGGAGACGGTGGAACGCGAACGCCAATGGCCGGCGCGCTCGGCAAAACTCATGCTGCGCACCGCGCTGCTGGCGCTCGCCCGCCATTATGCCCCGCCGGCTCCGCCAAGACGTCGCCAGAGCCATCATTGGGGCGCGGAAGATTTCCGGCCGGCCTTGTGACGGAGAAGACTTGTGAGGCTGACGCTGCATGCAGCTTGTGAGCGGCTCCAGAAGCGCCAGCCTAACGCGCTGCCCGGTTCGCTGCATAAGCGGCGCGGGCGGCGTCGATCCTCGGGGAATTCGCATGGGTCCAATCGGCCAGTGCCTGCACTGGCTCCCAAAAGTCCCGGCCGAGGTCCGTCAGGGCATATTCCACCTGCGGAGGCGTCGTCGGGGTGACTGTCCGCGTCACGAAACCATTCTCCTCAAGATCGCGAAGAGTGGAAGCCAGCATCTTCTGGCTGATCTCGCCGATCTCCCGCTTCAGTGCATTGAAGCGAAGAGGGCCGTTACCCAGAACGCGCACGACCAGAAGCGTCCACTTGTCGCTGATCCGGGCCAGCATGCGGCTGATGGGTTCGCAAGACCTGGTATCCTCGCGGTTACCTGGTATCCGAAAAGTGCTTCCTTGATGAGGCATTCGATCCTCGGATAGATGGTTACGGACAGAAACCAACATACATGAGGATACTATGGTTCCGAAGCCCAAAATCGCGGTCGTCATCGGCTCTACCCGCCCAACCCGCTTTGCCGACAGGCCGGCACAGTGGATGTTGAAGCAGGCGCAGGCGCGTGACGACATCGAGGTCGAACTGGTCGATCTGCGCGACCATCCGCTGCCGTTCTTTGACGAGATGGCGTCGAACATGTGGATGCCGAGCCAAAACCCGCAAGCTGTGCGCTGGCAGGAAACCGTCGGCCGCTTCGACGGCTACATCTTCGTGGTCGCGGAGTACAATCATTCGCTCACCGGCGTGCTCAAGAACGCCCTCGATCAGGCTTACAAGGAATGGAACCGGAAACCCTTTACCGCCATCGGTTACGGCGGCACGGGTGCGTCGCGCGCCGTGGAACACCTGCGCGGCATCGGGGTCGAGCTGCAGATGGTATCGACCCACGCCGCCGTCCATATCGGTGGCGGAGACTTCATGGCTGTCGCCCCGAGGGGCGGCAACAAGCCGATCGAGGAGATCGAGGCAAATCTGCTGCCTTCGGCCAAAACGGCGCTCGACGAACTGGTCTGGTGGGCAAAGGCCACGATGGCCGCCAAGGCAGCGGAAGCCTGATCTCTTGACGCGAGCCCCTGAGCCTCGTTCGAAGCTCAGGGATTTTTCGCTGGTGATCCGATCCGGACCTCTGCGTCGAAGCTTTGGGCTTCGACGCTCAGATTCCGAGACCGCCGGCTACATTCACCGTCTCACCGTTGATATAGCCCGCATGCGGTCCTGCCAGGAAGCAGATGGTTTCGGCCACTTCCTCGAGCGTTGCGATGCGACGGATCGGATGCATGTCCAGGATGGCGTCGCGGTTCGGAAGCTCGCCGGCAACGTCTGCGGCCATGTCGGTCGGCATGATTCCCGGCTGGACCACGTTCACGGTGATATTGCGCCGGCCAAGGTCGCGGGCAATGCCCTTCGCGTATCCGGCGAGCGCCCACTTGGTTCCGGTATAGTCGGCGACACCGGGAAAGGGGACGTAGGAGCCGAGGAGGGAGCCGACGAAGATGATCCGGCCGCCGTCGGTCAGCTTTTGCGCCGCCGCGCGGGTATTGGCGATCGTGCCCAGCACGTTGACCTGCCACTGGCGATTATAGTTGTCCCCGTCGAGTTCCGGATCGTCGACCATCTGACCCTGGATGGCGATGCCGGCATTGTTGACGAGGATATCGAGCCTGCCGAATTCCGCCATCACCCGGTCGATCAGGGGTTTTGCGGAAGAAAGGTCGGCCTGGTCGCTCTGGACCGCGATCGCGCGAACCCCCTTTGCCCTGAGTTTCTCCACGACGGCTTTCGCCTTGTCGGCCGAGGCCGCGTAGCTGATCGCGACGTCCGCTCCGTGATCGGCGAACGCTTCCGCCGTCGCCGCACCGAGGCCGCGCGAACCGCCGGTGATGAGGACGACCTTCCCCTTGAATATGTTGGACATGAGTATCCTTTCCCTATTCGACGAAGGGCTCCACTCGATCTTGTCGAGCGGCCCAAATTTCATAACGTATGTTACGATAACGATCGGTATGAAATTTGACAATGATGGTCAAGGGGCTTTAATAACGGTCATTATGAAAAAGGCCGAGCAGAGCTGATGGGACGCCATCGCGAATTCGATGTGGAGAAGGTGCTCGACGCCGCGATATGCGTCTTCTGGCGCAAGGGCTATGAGGGCGCCTCCTATGCCGACCTGACCGAGGCGGCGGGTGTCGAAAGACCGGCCCTCTATTCCGCATTCGGCAACAAGGAAGCGCTCTTCCGCAAGGCCCTGGTGCGCTACTACGAGCGGTATGTGGACTATGTTCCCGCTGCACTCCAGTTGCCCACGGCGCGTGAGGTTGCGGCGCACCTTCTCCAGGGTGCAATCGACCTCACCACCCGTTATCCCGACCATACGGGATGCCTTGGCATCCAGGGTGTCCTGGCGGGGTCGGATGAAGCGGAGCCTGTCCGGCAGGCCTTGATCGAGGCGCGGGCCGAAGCCGAGGCGCAGCTTCGCCAACGCTTCGAGCGGGCAAAGGCCGAGGGCGACCTGCCGGAGACGGCGAGGCCCGATACGCTTGCGGCATTCCTGATGGCCGTTCTTCACGGCATGGCGGTACAGGCCAAAGCCGGCTTCAGTCGCGACACGCTGGAGGCCGTCGCCGAGCAAGCGCTTTCCACCTGGCCTACTGATGCGCGGGAGGGGTCCTTGCGCCCTAAGCCGCAGCCCTGATCCTAGCCTCTTCCCGGATGCGCTTGACCATCGAGCGCAGCCCGTTGGCGCGCTGGGACGACAGGTGTTCGACAAGCCCGATACGGTCGAAGATTTCGATCGCGTCTGTGGCGGCGATCTGAGAGGCGGTCCTGCCGGAATAGACGGCGAGCACGATGGCGACGAGGCCGCGCACGATATGGGCGTCCGAATCGCCCTCGAAGGTCATCACCGGGTCGGCGCTGCCGTCCCCGAGATGGCTGACCAGCCAGACCTGGCTCGCGCAGCCCTGCACCTTGTTCTCCGCGGTCTTCTGGTCGTCGGGAAGGTCCGGCAGCGCCTTGCCGAGTTCGATCACGTAACGATAGCGGTCTTCCCACTCGTCGAGGTATTCGAAATCTTCGATGATCTGCTTGAGGCTGGCCATAAGCGCTCCGGTTCTTCTATCCGCTCCATATAGGCACTGCAGGCCGGGATAAAAGCAAAAAAACGCCGTGAGGAGTAATCCTCACGGCGTCAGCAAAAATGCTGAATGACAGGGCAGGCAGTCCGGCGCCGGGAACCATGGCTATCAGAGCCCGGCGCAAGTTTTGAAATTCGAATTCGAAAGAGACGTCCGCAACGCTGTTTGTCAGCGCGTCAACCTAACGAATGGGCCGTTTCTGCGGGACCGGCACGGTGCCGGTGAAGATGGTGTCGGCAACAGCAGCGGCTGCCGTTTCGGCCTGTCTGGCCGGGAATGGGGTCGGCTCCGGATCGGCAAGCACCGCGGTCCGGGTGCCCTTGTCGCCGAACTGCTTGTCGAGCAGCTCGAAGGCGACCTGGGCGCCTTGCCTAGCCCTCGTGCCGAGCGCCGAGAAGGTCTCAGCACCCTTTTCGCAGACCTCAGGTTTTTCGGTGCAGATGGCGCTCACATATTGATAGGCTTCGGTCGCCGCCGAAAAGGCGTTGCTGACCTGCAGAGGCGAAAGCCCGTCGGTCTCGGTCGCCGGCTTGCTGCTGAAGTAGGAAAGCACCACCAGCACCGCCGCGAACCACATACTTCCCTTGATGAGAAACCACATCGCTCTGTCCACCTGTTTTTTCCCGCCATTCTCTTCAAGCGGGCCGCCGGATCTGTGCCGGTCTTGGACATGGTTGTACCGCCGGGAAGCGAATATGGCTTTGACGGGACCGTTCGGTTTTTCGGCAAATTTGCCTAAAATGCGAAATATCGGCATTTGCAGCGCCTTTGTCGCGAACTTGAATCGAATTTTAGCGATCGATGTTAAGCATAATTGCGGCAGCCCACCCGAACCCGTTGGCTTTCCTGGCCGCTGGCTCGCCACAAAGGTTAACGTCTTGGGAAAAATTGAAGCAAATCCGTTGCTTACGTTGCGTTAACCACAAGCTCAGAAGGCGTGTCCGTTCTGTCCCAAAGCCGGATTTTGGGTCATTGCGGGGCTTCCCGCACCCCCTGGTTTTATCCTTTCCTTAAGCCACGGAGGCCTATTGTCGGCTTCAACAACCGAGTCTGTGCAGGGTTTTGCGTGCGCGTATTGAGTAACATTGCCGGAAAGGCGGTCACGCTGGTCGATGAGACCGCCACCCGCTGGCTCACGCGCCTCGGCGAGGGCGAGACCGCGCGCGCCGGTGAAATTGCCCAGTTCCGCCGCCTCGTCTTCTCTGGCCTTGGCGCACTGCTGACCGTGCCGCCGGCGCTGTCGCTGCTGTTGCCGCCGGCGCTCGCTCTGCCCGTCGGCGTCGCGCTGGTGCTGTCGCTCTTCCTTTTGGCCGTTGCCGCTTCCTTTGCCTTTCCGCGCCATGCCGTGGCTTTTATTGCCGCGCCGCAGCCGGAAGAGGTTGCCTTCGATGCGATGCCGGGCCTGTCGCTCATTCTCGATCCGCATGGCCTGCTGGTGAAGACCGGCGGTCGCGATCAGCATCTGTTTCCGCCAAGCCTGCGCGAAGCGGCCGGCGAGCCGTTTGCCGAGCGAGTCCACGTGTCCGACCGGATTGGCCTCGTCCAGGCTTTCGACATGCTGCGCCAGGGTGCGGCGAGCGCGCTTGCCGAAATCCGCATCGAGCGGCCGTTTTCGGCTGCCGGCCGCCAGTTTCTGTCGGTCCGTCTCGACATGACCGCCATTCGCGACGGCGAAGGGGAGCTTCTCTACGTCCTGGCGCAGGCACGCGACATGTCGGAAGAAGAGCAGCTCCGCCTGGAAGCCGCGGCCAATGTCGCCGAGGCGCGCTCCGCCCATGAGGCGAAGTCGAGGTTCCTCGCCGCCGTCAGCCACGAGCTGCGCACCCCGCTCAACGCCATTCTCGGTTTTTCCGACGTGCTCATCGGCGAATATTTCGGCAGGCTCGAAAACGACCGCCAGCGCGAATATGTCGGGCTGATCCGCCAGTCCGGCGGCCATCTGCTCTCCGTCGTCAACACCATGCTCGACATGTCGAAGATCGAGGCCGGCCGCTACGAACTGCTCGCCGAACCCTTCGCGATTGCGGAAGCCGTGGAAACCTGCCGCGCCATGCTCGACCTGACCGCCCGCGAAAAAGGCGTGACGCTGACAAGCCGCGCCCCCCGCGGGCTTGGCGAAGTGATCGCCGACCGTCGCGCCGTACAGCAGATCCTCATCAATCTCGCCGGCAACGCGATCAAGTTCACTGGTCCGGGCGGCGTCGTGTCGATCGACGCCATGCTCGAGGGCGATGACGTCAAGATTTCCGTCAGCGACACCGGCATCGGCATCGCGGCCGAAAAGCTGCAATATATCGGTCAGCCGTTCATGCAGGTGGAAAACGCCTATACCCGCACCTACGAAGGTACCGGTCTCGGACTTTCTCTGGTAAAAGGCCTGGTGGCGCTGCACGGCGGTCGTTTCGCGATTGCCAGCCGTCCGGGCGAGGGGACCGTGGTGACGATCTCGCTGCCATCGGACGGCTCCGGCGTCGAAGCAAAACGGGATGATTCCCGGGAGGAGAAAGTCGAATTCCCGCCGCGGCTGAGGGCAGCCCGGCATGCGGCCATGATGGACGAACAGGATTTTATCGATGACCGCGCGGAAGCGAAAATCGCCTGACAGGAAAAAAACTGTCAAGCAGCCTGGCATTCTGTCGAGCTTGGCTCTGGCGGGAGCGCGGGCTGCTGCGCGCCGGCCGAAGGCCCTGTTCGGCAGCGCTGCCTTCGGCGTCGTGTTCTCCTTCGTCGCCGCCAATGCGCTCTGGTATCAGCCGGGCGGCCATCCATCCCCGTTCCTCGCGACCCGCGATTCCAAGAACCCGAATCAGATTGCCGGTTATCGTCCGGCAAGGCGCACCGCACCTGCCGATGTCACGACCTTCCGCATCGAGCGCGCCGATCCGAGCGTCGTAGCGCCGGCTCCAGCCGCTGTGCCGACCGCAGCGCCGGCCCAGACGGAGATGCCTGCGCCGACCGTTGT
>NZ_JALBGV010000155.1 GCF_023006505.1 Neorhizobium sp. SHOUNA12A
GGCCCGCGACCAGCACCGTGCGCCCGACTATCTCGCAGGCCTTAACCCCGAGCAGCGGCTGGCGGTCGAGACGCTGAACGGACCGGTTCTCGTGCTCGCGGGCGCGGGCACGGGCAAGACGCGGGTGCTCACCACCCGCATCGCCCATATCCTGGCAACCGGCAGCGCCTACCCATCACAAATTCTTGCGGTGACCTTTACCAACAAGGCTGCCCGCGAAATGAAGGAACGCGTCGGCGTGCTCGTCGGCGGCGCGGTCGAGGGCATGCCGTGGATGGGCACCTTCCACTCGATCGGCGTGAAATTGCTGCGCCGCCATGCGGAACTGGCTGGCCTTCGCTCCGACTTCACCATTCTCGACACCGACGACGTGGTGCGGCTGATCAAGCAGTTGATCCAGGCCGAGGGACTGGACGACAAACGCTGGCCGGCAAAACAGTTCGCCGGCATGATCGACACCTGGAAGAACAAGGGCCTGACCCCGCCGGACATTGCCGAGGGCGACGCCCGGGCGTTTGCCAACGGCAAGGGCCGAGAACTCTACGCCGCCTACCAGGCGCGCCTGCGCACCCTGAACGCCTGCGATTTCGGCGATCTCCTGCTGCACCCGATCGCGATCCTCCGCAAGAACCCGGACCTGCTCAAGGAATATCACGGAAAATTCCGCTATATCCTGGTCGACGAGTATCAGGACACCAATACGGCGCAATATATGTGGCTGCGGCTGCTTGCCCAGCGGCCAAAGGACGTTCCGCAGAACGTCTGCTGCGTCGGCGACGACGACCAGTCGATCTATGGCTGGCGCGGCGCCGAAGTCGACAACATCCTGCGCTTCGAGAAGGACTTTCCGGGCGCGAAGGTGATCAAGCTGGAGCGCAACTACCGCTCCACCGAACACATCCTCGGCGCCGCCGGCCATCTGATCGCCCATAACGAAGGCCGGCTCGGCAAGACCCTGTTCACCGACCGCTCCGACCCCGACGACGAGAAGGTGGTGGTGCATGCCGCCTGGGATTCGGAAGAGGAAGCGCGCGCCGTCGGCGAGGAGATCGAGAACCTCCAGCGGGGCAAGCACAAGCTCAACGACATGGCGATCCTGGTGCGCGCCTCCTTCCAGATGCGCGAGTTCGAAGACCGGTTCGTGACGTTAGGCCTCAATTACCGCGTCATCGGCGGCCCGCGCTTCTACGAGCGGCTCGAGATCCGCGACGCGATGGCCTATTTCAGAATGGTCTGCCAGCCTTCCGACGACCTCGCCTTCGAGCGGATCATCAACACCCCGAAGCGCGGCCTGGGCGACACGACCGTGCGCTACCTGCACGACTACGCCCGCGCCCGCGATATCCCCATGCTGCAGGCGGCGGCCGACATCATCGAGACCGACGAACTGAAGCCGAAGGCCCGCAAGGCGCTGTTCGACGTCGTCACCGATTTCCGCCGCTGGCAGGGCCTGCTCGAAAACACCCTTCACACCACGCTGGCCGAGCAGATCCTCGACGAGAGCGGCTATACCGCCATGTGGCAGAACGACAAATCGGCGGAAGCGCCGGGCCGCTTGGAAAACCTCAAGGAACTCGTGCGTTCCATGGAAGCCTTCGAGAGCATGCGCGGTTTCCTCGAACACGTCTCGCTGGTCATGGATGCCGAGAACAACGAAAACCTTGATGCCGTGTCGATCATGACGCTGCATTCGGCCAAGGGCCTGGAATTCGACACCGTCTTCCTGCCCGGTTGGGAGGAAGGCCTGTTTCCGCACCAGCGGGCGCTCGACGAGGGCGGCCGCTCAGGCCTGGAGGAAGAACGCCGCCTCGCCTATGTCGGCCTGACGCGCGCAAAGCACCGTTGCCATATCTGGTTCGTCTCCAATCGCCGCATCCACGGCCTGTGGCAATCGACCATGCCGTCGCGTTTCCTCGAAGAATTGCCGGCCGCCCATGTGGACATCGCAGCCTCGGACAGCAACTACGGCGGTTATGGCGGTCGGGGCGGCTACGGCCAGTCGCGCTTCGACAAGGCCGAACCCTTCGCCAACAATTATTCCACCCCCGGCTGGAAACGCGCCCAGGCCAACAAGACCGACGCCACCCGCGACAACTGGGGCACCCGCTCCGGCCACGCGGTGGAACGCATCGGCTACGGCGAAAGCGGCCCGCGCACGCGGACGATCGACGGGGAACTGGTGGCCAAATCGGTGGCCGACACGCCTTCGCAATTCTCAGTCGGCGACCGGGTGTTCCACGTCAAGTTCGGCAACGGCAATATTTCGGCGATCGAGGGCAACAAGCTGACGATCGAGTTCGATCGCGCCGGGCAGAAGCGGGTGCTGGACGGGTTTGTGGAGCGGGTGTGACGAGCATGTTGAACTGACACGCCTAATCCCCTATCTTGAGGCGACCCAAGACAAAGGACCGACCAAGATGTCAAAGCCGCTTCCTCCGTTTGTTTGAAACCTTCTCCAAACGCTCTTCTGCGTTTTGGCGAAATTCTTCAAGAGAACTGCCCGCCCAATCTGTCGGGACATAGTCGGGTGGCTGCGCATCATTCGGATACGCCGGGCTGAACTTGATAGCAGGGCTGAGATGATGTCTTTCAATTCGATATACCAGCCCAGCCATCGTTTTGAATAAGTAAACTGCCAAGGCAGCCAATAGCGGCACCTCAGGTTTTCGAAGAGCCTCCAGGGATTGTACCGCATAGCCGTAGGCGTCAATTCCCACCCTTTGTGTAGTTATCAGCGCATTCAGTTTTCGGGCGCGATCAAAAGCAGCAAATTCACTGCTGGAAAGAATGCCGCACATGCTGTCGAATAACTCTGAATAGGCGATAAATAGCCTTATGGAATATATCTCTCTTGGCCTAAGCCAATGAAGATAGGTCATGATGTCCTGCGCGTCCTCCTCCCTTGAACTCCCGAGAGTAAGCTTGAAATCATCAGGCCCATCGATAAGTTTGCAGGACCATTTGTCTAATTCTGCTCTGCTGAAATTCTTGGAAAAATCGTTCCGCCAGATATCCGCGTCATACACGTACCGAACCATGGCCGATCGATACTTTTTTCTTTCTTCTCGCAGATGCAGCAAACCTTGAACGAGATGTTTGCCGAGATAACCGAGTGTAGCAAGAATTGCAGTCAATAACGCTAATATGATTGCCGCATCGAGTTGACCGCTGCCATCTCGGGCAGATCCGGAAAGAAACTCCGCTATGGATCTCATCCGCTCGGTAAGCACGTTGAAGAGTTTCTGAAAATCCAGCATTCGCGCCCCTTCACAACACGTCTCGCGCACGGAAAATTCGAGTTTTCCTCCCAGACCAAGATAAACGTAAAAAACGAAATCGAGTCAATATTCAACTTTGAATATAGGCAAACGCGAAAGCCTGCGATGCCACAGGGATTCCAAACACCCATGTTTGGAAAACCCGCGCAAGACGTGAGGCTTGCCACATTCTGTTTCTCTCTCTACGTCCGTCCATTGGGATCTTGACAATTGAGGGAGGACACCATGAAAGCCATCGTCACGGCCCCCGGCGGCCTCGATGCCCTCAAACTCGTCGATCTGCCCGATCCGGGCAAACCCGGTCGGGGCGAGATCCGGGTGGCGCTGCATGCGAGCTCGATCAATTTCCATGACCTGAGCGTCGCAAGCGGCCGCACCCCGACCGATGGGCGGGTGCTGATGGCCGACGGCGCCGGCGTGGTCGAGGAGGTCGGCGAAGGGGTGAGCGAGTTCAGGCCGGGCGACCATGTGGTCTCCTGCTTCTTTCCGGACTGGCAGGACGGTCCGCCCCTGCCCGGCGGTTTTTCGCGCACGCCCGGCGATGGGATCGACGGTTTCGCGACGGAATATGCGGTGCGGCCGGCGGCCGCCTTCACGCTTGCTCCGAAAGGTTTCAGCCATGTGGAAGCGGCAACGATCACCACGGCAGGCCTGACCGCCTGGCGGGCGCTTGTCGAGCTCGGCAGGCTGAAAGCCGGCGAGACGGTGCTGGCGCTCGGCACGGGCGGCGTGTCGATCTATGCGCTGCAGATCGCCAAAGCCATGGGCGCGCGGGTGGCGATCACCTCCTCATCGAACGAAAAGCTGGAGCGCGCCAAAAAGCTCGGGGCCGAGTTCACGGTCAACTACAGGGATCATGCCGACTGGGGCAAACAGGTTTTTGACTGGACCGGCGGCCGCGGCGTCGACCATGTGGTGGAAGTCGGCGGTCCCGTAACGCTCGGACAGTCCATCCAGGCGGTGAAGATGGGCGGCCATATCGCCATGATCGGGGTGCTGACCGGCGCGCGCGGCGAAGTGCCGACGGCGGCGCTGATGGGCAAGCAGGCGGTTCTTTCCGGCATCCTGGTCGGCAGCCGCCGGCAGCAGCAGGATTTCGTGCGTGCACTCGATACGGGTCTCGTCCGGCCGGTGATCGACCGGGTGTTTCCGCTCGAGAAACTGGCAGATGCCTTCCGTTACGAGATGAGCGGCAGCCATTTCGGCAAGATCGGCATCGAGTGGTGAAGCACTGAGGGCAGAGGTTCTGCTTGCGGAGAACCCCTGCCCTGGTTACCTCGGATCAAACCCGACAATCAGGAAGCGCCCCCATGTTTCTCAGCAATCAGGACGTCATCGAGCTCACCGCATGGCGACGCAAGCTGCATGCCATGCCGGAAATCTCCGGCGAGGAGATTGCGACGGCGGCGGAGGTGCAAGGGTTCCTGGCCGATACGAAGCCGGATCGGATCGTGACCGGCCTCGGCGGCACGGGCGTCGCGGTTATCTATGACAGCGGCCTTCCCGGCCCGACCGTTCTGTTCCGCGCCGAGTTGGACGCGCTGCCGATCGAGGAGATCGGCACGCCGGACCATCGCTCGAAAATCCCCGGCAAGGGTCATATGTGCGGCCACGACGGTCACATGACCATGCTTGCGTCGCTGGGGCGGCAGTTCGGCCGGGAAAAGCCGAAACGCGGCCGCGTCATCCTGCTCTTCCAGCCGGCCGAGGAGACAGGCGCCGGCGCGGCGGCCGTCATCGCCGACGAAAAATTCCAGGAACTGGCGCCGGATTATAGCTTTTCCCTGCACAACATGCCGGGCCTGCCGCTCGGCCATGCCTGGCTGAAGGAAGGCATCGTCAACTGCGCCTCGCGTGGTCTGAAGATCGTCCTGTCCGGCCGCACCGCGCATGCCTCCATGCCGGAGACCGGCATCTCGCCGGTGCCGGCGGTGGCAACGCTGATGCCGGCGCTGACGGCCCTGAGCCAGGGCTCGATCGCAACCGGCGACATGGTGCTGGCAACGGTGACGCATGCCTCGGTCGGCGAACCGGCCTTTGGGATTGCGCCCGGCCATGCCGAGGCCTGGGTAACGTTGCGCACCATGACCGATGGCCAGATGCAGGCGTTGACGACCAGGGCCGAAGATCTGGTCCGCGAGGTCGCAGCCGTCGGCGGTCTCGGATACGCGATGGACTATCACGACATCTTCGGCCATTGCGAAAACCATGCGGAAGCCGCCGCCCTGCTACGTGCGGCGATGGAATCCGAAGGCATTTCGCGCGAGGCGGGAGAAACGATGCGCGGCTCGGAGGATTTCGGCCGGTTCGCGACCGTGTCGAAATCGGCGATGTTCTTCCTGGGTGCCGGCGAAAACATGCCGAACCTGCACAATCCGAACTATGATTTTCCCGACGACCTGATCCCGATCGGCACGAAAATCTTTATGCGCGTGGCGAGGGATATTCTCGGCTGAAGTTGGGCCGGAGGAGACGACGCCCGATCAGGCGTCGTTGTTGCCGAACAGCTTGGCCATGAAGCCGCCATTGGTGCCGCGGCCGGGACGCTTGCCGTCCCATTTGGGCACGATCACCATATGGGTGATGTCGCCGCGCTGGAAGGCTTTCAGGAACGCGTTGTAGTCGGCAAAGGCGACGCAGCCATGCGAGTCGCCGCGCACCCGCAGCAGGAAACTGTGGGCGAGCAGGCCGGTGCGGCCCTGCGGCGCCCTGCCGTCGACCGGCGTCAGGCGGATCGCAGCAACGCCGTGGAACGGCGTTTCACGCATCGACAGCTTATAGGTACCGGGCGGCGTCGGGCCACGCATCGTCACATGCGTAAAATTCGGGTTGTCGCGCATTTTGCCGATGCCGGAATGCGCTTCGAGTTTCGAGCCGTTCGGCATATAGACCATGCCGCCGGCGATATCGTAGACTGCCACTTTTGTGCCGATTCCAGGCCAGGCCGGCGCGGATTGCGAGGGACGGGTCGGCTCCTCGCGCATCGGATTGTCGGGTTTGGCAAAGGCGAGCGCGGTCGGCTTGTCGTCGCCGTCAGCCGCCCTGGAGGGCTTTTGCGGCGCGACCGCGGCGATGGCGGCAAGCGCTGCCGGCTTGGCGGGCTTGTCGGCGGTAGATCCC
>NZ_JALBGV010000156.1 GCF_023006505.1 Neorhizobium sp. SHOUNA12A
AACCGAGCCGTTCGGCGACGGTTTCCACCCGTTCGCCCTCGCGCAGCCACAGCCGGGCCTGGTGCATGCGCACCCCTGCCACGTAGCGCGCCGGCGTTTCGCCGACGACGCGCAGAAACCGTTCGGCAAAACCCGATCGCGACGCGCCCATCAGCCTCGCCAGAGCGGCCACGGTCCAGTCACGGTCCGGCTGCAGATGGATGGCGGCGAGCACGCGGCCGACCTCCGGATTGCGCACTGCCGCAATCCAGCCGGTCGTGTCGCCGCAACCGTGTTCGACCCAGGTGCGGATCAGCGTCGCGGTCAGCACGTCGGCAAGCCGTGCGAGAATGCCGCCGGCGCCGACCCGGTCCATGTCCACCTCGCGCGCCATGGCGTCGAGAAGATGCGGGATCGACGGCTCGTTCCTGGCGAGATCACTGGTCAGCATCGCCTCCGGCATCAGTTGAAGCAGCGGATGCAGCTTGTCGATGTTGAAGCGCATCGAAGCCGTCAGCGCCACGGTGCCGCCGCAGGCATCGGCGCATTGCACGTCGAACACGCCCTGGCAGACCTCCTTGCGGCCGAACCGGCCGAAAGGCAGCGGCGGGATGCCGGGGGCGCTCGCCAGCACATGTCCATCGCCGCGCGGCAGAAGAGCCGCATCCCCCGCCCGCAATTCCAGCCATTCGCCGGAGGGCGTCTGCAACCATGCGGAGCCCGATGAAATGAAGTGGAAACGCGCCGCCTCCTGCGCGGGAAAGGAGGTCGCCCAGGGCTCGGGAAGCCGGCAGCGGCCGTATTCGACACCGTCGAGCCGCAGGCCCCGCAGCATCTCGGTCAGAGGATCGGAGGGGTCTATCGATGGTTCTTTGGACGAATGGTCAAGCATATCGGATTTTCTAGCATGGAAACTACAGACTGTCACGCCTAAGTCTAATCCATCCTCCCGGCACGGCCTTCCGTGCCACCTCCCAAGACAGGACATGACTATGACTAACAGCATTTTTGAAGAGGACGATGTCGTGCGCGACACGTCGTCCCCGAACACATCGGCCAAGGCCCGGTGGGACGCGGTCATCGCGCTCACCCTCGGCGTCTTCGGCCTCGTGACGGCAGAGTTCCTGCCGGCGAGCCTGCTCACCCCGATCTCCGCCGATCTCGGCATCAGTTCCGGCGTTGCGGGCCAGACCGTTACGGTGACGGCGGTCGTCGCAGCTTTTGCCGGCCCCGGCGTCGTCATCGGCACCCGCAGCTTCAACCGGCGCTGGACGCTGTTCGGGCTGACCGCCCTGCTCATCCTCTCCTGCGCGCTGGCGGCCCTTGCCAACGGCCTGACCCTGCTCCTCGTGTCGCGCGTCCTGCTCGGCGTCGGGCTTGGCGGCTTCTGGGCCATGGCCGGGGCGCTTGCCATGCGACTCGTGCCCATGAACCACCTGCCGCGCGCCATGGCGATGATCTTCACCGGCGTCTCGGTGGCGACCGTTATGGCTGCACCGCTCGGCGCCTATATCGGCTCCACGCTCGGCTGGCGGGCGGCCTTCGTGCTCGCCGGCGCTGTCGGCGTGCTGGCGCTCATCGCGCAACTCGTCACCGTACCCTCGCTGCCGCCTGCCGGACATGCCGGGCTCGGCACGCTGGCGGAAGTCCTCAAGCGGCCGAAGATCCGTATCGGCCTGATCGCCACCCTTCTCATCGTCGCCGGCCATTTTGCGGGCTTCACCTATATCCGCCCCTATCTGGAAGACGTTCCGCGGCTTAACGTCGAGATGGTCTCGCTCCTCCTGCTCGCCTATGGCGTCGGCGGCTTCTTCGGCAATATCGTTGGCGGCATGATCACCGAACGCAGCTCGACGCTCGGCGTCGTCTTCGCCTCCGGCCTGATCGCCGTTTCCGCCGTGCTCCTCGTCTCCCTCGGGGCTTCGACGACGGCCGCGGCGGTCGCCATCACGCTCTGGGGTTTTGCCTTCGGCGCGCTGCCGGTCAGCATCCAGAGCTACATCACCCGGGCCGCCCCTGACGAGGCGGAAAGCGCCGGCGCGTTGCTGCTGACGACCTTCCAGATCGCCATATCCAGCGGCGCCGTACTCGGCGGCCTGCTGATCGACGCTCAGGGACCGCTCGGCGTCATGACCTTCCTTGGCATCGCAGCCATTCTCGGTGCGTCGGTGATGGTCGCACGCGGCGGACGCCAGGTCCAACTCAGCCAGGGCTGAACCGAACACGACTATCGGCTGCGGTCAGTTGCGCAGCCGATAACCCGTCTTGAAGATCCAGCCCAGGATCGACAGGCAGATGACCAGGAAGAGGGTGATCATCCCGAGGCTCACCATCGGGTTGACGTCGGCAATCTCGTAGAAACTCCAGCGGAAGCCGGAGACGAGATAAAGGACCGGGTTGAAATGGCTGACCGTCTGCCAGAAGGGCGGCAGCATGTTGATCGAATAGAAGCTGCCGCCGAGGAATGTCAAAGGCGGCACGACCAGCATCGGGATGACGTTGAGCTGCTCGAAATTCTTCGCCCAGATGCCGATGATAAAACCGAACATGCTGAAGGTGACCGCCGTCAGCACCAGGAAAAGCACCATCATGAACGGGTGGGCGATGTGAATGTCGACGAAGAACGAGGCGGTGGCGAGGATGATCAGGCCGATAATCAGCCCCTTGGTCGCCGCAGCACCGACATAACCGACGATGATCTCGGTCATCGCAACCGGCGCCGACAGGATTTCGTAGATCGTGCCGGTGAATTTCGGGAAATAGATGCCGATCGAGCCGTTGCTGATACATTGCGTCAGCAGCGTCAGCATGATCAGGCCGGGCGTGATGAACGACCCGTAGGAAACGCCCTCGACCGTCTGGATGCGCGAACCGATCGCGGTGCCGAAGACGATGAAATAGAGCGAGGTGGTGATGACCGGCGAAATGACGCTCTGCAGCAGCGTGCGCCGCAGCCGGGCCATCTCGAAGACATAGATCGACTTGATCGCTTCGAAATTCATGCGTCTTCTCCCACCAGTGCCACGAAAATATCCTCAAGCGAGCTCTGTCGCGTGGAAAGATCGCGGAAATGAATGTCCTGGGCGGCGAGCGTCGACAGCAGCGATGCAATCGTGCCCTGCCCTTCCTCTCCCTGGTATTCGTGGATCAGTGCCGTGCCGTCTTCGGAAAGCGTCAGGTTGTAGGCAGCGAGGCTTTCCGGCAATACCTTCAGCGGCTCGGACAGTTCGAGCCGGAGTTGCTTGCGGCCGAGCTTCTTCATCAGCGCCGCCTTTTCCTCGATCAGCAGCAGCTTGCCGCCGTTGATGACGCCCACCCGGTCGGCGATCTCTTCCGCCTCCTCGATATAGTGGGTGGTGAGGATGATGGTGACGCCGCTTTCACGCAGCTTCTCGACCAGCTGCCACATCTCGCGGCGCAGGTTGACGTCGACGCCGGCGGTCGGTTCGTCGAGGAACAGGATTTTCGGTTCATGGGCGAGCGCCTTGGCGATCATCACCCGCCGCTTCATGCCGCCCGAAAGTTCGCGCAGCATGTTGTCCTTCTTGTTCCAGAGCGACAATTCCTTCAGCACCCTCTCGACCAGCGCCGGATCGGGCTTCTTGCCATAGACGCCGCGGGAAAAGCTGACCGTATTCCACACCGTCTCGAACATGTCGGTCGTCAATTCCTGCGGCACCAGGCCGATCAGCGACCGCGTCTGGCGGAAATCCCTGATGACGTCGTGGCCGCCCACCATGACCTTGCCGGTTGAAGGATTGACGAGGCCGCAGATGATCGAGATCAGCGTCGTCTTGCCGGCGCCGTTCGGGCCGAGCAGCGCGAGGATCTCGCCTTCCTCGATTTCCAGGTCGATGCCCTTCAGCGCCTGGAACCCGTTCTCGTAGGTCTTGGTAAGTTTATCTATGGAAACGACTGAGGCCATGCGGAACGGTTCTTCCCAAGGATTCTATTTGCGGGATGCGCCGCGAATATAGGCACCCCAACCTTCGAAACCATCCCTTGTGGAAGAATATTGCTGACGGTTTCGGAGGATAATCGACGGGAAGTGCCGCTCCGAGATGACGATCAGGTCTCGACCGCGATATCTCAACCGAAGAAACCGCCGCTGTCATTTTTCCGTGACGTTCCTACAGCATTGTCCCCTCAGGCAAGCAACGGTCCCGCCCTTTACGCCGCACGTAACCTCTCGCGCGACCGTCATGACCATAGTGTTTTAGTCTTTCTCGTTTTCCGCTTGCCGCATGCGTATTGTTTTCAAGTATGAGTTCTTCAGTAACCGGAAGCACGGCTCCTCCCCGCGAGCCCGACCTCCACTCTCGCCGGCTCCCTGAGCCGGCTTTCTTTTTTGTGGTTCAAGCCAATTCCGTTCGGGTGGCCGGGTGAGACCCGACGCGCGATGGGCATGGTCTGCGCGTCGGGTCTCGTGCCGCAGTAGGGGTAAAGCCTGGGGGGCGGACTGCGGCGCCATCACTCTTGCGTCGCCGCTGCTTATGGTTCCAGTTTGGTTGCCGCATATGGTTTAAGGAGCGTTAATGTCCACAGGCTCGCCGCAATCGCCATATCCGAAGCGGAAGCTCAGGTCCTGCGTCTGCCGGGCAGCGCATGCCGCCATGCCGTTTCCAGAGCGTCGCGGAGGTCCGCCTTTTCGAGTTCGGAAAGAATCGCCGTCGTCCAGCCCTGACGGCCCCAGGCGTTCTGGACCGGCGAAAAAGCATGCGGCAGCATCTCGCATTTGAACTGCTGCTCGTCGGGCGTGAACTTGAAATTCGCGGTCAGGCCATCGGCCGCAAGCGTCGCGAAGATGCGCCTGACCTTGAACGCCGACCGGTCGAAATGCGGTGCCTCGGACGTTCCTTCGAGCGAGAGGGCCAGACTGCGGAGCATGTCGGCATCGGCCATCGTCTGACCTCAGTCGCAATAGCGCTTGCCGCCCCTGCGGGAGCGCAGGTCGAAGTGAAAATGGTTCCAGTGTTCCGCATTGCTGCCCGGACCGAGCACGGTGCTGAAATACTTGCAGCTGTCGCTGCGCACCGCCTTCAGGAGACCGCCCTCGCGCATCGAGAACAGGCCCTTCTTGCGCACGTCGATCTCATGGCCGTCCTTCAGCACGATCTGGCCGATGTCGATGGCGTTGCCTTTGGCATGCTCGGACATCGGATTGTTGCGCTGGTTGCTGTTGTTCATCCGCCGGCAGGAATAACCGCCCATTGGCACGATCTTCTGGATGCCGGTCAGATAGCGGTAACGGGCGGAAGGCGCGAGCTCGTTCTTTACCCATTTGGCAAAGGCGAGCGTCGTCTGGCAGTTCAGCGTGACGGCCGGCTTGACGTCGACATTGCCGGACAGGCCGGAGAGTTTCACCGGATAAGGCACCCTGCAGCTCGGGCCTGCGTCGATGGGCGGCCGGTCGTCGAATTCGACGCCGAGACGGCGCAGTTCGGCGCGGCAGCTGACCTCCGACTGCGGCATCACATCGCGCTGCCAGGGCATGTCGCGCTGGCTCATCGGGCCGCTGTCGATCATCGGATTGTTGGGCCGCAGCATTGCTACCTGCTGCGTGCCGGCCGCCGATCTGCTGCCGGGCGGCGCAATGTTTGGCTGGTTGCCCCAGGCCATATTGCTGTTGCGGTTCGAAAGATCGCCCTGGAGGCCGGCGCCCTGGCGCTTCGGGGGCACCAGCACGCGGTCGTCGTTCATGGGTTGGGAGATCGGCTGGCGGCGCGACTGCAGCGCGCGGGGATTGTCGGTGCCGATGCCGTCGACGACGGGCTGGTCGCCGACACCTTCGGCGATATCGGAATCCTCTTCCGCGGCAAGCCCCGTGACGTCGCTCTCGTCGGGTCCGAAACCGAGTTCGGCATCGATGTTGACGCCGTCTTCCGGAATGGTCGTCGGCCCGGCATTGCGGGTCGTGTTGCGCTGTCGGGCAGAGGCCTGCTGCTGCATCGCCTCGTCGCTGTCGATCATCGGCAGGCGGCCCTGGCGCGCGCCGGGTGCCTGCTGCGACAT
>NZ_JALBGV010000157.1 GCF_023006505.1 Neorhizobium sp. SHOUNA12A
CTCACAATCCTCAACGCCATCATCCGGGACAATAAACCATGGCAAAGCGCTTGACGCACAAGACAGTCGCTCTGCCCTGCCGGGCATCTCCCCCTCAAGGGGGGAGATTGGATGTGGCGCGGTCCTGCCTCATCCTGGTGGGAGGTATCAAGCAGTCTGTCTCATCTTTTTCCTCGCCGCCGGCACTGGCGTACCATCCCCCGCCAGATCATCGAGGATCGGGCAGTTGGGGCGGTTGTCGCCGCCGCAGCAGTGGGCGAGGTGTTTCAGCGTCTTCAGCATGCCCTGCATCTCGGCGATGCGCCGTTCGAGGTCGCCGATATGGGCGGTCGCCACCTCCTTGACGGCAGCGCTTTCGCGGCTCTTGTCCTGCCAGAGTTTCAAGAGCGTCTCGGTCTCTTCGAGCGAAAAACCGAGATTGCGGGCGCGCTTGATGAAGCGGAGGATATGCACCTCCTCCTCGCCATAGACCCGATAATTGTTGCCGCTGCGGCCCATCGGGCGGATCAGGCCGATCTCCTCGTAATAACGGATCATCTTGGCCGACACGCCGGACGCGCTGGAGGCCTCGCCGATATTCATCTCGTTTCTCCCACTTTCACGGTCTTCAGCCGCAGCGCGTTGCCGAGCACGAAGACGCTCGACAGTGCCATGGCGCCGGCGGCGATCATCGGCGACAGCAGCCAGCCGAAGGCCGGGTAAAGCACGCCGGCCGCGACCGGCACCAGCGCCACGTTGTAACCGAAGGCCCAGAACAGGTTCTGCTTGATGTTGGTCATGGTCGCGCGGCTCATGGCGATGGCCGAAACCGCGCCCGACAGATCGCCGCCGACCAGAACCACGTCGGCGCTTTCGATCGCCACGTCCGTGCCGGTGCCGATGGCGATGCCGATATCGGCCTCGGCGAGCGCCGGCGCGTCGTTGATGCCGTCGCCAACGAAGGCGAGCTTTTTCCCGTTGGCGCGAATCTCGTGGATCGCCTTCACCTTGCCTTCCGGCAGGACCTCGGCGACGACCTTTTTAATACCGACCTGGCGGGCAATCGCTTCAGCGGTGCGGCGGTTGTCGCCGGTCACCATGGCCACTTCGACGCCCATCGCCTGCAACGCCTTGATCGCGTCGCGGCTTGAGGGTTTCAGCGGATCGGCAACCGCGATCACCGCTGCCAGCTTGCCGTCGACAGCCGCATAAAGCGGTGTCTTGCCCTCGTCGCCAAGCCTGGCGGCTGCTTCCGCAAACACCTCAACCGAAAGCCCCAGCTTCTCCATGAACCGGTCGGCGCCGACCGAGATCTTGCGGCCGTTTGCTTCCGCCTCGATACCGTAACCGGTCACCGACGAGAAGTGCTCCGCCTTCGGCACGGTCAGGCCCTTGGCTTCGGCCGCCTTGACGATCGCCTCGGCGATCGGGTGCTCCGACTGCGCCTCGACGCTTGCGACCAGCGTCAACACGTCATCCTCGACAAAACCTTGCGCCGTCACAAGGTCGGTCAGTTCCGGCCGGCCCTTGGTGACGGTGCCGGTCTTGTCGACCACGACGAGCTGGACATTGCGCAACTCCTGCAGCGCCTCGCCCTTGCGGAACAGCACGCCGAGTTCGGCCGCGCGGCCGCCGCCGACGACGATCGAGGTGGGTACTGCAAGCCCCATGGCGCAGGGGCAGGCGATGATCAGCACAGCGACCGCATTGACCAGCGCGTGGGTGAGCGCCGGTTCGGGGCCGACGAAGAACCACACAAGGAAAGTGATGAAGGCGAGCGCGATCACCGCCGGCACGAACCAGGCCGTCACCCGGTCGACCAGCGTCTGGATCGGCAGTTTCGAGCCCTGCGCCTGCTCGACCATACGGATGATCTGCGCTAGCATCGTATCGCGGCCGACCTTGTCGGCCCGGAAACGGAAGGCGCCGGTCTTGTTGATCGTGCCGCCGACCACGGTCGCGCCGGCCGCCTTTGCGACCGGCAGCGGCTCGCCCGAAATCATCGATTCGTCGACATTCGAGGAGCCGTCGATGACCGTGCCGTCGACCGGAATACGCTCGCCCGGCCGGATCACCAGCACGTCGCCGGCAACCACCTGTTCGGTCGGGATATCCAGCAGCTTGCCGTCGCGCTCGACGCGGGCGGTTTTCGCCTGCAGCCGGCTCAGCTTCTCGATCGCCTCGCCGGTGCGGCCCGTGGCGCGCGCCTCGAGCAGTCGGCCGAACAGGATCAGCGTGACGATCACCGTGGCCGCTTCATAATAAACGAAGCGGGCGCTCTCCGGCAGCAGGTCCGGGGCAAACGTCGTCACCAGCGAATAACCGTAGGCCGCCAGCACGCCGACCGCGACCAGCGAATTCATCTCCGGGACGCCGCGCAGCAGCGCCGGCAGGCCGAGCTTCAGGAACCGGAAGCCTGGGCCGAAAACGACCACCGTCGCCAGTGCGAAATAGAGATAATAGAGGTTCTGCGTCTCGATCACGCCCATCAGCCAGTGGTGGAACGGATCGTAGACGTGGCCGGCCATTTCCAGCACGAACAGCGGCAGGGTCAGCACGAAGGCGATTGCCAGGTCGCGCTTCAGCACGCCCTCCTCGCCCTGGTGCATATGCATATGGTCATGCCCGCCGGCATGGCCCGCCGCCTGGTCGTGCCCCATGGCGGCATGGTCCATGTGGGCCTGTGCCTCCGGTGCGGAATGGTCGGGGTGATGTCCGTGGTGGTGCTCGTGGCCGGTATGCGCCGTCGGCGCCACAGGCGGCATCATGCCCGCCTCACGCATCGCATGGTCCATGGCGCCTGGCTGGATTTCGTAACCGACCTTCCGGATCGCCTTCGTCAGCTCCTCCGGCGAAAAGCCCTCGGCCGATTCGACCGTCAGTTTCTTCGTGGCAAAGTTGACGGCGCTCCTGTCGATGCCCGCCACTTTCGCCGCAGCGTTCTCAACGCGGCGCACGCAGGAGGCGCAGGTCATGCCCTCGACGGGAACGGTAAAAGGCTCGGCCTTGTGGATCGGTTTTACAGTCTCGTTCATGGGCGCAATCTCCCCTTTTTTTGTCGGGATGTCTCACTGTCCCACGTTATGTGGAGCTTCCCATCATGGGAAGGTCAAGGGGTGCCGACGGATATTCTCAAGGGCGACAGATACCGGCGGGTCGGGCAGCCGGGACAGGACCATTATCGCAGCCCTCAGTCGCCGCCTTCACGATAAGATCGTACAGATGGTACTTCTTTCCGAGCAGTCGTATTCCGCCCTCAGAATAGTGCCCCGCATCCGCATAAAGGGAGACGCCATCCTCGGAAACCCGGCAGGTCGTGCCGTTGCACCGGCCGGCGGCCAGATCGATCACCGGATAGTCCCGCGCAACGATATTCATGATGTCCATCGCGACGCGGCCTCGCCGGTTCACGTCGTCAGCGGACAGATCGCAGCGGTCGGCCGCGATCCCCAGCAATCTTGACCGGGCAACACAACCGCCGACATCGGTTCCCGTCAGCGGAGGCTGCGCGAAAACCACCGGGCTCAATCCCATTTGCCGCAAGTGGGACAAGGACCCCAGGAAACTGTCCAGAAGCAGCGCCCGGCTTGCTGGAACACTCTGCCCGTCCTTCCGAACGAACGTTTCAGACTCGGTGTAGATGTCGAGATTGACGCCTATCGCGACGTATCGAAGCGTCCTGGTTGTCGCCATGGCGTCAAGGACATCCCTGTTCCGGGACAGGCAACCTTCGGGCGACCTGCGACCGTCGCTGGCGACCGGGTAGGTAATGTCGGTGAACGGTCCGCAAAGGCTTTTGGTGAACTGCACGAGTTTGACATCGGGGGCCGACGCCAGGATACCTTCCACAAGATGGGCGCCGAAAGAATCCCCCCACACCGCGATCTCGGGACTATCGGACGTGGAGCATTCGGGCGCCATCTTGCCGTTACAGTTTTTGCTCAGCCCCGTGCTCACCTCGGTCATCTCGTATAGACCCGGCGCCCTGAACGCGGCACCGTCGGTCGTTTCAAACATGATCCCGGAGGCGATGCTGGCGGCGACCGCAACGCCGGCGAGGGCAAGGAAACCCTTCGTCGGAACGCGGTTCCTGTCGCGAAACGGCCGCTCGACAAGATAGTAGCTGACGACCGCAAGCAACGCCGCGACGCAAAGGAGAAGAGCGGATGTTAAAGCGCTCAAGTCATTGGTGAACAGCCGCAAGCGCGCGAAGGCCAGGACGGGCTGATGCCAGAGATAGAGGCTGTAGCTGATCAAACCGACAAACACCAAGGCTCTTGCGGAAAGAAGCCGTCCAGTCAGATTCTCTGAAGACGAAAATAGAAGAACCAGCGCGGTTCCGACCACGACGGGCAGCGTCTGCCAGCCGGGATAAGACGGCCCGCCTTCAACGAAGAAGCAGGACAGGACGATCATCGCGAGACCGCAAGCCGCCGCCAGACCGCCGTAGCGGGCTTTCTCTCCATCGAAATTCGCCAGGCTGATGCTGGCGCCGACGCCAAGCTCCCAGAAGCGTGTGGGCAGAAGGTAGAAATTCGCCGCAGGATCGAACAACGGCACGACCTGCGTGGCGAGGAAACTCGCCGTGCTCAACAGGAGGATGGCCGCCAGAACAACCTGGCGACGAAACCGGCGCAAGGCCATCAGAACAACCGGGAATATGATGTAGAACTGTTCTTCGACGCCGAGAGACCACGTATGCAAAAGCGGTTTCAGGTCGTTGCTTGAATCGAAATAGCCGGTTTTACTCCAAAAATAGAAGTTCGAAACGAATAGATTCACCTGATAGAGGCTGCGGCCAAAGTCGCGCAGCTCATAGGGAAGCATCCAGGCCCATGCAAAGGGCAGACAAGCCAGGCAGATGCAAAGAAGCGCTGGAGCGATGCGTCGCAGGCGCCGCTCGTAGAAGCGGAGGAGACTAAATTTGCGCTCTTCGACTTCGCGATACATGATCGACGTAATCAGATAACCGCTGATGACGAAGAAGACGTCGACGCCAACAAATCCGCCGCGGAAACCCAGACCACTGTGGAATATAATGACAGGAACCACAGCGACGGCCCGCAGGCCGTCGATTTCCGATCTGTATTTCATTCTACTACCCAATACGGAATCAATTCACCATCGTCGAGCGCATCGACTGGTTGCACTTCCTCCATGCCTGAGCCAATAATTGCAAGCCCACCCGCGCGTGCGGGTTATTCAACAAAGGAATGTGGCCGATTTAACCCGGGGGCACCTTTCGAGGCGTTCACGGCTCCGGGCGACCGCCACCGCTGAAGCTTGGCGCATTCAGCCCTGAAAGCAGCAGAACCAGTTCCGCTTGGCGGGTGGTGCCGGTTTTCAGCATGATCTTCTTCAAATGCGAGCGGGCGGTTTCGAGCGAGATGCCGAGCGAGGCGGCGATCATTTCCGGCGTCTGGGCCATCGCGATGCCGCGCGCCACACGGGCTTCGGCAGGAGTGAGATCGAAGAGGCCGCAGAGCACCCGCATATCCGGCGGGCCGACCTGCCCGACCTGAGTGACGGCCAGCACCGCCATAGAACGGGAGAAGATGTCGCGCGCGGCGCGGCGGACCGGCAGCAGGTGCAGGATCAGCGGCG
>NZ_JALBGV010000158.1 GCF_023006505.1 Neorhizobium sp. SHOUNA12A
TCATCGCTTAATGCTTGCGCCATCACCCACCTCATCGCTGTGGATGCTGAATCAGCTTCGGCTCGCCGCGTCACCTCACAATCGATTCATCGATCACAGGATCTGCTCTAGTTGGTGCGCCAGATCACTTTTCTTTTGATTTCGCTCGTTCGGGCGCAGGCCATCCCAAGCGGCTAAGAACGCACAGTCAATCTCTATGGACGGCTCCTCGGCTGTGAAATCCCATGATGGCAAACACCTATGTGCGAACAAGTAATCGCTTGGGTGCTTTAGAAAACCGGCCCAACGCCGGACCACGCGGTCTGGCTCAGCCTCAGAATATCGACCTTGAGGAGACCGTTTTGCGGCCGTGCATAGGTATTCCCTGAGAACGTCCAGACGAAGCAAAAGCACCTCGCTGAGCTCCCTACAGGCGACGTTTGATCGAGGGAGGCTCAAGAGCCGCTCGATTGACGTAATGACGCCGGCTATGTTGCAAGCCTCCGCAGCGTGCAAATATACATGCTCTCCATCTTCAGTTTCGAGACCGAGCATTCCGTGAGAAAAGGGAGCATCGTGAAGTCGGCACGACAACGGTTCGTCCCTTTCTTGAGAAAACAGCGTCGCGCGTAGCTTGGTCTTCAGTCTCTGGAAATCAGCTCGATCATAGGTCAAGACACCATTGCTCCTGTAGAAAGCCCCTCATTTTTGCGAGGTTTCCCTGTACCCGGATAGGGATATACCTATGAGGGTGATTCTCGAGGGACGCGGAATGGAATTAGTTGTATACGGGTATCAGATCGTACCGGGCAGTGACGAGTCATTGGGCTTCGAGGCTTCCCCTGAGGACTGCCAACGCGAAGCCGTGGCCGAGCGTGAAGAACTTCGGCGGCATGATCCAGATCTAGAGCCTTTGGGCGCCATGGCCATATATCGCTTCACTTTGGCTTGGCCTGATACCGACGGGCTGCTTGCGGTCTTGAACGAGAAGACTTCGCTGCTCGACGCCATTGTTGTCGATCGCAAGCGTGTAGGTGTTGTGGCCGACTGAAATTTGCGTCCACCACGACGCGCCTCCCTTGCTGACGCACCACCGGCTCGCGAAGGCGAAATTAACCGGGCGAACCGCAAGAACATTCGTTGGACTCACCCTGCTAAAGTCGATAGATTTTTGCTGTCGCTGTGGGCCTCAAATCTCATGCGCCTGATGGGAGGGTGAGATTATGAATGAACCGGTCGTAGAGTTATTCCGCTCGGACGATACATGGGTCGTTAAGATAACCGAGGGCGGCGAAACGGAAGAGCGCGCGTTTAAAATCGAGGCCCATGCGGTTTCCTACGCCGCGGGACAGTCATTTAGGCTGGGTATCCAGCCGCCCATCGTGGATGACACCGTAGCCGCTTAGGACGGCAGCCGATGAATGGTGAACGCTGACGGGGACGAGGCTTTGGGAGAAGCGCCAGCTGTTGGGGAGGAACTGGAATGTTCGATGCCAATCGGCTCTTGTCGGCGGCGCTGATTATCTTCGGGGCAATCTGCTGTCTGCTTTATCCGTTGGCAGCTTTCTGGCCGTCGGGCTGGGCCTGGCACGAGGGCAGTCCCGCTGAAAACAACTACTACATGATGATTGTTGCGATTTACGCGACCCTCGGAGTTTTCCTGATCAGGGCCGCGAAAGCTCCCGTGGCGAACGCATCGTTGATTTGGTTCACTGTCGTCTCAAGTATCGTTCACGCGGGCGTAATGACAGTCCAAGCGCTCGCCAGTCCCATGCATTACGGGCATTTTATAGGCGACATTCCCGCTCTGTTGCTCGTCGCCCTCGTGCTCGGCGTGCTGATGGTCAAGGCTGTCCATTCACAGTAGCGCACCTCCCCTGGCGACGTACGTTTTTTCTGCCGCATTCCATCAGCAAGTTCTTGAAAAGAAACCCTGTTGACTCATCGCCAGACGAGAACATAATTAGAACATCCAGCCGCGCGGTGGGGGTGGCTATCCACATATTATCCACAGCTTGAGGACGCTTGCGCGTGAAGGAATAGCTATGCCTGAACCAATCGCACCCTCGCCTTCCGACTCCGCAGGTGAACTCGAATACATGTGGGCATTCGTTCGGCCGATCGATGATCCCGCAAAGAGCTGCTGGCAGGGCTGGTAGAGCGGGGCGATCAATTGTTTGAGTATTGCCGGGCCGATATTTTTTACGAGATCAATGCGATCAGCATTAAATTATTCGGTAAAGAATGTCGCAAATTTGCGCGAAAAAAGCCAACCTCCTCCGAGGTAATAGTGGAGGAGGATGAACATGAGTGTCGTTGCGACGATCGGACTAGATCTAGCGAAACAAGTCTTTCAGGCTCATGGTGCTGACGCCGATGGCAATACCCTTTTCAACCGGAAACTTCGCCGAGACGAACTTCTCGCGTTCTTCAAAAAGCTTCCTCCCTGCCTTGTCGCTATGGAAGCGTGTGGAAGCTCGAATTACTGGGCACGAGAAATCTGGCTCGCTCTGATGAGTTGAAGCCTTGGTTAGAATTGGGGTCAGTCTACAAGCAGCATCACGCAGATCATACGGCGGGCCGTTCGCAAGAACGGCCCGTTTTCGCGCCGGTCAGTTCGCAGCATCTAAATGGGTCTCCACCGAGTAGCGGAAAGAGCGACTGCGCGTTTGACGATCGTGGTGTTGATTCCACTGGGCGCTGACCCAACGCAGCACGATATTCCCATTCAGAATCGGCTCTGATGCAGATGGGGAGCAGCCCCACGCGTTCATCGCACCGCGAAAGTCACTTAGAGATCAGTCGATCCAGGTAGCGACCGGAAACAGCGGTCTGTCCAGCGGGAAAGGGCGCCTTGCCGCCCATGAACAACTCCGTCCGGTGGAGCGGCGGCGCTTGCACAAGGCATGCAGACCGTGTTGCTTGTTCAACTCAGGAGCCAACCGCCGCCCTTGCCAATGAACGCATCGCGGTTCTTGGCCCTGTCGGGAATTTTAAGACCGAACGCGTCGAGGAGACCCCTCGTGTTGGCGGCGATCAGATCCGCCAGCCGTTTCATTCCCCTTTTGCCGAGGTCGTCGAGATGCGCGGCGAGTTTGTCAGCGATCTCCTGCGCATGGTTCACCCGAATGCGCCGCCGGGCGGCGGCACTGTCGACGCCGAGATCTTTCAGGAACAAGTCAAAGTTCTCGATCGTCACGTCATCGAGCGTGGTGGCTCCGCCGATCCGGTAGGCAAGTTCATCGGTCAGGCCATCGTCCAGACGTGTTGGGAGGATATCGTAACGTGGCGACATCCGCATGCGGCCGCCACGCTCGTAAAGCAGCGCGAAATTCTTGGCGTGCCCGTCGGTATTGCCGACGAGAAGGTCAAACAGCGTCGCCTGGATAAACCTGTCCTTTTCACTGGCAGGATCGGTCGTCGCTTCCAGGACTTTGCGAATTGCGCGGACATCGAAGCGGCGATTGCCTGCGCCACGTCTTTCGTATTTCAGAGAGGCGGGCAAGCCGAGCGCCTGCGCGAAGTCTTCCTGATGGACGCGAACGATCCGGTTGCGGCTATCGCGAGCCCGGTCAAACCGCGTCACGAGCAGCGTGTTGACGCCGCCGATCGGAAGAACCTCGGTCTCGGCGGTATCATAACCGAGGGCGTGCGAAAGCTGCATCGCTTCCTGTTCAAGCAGCGCGTCCTGGAGATGCTCCTGATCAGGCACCTTGAGGATATGCGTCGTTGGTGCACCTGAACCGGCAACGGGCTCAGCGAGCGTTCCGTCCGGCAGAAGCGTCAGGGCAATTTTGCTTTGCATGCCAGCCAAAGGCGAAGGATCTTCCATTCCTGCGGGCAGGCGCTTACGCTTATGCAATGCGTCCACGATCGCTTTCAAGCGGTCACTTTCGAGCGGCACGTAGTCGCGCGCGTAGTCGCCCGGCATCTTTGTGGGTGGCGCGCCGGCGGGAAGGACGGAGAGAGCGCCGGCGCAATCCTTGCCGAGATGAAACAGCAAGCCTGCAATATCATCACGGGCCAGCCCCTCCCGAGCCATGATATCCGATAGAGCATTGTCGCGCTCCTGCAGCAGGTTGTCGAAGAAAGAGCGGGCGACAACATCTTCGAACGGATCTGTCGTCAGGGGCAGAGACAGCGATAGGGGCGTAGCATCTCTACGGGATGCATAATCGCCACGATAGGCAAATGCAATTGCGCCGCGTGGATCGCGGACGAGAACACCGACTGGACTATCGTAGCCGTCAAGGCGAACGTCGAGAGCAAGGATCTCCATCGGCGTCAGCGATCTCGCGCCAACAACGAAATGCCGGCGGCGCGGGCCACTTTCAGGACCTTGTCGAATTCAAGTGTCGTCTTGCCGTTTTCGAATTCGGAAACGAACCGGCGACCGACGCCGGCGAGATCTGCGAAGGCCTGCTGGGAAAGCCGGCGTTCTTCACGGGCGTCGCGCACCATCCGTCCGAGATCTTCGGGTGTGTTGATCTGCTTCGTATTCTCAGGCCGTGCCGCATCTTCAGTTGCCGCTACCTGATCAATCTTTTCGGCTGATGACCCTGTTTGGGATGACGGGTCGACAAGAGTGCGCGGTAGCGAAGCCTGAATTCTCTGGGAAACATCGGGCAGTTTGAGATCGATCTTTGGAATTGAAACGCTGAGGTTTCGCATGACCTCGCCTACGGCACCCGTCTGCGAAATCGCTTTTGCGATCTCGGCGGCCGACGGAGCCGGCTTGGCGAGACTGCTGTAGGCCGCGATATTCCCACTTATGTTTTTGGAGGTACCTGCAGTGGCGAGATGTCGCGCGAGATCATGCGCGGTTGCCCCCGCTCGCAACTCGTTCTGCATTATCTCGTCTTTTGACTTGCTTTGTTTGCGCGCCATCTGGTGCTCCCGAACGGGAACATAAGCCGCCTTCAAGCAGAAATCAAGCGAGTTTTGCTCCCGCACGGTAACAAACAGATATTGGGGGGTACCGTACGGGAGCAACACTCCGCTGCTCGCTGCGGAACAACAACGTGCAGCGGTTAAGGGATGGGCTCCAAAATTCACTGAACCCATCCCGCTATCATAAGCCATGCAGACGCCAACGACGGGGCAAATAGAAAAAAGCCCCGCAGCCGGTTAAGGCTACGGGGCTCTAGGTCCGCCATGAAATGCGCGGATCGAATATGCTCACGAACTCACGAAATGGTCAACGCGGCGGGCGCCCCTGCTGTGCAGCCTCCATCCGCTGCAATATCTCCTTCACGACCTGAATGTCCGAGGCCTGCTTATTGAAGCCGGTCTGGAGGTCCTTGATAGAAGAGGTGATGCTGACGGCGGACTGTTCGGCAACGGTCACGCGATAGGTGAGATTGTCGATCTTTCGGTCAACGTCATTGCCGCGGACTTCTTCGGCCCGGAGCCGTTCGTTGAAGCGATGAGTTCTCTAATTCGATCGGCTTCCCTAGCAGGCTGTTGAAGAAGTCTCTGGATTTGCCTTGAGAATGGCCTCGTCGCCATTGTGGTATGCGAATGCGATCTCGATCGAGCCATCGTCAAGCAATTCGGCATGCC
>NZ_JALBGV010000159.1 GCF_023006505.1 Neorhizobium sp. SHOUNA12A
GTTCAACTTCTCCAAAGCCTCCGCTGCCTGACAGACCCGGATATCGCTTCGCGAAAGGGGCTGGTTCAGAGATACCGCCTACGTCAATGTGCATGGAAAATCGCGCTTACAGTTCATATGCAAACGGTGGACTTTGGAGCCGGATCGATTCATCATCGATCCAATCCATCAAATGCCGGGACTAAACAGCTAGCGCCTTCAAACAACTAGGAGGATTCAGGACGGAAGCTTCAGCGGCGCTAGGAGCGGTAAGAGTTGACTTGGAAGCTGACCGGCGACTTCAACAGCGACATGTCGAATTCGGGCTGGCACCACATCGAAATGATAGATTTCAAAATGATCATGAAAAACTTCGATCTGCGTCTGGAGACTATCCCAACTAAGCAATGCCGTCGGATAGTAACCATTGCCGACGTCTGAAGGCGGCGTCATCTTCGAGGCACCGTATTTCACAAGAGCGGTGAGATTTTTCAATGATGTCGCATCGATAACTTCCCTAGTCGGATCGCCTTTGACTGTTTGTAAAACTTTGTCCCATTCCATTCCCCAAATATACTCGGTCGCTCGTTTGGAAACAAGTTCAGGCTCTGCCTCATGACCGCAATTGGGGCGAAGCGGAAGATGCCTCTCGGACCGACGCAGTCGCTCAGCTTATTGAGCTATCTAAATCAAAAAATCATCGTCATGATTGCGCAAAGATTTCTTACGTCTAAGGAGCTTGACCATGGCCGTGTTTGCAGTCCGAGATGAGGAAGATATCTGGGGCGCTTCTGCCGCTCTAATTCGGCATCTTCTGAACTATATTATATGACAGGTAGGGCACCGGCCCTATCTACTTCAGGTCCAGAACATGTTTGACCGGGGGTACAATTCATTCCGCCTATTCGAACTGCCGAAAGCGGAATTTCTCGAATTTGCGGAACCGGTAGACGCGTATCGGAAAAGCGGTGCTTATTTAGATGCGGGCTACCTGCCGTCTGAAGTGGAGCCCCTTATCGATGACCTATTGAATCGGTTGCGGGAAGCTGCTCATCACCGTCAATTGCACTAGGAAGGTTGACCGACTCGTCCGCACTCGCAACTCCAGACTACTCAGGAGCGGATTCCGCTCCTGTCCAAACCAGCCATTGACGCTGCATCGCGCGTTCATTCATAAGCTCTGGCAACTTATCAGAAAGGTGAGAGCGGTGTCTGAGTTCCTACAGTTCGCGATCAACAAGAGCCCGCTCCGGCTCACACTCGATGACATAGTCCGATGGGCAGGAACGCTCAACGTAACCATCCGGCCAAGGCCGCGGCGCTCATGATTTTGGCTGGTCTGCCACGATGCGTTCGATCCGTTCAGGATCACATTGCTCGTCGATAAGGAACTGCCGAACACCTCGGTCCCGGGTGCGGATATCGGCGAGGAATTCCTGCAAGCTTTCGATCCCCCGGTCCGTGAAGGTGGTGATGCCCTCTTCGCTGCCGTCGTGGGCATGGATGACCTCGCCATAGTCGATGTTGTCCGAGTTGCTGGCAATTTGCCGGATGAGTTCGATGTTTTCGCCGATCAGTGTGGCGACGTAATCGATCGTGTAGACTTGCGTCGGGCGCGCCATCAGGCTGCACTCCGCAGGGCGCTGCCAGCGGCAGACCAGTTCCACGGCAGCAGTTCCGGCAGCCGTGACAAGGGAAGGTTGGGCATGCGGGCGAGCACGTCGGCCAGCCATGCCTGCGGATCGATATCGTTCATCTTGGCGGTGACGATCAGGGAATACATGAAGGCAGCACGCTCGCCGCCGCGCTGGGAGCCGGCGAATAGCCACGCCTTTCTTCCGAGAGCTATCCCGCGCAGGGCGCGCTCGGCCGCATTGTTCGTGATGCAAAGCCTGCCATCGTCGAGGAACCGCGTGAAGGCTTCCCAGCGTCCGTCCTTCTCGAACATGTAGTTGATCGCTTTGGCGACGGGATTGTGCTTCGACATCTGGGAACGCTGGGCCATGAGCCAGTCGTGCAGTTCCTCGGCGAGCGGACGCGCATGCTGCCGCCTCGCTACCAGTCTCTCCTCGGCGGACTTCCCGTTTATGCCCCGCTCGATATCGAAGAGCGCGTCGATGCGGGCGACAGCCTCGAGCGCGACAGGCGATATCTCGTGGGCAGGTCTGCCCTTGCGCACGTTGCCGGCGATATCGGCCAGTTCGAAGAACTTGCGCCGCGCATGGCTCCAGCAGAGCGCGCTCTTGACCGGTTCGGGGCGGCGATCCGCACGATAGAGATCGTTGTAGCCGCCATAGGCATCCGCCTGCAGTATGCCGTGCCATCCGGCAAGATGCGTGTTGGGATGGGTCTTTTCCCGATCCGGAGAGAAGTGGAAGAGTGCTGCAGGAGGCGCACCGCCCGCGAAGGGACGATCATCGCGAACGTAGGTCCATAACCTTGCCTGCTTCGTTGCGCCCCTGGCCAGGAGCGGCACGGTCGTATCGTCGCCATGCAGCCGCTCGGCGGCCAGCACATGAGCACGGATCAGATCATGGATCGGCTGCAGTGCCGTCGCGCAGGCACCAACCTGGTCGGCCAGCGTGGACAGGCTGAGAGCGACGCCTTCCCTGGCGTAGCGCTCGGCCTGTCGGTTCAATGGCTGATGCTGGCCGAACTTCTCAAATAGGATCGTCGCCAGCAGGTTCGGTCCTGCCCATCCACGCGGGGTCGGATGGAAGGGAGCCGGTGGCTGGCTGATCTTCTCGCAGTCCCGGCAGGTGAACTTCTCGCGCACCGTCTGGATCACCTTCCACTGGCGCGGAATCACCTCCAGCGTCTCGGTGACGTCTTCGCCCATCTTCACGATCCGGGCCGAGCCACAGCAGGTGCAGGTCGAAGGAGCTTCAATGATCAGCCGTTGGCGCGGCAGGTGCTCGGGAAACGGCTTGCGGGCGGGCCGACGGCGTTCGAAGGCGGAGACACTTGTGATCCTCTCCGCCACGCGTTCCGCGGCAATCTCGTCCTCGGTGGCGTCGGCCTCGAGCTCCTCAAGCTGCAGTTCCATCTGGTCGATCAGCCGGGCGCGCCGTTCCGAGCTCTGGCCGTACTGCTCGCGGCGCAGCTTTGCGATCTCGAGCTTTAGGTGCCGGATCACCGCCTCCGACGTCGTCACGACGGCGCGCACCTGCGCGAGATCGGCCTCAGCAGACGTGGCACGCGCTTCCGATGCCGCAAGCGCGGCGCGCAGTCTGGCTATCTCCGACGCAGCATCATCCATGGCCGAAAGCTACCATGTAACCGCAGAAAGCCAAACAAAAACAGTGGAATGGTGGACGACTATCCTGCCGTTGCAGGCCGCTGCGTCCAGCGTGGATTGCGCCAGTCGATCCCTTCCAGGAGATAGCCGAGTTGCGCCGCCGACACTGGCACGGCGGAGCCATTTTGACTGACAGGCCAGATGAACTTTCCGGCTTCAAGCCGCTTCAGGTAAAGCGACATGCCGATCCCGTCGTGCCACAGAACCTTGATCAGATCACCCTTGCGACCCCGGAAGCAGAAGACTTCGCCGCCATGAGGATCGCGGCCAAGACCCTGTTGCACCTTCAGCGCCAGGCTGTTCATGCCGCAGCGCATGTCCGTCACACCACCCGCGATCCATACCTTCACCCCAGCCGGAAAGGCGATCATGACGCATCCAGGACCGGCAACAGCCGGGCAAGGATGGTGGGATCCAGCGAGGCCGGGATCGTCAGCCGTCGGCCGTTCGGCAGGCCGATCTCGATCGTCCTGTCGTCTTCAGGCAGCGGCGGTGAGGCCATCGCGAAAGATGCCGCCGGCGGTGGCGAAATCGCAAGCGGTACGAAGCCCGTTGACGCGGAAACGTTCAGAAGCCCGCTTCGGTATTCCCGACGCCAACGGGTCAACAGTGACCGCGACAATCCATAACGCCGCGCCGTCACCGAGCCCTGCCGAAACCCTTGCAGGCTCTCCTCGACGATCCGAACCTTCTCTTCATCCGACCAATCCCGTCGGCGACCAAAATCGTCGGCCGGCAAGACCTCAATGGGGGAAATGATTGTAGCGCATGACATAAGCCATGGACTTAAAGCCAATCAGCAAATCAGGGCAGACGGTCTTCGGCGGAGGGATACCGCTCAACCACTGGGACTTCTATAATAGCGCCGCGCTGGAAATTGCGAAAGGGTACCACCGAGGCGAGCTAAGTTACACCTTCTGTGATGGCGTAATGACTGATCTTTGGTCCGGGGTGCAGGAGGGTTTTGGACCTGGCAAGAACGAGGTGCCGGAGCCATTCTTCGAAATCTATGAAGCCTTCGATGCGGGAGAGTATCATCGCAAACACGACAAGACTGATGATCCCGTTGTCGACTTCACCGACCCTGCGATTGCGGAGCTAGCTATCCGCTTTAACCTTTAAGGTATTGGGAGCGATGGCTGCCGTTGGTCCGCAGCAAACGCTTATTCCTCTAAGCCAAGCTGGCGAAGATATTCATCGCCGCTGATCGTCGTCGCCCCAAGCAGTTTCGGCGCGTAGCCTCGCGCTACCATGAAACCGCGAGGTCGTTCATGGCGTTCATTGCTCTGGCTGCCGTTCGCGTCTGACTGCCATCATTCGTCGGCACGGTCCAAGAGCCATGACGTAATTGGAGCCTCCCCAGCTCTGACGTCTTTATAGGTCGAGCTAATCTTGTTCAGCACCGCCTCGTCATCCGAATCGATCTCGTAGAACGTGCTGTCGACCGCCCGGATTATCACCCACGGCTTGTCTGACTGCGTGGGTGCCGAGCCGACAAACTCCCCCCAGATAACCTGCCGCGTGTTTTCAGCCAAAGCGGCTAAATCAGAGCCCGAAAGCTGGCCATCGCCTTGCGCCAATCCCTCAAGCCGTTCGCCCCCCTCCCCGGTGGCCTCAAACCATTCGTGCCCAGGTTTGGACGACTTAACGGTCGAGACGACCCAACGTGCTTCTAAAGAACGGGGAGCCAAAAGTCGCAGCAATTCTCTGAGATCAAGCGCAAGAACCTGATCTTTGAGATCGTAGCCCCTAAGTGTCGTCATGGTGTCCCCCGTGAACCCACGGTCGCATTGGCAGAAACATTTTGTCAACATGACCTAGGTGTTTAGTCCCGGCATTTGATGGATTGGATCGATGATGAATCGATCCGGCTCCAAAGTCCACCGTTTGCATATGAACTCGTAGGGCGTGAGGCCCTTTAGCGTCT
>NZ_JALBGV010000015.1 GCF_023006505.1 Neorhizobium sp. SHOUNA12A
CAAGATCAACACGTCTTCCTACTACGCAACCAACGCTGTCTGGAAGGACATCGGCGGCGGCGTCTTCATGAAGGGCGATACCAACGGCGTCTATTCGTCGGGTTCCAACGGTACCTACCTGATCAAGGTCGGCGGTGCTTACATCGATGCCGTCTACACCACCAAGGGTTACGACTTCTCGGCTGGTGCGACTGCTACCGGCGGCATCAAGTACGGAACTGACGTCTCGGTTTCCGACCTCGACATCACCAAGCTCAAGGATTATCGCGACTCCAGCGGCGTCAGCTACCTTGGTCTCGGTACGAAGGCGACTGACGAAGACCTCATGGCCGCGCTGACCTCGTTCGTCGACGGTCAGCTGGAATCGATGGCGAGTGCGGCTGCCAAGCTCGGGGCTGTTTCGAAGCGCCTCGAGATGCAGACGGACTTCGTCTCGAAGCTGACGGACTCGATCGACAAGGGTGTCGGCCGACTGGTGGATGCCGACATGAACGAAGAGTCGACCAGGCTCAAGGCACTGCAGACCCAGCAGCAGCTGGCGATCCAGTCGCTTTCGATCGCCAACTCCGACTCGCAGAACATCCTGTCGCTCTTCCGTCAGTAAGACGCGCAGATATCGCATCAAGGAGCCGCGCCCTTCCCAGGCGCGGCTTTTTTTATGCCCCGGTAGTTTTTGTTAACTTTCGTAAATACCGTTTAACCTTTGTTAACCATTTCCACCTTAACTGAGCTCATCGAAACGATGGGTTAACCAAGACGAAGAAGAGGTTAACAGGCATCAGGCCAAGCCAACGTTCACCGGTGTGATCCCGGAAATGTCCCTTCCATCTAGCCAATCAAGGGGCAATCAAATGACCAGCATTCTTACCAATGTAGCAGCCATGGCTGCACTCCAGACTCTGCGCAATCTCGATGGTCAGATGCAGACCACCCAGAGCCGGGTTTCCTCCGGCCTGCGCGTCGGTACCGCGTCCGACAACGCTGCCTACTGGTCGATCGCGACCACCATGCGTTCCGACAACGGTGCGCTTTCCGCTGTGCAGGACGCACTCGGTCTCGGCGCTGCCAAGGTCGATACGGCCTATTCCGCAATGGAAAGCGTTGTCGACGTCGTCAAGGAAATCAAGAACAAGCTCGTTACCGCCTCTGAAGCAGGCGTCGACAAGTCGAAGATCCAGGCAGAAATCTCGCAGCTCCAGGATCAGCTGAAAAGCATCACATCCTCCGCCTCGTTCTCCGGTGAAAACTGGCTGCAGGCAGAAGTCGGTGGCGCCACGAACGCCACTACAGGCCTCATTTATGCGGCCAACCCGGTCGTCAAGCAGGTTGTCAGCTCGTTCATCCGTGATCCGGACGGCAATGTTGCGGTCAAATCGGTGGATGTCGTCCTGAACGAAACGAATGTTCTGTTCGACTTGAGCGGCGGCCATGCCGGTCTGCTCGACGGCAATTCCTACAGCGGCTTCCGCTCGATCAACTACGACGACGGCACGACCAATCACAAGGAATACTTCGGCAAGATCAATACAGCCGCGATATACGCAACGGACGCGATCTGGAAGGATGTTGGCGGCGGCGTCTACATGAAGGGCGATACCAACGGCGTCTATACCTCGGGTTCCAGCGGCACCTACCTCATCAAGATCGGTGGCGCCTATATCGATGCCATCTACACCACCAAGGGCTACGACTACTCGGCCGGTGCGACCGCAACGGGCGGTATCAAATACGCCGCCAACGTTTCGATCTCCGAACTGAATATCACCAAGCTGGACGATTACCGCAATTCCAACGGTGTCAGTTACCTCGGCATGGGGACCAAGGCCACCGACGCGGACCTCATGGGGGCCCTCAACTCCTTCGTCGACGGCCAGCTCGAAGCGCTTATCAGCGCTACCGCAAAACTCGGGTCGATCTCCAAGCGTATTGATATGCAGTCCGACTTCGTCTCCAAGCTGACCGACTCCATCGACAAGGGTATCGGCCGATTGGTGGATGCGGACATGAGCGAAGAGTCGACCAAGCTCAAGGCACTGCAGACCCAGCAGCAACTGGCGATCCAGTCTCTTTCGATCGCCAACAGCAGTTCCGAGAATATTCTGTCGCTGTTCCGTCAGTAAGCGGCGCTCTAGGCTAGGAGCGGTTCGTCCCGCTCTGACGTGGCAGCAAATATTCCGGAAAATGAAGACCGCGTCTCGAAAGGGACGCGGTTTTTCCGCATTTTGGCCCGTGGCTTGCGCGAAACCTGCACGGTTGTCGGATACCGCCGTTAAGACTTCATTAACATCTTGCCAATCCACAATTGCCTTTGCTAACTGTCGACTTAACGATTTGTTAAGAACGACAGACCGCCCGCATTCTGTGATGCTGAGTGGCGGTACGCATGATGCCTCTCGTCGTTTCCGGTGAAAATACCCCGGATTTCCAGAATATTTGACCGAGGCACGGCCTATGACCAGTATCCTGACCAATCCCGCCGCTATGGCTGCCCTGCAGACGCTGCGCTCGATCGACCGCAGTATGGAAGTGACCCAGGCGCGGGTTTCCTCGGGCATGCGTGTCCAGACGGCAGCCGACAATGCCGCCTATTGGTCGATCGCAACGACGATGCGGTCGGACAATCACGCGCTTTCGACGATCCAGGACGCGCTTGGTCTCGGGGCCGCCAAGGTCGATACGGCCTACACGGCGATGGAAAGTGCGATCGACACCGTCGTCGAAATCAAGTCCAAGATCGTTGCTGCCTATGGCGTCGGCGCCAATCGCGGCAAGATCCAGGAAGAAATCGCCCAGCTCCAGGAACAGCTGAAGAGCATCTCGGACTCAGCGACCTTCTCCGGGGAGAACTGGCTTCAGGATTATATCAGCGACGGCGGGACCAACGCCCAGGAACGGCCGGTCATCAAACAGGTCGTCGCTTCGTTCACCCGCACCGCTTCCGGCGATGTCGCGGTCAAGACCGTCGATTATACGCTCGATTCCAAGACCGTCCTTTTCGACCTCAATGGCGGCAATCTCGGGATCTTGGATTCGTCCGTCAAGTTCGTTGCCGAGAGCGAGACGCCCGTCGACATTGCCACGAGCAACGGCACGATGGGCGCGACCAACGCATCCTACGCCGTCTCGTTCCTGACGGAAAGCCAGCTGACGGCACTCGGTGCCGACACGAATACAATCGATACGAGCATCTATGCCGTCGGCGGTAATTTCTATCTGAAGGTCGCCGAAGGCAAATGGGCACAAGTGACGACGACCGATCCGGCGACGGCGCCCGCGGTAACCACGCCGGCGCATGATGACGGCACGACAAAATATTACTTCGTCGTCACTGCCGCGAACAATCTCAACAATCGAAAACTTGGGATGTCCGTCACTAATCTCGACATCAACAAGCTGAATGATCTCGTGGTGAAGATGAACACGATGGTCCCTGGCTCGGCGCCGAACACGGATGCCGTGCTCGATATGATGGAGCGGTTCCTCGACAAACAGCTTTTGGCCATGACCAGTGCTGCTTCGAGCCTTGGTTCGATCCAGAAGCGCATCGATTTGCAGGAGAGCTTTGTGGCCTCGCTGACGGACGTGATCGACAAGGGTGTCGGCCGGTTGGTCGATGCGGACATGAACGAAGAGTCGACCCGTCTGAAGGCGCTCCAGACCCAGCAGCAACTCGGCATTCAGTCGCTTCAGATCGCCAACAGCAACGCCGAAAACATCCTGCAGTTGTTCCGGCAGGGGTAAGATTGAGCGGCGCCGGTCACTCCGTCGCCCGATAATACTCGGCCGGACCTGTCCGCGAGGTTCGAGGCGATACGGCATCTTCATCCTCGCGCAAGTTTAACTTCCTACCGTTCCGTTAAAGTCCGGCGAAGTGTCTTGTGTCGCCGAGGACAGATGAATGGCAACCTTGTCGGGATGATACGATGATTGCAGCGGTGACGATTTGCGCTTTCGGGAGGCTCATGACGAGCCCCGCACGAAAGGCGACGGCAGGGCGGGGGGGCTCACGATGAGTGCTTCGATCGCCCGCTATCTGAAGGATTTCAGCGAGCCGCAGACCCTGCCTTTATCCCTGTCGGCCGATGGTTTCGGCGATGGTCTCGAAGACGATCTGGCATTTCCCGCCATGGTCGAAGAACCAATCGATATCGAAGCCGAGCGCACCGAGGCTTATGCGAAGGGTCACGAGGCAGCGTCGGAGGAACTTCAACAGCGTTTTGACGAAGAGCGGCAAGCGCTTTTGGCCGCGCATGCGCAGGAAATCGCAGCGCTGCACGAAAAATATGAAACCGAAGTGGCTACGACGATCTCGATGGGCCTTCAGGACATTGCCGGACTGACGGCGCAGGCCGTCAGTGATCAGACGGCACGGATACTGTCGCCCCTCCTCGACGAAGCGCTCGTCGCCAAGGCGATCTCCGACATGGCCGACATCATCCGCAGCGCCATGCTCGAGGGCGACGTCGGCACATTGACGGTTCGCGGTCCGGTGCATCTGTTCGAAAAACTGAAAACTGCGCTTGGAGCGCCCACCCAACTCCTGCGCCATATCGAAGCGCCTGACCTCGATATTGCGGTCGACATCGGCGAAACCGCCCTTGTGACCCGCATGTCTGCGTGGTTGGCGGGTCTGAAGAAGGTATTGGGATGAGCGAAGGCGAAAACCATCACCACGGCAAGAACGAGGTCGTCATCGTCAAGCGACATGGCGGCGCACACGACGAAGGCGTCCATGGTGGCGCCTGGAAGATCGCCTATGCCGACTTCATGACTGCGATGATGGCGTTTTTCCTCGTCATGTGGCTGGTCAACGCCGCCAACGAGGAGACGAAGGCCTCGATGGCGAGCTATTTCAACCCGATCAAGCTTTCCGACGAGACCCCGGCCTCGAAGGGATTGGAAAAGCCGGTCGATGCGGCCGAGGGTCAGGAGAAGGGCGAGAAGTCGAAGGTCAAGGCGGAGGGTGACGTTCAGGGCTCCGCGGCAGCGACCGGCGAGGACATGACCTCGACGTCCGGCGACGAACCCAATTATTCCGAAGCGGATTTCTTCGAAAATCCCTATTCCGTTCTTGCCGAAATTGCCCAGCAGGTTGGCCAGCAGGCCAATGTCAGCGCCAAGGGCGAGGGCGGCGCCAGTGACTCAGGCCCCGCGACCGGTGCCGACGGCGGTCAGGCCTATCGCGATCCGTTCGATCCGGACTTTTGGACCAAACAGATGCAGGTGACCCGCGCCGACGGACCTGAAAAAGCCGTCAAGACCACGGCGAGCGACGATCCATTGGCCCAGATGGGGCAGGCGCCGCAATATCAGCAGGCCCCGCAGTCCACGGAAGCCAAGACACAGCTGCAACAGACCCAGATGGCCGTCGCCATCCCGACTCCGCGCCCGGATCCGACCCAGCTGGACAAGCCTCAGACGCCGTCGGGCGCCGAGGCCGTGAAACCGGCCAATCTCAAGGGCCAGAAGCCGGAGGATGGCGCGAAGGCGGAACAAGTGGCCGAGCTGAAGGCTGCCGACGAGCTGAAGAAGGAAATCCAGCAGAAGCTTTCCGGCATTGCCGGCAAGCTGGCGGAAGGTCTCGTCGTAACGCCTGCAGAAGGCGGTCTGCTCGTCTCGATTTCGGACCAGACCGACGACCCGATGTTTAATATCGGTTCGGCCGTACCGCGTCGCGAAATGGTGCTGGCAATGGAGAAGATCGGCCAGATCCTCAAGGACCGCAAGGGCAGTATCGTCCTGCGCGGACACACCGACGGCCGTCAGTTCAAGGGCACCGAGAACGACAACTGGCGTCTTTCCATGTCCCGCGCTCACAGCGCCTACTACATGCTGGTGCATGGCGGCCTGGCGGAGGATCGTATCAAGCAGGTTTCCGGCTTCGCGGACAGGCGCCTGCAGGTCCCGGCGGATCCGCTCGCCGCTGGCAATCGGCGTATCGAAATCCTGATCGGGTCGGACGAGGGATAGTGATGGCTGTGGGCATAAAGTCCTTAGTTGCGGCTGGCCTCGTGCTCGGGGTCGCGCTCGCGCCTGCGGCATCGGCTCAGGATCGTGCGGACCTTGCGCCCTATGCGATGCTCAGGTCCCTGCAGTTCGTGCAGGATTCCGTTGTGCTCGGCGACCATTCGGCCGCCGAAATGCAACGCTTCATGCTGGAAACGATCGATCAGCGCCTGCGGACTGCCGATCCGTCGGTCTTCGAGGATCCGCGCAATGTCGACGCTGCGTTGGTCTATGCCATGAGCGGCGGCAATCCCGCGACGCTCGAATATCTCGCCTCGCGCGACGTTGCAGGCAATTTCGACAATCGCGTTGCCGATGGGCTGAGAAAGTATCTCGGCGGCCGCGGGACGCTGATCGAAAAGAGCCTGAGCGAAATGGCCAAGGAATATCGCGACGAGAAGATCGGCCCCTACCTTTCGCTCGTCAGCGGAAACGTGATGGTCGCCAAGGATCCGAAGGGCGCTCTGGTCTTTTATGACTGGGCGCGCTTGACCGCGCCGGGCACGATCATCGAGGAAGCCGCTTTGCGCCGATCGGTCGCGATCACCGTCGATGCCAACATGGTGGCACAGGCGCTCTCCTATTCACGCAAATACGCGCGGCGTTTCATCCATTCGCCCTATGCCAGCCAATTCGCCGATTTCTTCGTGCAGCTGGTCGTCGGCCACTTCGGTGAGATCACGCAGGACGATATCGACGGAGCGGTGGAATTCATGGACGCCGACCGGCGTCGTGAGATTTTCCTGCGCATCGCTCGCTCGGCGGCAATCGCCGGCAAGAACGATCTTGCGCGCCTCGCCTCCGCAAAGGCCGAAACACTCGCCAAAAGTCCGACGCCCGAGGCGCTCGCGAAGCTTTACGGCGGATTTGCCAATATCCCTACCAAGGACATCGGGCAGGCCATCCAGGCGATAGCCGACATTCCCGAGGAAACTCTTTCGCCGCGTGACCGCGCATTGAGGCAGGCGGCAAAAACAGTGGCAGAGCAGGTCGTTAGCCGGCCCGTCGCCGACAGCCTCGCACAAGATAAAGCTATCAAACTGACTAATACAGAAGACGCGAAATCTCCAGTCGCGTTGCCCAGGAATGAGATCGCTGGGCCTGCCTCCGCCACGGAACGTCCGATGGCCGGCACCGCTGCCAAATTCGATCCGGCCTTCCAGACATTCGTCGATAGCGGTCGTTCGAAATTGAGTGCTATCGACGCAATGCTGAAGGAGGAGAACGCTTCCAAATGATTACAGACATTCTTGGTGGTGGTAAGACTGGCGCGGCCGATGCGGCTTCGTCCACGAAGCAGGGTGTTGCCGGTCGCAAAGGCGCCGATGGTTCCTCTGGGTTCTCCGACGCTCTTTCCGGTTTTGACCGCGATGCATCTGCGAACAATAAGGACGTACCGGAGGAGGGCGCTCGCGCGTCTTCTGCGGAAGAGCGCATGGCCGGCGACGTGAAGCACGGCAAGCCAAAGCCGATCATCGACATCAAACCGGAATCACTCCGTCGCCCGATCGAGGAGACGGAAGAAACCGCAGGCGCTCTGAAGCAGGCCGCTGCGAACGAGCCCAAGGAAAAGCAGGTGACCCCTGCCGAGAAAAAGCTTCGCGAGGCCCTGGAGGCCGCGAAAGCCGTCGCGCGGAAGTCGGACGAGGTTCAGGGCAAGCGCGCCGCCAGATCCGAAAAGGCTGCGGCGACGGAGACGGGCGGCAGCGAAGATCTCGACCTCTCCATGCTGGTCGCAGACGATGCCAAGATTACCGACATGCTCTCGCTTTTGACGAGCGGCGAAACGAGCGTCGGCGAGATCAGCGCGATGATATCGAAGAATGCGCCCGGGCAGCAGCCGAACAGGCGGGCAAAAGGTCAGGACGGTAGCGGGCACGAAGGCGATGCTCTTGCCGTCAAGGATGCCAAGCACGCCGGCGTGCGGAGTGAGGCGGACGGTGATCCGCTTTCGACGCCGCTGGATACCGACACGAGCGCTCCCGGCACCCGTGTCTTCCGTTTCAGCAATGCACGTGGCGACCAGCATGTCGATATGACTGTCGGTGGTCGAGGCGAGCGCGGCGCCATGGAGCCCAGAGTGCCGTCGAACGGGGTCGCGGAAAACGTTACCGTGCTCGACGCGCGCCGGTTCCTCGGGCTCGCAGCGAATTCGAACGGCGCCAATCTCACGGCGATGTTGTCGGGTGACCCGGAATGGGCCGGCGCCATGAGCCCCAGTTCGGCTCTTTCGAATGCCGCTGCGCAAAGCAGCACTGGCACTGTCGTGAATACTCTGAAGCTGCAGATGAACCCGCACGATCTCGGCGCGGTGACGGCCATGCTGCGGCTTCACGGCGAGGAGCTGAATGTTCATCTCACCGTCGAGACGCGGGCGGCCTACAGGCAGCTCAGCGAGGACAGCGGCGGTATTCTCGATGCGCTGCGTGCGCAGGGCTTTGCCGTCGACCAGGTGACCATCAGCATCGCGCCGACGGCAGATTCCGACGGTACCAGCAGCCAGCAGGGGCAACCCGGCCAGACGGGCCAGCAGGCCATGGCCGAAGGTGGGCGCCAAGGCCAGGCTGCCGGTCGTGGCCAGCAGCAGAATGGGGAGCGCCAGGCCGCCGATCAGGGGACGAGGAATGCAAATGACGCGGCATCGGACAATGTGGCGGGGACCGCTCCTGGCGGCGCTCGTCCTGGTCAGCTCTACCTTTGACGTCGACGCCGGGTCGCTCTTCAGTTCTGGAGGTTGGGGAACGCAGCAGGGCGCAGCTGCGCCCGCCGCACCTCCGAGCCGAGCTGCCATCACGCGCCGCGCGCCCGTCAGAACGCCGGCTAGCAGCGCGCCAGCCACAGGTTCATCTGTCAATTCCGGCGTCTGCGAACGGGAAATACAGGCAGCCGCGGCAAAATACGGCGTACCGGAAGGTATTCTCTATTCGGTCGGTCTAACCGAGACCGGCCGCAAGGGCAGCCTCAGCGCCTATGCCATGAATGTCGAGGGAAAGGCCTTTTTTCCACCCTCGCAGCAGGCGGCGATGACGACCTTTTACGACGCCAAGCGGCAGGGCATGAAGCTCATCGACATCGGCTGCATGCAGATCAACCACTACTTCCACGGCGAAAATTTTTCGTCCCCGGAAGAGATGTTCGACCCGAAACGCAATGTTGAATACGCGGCAAAGTTCCTCCGGAACCTGCACGACAAACACGAAACTTGGACGATGGCGGTGGCGCGATACCACGCCGGACCGAATAACAATCCCGCTCAGAAGCAATATGTCTGCCGGGTGATCAGCAATCTCGTCGCCACAGGCTACGGAGAGTGGACCTCCAACGCTTCCCGGTTCTGCGCCAGCTAAGCAATCTGTAGTTGAATCGTTAAAATAAAGAATCGCAAAATTGCAGCGGTTTGCATTTATGGCAAAAATGGCCATGCAAGCCTTCTTTTACGATGCGTTAATTTTTCCACCGGAAACTTGTGTTCAAAATCGGTACACCCACTACATCTAGTGCAAATCGCAGTGCGGTTATTAATCAACTATTAATTTGTTTGGTTAACTTCACACAGCTTGTCTCGGATTCCGCCGATTCGTACCCATAGACATATTGAAGCACCACAAGTGATTCGGAGGCGGACGAATGATCGTAGTGGTTGATGAGCGTGAGCTCGTGAAAGACGGATACACATCTCTTTTTGGACGCGAAGGAATTCCGTCCCAGGGGTTCGATCCAAAAGAATTCGGCGAATGGGTAAGCACGGCGGCTGATTCGGACATCGCCGCGGTCGAAGCCTTCCTGATCGGTCAGGGCGAGCGGACGCTCGAACTGCCGCGGGCTATCCGGGACCGGTCCATGGCACCGGTGATCGCAGTCAGCGATCAGCCCTCCCTGGAGGCGACCCTTGCCTTCTTCGACAGCGGCGTGGACGACGTGGTGCGCAAGCCCATCCATCCCCGCGAGATCCTGGCGCGTGCCGCGGCGATCCGTCGTCGGCTGAAGGCAATCTCGAATTTCACCGACATCGGTTCGATCCGGGTGTTTTCCGACGGTCGCGATCCGGAAATTGACGGCGATGTCTTCGCCCTGCCGCGCCGCGAGCGCCGCATCCTCGAATACCTGGTCTCCAACCGCGGTCGTCGCGTTTCCAAGACTCAGATCTTCAACGCCATCTACGGCATCTTCGACGAAGAAGTCGAAGAGAACGTCGTCGAAAGCCACATCAGCAAGCTGCGCAAGAAGCTGCGCAAGAAGCTCGGCTTCGATCCGGTCGATTCCAAGCGTTTCCTTGGTTATTGCATCGACTGGAGCTGATTTTCCAAAAGGGCCTTGCCGCATATTTTCGGCGGGAACCGTAAGCAGACAGCTTCACGCAAGGCCCGCCACTTACTCTCTCCATCAGACAAAAAGGAGATTTCCTATGAGTATTTTCGGCACGATGAAAACGGCCGTCTCGGGCATGAACGCTCAGGCAAACCGTCTCGGTACTGTTGGCGATAACATCGCGAATTCGAGCACCGTCGGTTACAAGCGTTCTTCCACGGCGTTCTCAACGCTGGTCCTGCCCTCGACTCAGGGTTCGTATTCTTCCGGCGGTGTCGAAACCAACGTTCGCTACAGCATCGCAGACCAAGGTGGCATCCAGTACACCACCTCCTCGACCGATCTTGCCATCCAGGGCGAAGGCTTCTTCATCGTCAGCGATCCGAACGGTACTCCTTACCTGACCCGCGCCGGTGCCTTCGTGAAGGATGCGACGGGCTTCCTCAAGAACACTGCCGGCTTCAACCTGATGGGTTATCCCTACGGCTCGAACCCGCCGGCAGCCGTCGTCAACGGCTTCAACGGTCTCGAAGAAATCAACATCAACGACTTCGGGATGGTCTCTTCGCCGTCCAGCACGGGCAGCTTCCCTGCCAACCTGGACAAGGGAGCGGCCGTTGTGCCTGCCGGCACTCGTCCGAGCGACAACGTCGCAGGCAGTGTCATCACCAACAAGAGCTCGCTGACGGCCTACGACCATGCCGGTAGCAAAGTGCTCTACGACTTCTACTACACCAAGACCGGCATTAGCCCGGATACCTGGGAAGTTTCGGTCTATCGCCAGGATCAGTCCACCAACGGTGGCTTTCCCTACGTAGGGGTTCCGGCTGCCAACCTAGTGAAGCAGACCGCAAACTTGGTATTCGATCCGAACACAAACAAGTTGCAGGCAGGCACCTATGCGGCCGGCCCGCCGGCGACGGGTTCCGACAAGTCCATCAAGTTCACTGACAAGACCGACGGAGCGACCCCGTCGCAACAGATCACCATCGACCTCTCGGATATGACGCAGTTCGCAGCCGCTTTCACGCCGGGCAAGGGTATCATTGACGGCAATGCGCCGAGCCCGATCACCGATGTCGAAATCGGCGGCGACGGTCTGGTCACGGCGGTCTACCAGGATGGTGGCCGTCGCCCTATCTACCAGGTCGCGCTCGCAACAGTTCCGAGCATCGACAAGCTGCTTCCGCAGAATGGCAACGTCTTCCTGCCGACCAATGACTCGGGCGTCGTCACCATCGGCTTCCCGCAATCCGGCGCCTTCGGCCAAGTCTATTCCGGCGCGCTTGAAAGCTCCAACGTCGATATCGCCAGCGAGCTCACTGAAATGATCGAATCGCAGCGCGTCTACACCGCGAATTCAAAGGTCTTCCAGACCGGTTCGGACCTGATGGACGTTCTGATCAATCTGAAGAGATAATCGGACCGACGATCGAGAGAATAAGTCTCAAGAGGTTAGTAAAAAATGTCGCTCGCATCAGCATTGTCTACGGCACAATCGATCTTCACCAACTCCGGCACGCAGTCGGCAGTATCGGCGAAGAACATCGCTAATGCACAGAACCCTGATTACAGCCGCCGATCCGCGATGGTCGTGACCGGCGGCAACGGGGCCATGATCGGCGACATTACACGGTCCCAGAACGAGCCGCTCCTGCGCCAGACGATCGCAAGCTCGTCGATCGCAAGCGGCCAGCGGACGGTGCTGGACGGCCTCCAGGAGATCAAGAACCTGATGGGGGGGAACGACAACGAGCTCTCCCCCGCCAAGCTCATCGCGGCATTCCGCAACAACCTCGATGCCTTCGCCGGAAAGGCGAACGATACCGGCATCGGCATCTCCTTCATTTCGAGCGCGCGGGACGTGGCGGCCGGCCTCAATATCGCTTCCGATAAGCTTCAGCAGATCCGCAAGGACGCGGACGATCAGATCAAGCAGAACGTCATCGATCTGAACGCGCTGCTTGCGAAATTCGAGACCGTCAACAACCAGGTCAAGAACGCGGTCTCCAGCGGCGCCGACCCGAACGACTCTCTCGACGAGCGCGATGGCCTCGTCAAGAAGATCTCGGAAATCGTCGGCGTCACGTCTTATACGCGCGGCGGCAACGACATGGTGCTCTACACCACGGACGGCACGACGCTGTTCGAGGCGGTACCGCGCAAGGTGACATTCCAGCAGACAGCCGCTTTCGACGCATCGACCTCCGGCAACGGTGTTTATATCGACGGCGTGGCGCTCAAGCCCGGAGATTCGGGCAACACCACCGCCAAGGGCTCCATTCAGGCCCATATGCAGATCCGCGACAAGATCGCACCGACCTTCCAGAGCCAGCTCGACGAAATCGCCCGCGGTCTGATCACCTCGTTTGCGGAAACCGGGCCGACCGGCGCTTTGACGCCGACGACGGGTCTCTTCACATACAAGGATGGCGCCGGCGTCCAGCAGACGGCCATTCCCGCTGCCGGCACGATCGTTCCGGGCCTCGCCTCCAAGATCTTCGTCAATCCGGTGGTCGTCCCCCCGGCAGGCACGCCCGACAAGGTGCGCGACGGTGGCATCAACGGCGCGACCTATATCGTAAACACGGGTGGCAGCAGTTACGGGGACCTCCTCGACAAGTACAACCAAAACCTGACCAGCCCGATGGCCTTCGATACGGACACGGAAATCGCCGATGCGCCGGACGTCCTCTCTTTTGCCGCGGACTCCATGGGCTGGCTCGAGCAGCTTCGCAGCACGGCGACCGCCGCAGACGAGACGAAGACGGCCATGCTGTCGCGCAGTCTTGAAGCATTTTCCAGCAATACGGGTGTCAGCCTCGACGAAGAACTGTCGCTGCTTCTCGATATCGAGCAGTCCTACAAGGCGGGGGCCAAGCTCATGTCGACGGTCGACGATATGATGAAAGCCCTCTTGGATATTGCGAGCTGATCATGAAGACCTCTTTCATTTCCACATTGTCGATCCAGACCACGATGCGAAACTCCATCTCGAACGTTCAGCGCGAGATGGTGAAGGCGAACCAGGAGGCGGTGAGCCAGAAACACGCCGATCTCGGCGTCGCCCTCGGAGCCAATACGTCGCGCGCTCTCGATCTTTCCCGCGACATCAGCCGCACCGACTCGCTTCTGACAACCGCAGCACTCGCGACACAGCGTCTCCAAACCGCTGAGCTTTCGCTCAAGAGCATGAACGAACAGGGCTTGAAGATTCAGAGCGCGATCCTGACGCTTGGAAGCTCGGCCGACGAAACAAGCCTGGCGACGGCGCGCATGGCGATGTCCGACGCGCTCGATGCATTCACGAACTTTGCCAATACCGCGGTCCAGGGCGAGTATATCTTCTCCGGCATCAATTCCGACGTGAAGCCGATGGAGGATTATTTCGCACCCGGATCGCCGGCCAAGGCCGCCGTCGCCGCCGAGCTCACGCAATATCTTTCCGCTAATGCGATTCCGAGCAAGGAGCAGATGACGAAGGCCCAGATGGACGGCTTTCTAGATAATCTGCAAGCCAAGTTCGACGGCTCCGCGCCGTTGACAAGCCCGCCCCATCCGGCGGCCGTCGCCGGCCAGGACTTCTGGAAGACCTTCTTCTCGGATGCCAGCGACGAAAACATGAAGAGCCGCATCAGCCCGACAGAGGTGGTCGAAAGCTCGACCAATGCCAACAGTCAGGGCATGCGCAATTTTGCTTTCGCGTCGATCATCTCGATGGAATACCTGCAGACCGGGATGGACAAGGATGCCCGGGCCGCGGTCGCCAGCCGCACCACAAGCCTCATCAACAAGGCGATGAACAGCGACGGCAGCATCAACCAGCAGCGGACGTCGATCGGTATCTATACCGAACGCGTCTCCAAGGCTGAGGAAAGGTTGCAGGCGCAGAAAGATATTCTGACGACCAGTCTCGGATCGATGGAGAACGTCGATCCGGAGGAGGCCGCGACCCGTCTCAATACGATGAAGACGCTTCTCGAAACCGCATATACAGTAACGGCAAAGATACAGCAGTTGAGCCTGGCCAACTTCCTTTGATGAATAAAGGAAGGCTCGTGACGAAGGATACATGAATGTACCAATTTTCATATGCCGAGATCATGGAGGACGGCGTTGCCAACGCCAAGGATCGCGAGCGGCAGGCCCTGGATCGCTCTATCGAGCTTCTGATCGCCGCGCGCGATGAGAAAGCCTATACGCGCACCACGGTTGAGGCGTTGTTCTATACCCGGCGTGTCTGGATCCGTTTCGTCGAGGATCTGAAACATCCGGACAACGAGTTAGCCAACGAACTTCGAGCGGATCTGATCTCGATCGCAATCTGGATACTGAAGGAATGCGAGAAGATCAGAAACCGTGAATCGACCAACTTCCAGGGCATTATTGAAGTGACCACCATCATCAGGGATGGACTTAAATGAAAAGTACGCTTCGCATCTCTTTGAAATCCGGCGAGCGGATATTCATCAACGGCGCGGTTCTGCGCGTTGATCGCAAGGTCGCGCTGGAATTTCTCAATGACGTCACGTTCCTGCTGGAGAACCACGTTCTTCAGCCGGAAGATGCGACAACGCCGCTTCGGCAGCTCTATTTCATCGCCCAGATGATGCTCATCAATCCGGATGGCAAGGAACAGTCGAACGCGCTGTTCCGCAAGTCGGTCGCCATGCTGCTGACCTGCTTTACCGATGATGAGATGCTGGCCGAACTGAAGCGCATCGACGGTATGGTTGCATCGGGTCGCGCCTTCGACGCTCTGAAGGCGATCCGCGCGCTCTACTCCATCGAAGACCGTATCCTCAACAATCGGGAAATCGCGCCGGCGACAGTCGAGCGGATTCGCAAGGAGATCGCACCGTGGCGGTAGACTCGATCAATACCAAGAACCCCTACGCCGCCGGCGACGGCAAGGCGGCATCGTCCGACAAGTCGGCCGCAGGCCTGAACTACGACAACTTCCTGAAGCTGCTTATCGCGCAGATGAAGTATCAGGATCCGACCGATCCGATGGATGCGAGCCAGCAGATTTCCCAGCTCGCAACCTTCTCGCAAGTCGAGCAGTCGGTGAAGATGAACTCGAACCTGCAATCGCTGATCCAGGCGTCCTCGTTCTCGCAGGCTGCCGACATGATCGGCAAGACGATCACCAGCGCCGACGACAAGACCACCGGTGTCATCAAACAGGTGGAAATCTATTCCGACGGTCTGGTGGCGATCACCGAGAAGGGTGATAAGGTTCTCATCCAGCCGGGGATCGTTCTTTCGAATCAGCCTGCAGCGAGTAGCTAAGAGCGGGAATACCTCGGCATGACGCCGAAACTTTAAAGCAGACGGAGCCGGCGCAATGAATGAGGCCGATGCCCTTGATATCATGCAGGCGGCGATCTGGACGATCCTGATCGCCTCCGGTCCCGCGGTCCTTGTGGCGATGGTCGTGGGTGTCGTTATTGCATTTCTCCAGGCTCTGACGCAGATCCAGGAAATGACGCTGACGTTCGTGCCGAAAATCGTCGCCATCATGATCACGATCGGCATTACTGCGCCTTTTATCGGCGGCCAGATCAATCTTTTTGCTCATCTGGTATTTTCGCGGGTGCAATCGGGGTTCTGACCCGGTTGTGGCCTGCCTGATCTTTTTCGCTTACCCACCTTCGCGCAAGCTTCGCCCTTTAGGCAGGACATGAACTGGCAGGAGTACTTCCTGCCGCCATCTCATGAAGAGACGGGAAAGTCATGGCGCAACCACCTTCACTATCCATTCCGAAAGTAGCTCCGAGCGGTCGCGATCTCGGATTTGCGGGCGGCATCGTCGCCATCCTCTGCATCCTTTTCCTGCCGATCCCGCCGTTCCTGATCGACCTTGGCCTTGCCTTCTCGATCGCGTTCTCGGTGCTGATCCTGATGGTGGCGCTCTGGATCCAGAGGCCGCTGGACTTCTCGTCCTTCCCGACCATCCTGCTGATTGCCACCATGATACGGTTGTCGCTCAACATCGCGACGACGCGCGTGATCCTGTCGCACGGCAACGAGGGCCATGGCGCGGCCGGCAACGTGATCCAGGGCTTCGCGGGCCTCGTCATGTCCGGCGACTTCGTGATCGGTGTGATCGTCTTCATGATCCTCGTCACGGTGAACTTCATCGTCATCACCAAGGGTGCCACCCGTATCGCGGAAGTCGGCGCCCGCTTCACTCTCGATGCCATCCCCGGCAAACAGATGTCGATCGATGCGGACCTTTCGGCCGGCATCATCGACGAGAAGGAAGCGCAACGCCGCCGCTCCGAGCTCGAAGAAGAAAGCTCCTTCTTCGGGGCCATGGACGGTGCATCGAAATTCGTGCGCGGCGACGCGATCGCCGGTCTCATCATCACCGCCATCAACATCTTCGGCGGCATCATCATCGGTTACTTCCGCCACGGCATGCAGATCGGCGAAGCCGCCGATGTCTTCGTGAAGCTGTCCGTCGGTGACGGTATCGTCACGCAGATCCCGGCCCTTATCGTTTCGCTCGCCGCCGGCCTCCTGGTCACCCGCGGCGGCACCGCCGGCTCCACCGACAAGGCCGTCATCGACCAGCTGAGCGGCTATCCGCGCGCTCTTTCGATGTCGGCTGGTCTGATGGCTCTTCTGGCGATCATCCCTGGACTGCCGTTCCTGCCCTTTATGACACTCGGCGGCCTGATGGGTTTCGGCGCCTGGCTCGTTCCGCGCCGTATCGAGGCGGAGAACAAGGCGCGTCGCGAAGACGAAGAGCAGAAGGTCGTCCAGACCAAGGAAGCGGAAAAGGACTCGGTCAAATCGGTCCTCAAGACCTCCGAAATCGAGCTCGCTCTCGGCAAGCAGGTCTCCACCCGGTTGCTTGGTGCCCATCAGGAACTTGCCTTCCGTGTCGGCAAGATGCGCAAGAAGTTCGCGACGCAATACGGTTTCGTGGTCCCGGAAATCAAGGTTACCGACGACATCTCGATCCAGGAAAAGTCCTACCAGATCCGCATCCATGGCACGACGATCGCTTCGAACGCTCTGCGGGTCGGCGACGTCCTCGTGGTGACCGGATCCGGTCGCAAGCCGAGCATCCCGGGCGACGAGATCCGGGAACCCGCCTTCGGCATGCCGGCGGTGTCGATCCTCGAAACCTTTGCCGAAGACTTGAAGCGTGAGGGTTTCCATCCGATCGACAACGTCTCGGTCGTGCTGACCCACCTGTCGGAAGTCATCCGCAACAACCTTCCGCAGCTTCTGTCCTATAAGGACGTCAAGATCCTGATCGAGCGTCTCGATCCGGAGTACAAGAAGCTCGCCGACGAGATCTGCTCGTCGCATATGTCCTATTCCGGCCTGCAGGCGGTGCTGAAGCTTCTGCTTGCCGAGCGCGTGTCGATCCGCAACCTGCATCTCATCCTGGAAGCGGTGGCTGAGCTTGCTCCGCATGTCCGCAAGACGGAGCAGATCGTCGAACATGTGCGCGTGCGCATGTCGCAGCAGCTCTGCGGCGACCTGGCCGACAACGGCGTGCTGCGTGTGCTCCGTCTCGGCAACAAATGGGACATGCTGTTCCATCAGGCGCTGAAGCGGGACGGCAAGGGCGAAGTGGTCGAATTCGACATCGATCCGCGCACGCTCGAAGAGTTCAGCGAACAGGCGACCAAGGTCATCCGTGAATTCATGGACCGCGGCCTGCCTTTCGTGCTCGTCACCTCGCCGGAAACGCGCTCCTACGTCCGCATGATCATCGAGCGGCTGTTCGCAACCCTGCCCGTCCTTTCCCATGTAGAACTCGCCAAGGGTCTCGAAATCAAAATACTCGGCGCCATTTCGTGATAGGCTGTCCGCAAAGGACGATTCTCGCATGATTACCGACCCGCAGGGGACCATTCTCGCACTTTTCCTTGCGTTCTGCCGTATGGGGACGTGCGTGATGGTTCTCCCGGGGCTGGGAAGCGGTCGCGTTCCGGTGCAGGTGCGGTTGTTTGTGGCCGTCGCTCTGTCGATGGCCGTGCTGCCGGTTCTCTGGGATCAGATCTACCCGAAAGCGTCGGAGCCGACGGCCACCTATCTTGGCCTGATCTTCACCGAAGCCGCGATCGGCACCGTTTATGGATTGATCGCCCGGCTTTATACACTCGGCATGCAGTTTGCCGGCACGGTCCTGACCCTCTCGATCGGTTTCACGGCGCCTGGCGGCCACGACGTTTTCGAAGACTCGCAGGAAAACTCGCTGACTATCCTGCTGACGCTGAGCGGACTGCTCCTCCTGTTCATGATGGATTTCCATCACATCGTATTCCGCGCGCTGGTCGATTCTTACACGGCAACGCCGGTCGGTGCGGTGATCGATCCGCAGAAGATACTGATCACCCTGACGGATACCCTGAGGGCGTCGACCGTGATCATGCTGCGGCTGGCAAGCCCATTCCTGATCTTTGGCCTGATGTTCAACGTGGCAATCGGCCTCATCAACAAGATGGCGCCGCAGATCCCGATCTTCTTCATCTCGACGCCCTTCATATTGATGGGCGGGCTTTTCCTTCTCTATCTGTCGATCGCCGCCTTCATTCGCCAGTATGCGGATGGCTTCGCGCCGATCTTCAGGTCCTTCTAGGAGGCGCCAATGGCAGGCCCAGTCAAGCGGTCGGACAAGCTCAAGCGTCTCGTTGCGGTCCAGCGGCATCTCGAGACGATGGCCGAACACGAGCTTGCGGCCACCACTCGCTATCGCGCGGAGGTCAATCAGTCGATGGAGGAAGTCATAGATGCGATCGGCTCGATGAACCCGGTCCATCGACAGTTCTCGCAGCATTATTCAGAGCGGTTCGGTCGCCTGACGACGAAGGAACGCCAGCTTGCCGGCGTTCAGCAGATCCAGGAAATGAAGGTTCTCAAGGAGCGCACCAAGGCAGACCGCCTGGAAGAGAACATGAAGGACGCTCGTGATCATGAAGACCGCGAAGCCGCGGACGACTCGATCTATGAGCTCATCGATATCACGCTCGCCCTCGATCAGGTCAAATAGACTCGCCAGCCTCCAGCAAGCTTCGAACGTCATAGTCTCGTCATTGCACTGATTGCCGGCTCGAATCGAGATCGGCGGGATCACGTGCCATTTCAAACTGTTGCTGCGCTCGGGCACCTTTGGGGATGCAGTCCGCGGCAGTCATGAAGGGAGCTGACGTGGCGATTTCACCTCCGAGCGATCTGGTCATGGACGTCGTCCGCGCTGCGGACCCGACTGCCGTTCAGGAAGCGCAGGCCAAGCTGAAGGCGAATAAGGCGGCCTTTGCCGCGACCAGCCTTGCCGAAGTCGGCAAGGGTTTTGGTGCTGCCATGAAATTCATCGATACACCCGGCACGACGGCGGGTCTCGGCAATCCGGAGGCGCCGAACAAGGTTGCCGAAATGCCGGAGGAATATCGCAAGTTCGAAGCCTCGGTGCTTTCGACCTTCGTGAATTCCATGCTCCCGAAGGAGACCGAGGACGTTTACGGCAAGGGCTCTGCCGGGGAATTCTGGAAGAGCATGATGGCTGAGAAGATTGCCGACGAGATGTCGAAAAAGGGCGGCGTCGGTATTGCCGAGCAGATGTATTCGCAGGCGGTCGCCCGTGCGGAACGTCAGGCCACGGTCAATCCGACCACCAATGAAACTGATCGTAGCCGCGCAATAAGCATGATCACCGATTTCGAGCGGCAGGTTCTCGGCGTCGGCAAGAAGAGTGAGGCCTGATATGCATCAGACTGGGGCAGAAAATATGGAAGTCGTTTCGAATGATTATCGCATCAAGACCGTGCTTGGCCGGTTGGAGCTGATAATCGACAACGAAAATCAGCGGATCGGCCGCGATCCGGAATTCGACCTGAAAGTGTCGAACGCGCACAAAAGCCGCTGCCTATACGAATTGACCATGCTGTTCCGCGGCACCGACCCGAAGCAGCTCGCCACCGGCCATATCGATCAGATGCACGGATTGAAGAGCAAGCTGGCCCTCAATGCCCGCCGGGTCGAGGCGCATCTCCACGCCGTCCGCGCCGTCGCGGATCTTCTGAAGAACGCTGCCCGTGACGCGGACGACGACGGTACCTACACCCAAGAACAGTTCACCTACGGCGAGGCCTGATGGTCAAGCTCCTTCTCACCGGTCTATGGGTCTGCATCGTCACGCTTGCGGCGGTGTATTTCTCCGTGCAGATGTCCGCAGCGCCGGCGCCGGTCGATGAAGCGGCCAGGCGCAAGGAGCTTCAGACGCTGGTGCGCGGGGAATCCATCACCATTCCGATGATCGCGGACGGCGCGATCACCGGTTATTTCCTGGGCCGCGTCTCGTTCATGATGGACAAGGAAAAGATCAAGAACACCAAGCTCCCGATCACCGAACTGACGACCGACGAGCTTTTCACGCTGCTGATCGGCAACCAGATGGTCGATCTCAGCAAGCCCGGCGCTTTCAATATCGAGAAGTTCCGCACGGCCATCAAGGATGACTTCAACAAGAAGCTCGGCGACGGGCTGGTGGCAGAGGTCCTGGTCGAGCAGCTCGACTATCTCTCGAAGGAAGACATCCGCAACAATGCCTCGCGCGGCAACAAGAACCCGAACCCGGGCAAGAAGATTGTCGAGGGTGTGAAGATCGACGATCCGAAAGCCGCGCCCGCGGGTCACTGACGCGCACCGAGGCATCGCGGCGGCGGTCACGATAGAGCATAACGGCCGGCCGCGATGGTCGGCCTTTTTGTTGTGAAGCCCCGAAAATACGGGCATCGCTTGCATTTTACCGATCGATTTAAAGGCGATTTCAGAGCGCGCTGTTAGACCTTGGGGAGAATTGGTCTTGCCCCATGGGGAGCGCATCGATGAACGCATCCGGAGACTTCCTGGCATCCGCGTCACCCCGGACCCTGTTCGGTTTGCGTGTCTGCGATCTCGGGTGGAACGCCACGCTCGGCCTCGTGGAAAGCCTGATCGCCTTGCGCGGCAACCGCTCCACCCTCGGCTTCCTGGATGAACGGACTACTCTCCGCCAGATGGTCGATCCTGCCTACCGCAGTCAGCTGGGCCGCAGGGTGCTTCTGCCGGGCGGCGGCCGTGCTTTCAGCCTCCTCACCAAGGCGCGGCATGAGAAGCCCGCACCGGTGCGTTTTTCGGCCACGACCTTCGTGCCAGCCCTGCTGAGCTTCATGGAAAAGAGCCACTGCATCGGCATAGCCGGCGAGGATACGGGACGTGTCGAAGCGCTCCGCGAGCATTTCGCCCGCCATGCGCCCTGGCATGACATGGCGGTGGTCGCGCTGGACCCGGAGATCTCGCAGCGCTTCGATCTCGTCCTCGTCGATGCGGCAAGCCTTGCTCAGGAACGGCGGATCGAGCGCCGGCTCGCTTCGGTCCGCACCGGATTGGTGGTCATGGCCGGGGCCGGACTGTCCACCTTCATTGAAGGCAAACCTGTGCGTGTGGTGCCAAAGGCGGATGTTCCTTCGCCGCAACCGTCTTTCGCCTGACAAGTTAACCCTTTCTTTGCCATGAAATTTTAGACTGCCTTAATCAGAGGGCTGCCTGCGGGATGTCGGCAGCACCAGATCAGCGCGGTCATCCCATGTATCAGTCGGCGAAAATCGAAGACGACCGAAACCCCAAACCGGCAGCATCGCTCGCCGGCGCCGGTTCCGTGTCGACCGGATTGCGATCCGCCGTCCTCAAGGTCGGCGCCCTCACGCTGATCGGCGTCTTCTTGCCGCTGCTGTTCATTGATACGTTTCCGCATAAATTCAACGTTGAAACCAGGCTGAAGATCGAAACGGCGAGCGAGGCGGCGGTCAATACAGCTGCCGCCTCATTGCGCTCGAAGGCCAGCCTCGACAATGTCATCCGTGCCCTGAACCTTGGCCGCGACAGTGAATTCTCTGCCGACCGTCCGAGTGTCGTCAGGATCGTGTCCGATATCGTATCCGGCGAGACGATGACGGTATCGGAGGCTGAAAACAGGTTACGCGCGCGACTTTCCCAGGCGATTGCCACGAGCTACGACCGCCGCACCGGGCGGCTTGTGATTTCCGTTACGGCGGAAGAGCCGGGCGAGGCGGCGCGCATCGCGAACATGCTCGGCAACACTTTCCACGACGAGATCGCCTTCTCCGGCACAGCGTCGTCCGCGCCGGTGGCGGAGAAGCTGCGCCAGACGCTCGAGCATGCAGAAGCAGCCCTTGCCGGTTTCATCGCCGAAACGGATGCGCAGAAGCTTGCCGAACTGCGCCGGACCGAGGACAACGGGCAGCAGCTTGTCGCAGAGATAAACGAGGCGACGGCGCAGCTGGGCGACCTGAGACAAAAGGCGGCACAGGCCTCCGCCATGAAGCTCTCGGACGTGCTGAACAAGCCTCTGCCGGACAGTCTCGAATATACCGGCCTCGATTATCAGCGACAGCGGCATGTCGAGGCAAAGCTTGCCGTCGACCAGCTTTCGAGTGATCTCGGCCCGCGCCACCCGCGGCTTGCCGCGGCTCAGGCAGCTCTGGCGGATGTCAAAAACGACATTCAGGACGCGCTGAAACAGCTTGGCGCCTCGCTTCGCCAGCAGGAGGCGGCAGCCGCCAGACATTTGGCCGATCTAAAGGCGAAGCAGGTAAAGAAGCCTGACGACAAGGAAATTACCGAATCCGCGGCGCGGCTGACGGCGCTCGAGGCTGCGGTCGACGAGGCACGGCGGAATTATCTCGACGCGCTTCACGGCACCGAGACGAAGGCATCAACGGCCAAGGTGACCGTGCTGGTTCCGGCTGAGGCAGCAGCGGCGGCAGCCCTTGGCCCCTCATTGGCAGAGGTTTCGGGCATCGGTGCGCTGATCGGTTTCTCCCTCGGCATCGGGCTCGCCTTCATGACCCGGGGCAGGAGCTTCTCCACGCCTTCGGCAATCTCGACGGAGGAACTGGATCTCACCGACGAGCCCGCGCTGATGATCGATCGGCACCTGCTGGCGGAGCATCTGGACGAGCAGGACTTTTTTTCCGAGGAAGACGACCCGGCCAACGATCAGCCTGGCTACGATTGGCCAGCTTATGAGCCGCAGCGGCCCTGGCGCCCGCGCCATCCGGCGCCGGCCAATGACAGCCCGCTTGCTGATCATATCCGCGGGATGCTGATGGCCAATCGTCGCCCCGCAGCGGAGGCTGAGCTTCCGCCGCTGGTTGCGGCCGTCATGGCCGGCCGTCTTGCCGATGCCCCGTCCTATGGCGCAGCCCATCGTCCGGCTCCCTCGCCGGAAGAGGTCCGCAAGGCCGAAGAACTTCGCGAGCTTCGCCGCGACATGGCGGAATTGCGCGAACGAGTGCAGGTCTATTCTGCGCGCCGGAATACCTCCCGGGGATAAGACCTGCGACATCGAATCCGCTTGCATTTGCTGTCTGCGACCAGCATAGGGCGTTGGCGGGCAAATTCAGAACATGCTCCATGTATACATTGGTGGCGGTTTCAAGCGGGAGGTGCGCATGGCTGTGGTAATCGATGGTAAAGAAGTGGCGGCATCCGTCATCGCTGCCGTGACCCAGGCGTCGGGCTCTCTCGAATACGAAACCGGCGTGAAGCCGGGCCTTGCGGTCGTCATCGTCGGCGACGATCCGGCCAGCCATGCCTATGTCAATTCCAAGAGCAAGATGGCCAAGCAGTGTGGGTTCAACTCGATCCAGCACAGCCTGCCTGAAGACACCACCCAGGAGACGCTGGAAAAGCTGGTGGCGGAGCTCAACGCCGATCCGGCCATCAACGGCATCCTCGTCCAGCTGCCGCTGCCGAAACACCTGAACGCAGAGCCTGTCATCTTGTCGATCTCGCCGGAAAAGGACGTCGATGGCCTGCACGTCGTCAACGCCGGCAAGATCGCCACAGGCGACCTGGAGACCGGCTTGATCTCCTGCACCCCTGCCGGCGCCATGCTGCTGGTCAACCGTATACATGGCCGTGATCTGTCGGGCCTCAACGCCGTCGTCATCGGTCGTTCCAACCTGTTCGGCAAGCCGATGGGCCTGCTGCTCCTTGCAGCCAATGCGACCGTTACCATGGCGCATTCGAAAACGAAGGATCTCGCGGGCGTCTGCCGCAATGCCGATATCCTGGTCGCCGCCGTCGGCCGCCCGCAGATGGTCAAGGCCGACTGGGTGAAGCCCGGGGCAACCGTCATTGACGTCGGCATCAACCGCGTTGCCGCCCCCGACAAGGGCGAGGGCAAGTCCCGGCTGGTCGGCGATGTGGCCTATGCGGAAGCCGCTGAAGTCGCTGGCGCCATCACCCCGGTCCCCGGCGGCGTCGGCCCAATGACCATCGCCATGCTGATGGCCAACACCGTCATTGCCGCTTATCGCACGGCCGGCAAAACCGCACCCAGATTCTGATCCCGCGGGGACGGATTTTTTCATTTGTTCCACGCGGCCTGCGCAGGGGTTGACTCCTCAGCGAGAGCGTTAAATCTCTCCCATGTTGTAAACTCCCGGCAAGGTAGCAAAAGTCGGGACAACGGGAGGATTATTTCATGAAGGCATCATTTTGGATCGGTACGGCGCTGGCAGCGCTTCTTGCCGGTGGCGCGGTCGCCCAGGAGCTGAAATTCGCGCCCGGCCAGGATTCTAAATTTACCTGGAAGAGCTATGAGGATTTCAAGGCTGCCCACGCCAACCTCAAAGGGCAGAGCCTGACGCTTTTCGGCCCCTGGCGCGGCGAGGACGAAGTGCTGTTTAACAGCGTTCTGGCCTATTTCAACGCCGCGACCGGCATCAACGGCCGCTATTCTTCCTCGGAAAACTACGAGCAGCAGATCGTCATCGACACGCAGGCCGGTTCTCCGCCGAACATCGCCATCATTCCGCAGCCCGGCCTTCTGGCCGATCTTGCCGCCAAGGGGTTCCTGACCTCGCTCGGCCAGGAGAACTCCGACTGGGTCAAGACCAACTACGGCTCTGGCGGAGACTGGATCCGTTATGGCACCTACAAGGGCAAGGACGGCAAGGAGGCCTATTTCGGCTTCCCCTTCAAGGCCGATTTCAAGTCCATGGTCTGGTATGTGCCCGAAAACTTCGAGGAGGCCGGCTACGAAGTTCCGAAGACCATGGAAGACCTGATCAAGCTCAGCGACCAGATCGTCAAGGACGGCGGGGTTCCGTGGTGCATCGGTCTCGGCTCCGGCGGCGCGACGGGCTGGCCGGCGACCGACTGGGTCGAGGATATGATGTTGCGCACCCAGAAGCCGGAAGTCTACGACAAGTGGGTGAGCAATGAAGTCAAGTTCAATGATCCGGCTGTTATTGGCGCGATTGATGAATTCGGCAAGTTCGCCAAGAATCCCAAATATGTGAGCGGCGGCGTCGCGGCCGTTGCCTCCACCGATTTCCGCGACAGCCCGAAGGGCCTCTTCGGCATTCCGCCGAAATGCTACCTGCATCACCAGGCATCCTTCGTGCCGTCCTTTTTCCCGCCGGATACCAAGCTCGGCACCGATGCCGACTTCTTCTACCTGCCGACCTATGCTTCGAAGCCGGAGCTCGGAACGCCGGTCCTCGGCGCCGGCACGATGTTTGCCATCACCAAGGATTCGCCTACCGCCAAGGCGTTCATCGAATTCCTGAAAACGCCGATTGCCCACGAGGTCTGGATGGCGCAGTCATCGTTCCTGACGCCGTTCAAGGGCGCCAATCCGAATGCCTATGCCAATGATGTCCTGAAGAAGCAGGGCGAACTTCTGACCACCGCCACGACCTTCCGCTTCGACGCCTCCGACCTGATGCCCGGCAAGATCGGCGCCGGCGCGTTCTGGACCGGCATGGTCGACTATGTCGGCGGCAAGGACGCAAAGACTGTCGCGACCGACATCCAGAAGGCTTGGGACGGTCTGAAATAAGCCTCCCCCAGTAGGCTCTCAAATACGACCGCGCCGGATGCCGGCGCGGTACAATAAAAAGCTACGCATAAAACGGTGAAAAGGGGAGAGCCATGATATCGCAGATCGTTTCAGCCGTCGGCGTCGTGATCGCCGGCGTTTTCGTCTGTGCCTTATATTACTGGCTCTCCGATAAGATCCTGCAGATCGTCTTTCCCGTGCCGGTGGACAATGTCCGCGCCGCTTCCGTCAACCTCAACCGCCGCGCCATGGTGCGTCCCTGGTTGTTTCTCGGCCCTGCGCTGCTCCTGCTGGTCGTCTATCTCGTTTATCCGGTCGTCGCGACCTTCTTCCTTTCCTTCTACGATCGGTCGGGCGGCAATTTCGTCGGCCTTGCGAACTATCGCTGGGCCATCCAGGACGCGCAGTTCCGCCAGTCCATCTTCAACAACATCCTCTGGCTCGCAGTGGTGCCCGCAGCATGTACCTTCTTCGGCCTCGTCATCGCCGTGCTGACCGACCGCATCTGGTGGGGCAACCTCGCCAAAAGCCTGATCTTCATGCCGATGGCGATTTCCTTCGTCGGCGCTTCGGTCATCTGGAAGTTCATCTACGAATATCGCGGCGGCAGCGAAACGCAGATTGGCCTGCTTAACGCCATCGTGCAGGCCATTGGCGGCTCTCCGCAGGTGTGGATCTCGCTGCCGTTCTGGAACAACTTTTTCCTGATGGCGATCCTCATCTGGATCCAGACGGGCTTTGCCATGGTCATCCTCTCGGCGGCACTTCGTGGCATCCCCGAGGAGACGATCGAGGCGGCGGTGATCGACGGCGCCAATGGCTGGCAGATCTTCTGGAAGATCATGGTGCCGCAGATCTGGGGCACGATCGCCGTCGTCTGGACGACGATCACCATTCTGGTGCTGAAGGTCTTCGATATCGTGCTGACCATGACCAACGGCCAGTGGAACACCATGGTTCTGGCGAACCTGATGTTCGACTGGATGTTCCGCGGAGGGGGCGACAGTGGCCGAAGTGCGGTCATCGCGCTGGTCATCATGGCTGCCGTCACCCCGATCATGATCTGGAACATCCGCCAGGCGAACAAGGAAATGGGAGGCCATTGAGATGAGCGCAGTTGTAAGCCTTCGCCGTATCGGCCTTCCACGCCTCATCGTCCACGCCTCCGTCCTCGTCATCTGCTTCATCTGGCTGATCCCGACGCTCGGCATCCTCGTCACCTCCTTCCGCGAAGCGGGCCAGATCACCGCATCGGGCTGGTGGACGGCCTTCACGGGCGCTGCCGAGACGAGTGCTGCACGCCTCGGCGAACCTTCGACAGCCAAGCAGAATGGCGCGACTTATGTTATTTCGGGTTCGGTCTTCGAAGGCGGGAAGGGGGGCAGCGTGCGCGCCTTCGGCACCCGCGTCGCCGCTCCAACCGAGTTTGCAGCAGGAAAGCCGGCCGATATCGGCGACGGCGAGACGCTGACCATCAATGAAGACGGCAGTTATACCTATTCCAAGAATGCGCCGTTCGAGAGCGGGCGCGGTAAACGCGTCTACCTCTCCGTCGCGACGCCGCCATCCTTCACCACCGAAAATTACCGCACGGTGCTGACCTCTCAAGGGATAGGCCAGTCCTTCGTCAACTCCCTGACGGTCGCGGTTCCCGCAACCATTATTCCCATCCTGATCGCAGCCTTTGCCGCCTACGCTCTGTCCTGGATGGAATTTCCCGGGCGCGCCCTCATCATCGCCCTGGTGGTCGGGCTGATCGTCGTGCCTTTGCAGATGTCGCTCATTCCGCTTCTGAAGATGTACAACGAGATCGGCAATTTCTTCGGCGTGCCGTCTCGCAGTTATGCGGGCATCTGGCTTGCGCACTCCGCCTTCGGCATGCCGCTCGCGATCTATCTCCTGCGCAACTATATTTCCGGTCTGCCGCGGGAAATCATCGAATCCGCCCGCGTAGATGGCGCCAGCGATTTCGAGATCTTCGTCAAGATCATCCTTCCGCTCTCATTTCCGGCGCTCGCATCCTTCTCGATCTTCCAGTTCCTGTGGACGTGGAACGACCTCCTCGTCGCCATGGTCTTCCTCGGAACCGGCAAGGATCAGCTGGTCCTCACCGGCGCTCTGAACGCGCTTCTGGGTTCAATGGGTGGAAAGTGGGAAATCCTGACGGCTTCGGCCTTCATAACGATCGTCGTGCCGATTATCGTCTTTTTCGCGCTTCAGCGGTATCTCGTCCGCGGACTGCTTGCCGGCTCCGTCAAGGGCGGCTGATCAACATCGAACGACAACAGGATATTGAATGAGCGTTTCAGCAGAAGCCCCCGCAGCACCGGACAAGGACTGGTGGCGTGGGGCCGTTATTTATCAGATTTACCCGCGCTCCTACCAGGACTCGAACGGCGACGGCATCGGCGATCTGAAGGGCATCACCGCCCGCCTGCCGCATGTCGCAGCGCTTGGCGCCGATGCGATCTGGATCTCGCCCTTCTTTCCGTCGCCGATGCGGGATTTCGGCTATGACGTCTCGAACTATACGGATGTCGATCCGATGTTCGGCTCGCTGTCGGATTTCGACGGTCTGATTTCCGAAGCGCACCGGCTCGGCATCAAGGTGATGATCGATCTCGTGATGTCGCACAGCTCCGACCAGCACCACTGGTTCATCGAGAGCCGGTCGAGCCGCGTCAACCCCAAGTCGGACTGGTATGTCTGGGCCGACGCCAAACCGGATGGCACGCCACCCAACAACTGGCTATCGATCTTCGGCGGGTCGGCCTGGCATTGGGACCCGACGCGCATGCAATATTACATGCACAACTTCCTGACCTCGCAGCCGGATCTCAATCTGCACAATGCCGAAGTCCAGGATGCGCTGCTCGACATGACCCGCTTCTGGCTGAAGCGCGGCGTAGACGGGTTCCGGCTCGACACGATCAACTTCTATTTCCACGACAAGGACCTGCGCGATAACCCGGCGCTCGATCCCTCGCGCCGTAACGCCTCCACCGCGCCGGCCGTGAACCCCTATAATTTCCAGGAGCATCTCTACGACAAGAACCGCCCGGAGAACCTGGAATTCCTGCGGCGTTTCCGCGCCGTGCTCGACGAGTTCCCGGCGATCGCCGCCGTCGGCGAGGTTGGTGACAGCCAACGGGGCCTGGAGATCGTCGGCGAGTATACGTCCGGCAACGACAAGATGCAGATGTGCTACGCGTTCGAATTCCTGGCGCCTGATCCGCTGACGCCGGCGCGTGTCTCCGAAGTGCAAAAGGCATTCTCTATCGCTGCACCGGATGGCTGGGCCTGCTGGGCCTTTTCCAACCACGATGTGGTGCGCCATGTCAGCAGATGGGGCCACGACGTTCTCGATCGCGACAGTTACGCCAAGATGGCGTCCGCCATCCTGATGTCCCAGCGCGGCTCGGTCTGCATCTATCAGGGCGAGGAACTCGGATTGACCGAGGCCGACATCGCCTATGCCGACCTTCAGGATCCCTACGGCATTCAGTTCTGGCCGGAATTCAAGGGCCGCGACGGTTGCCGCACGCCGATGGTCTGGGACAGCCAAGCACTGCAGGCTGGCTTCTCCACGGCGGAGAAAACCTGGCTGCCTATCCCGGTCGAGCATCAGCTTCGGGCCGTCGGCGCTCAGTACGGCGATCCAGCATCTGTTCTGGAACAGTACCGACGGTTCCTCGCCTTCCGCAAGCAGCACCCGGCTTTTGCCAAGGGCGAGATCAAATTCCTGGCCGAGGACGGCGCCGTTCTCGGCTACAAGCGCCAATACGGCAACGAGACGGTGCTCTGCCTATTCAACATGAGCGCGGCGGAAACGGCAACCGAGCTGCCGACCGGCGATTGGGAAGTGCTGACTGGCCACGGCTTCGACAGTGGGCTGGAAGGCAGGCGAGTGGAGCTACCGGCCTGGGGGGCGTTCTTCGCCCATCACGCATAACGATAAAGGGGAGGAATCATGGCTGGCGTCATTCTGAAAGATATCCGCAAGGCCTATGGCCAAGTGAAGGTGCTGCACGGGATCGACCTGGAGATCAACCAGGGCGAGTTCGTGGTGTTTGTTGGGCCGTCCGGTTGCGGCAAGTCCACGCTGCTGCGGATGATCTCCGGCCTTGAAAGCATCACCGCCGGCGAGATGTTCATCGATGGCCAGGTCGTCAATGACGTGCCGCCGTCGCGGCGCGGCATCGCCATGGTCTTCCAATCCTACGCGCTTTATCCGCATATGACGGTCTATGACAACATGGCCTTCGGCATGCGGATCGCCAAGGAAAGCCGTGACGAGATCGACCGCCGGGTGCGCGCGGCGGCCGATATCCTCCAGCTCACGCCCTATCTCGACCGCCTTCCGAAGGCGCTGTCCGGCGGCCAGCGCCAGCGCGTCGCCATCGGTCGCGCCATCTGCCGCGATCCGAAGGTGTTTCTGTTCGACGAACCGCTTTCCAATCTCGACGCCGCACTGCGCGTCGCCACCCGCATCGAGATCGCCAAGCTGAAGGATTCAATGCCGGATACGACGATGGTTTACGTGACGCACGACCAGGTGGAGGCGATGACGCTCGCCGATCGCATCGTCGTGCTCTCGGCCGGCCGCATCGAACAGGTCGGCGCCCCGCTCGAACTCTACGAGCGGCCGCAGAACCTCTTCGTCGCCCGCTTCATCGGCTCGCCGGCGATGAATATCATCCCGGCCACCATTGCCGAAACCGGCGAGATGACCGCGGTTGCGCTGAAGGGTGGAAAATCAGTGCGCATGCCGGTGCCGACGGCGGCTTCGGAAAAGGGCAAGACGGCCAGTTTCGGGGTGCGGCCGGAAGATTTGTCGATTGCCTCGGGCGAGGACTACCTCTTCGAAGGCCAGATCGGGATCATCGAGGCGCTCGGCGAGGTGACGCTACTTTACATCGAAGGATTGGCTGATCAGGAGCCGATCATCGCCAAGATCCCCGGCATTCTGCAGGTGAAGAAGGGCGAGACGATGCGCTTCTCAGCAGACCTCAAGAAACTGCACCTTTTCGATGCAGAAGGTAAGGCCTACCGCATCTAGGAGTAACCATCCGTTTACTGTGATCTTGCGATATGCAATTGGAGTTGTTCTGATTTGGGACTTCAAAACTCTCTGTTAAATTTCGCCGGCTAGGCTTCTCCTGTAAAGCAATGGAGGGATGTCGTGAGCGCGGCTCCAAGTAACAAAAATCACTTTTTGAACAAGGAAGAGTCTTTCATGTACGACCGGGAAGCCCGGTTCAAAATGGAAGACACGATGAATGCGGCGCGGATCGAATATACCGAAAATGGCGTGATGAACATGGCGCAGCGTCGCTGCGACGTCATTCGGATCTCGATGAGCGGCGCCGTTCTCGGCATCCTGACCCAATATAATCTGCCGAAGCAGTTTTATCTCGACATTCCCGACGCGCGCATTTCCAAGGTCGGTTGCCTGCTGATGCGCACCAATGCCAACAACACGATCGAGGTTCGTTTCCTGTCTCTTCTCACCAAGAAGGAGCTTGATCGCATCTTCATATTCTCGACGCATCCGAACCATCGCGACCGGACGATGGATATCCGCTCCTGGTAACGCGGCTCGTGGCTTGACATGGAAGCGGCGGCTCCAGGGCCGCCGTTTTTGTTTCTACCGGCAATCGGCCTGTTTACGCAAACACGCTGGCGCCCATGTCCGCGGTGCCGACATGGCGGCGGAAGGGGGCGAAGAGTTCGCGGCCCATGCCGAACTCATTGTCGGAAAGGTCGACGACGACCGGTGTACGAGCCTCAAACTCCGCGGCGTCCACCAGCACTTCCAGTGTGCCTGCGACAGCGTCGAGGCGGATCATGTCGCCGTCCTTGATCTTGGCGATCGGGCCGCCATCGCAGGCTTCCGGGGTGATGTGGATTGCCGCCGGCACCTTGCCGGAGGCGCCGGACATGCGCCCGTCGGTCACTAACGCCACCTTGAACCCACGGTCCTGCAGCACGCCGAGCGGCGGGGTGAGGCGGTGCAGTTCCGGCATGCCGTTCGCCTTCGGTCCCTGGAAGCGGACGACGGCGATGAAATCCTTGTTGAGCTCGCCGCGCTTGAACGCTTCCTGCAGCCCATGTTGGTCGTGGAAGACGATCGCCGGCGCTTGGATGATGTGGCGTTCCGGCTTGACGGCGGAAATCTTGATGACCGCCTTGCCGAGGTTGCCCTTCAGCATCTTGAGGCCACCATTTGACTGGAAGGGGGTCTCGATCGGCGCCAGGACTTTCAGATCGCCGCTCTGATCCGGGATCGCTTCGCGGGTGACCTGACCGTTGGCGTCCAACTTCGCCTCGACCGTATAGGCTTCCAGCCCATGGCCGAAGACCGTGCGCACGTCGTCATGCACCATGCCAGTCTTCAGGAGCTGTTTGATCAGGAAGCCCATTCCGCCGGCGGCATGAAAATGGTTCACGTCGGCAAGCCCGTTCGGATAGACGCGCGCAAGCAACGGCACCACGTCGGAGAGCTCGGAAATATCCTGCCAGGTCAGCAGGATGCCGGCAGCGCGGGCCATGGCGACGAGGTGGAGGGTGTGATTGGTCGATCCGCCGGTCGCATGCAGGCCGACGACGCCGTTGACCACGGAGCGCTCGTCAATCATCTCGCCGGCAGGCGTGAATTCATTGCCGAGCGCCGTAATCGCCAGCGCCCGCTTGGCGGCCTCGCGGGTCAGCGCTTCGCGCAGCGGCGTGCCCGGATTGACGAAGGAGGCGCCGGGCATGTGGAAGCCCATGATCTCCATCAGCATCTGGTTGGAATTGGCGGTGCCGTAGAAGGTGCAGGTGCCGGGGCCGTGATAGGATTTCGATTCCGCCTCGAGCAGTTCGGCGCGGCCGACCTTGCCCTCCGCATAAAGCTGGCGGATGCGCGACTTCTCGTCGTTCGGAAGCCCCGTGGTCATCGGGCCGGTGGGAATGAAGACGGAGGGCAGGTGCCCGAAGCTGAGCGCCGCGATGACCAGGCCCGGCACGATCTTGTCGCAGATGCCGAGGAAGACGGCCGCGTCGAACATGTTGTGCGACAGGCCGATGCCGGCCGCCATGGCGATCGCATCGCGCGAGAACAGCGACAGTTCCATGCCCGGTTGCCCTTGGGTGACGCCGTCGCACATGGCCGGCACGCCACCGGCGACCTGGGCGATGCCACCGGCTTCCCGTGCCGCCTCGCGAATGATCGGCGGGAAGGTCTCATAGGGCTGGTGCGCCGAGAGCATGTCGTTATAGGCGGTGATGATGCCGAGGTTCGGGATGACGTCTCCTGCAAGCGCGTCCTTCTCGGCGGGGGAACAGACCGCAAAGCCATGGGCGAGATTGCCGCAGGAGAGCGTCGATCTGTGTGGCCCCTGCGTAGCCGCCCGCCGCACACGGTCGAGATAGGCCTCGCGATGGGGTTTCGAGCGTTCGACGATACGGGCGGTGATTGCCTCGATGCTGGAATGAGCGGCCATGGTCTTGTCCTCTTGTGCTCAACCCCGGCTTGGGAGGGACAGGACCTTGGGGAGGGCCCTAAGCCACCGGGATTGCTCGCGTTGAAAAGTCGGCGCTTTAAGGCGCCCAGAAAATCTGCAGCGGCGATGCGGCGCGGTTGAGCACGGCGCGGATCGGCATGTCCGTTTCGTCGGAGCCGGCCTTTGCCGCTTCGAGCACGTCCTTCTTGCCCTGGCCTTCGATATGCAGCGCCAGGAAACGGGCATCCGAAAGGCTGGCGAACGAGAAGGTCAGTCGCTCTTCGCCGGCACCTTCCGCCTGCATCGTCAGAACGCCGCGCGGCCCGGAAAGATCGAGTGCTCGGGCAAGATTATTCCCATGCGGGAAAAAGGATGCCGTGTGGCCGTCGCCGCCCATGCCGAGGATCGCCACGTCGAAAGGATGGCCGATACCGGCGGTCTTTTCGGTCGCGATCACGGCCGCTTCATCGATCGACGGCGCCTCGTAGTAGAGCGGGATGAAATGTGCCGTCGCCGCCTTGTCCTTCAGAAGATGCGTCGACACCAGAAGGTGGTTGGAACGCGAGCTGTCCGCCGGCACGAACCGTTCGTCGACCAGCGTCACCGAAACCTTGCCCCAGTCGATATCGCGGGTCGCCAGCGCCTCGAAGAACTTCTTCGGCGTCGAACCGCCCGAAACTGCGATCGAGGCCGCGCCCCGGTCGCGGATCGCTGTTTCAAGATGTGCCGCAACCTCGTCCGCCAGGCTGGCGGCGAGGGCTGCGGCATCCGCAAATTCATGCATCTTCGCGGTCATGACCCTCAACCCTCATGCCATGTCCGGCCGTCGCGCTCGATGAGGGCGATGGCCTGGCTCGGACCCCAGGTGCCGGCGGTGTAACCCTGCACCTGCTGGCCGGCGGCTTCCCAGCCTTTGAGGATCGGATCCACCCAGCGCCATGCGGCTTCCACCTCGTCGCGGCGCATGAACAGCGTCTGGTTGGAGCGGATCGTGTCGGTGAGCAGCCGCTCGTAGGCGTCCGGATTGCGCACCGAGAAGGCTTCCGCAAAGCTCATGTCGAGCGACACATTGCGCAGCCGCATGCCGCCCGGGCCCGGATCCTTAATCATCAGCGACTGCTTGACGCCTTCGTCCGGCTGCAGGCGGATGATCAGCTGGTTGGCCGAAATGCGCCCGGCAGCCGCATCGAAGATATTGTGCGGGATCGGCTTGAAGGTGATGACGATCTCGGACATGCGCGCTGCAAGCCGCTTGCCGGTGCGGATGTAGAAGGGAACGCCGGCCCAGCGCCAGTTGCCGATCTCGGCCTTGATGGCGACGAAGGTCTCGGTGTTGGAAATGCCGCCTTCGAGTTCGTCGAGATAACCCTTGACCGGACCGCCCGCGGATGCGCCGGCGCGGTACTGGCCTCGCACCGTCATCTGCTCGACATTGGCCTCGGTGATCGGCTTCAGGGCGCGCAGCACCTTGAGCTTCTCGTCGCGCACCGACTCCGAATTCATGGAGGAGGGCACTTCCATGGCGACAAGGCAGAGGAGCTGCAGGATGTGGTTCTGCACCATGTCGCGGAGCGCACCCGCCGTATCGTAATAACCGGCGCGGCCTTCTAGGCCGACGGCTTCGGCGACCGTGATTTGCACGTGGTCGATATGGTCGGCGTTCCACAGCGGCTCATAAAGCGCGTTGGCGAAACGCAGCGCCATCAGGTTCTGCACCGTCTCCTTGCCGAGATAGTGGTCGATGCGGAAAATCTGGTCTTCGTGGAAGGCCTTGCCGATCATGTCGTTGAGCTGCAGCGCCGATGCGAGGTCGCGGCCGATCGGCTTTTCGACGACGATGCGGGTCGACCTGGTGATCAGCTTGTGGTCACGGATCTTTTCGGAAATCGGGCCGAAAATGCCCGGCGCCACGGCCAGATAGAAGACGCGGATACGCTCCTTGCCATCGTCGAGCAGTTTCTTCAGTTCCGCCCAGCCTCCTTCGGCCTTTGCATCGACCGAGATGTAATAGATCCGCTGGAGGAATTTCTGGACTTCCGCTTCGTCGTATTCGCCCTGCTTCAGATGCTCTTTCAGGGCATCCTGGGCGAACTTGCGGTAATCCTCGTGCGAAAGCGCGCTGCGCGAGGCGCCGATGATGCGGGTTGGCTCGGTGAACTGCCCCTCGATCTGCCGGTGGTAGAGGGCCGGAAGGAGCTTGCGTTCCGCAAGGTCGCCGGTACCGCCGAACACGATACAATCAAAGGGTTCAACTGGGATGATCTGGCTGCTCATCGCTGTTCTTTCGTCCTGCATGGTTGGGTGCATACTTATTCTAATCGATTTAAAAACGCTAGCCCGAATTGGCTTCCGAAGTGTGTTGCGGACCCCTCTTGTCAGAGCCTGTCGCGCAGCGCAAACCACGTGAGGGCGAGGAAAAGCAGTGGGGTCCGCATGTGACGCCCGCCTGGGAAGGCGGGAATTTTGAGTGCGGCGAGGTGGTCGAGATCCGTCGCCTTGCCGCCGACCATATCAGCATAAAGTTTGCCACAATAGTTTGACAGCATCACACCATGGCCGGAATAACCGCCGATCGAGGTGACGCCGGGCATGACTTCGCGCACGAAAGGCTGGCGCGGCATGGTGATCCCGACATTTCCGCCCCAGGCATGGGTGATTTCAACGCCCTTCAGCGCCGGGTAGGTGTCGACGATCTGCCTGCGGATGGCCGTCGCGGTGTCCGCCGGATTGCTTGAGGTATAGACCTCCCGGCCGCCGAACAGCAGCCGATTGTCCCGGCTCTTGCGGAAATAGCGCACCACGAACCGCGAATCAGCAACGGCCTCGCCACCGGGAAGGACGGACGGAAAATCGTCGAGCGGCGCGGTCGCGGCGATGAAGGAGCCGATTGGCATGATATGCGCGGATGTAACCGGTTCGAGATCGCCGATATAGGCATTGGTGGCGATCAGCACCCGGTCGGCAGTCAGCGTGCCCCTGGGCGTCCGGACCAGGATCTTGCCGCCCGGTCCATTTCTGGTTTTTTCGATGCCCGTGGCGCGGGTCATCTCGAAAATCTGCGCGCCGGCCGCCTGCGCCACCCCGGCAAGTCCGACCAGCAGCTTCAGCGGCTGGATATGGCCGGTGCCGGTATCGCGCACCCCGCAATAATAATCTTTCGTGCCGAGCCGCTCGGCAGTCTCCCGGCCATCCATGAAGGAGATGTGCGGATAACCGTAGCGCTCCGCTGCGATCTCGGCGGTCGCCCGATAATCCTTCTCGTGGCCCCGTTTGTGGGAAACGTTCATCTGTCCCGGCATGTACTCCATGTCGATGCCGTGGGTCTCGGCAAAGTCGAGGAGATGCCGCTTGGCGTTTTCGGCCATGTCGAACAGTGCCCTGGAGCGCTCGTAGCCGATCTCCTTTTCAAGATCCTCCGGCCACCAGCGCTGTCCGGTTCCCATCTGTCCGCCATTGCGGCCGGAGGCGCCGTCGCCGAACCGGCTGGCCTCGATCAGTGCGACGGAGATGCCCGCCTTTGCCAGATTGTAGGCTGCCTGCAGGCCGGTATAGCCGCCGCCGATGACCGCCACGTCGACCGTCTTCGATCCGTCGAGCGCCGGATAGGTCGGCCGCTCGCGGACTGTTGCCTGATACCAGGAAATCCCCGGTGCGATCGGGCTCTGCCATTCATCCAACGAGCAGCCCTCACACGTTGAGAAGCAGGAATTCCCGCTCCCAGGGGCTGATAACCTGCATGAAGGTCTCGAATTCGCCGCGCTTGACGCCCGCATAGAGGCCGATGAATTCCGAGCTGAAGACGCTGGCAAGCGCCGGATCGGATTCGAGCAGCGACACGGCTTCGAGCAGGCCGCGCGGCAGTTCGATCGACCCCTCGTTGGCTGTATCCTCGGTCGGCGGTCCCGGCTCGATCGCGTTCATGATGCCGAGCAGGCCGCAGCCGAGTGAGGCCGCAAGCGCCAGATAGGGATTGGCGTCCGAGCTTGGCAGGCGGTTTTCCACGCGGCGGGCATTCGCATCCGAGACCGGCACGCGGAAGGCGGTGGTCCGGTTGTCGTAACCCCAGGCATTGTTGACCGGCGCCGACATGTCGGGCGTCAGGCGGCGGTAGGAGTTCACATAGGGGGCCATCATGGCGAGCGTCTTCGGCACATAGGTCTGCATGCCGCCGATGAAGTGGAAAAATTCCTTGGAAGCCGAACCGTCCGGGTTCGAGAAGACGTTCTTGCCGGTCTTGATGTCGACCACCGACTGGTGGATGTGCATTGCCGAACCCGCCTGGCCCTGCATGGGCTTGGCCATGAACGTGGCGTAGATGCCGTGTTTCATGGCCGCCTCGCGGATGGTGCGCTTGAACATGAACACCTGGTCGGCGAGTTCGATAGGATCGCCATGGCGCAGGTTGATTTCGAGCTGCGCCGGGCCTTCCTCGTGGATCAGCGTATCGATCTCGAGGCCCTGCTTTTCCGAGAAATGGTAGATGTCGTCGATCAGCTCGTCGAATTCGTTGATGCCGGCGATCGAATAACCCTGGCCGCCGAGGATGGAGCGGCCGGACCGGCCTTTCGGCGGATGCAGCGGATAGTCCGGGTCGTCGTTCTTGGCGACGAGATAAAATTCGATTTCCGGCGCCACGACCGGTTTCCAGCCCCGCTCCTCATAGAGTTTGAGGATGTTCTTCAGCACGTTGCGCGGCGTATAGGGAACCGCCTTGCCTTCGGTATCAACGATGTCGCAGATCACCTGTGCGGTCGGGTCGGTTTCCCAGGGTACAACCGAAAGCGTCGAAAGATCCGGCACCAGCTTCAAATCGCTGTCGCGCGGTTCGTAGCGGAAGGTGCCGGTCTCTTCCGGGTATTCGCCGGAAATGGTGTGCCGGTAGAGGGCCGACGGCAGCGCCAGCGAGGTATTCGAGGTGAACTTCGAGGACGGCATCATCTTGCCGCGCGGCACGCCGGCGAGATCGGGCGTGATGCACTCGATATCCTCTATCCCCCGTGCCCGAAGCCACGCGGCGGCCTCCCGCCAGTCCGCGACACCTCTGAGCGAAGTGAGCGTCGGCTGGGCAGTCGCGGCTTTCGCCACGGTGCCGGTTGCGAGGGCGGGAGCGTTTTTTTTGCGCGGCATGACACATCGGGGTGAGGTTGATCGGATGTTCCATCATAACCACGGATTGGCGAATGGCGAGGGGGAGACGCCATTGACTTTGAGTTGCCGATCGAAAACAGCAGATATCGAAACAGGGAGCATGCGGTGACGCGGAAATTCGATGTCGTGGTTTTGGGCGCCGGCGGGGCCGGCATGATGTGCGCCATTCGCGCAGCCGGGCGCGGCCGTTCGGTGCTCGTGCTAGACCACGCCAAGGCGCCGGGCGAAAAGATCCGCATTTCCGGCGGCGGCCGCTGCAACTTTACCAATATCCATGCAAGCGCGAAAAACTATCTCTCCGCCAATCCGCATTTCGCCAAGTCGGCGCTCGCCCGGTACACGCCGCGCGATTTTCTGGACATGGTCGAACGCCACGGCATTCCTTGGCACGAAAAGACGCTCGGCCAGCTCTTCTGCGACGACAGCGCCAAGGACATTATCCGCATGCTGCTGTCCGAGATGAAAGCGGCGAACGTCGTGCTTGAACTGCAGAAGCAGGTCACGTCGATCGAAAAGACGCCAGAAGGTTTCCGCATCGGCACCTCCGATGGACCGGTGGAGGCGGCATCCCTGGTGGTTGCGACCGGCGGCAAGTCGATCCCCAAGATGGGCGCCACCGGTTTTGCCTACGATATAGCCCGGCAGTTCGGGCTGAAGATCGTCGAGACGCGGCCGGCGCTCGTGCCCCTGACGCTCGATCCGAACCTGCTCGAAAAGCTCTCGCCGCTTTCCGGCATCTCGGTGCCCGCCGAGGTCCGTCACGGCAGCACAGCGTTTCGCGAGGCACTGCTCTTCACCCACCGGGGTTTGAGCGGTCCGTCGATCCTGCAGATCTCCTCCTATTGGCGGGAAGGCGACGACGTGACGCTGGTCATCGAGCCCGATCTTGATATCGCAGCGATGCTCAAGACAGCCCGCAAGACCAACGGTCGCCAGGCGGCGCAAACGGTGCTGGCGGAGGTGCTGCCGAAACGACTGGCGCAATTCTTCGTCGAGGCGCGCGGCCTGACGGCCCATCTCGCCGATCTTTCCGGCAAGGCGATCGAGGGCCTGGCCGCCTCGATCCAGACCTGGCCCATCCGGCCCGCCGGCTCCGAAGGTTACCGGACGGCCGAGGTGACGCTCGGCGGCATCGATACGTCCGAACTGGACTCGAAGACAATGCAGGCAAAGGCGGTATCCGGCCTTTATTTCATCGGCGAATGCGTGGATGTGACCGGTTGGCTCGGCGGCTACAATTTCCAATGGGCCTGGGCTTCGGGCCATGTTTGTGGGGACGCATTGTAGTATAGGTTGATTCAGCAGTTGTTAATGTGAGCGCCCCATCCTGCCTTAATGCCAGCCAATTCCTGTGGTTTAAGGCAGGCATGCGCTTCCTGCCGGTGGCGGCTGGAGCGCCAGAGCAACTTGCCTTGGAGTGCCGTTTCCATGCAGAGACCCAGCCGTGCCCGCGCAATCGCAATCGCTAAGGTTCAGGATAACCAGAAGCTCATTCGCCTGCGTTTTCTCGCGATCGCCATCGGTGCAACGGCCGCGCTCCTCGCGCTTCCGACGCTTTTCTTCTAAGAGCTTCCGCTCTTCGATCTCATCGCGCGCCTGAATGGCGGCGGTCTCAAGCCACGCTCGCGGAGCGCTGGCGTCTTGTTTTGCGCATTTCCGACCTACGGTTTGCGTCAGCTCCGCACCTCGGCGGCCTCTTTAATTCAATACATTCAAATTTAGTAATTTTTCACTTCCGCCAGCGATATTCGGTCAGTTCATAGTTTTGTGGGGAAGCTGGCCTTTTATGATCAAAATCCTGCCGTCATCCGTGGTATCGCGGATCGTTCTTCTCTGCCTCTTGATGATCTTCCTCGCGGTGATAGCCGTTGGCGGTCTCACCTATGCATACCTGCGCGGCGATATCATGGATACGGCGAGGGGAGATGCGCGCAAGGCGATACGCACCATGAGCCTGCTTTACGATCTTGAGCTGGATGGCGCCAAAAGCGAGATCCGCGACGGCGCGGTCATCCGTGTCAGCCAAGGCGAGGGGACGGTGAAAGATCATGACATGGTCGATCGTACGGCAACTGCCATCGGTGGCGTCGCAACCCTGTTCGAAAAGAAGGGCACTGACTATGTCCGGATATCGACCAATGTGAAGACGGAAAAGGGCGAGCGGGCGGTCGGCACCAAGCTTGCCGCGGAGCACCCGGCGCAGCCGTTTCTGGCGCGCGGAGAGGCTTATTTCGGTCCCGCGGTGTTGTTCGGCAAGGATTTCATGACGGGTTATTTCCCGATCACCAATGCTTCGAACAACGTCATCGGCCTACTTTTCATAGGCATTCCGATGGAAGTCTATTTCGCCCATATCGCTACCGCGGGCTATGTCGTCATCGGCACGTCGCTCGCCGCTCTCCTCGTCGTCGGCATTGCAAGCCTGTTCGCCCTTCGTATGCTGCTCCGGCCGCTCGGCGTGCTGACCGGCACTGTACATGCGCTTGCCCAAGGCAATGACGCCACCGAAATACCCTATGCTGAACGCCGCAACGAATTCGGCAATATCGCCCGCGCCTTGGAAGTCTTCCGGGAAGCGGCGCGTGAGAAGCAACAGATGGAAAGCCGCAGTGCCGAGGATCGCGCCGAAGCGGAGGCCGAACGCCTTCGCAACGATGCCGAAAAACAACGTGTCGACCGTCAGATCGATACGGCCGTCAGCGAATTGGGTGCGGCTTTGGCCCGCCTAGCTGATGGCGATCTGTCGAGCACGATCGAGACGCAGTTCTCCGGTCGGCTGGAACAACTGCGCACCGACTTCAATGGCTCTATCATCCGGCTGCGCGATACGCTTTCTCACATCCGCCAAAGCACACTCTCCATCCAGAAGAGCAGTGCCGATCTCAGCCATTCCTCGGAAGAGCTTTCGCGACGCACCGAAACCCAGGCAGCTTCCCTCGAAGAGACGGCCGCCGCCGTTGATGAGATCACCGCAACGGTCCGTTCTTCGGCCGAACGCGCCCACGAGGCCAACCGCGCCGTTTCGCTTACCAAGAAAAGTGCCGACAGTTCCGGCACGGTGGTAAGCAATGCGGTCGGCGCCATGGGACGTATCGAGGAGGCTTCGGGGAAGATCGAGTTGATCATCGAGGTGATCGACGACATCGCTTTCCAGACCAACCTGCTGGCGCTCAATGCCGGCATCGAGGCGGCCCGGGCCGGCGAGGCCGGCAAGGGTTTTGCGGTCGTGGCGCAGGAAGTTCGCGAACTGGCGCAACGTTCCGCCAGTGCCGCCAAGGAAATCAAGGACCTGATCACCCAGTCGAGCCGGGAGGTCGGCTCCGGTGCCGGCCTGGTGCAGGAGGCGGGCGAAGTGCTGGCGGCGATCAGCCAGCAGATCACCGGCGTCAGCCAGCACGTGGAAATGATCGCGACCGCCAGCCAGGATCAGTCGGCCGCATTGCAGGACATCAACAACTCCGTCAACCGCATGGACCAGATGACCCAGCAGAACGGCGCGATGGTCGGCGAAACCACGGAAGCGAGCCGACGCCTTGCAAGCGAAGCGGATGCCCTGCTTCAACTGGTAGAGCAGTTCCGCATCGATACGAGCAGTCGTTCCCGTTACTCTCGCGCTGCGTAATATTTGCGGATGTCAAAGTAGGGGTGACGCCGCCTTTACGTCTGCTCCTGAACCGCAGCAGGCTGGCGAACCAGCTCGGATAGGGCTGGGCGTAACGTTCATAAAAATCGTTTTCCGCGGCTACGTCACGACGGATGGACTTTGTTCCGAAGGGATAGGAAAAGGCGGCTGCGACGATGTTCTCATGCATCGGAATTGCTCCGTTTGTGGAAATCGTCTCCTCTATTAAACCTCAAAAACTGCTTCTTGTACCGCCGATTTCCCGCTATGTCTTTCACTCATGAAAAACATCAACTGGGATGCCTACGAGCTTTTCATGCAGGTCGCCCGGCTTGGCGGCCTGTCCGGTGCTGCCGGCATCACCGGATTGAGCCCCGCGACGATCGGCCGGAGGATGCTCGATCTGGAAGAGGCAGTCGGGCGGCCGTTGTTTTTACGCAGCCGTACCGGCTATCAGCTGACCGCCGACGGGTCTGCGTTGCTTGCCCAGATTCTGGAGATGGAAGGCGCCGCCCGCCGCATCGAGAGCTGGAAACGGGAAGGCGCCGGTTCGACACTGGTGCGGGTCGCCTGCGGCACCTGGCTTGCCTGGATGTTCACCCGCAATCTCTCGCTTATCCGCACTGAGCGCGATGACTTCCGCCTCGATTTCTATGTCGCCGAGCGACGAGCGAGCCTTGTGCATCGGGAAAGCGATATCGGCATCCGCGCGTTCGAACCGGACGAGCCGAACCTCGCGGCGACCAGGCTCGGGGAAGTCGCCTATGCGGCCTATCGGGCCCGCAACGCCCATCCCTCGGCTGCCGAACGCTGGCTTGCGGTCTCGGAGGAGGACGCGATTTCCGCCTATTTGCGCTGGCCGCATCAGGAACGGGGAGGTCAGGTGGTCGTCACCGTCAACCGCCCGCGTTCTCTGCGTGATCTGGCACTTGGCGGCGCCGGGACCGCGGTCCTGCCCTGTTTCGTCGGCGATCAGGACATGCGGCTGGAGCGCGTCGGAGGAGAGATCGAAAGCCTGCGCCACAATCAGTGGATCGTCATGAACAACGACGATCGCCACCGCCGGGATATCCGCGCGGTGGTCGATCGGATGGTGAAGTTCGTCCGCGGCCACGGCCCGCTTTTCGCAGGCCGCCAGCCTTAAACCTGTCTTTCGATCACTGCATCCGGTTGGTGACGACGACCGGGATCATCAGGTCGCCCCAATGACCGCCGCCGCCATGGTGCCGGGCGGAACGGACGAGCTCCACCGAAACCCCGGCCTCGACCGCCTTCATGATTGCATGGTTGAGGCGGTGCAGATCGTTGGCAAGCGTGCGGATTGCTGCCTGCTGGTCGGGCGTCATCGCCGTCGACTGCTCTTCTGCGCGTTCCTTGACGTGGGTCTGGATGTTCATGTCGGTTCTCCTCCTTGTGATGGGGTTCAGGCTTATTCCGCAGCCGGCCGGAATTGGTCGTGTTCCGTGGATTCCTTCATTGCGGTGGTGGACGAAAGTCCGCCGGTGATGGCGACGGAGACGGCGTCGAAATAGCCGGTGCCGACCTCGCGCTGATGTTTGGTGGCGGTATAACCGTTGATCTCGGCGGCGAATTCCGCCTCCTGCAGCTCCGAATAGGCGGCCATCTGGCGGTCCTTGTAGCCACGGGCGAGCTCGAACATGCCAAAATTCAGCTGGTGGAAACCGGCGAGCGTGATGAACTGGAACTTGTAGCCCATCGCACCCAGTTCCCGCTGGAACTTGGCGATCGTCGCGTCGTCGAGGTTCTTTTTCCAGTTGAACGACGGCGAGCAGTTATAGGCGAGCATCTTGCCGGGATGCGCCTTGTGGACCCCTTCCGCAAACCGACGGGCCTGTTCGAGATCCGGCTTCGAGGTTTCGCACCAGATGAGATCGCAATAGGGCGCATAGGCGACGGCGCGGGCGATGCAGGGTTCGAGCCCGTTCGTGACCTGGTAGAAGCCCTCCACTGTCCGGCCGGCATCGTAGTCGACGAAGGGCTGGTCGCGCTCGTCGATATCCGAGGTGAGCAGCTTGGCCGCTTCCGCATCGGTGCGGGCGATGACCAGCGTCGGCGTGCCCATGACGTCGGCGGCAAGCCGCGCGGCCGTCAGGTTGCGAATATGTGCGGCGGTCGGGATCAGCACCTTGCCGCCGAGATGGCCGCACTTCTTTTCCGATGCGAGCTGGTCTTCGTAATGGACGCCGGCGGCGCCCGCCTCGATGAATGCCTTCATGATCTCGAAGGCGTTGAGCGGCCCGCCGAACCCGGCTTCCGCATCCGCAACGATCGGCGCGAACCAGGTCTCGACCGAAAGACCCTTGCCTTCGGCGGTCTCGATCTGGTCGGCACGCTGCAGGGTGCGGTTGATGCGCCGCGCCAGTTCCGGTGCCGCATTGGCCGGATAGAGCGACTGGTCCGGATACATGGCGGATGCGGTATTGGCGTCGGCCGCGACCTGCCACCCGGAGAGGTAGATTGCCTTCAGCCCGGCGCGGACCTGCTGCATGGCCTGGTTGCCGGTCATCGCGCCGAGCGCGTTGACGAAGTCTTCGCGGTGCAGCAGCGACCACAGCCGGTTGGCGCCCATCTCGGCAAGCGAATAACGGATCTCGGCCGAACCGCGCAGCCGCTTCACGTCCTCGGCGGAGTAAGGGCGTTCGACACCCTCGAAACGCCCTTTTTGAGCGCCTGGAACCAGCGTGTAAAAATCTGTCATTGCTTTCCTCCTATGTAAATCGGCGAGCCAAGGTATGGCGCTTTTGATGTGACTGAATTTACAGAAAAGAATGCTGCACTGCCAGAAAAGATACAGAAATGCGGGTATGAAAGGGGTTAGGTTGTCTTGTCTTTCACAAAGGGTTCTGTGAAGATGTCACAATGGTAAATGCGGCGGGCTGGCCGATTTTGTAAAAGCGGTGACAAAAGTGGCGGAGCGAAAGATTTTTGCCGGCCCGCGGGTACGGCGGGTGCGATTGGGGCTTGGGCTCACCCAGACGGCAATGGCCGAAGCGCTCGGCATTTCGCCCTCCTATCTCAACCTCATCGAGCGCAACCAGCGGCCGCTCACGGTCCAGCTCCTCTTGAAGCTTGCCTCGGTCTACAAGGTCGATCTCGATACGCTGCAGGGGGAAGGTGGCGGTCTTGCAGGGCGGCTGCGCGAGGTGTTCGCCGATCCGCTGCTGGCAGGCGAGATCCCGGGGGATCAGGAAATCATCGAGGTGGCGGAGGCCGCCCCCAACGCGGCGCTGGGGCTGATGAAGCTCTATCGCGCTTATCGCGAGCAAGCTGCCCGGCTTTCCGATCTTTCCGATCTGCTGGCCCGCGAGGGTCACGAGACCTCGATCGCCGGCACGCGCCTGCCGATCGACGAGGTGCGCGAGACGCTGCAGCGTCGCCCTAACTTTTTCCCGCGTATCGAGGATGCGGCCGAAACTTTCATGGCTAGGCTCGGGACCGGCGACGAACTGCCTGGCGCCTTGAAGGTCTGGGCGAAGAACGAGCACGGCATCGTGGTGCGTACGCTGCCGGTTCATGCCATGCCGAACCTGCGCCGGCGGTACGACCGCCATTCCATGCGGCTGTTTCTGTCAGAACGGCTCTCGCCCTTCGACCGGACGCGCGAGCTTGCCATGGAAGTGGCGCTGCTTGCATTAGGCCAGGAGATCGCCACCGAACTCGACGATCTAAACCTCTCCACCAACGAGGCGCGACGCATCGGCCGCTTCGAGCTCGCCCGTTATGCCGCTCATGCGCTGATGATGCCTTATGGGGCTTTTCTCACGGCAGCCCAGCGCGCCCGATACGACCTCGACGTATTGCGCTCCCGTTTCGACGTGTCGTTTGAGCAGGCCGCCAACCGGCTCACGTCGCTTGCCCGGCCCGGCACTCCGGGCATCCCGTTTTTCATGATGGAAGTCGATCACGCCGGTAACGCCATCCGCCGCGCCGGTGCGCAAGGGTTCCCGCAGGCCCGTTTCGGCGGGCTCTGTCCGAAGCTAGGCCTTCATGCCGCCTTCCTTCAGCCGGGACAGGTTCTCGTCGATCGGGTCGAGATGCCGGATGGCGCCGCATTCCTGACGCTGTCGCGCACGCTCGAAGGCCCGCAGGCGGGATTCGGCGAGCGTATCCGCCGTACGGCAATTCTTCTCGGCTGCGATCTGTCGAGCGGAGGCGACACCGTCTATGGCGAGGCACTGCCGGGGGCCGTCGGAACGGTGCTTGCCGGCACCGCCTGCCGGCTCTGCGAAAGGCAGGGTTGCCTCTCCCGCGCCGAGCCTCCGGTCACGAGACCGCTCGGTCTGGATGAGATGGTGACCGGTCTCAGCGCCTTCGATTTCCAATGAGTTTTGCGGCGGCGCACATTCCCCCTTGTAGGGTGTAGAATTACTTTTTACTCTCGCGGAAAAATATAAGGGAATTAGGCGCGATTTGACGATTGCGCAGACAAAACTGGAACAGGAGAGATCATGAAAAGTCATTTGCTCAGCCTTGCCGCCGCAGTTGCCGCGGCGGCTTTCGCCGCGACGGCTGCTCTGGCCCAGGAGCGTGAAGTCCGCGTCTACAATTGGTCGGACTATATCGACGAATCGATCCTGGGGGATTTCACCAAGGAGACCGGCATCAAGGTCATCTACGACGTGTTCGACAACAACGAGATGCTGGAGACCAAGCTTCTGGCTGGCGGCTCCGGTTACGATGTCGTCGTGCCGACCGGCCCGTTCCTCGCCCGCCAGATCCAGGCCAAGGTGTTCCAGAAGCTCGACAAGTCGAAACTGCCCAATCTTTCCAACATGTGGCCGGTGGTTACCGAGCGGCTGGCGAAATACGATCCCGGCAATCAGTATGCCGTCAACTACATGTGGGGCACCACCGGCATCGGCTATAACGTCGACAAGGTGAAGGCCGCACTCGGCGACGTGCCGATCGACAGCTGGAATGTTCTCTTCAAGCCGGAAAACGCCGCAAAACTGAAGTCCTGCGGCATCAACATCCTCGACGCATCCGACGAGACTTTTGCGATCGCGCTGAACTATCTCGGCAAGAATCCCGACAGCAAGGACACCAAGGACCTCGAAGCCGGCGGCGCCGTCTACTCGAAAATTCGCAAGTCGGTGAAGACCTTCAATTCGTCGGCCTATATCGATGAACTCGCCAATGGCGACAGCTGCATCACGATCGGCTGGTCGGGCGACGTGTTGCAGGCCAAGACCCGCGCCGAGGAAGCCAAGAACGGCGTCAAGATCCGGTTCGTCATTCCCAAGGAAGGCACGTATATGTGGTTCGACAACCTCGCGATCCCCGCGGACGCGAAGCATGTCGACGAGGCGCATGCCTTCATCAACTACCTGATGAAGCCGGAAGTCATCGCCAAGGCTTCCAACTTCGTTCAATACGCCAACGGCAACCTGGCTTCGCAGAAGTTCATCGACAAGGAAGTCTTGGAAAATCCCTCCGCCTATCCACCGGAAGACGTCGTCAAGAAGCTCTTCACCATTTCGCCATACGGGCCGCGCGAGCAGCGGGTCCTGAACCGGGTCTGGACGCAGATCAAGACCGGTAGCTGATCAAGGGCGGGGCAGGCGGAAACGTCTGCCCCGATTACTTTCGGGCGGCCATCGGGGCGAAATGGGGTAAGGCATGGCGAAATCTCTTGGGCCGGTTAAACGCAAATTTTCTCCCTGGGCTGATCCTTCAGCGGTTCCGTTCATCCGTTTCGAAAACATCACCAAGCGGTTCGGCACCTTCACCGCCGTGGATAACCTGACGCTCGATATCTACGAGCGGGAGTTCTTCTCGCTGCTCGGGCCGTCCGGTTGCGGCAAGACGACGCTGATGCGCATGCTCGCCGGCTTCGAGGAGCCGACCGAAGGCCGAATCCTGCTGCAGGGCAAGGATATTTCCGGCGTGCCACCCTATCGCCGGCCCACCAACATGATGTTCCAGTCCTACGCGCTCTTCCCGCATATGACGGTCGAAAAGAATGTCGCCTTCGGCCTGGAGCAGGACAATCTTCCGAAGGGTGAGGTCGCCGCCCGTGTCGAGGAGATGCTGAAGCTCGTCAAGCTGGAGCAGTTCGCCAAACGCAAGCCGAACCAGCTTTCCGGCGGTCAGCGCCAGCGCGTCGCGCTCGCCCGGTCTCTCGCCAAGCGCCCCAAGGTGCTGCTGCTCGACGAACCGCTCGGTGCGCTCGACAAGAAGCTGCGCGAAGAGACGCAGTTCGAGCTGATGGACCTGCAGACCAAGCTCGGCCTCACCTTCCTGATCGTCACCCACGACCAGGAAGAGGCGATGACCGTGTCCGATCGTATCGCGGTCATGGACAAGGGCCTGATCATGCAGGTGGCAACGCCGGCCGAGATCTACGAAGCGCCGAACAGCCGCTACGTTGCGGATTTCATCGGCGACATCAATATCCTCGAAGGCACGGTCACCTCGACGGACAGCGCCCTCGGCATGCCCGGCTCGGTCAGGATCGACTGCGACGGGATCGCCGTCTCCGTCGAGCAGGAATGCCAGGCGGTGAAGGGTGACAAGGTCGCCTTCGCGGTGCGGCCGGAAAAGGTGCGTATCTCGCCCGATCAGCCGGCCGATATCTCGGCCAATGCGGTTTATGGCGAAGTCTGGGACATCGGTTATCTCGGCGACTTCTCGGTTTTCCTCGTCAAGCTCGCGGATGGCCGGGTGGTGCGTGCGGCGCAGGCCAACGTCTCCCGCCTCGTCGACCGGCCGATCACATTCGGCGACATGGTGTGGCTCACCTGGCCGCTCGATGCCGGCCTCGTGTTGACGCGTTGAGCGGGGGACAGGGAGATGGCAAGCGTTTCCGAAACCCACCCCGCCAACAAACCCAATCCCGCCCGCTGGCTGGTGGTCGCGGTTCCCTATCTCTGGCTGCTGCTGTTTTTCGCAGCGCCTTTCCTGATCATCTTCAAGATATCGTTGTCGGAGACGACGATCGCCATGCCGCCCTATACGCCGCTCTTTGAAGGGTTTGGCGCATTCGGCGACTTCGTCTCGGAACTCGACTTCGACAACTACCTCTTCCTGACCGGCGACCCTCTTTACATCGAAGCCTACCTGTCTTCGCTGCGCATCGCCGTGATCTCAACCTTCCTGCTGCTGCTGATCGGTTATCCGATGGCGCTCGCCATGGCCCGCGCGCCGACGATGCTGCGGCCGACGTTGGTCATGCTGGTCATCCTGCCGTTCTGGACGTCGTTCCTGATCCGCGTCTATGCCTGGATCGGCATCCTGAAGCCCGACGGACTGCTGACGCTGCTGTTCCGGTCGGTCGGCCTTCTTGGCGTAGACGATCAGGTGCAGATCTTGCGCACCGATTATGCGGTCTTCATCGGCATCGTTTATTCCTACCTGCCCTTCATGGTCCTGCCGCTCTATTCGGCACTGGAGAAGATGGACAATACGTTGTTGGAGGCCGCAAGCGATCTTGGCTGCCCGCCCTGGAAGGCGTTCTGGAAGATCACCTTCCCGCTGTCGCTGCCTGGCGTTATTGCCGGTTCGATGATCTGCTTCATTCCGATTACCGGCGAGTTCGTCATTCCGGATCTGCTCGGCGGCGCCGATACGCTGATGATCGGCAAGACGCTGTGGACGGAATTTTTCGGCAACCGCGACTGGCCGCTGGCATCGGCCGTGGCGGTCATCCTGCTGATCATGCTGGTCGTGCCAATCATGATTTTCCAGAACCAGCAGAAGAAGGTGGCTTGAGATGAAATCATCCCGCTTCGACGCCACCGTCCTTACCCTCGGTTTCGCATTCCTCTACATCCCGATCATCATCCTGGTGGTCTATTCCTTCAATGCTTCCAAGCTGGTCACCGTCTGGGGCGGCTTTTCGCTGCAGTGGTACCGCACCATGTGGTCGAACCAGGGCCTCATGGACGCCGCCTGGGTGACCGCACGCGTTGGCGTCATCAGCGCCACGATCGGCACGGTGCTGGGCACGCTTGCGGCGCTTGCCCTGGTGCGGTTCACGCGCTTTCACGGCCGGATGCTATTTTCCGGGATGATCTATGCGCCGCTCGTCATGCCGGAAGTGATTACCGGCCTGTCGCTGCTGTTGCTGTTCGTCGCCGTCGGTATCGATCGCGGTTTCTGGACGGTCGTTATCGCGCATACGACATTCACCATGTGCTACGTGGCGATCGTCGTGCAGTCTCGGCTGCTGACCTTCGACCTCAGCCTGGAGGAGGCGGCGCTCGATCTCGGCTGTCCGCCAGTCAAGACTTTCTTCAAGATCACCCTGCCGCTGATCTTCCCCGCCGTGATCGCCGGCTGGATGCTGGCTTTCACCCTGTCGCTGGACGACCTCGTCATCGCGAGCTTCACGACCGGTCCGGGTGCCACGACGCTGCCGATCAAGATCTACAGTCAGGTGCGCCTGGGCGTGACACCGGAAATCAATGCGATCTGCACCATCCTGATCGGACTGGTGACGATCGGCGTCATCATCGCCTCGATCAGCACCAAACAGACGGAAATGCGCCGCATCCGCGACGAGCATGTCGCCGCTCGCGGCACGACCTGACGATCATTCGCCCCGCGGCGGCAGGAAGATATAGATGAGCAGCCACGCCGGCAGCACGATCACGGCGCCGAGCACGATGCGTGGCACCGACCAGATATAGGCGTTTTCGAGCCCGACCCTGATATCGTCCGGCGTCAGATGCAGGAGCGCCAGTAGCGTCGGCATGGTGATGCCGAAGAAGCTGAGCACTGCGCCCATGATGAGGCAGGCGAGCAGCGCCTTGCATAGACTGATCAGGAATCTCGACACCAGATAACCCCCATCCGGTTGATTCGGTTCATTGTAGGGGCTTTGCCGGAGTTTGCGAAACAGGCCAGATGACCGGGTTCGGCCAGGAGCCGCCGATGAAGACCATCAGCGGTGCCGCCTTGGTGCCCTGCGCAATCGGCTCGATGGTTGCGGAGAGCGCGAGGCTGCTGTTGATGTAGGGAACAACGCCGGAAAGCGTCAGGTTCTCGGAAGGGCCGGTGATCTTTCCTTCGCGGATATCCGCCGAACCATCCGCGAGATTGGCAGAGATGTCGATATGGTCGAATTCCAGGCTGCCGCTGCCGGCATCGCTCAAGGGAAAATAGGGTTTTTGAGCTGCAAGCTGCCGGACGCCGGCAAGGTTGACGCCGGAAAGCGAGCCGCGGTCCGTCCGAAAGCGTAGGGTGCCTTTCGCATTGCGCCAAGCTTCCGGTTCCAGCGGCCGATCGACGTCGAGCGCCAGATCCAGCGACCCGCGCGCCGCCGGAAGCGGGCCGGCGAGGCCAAGTTCCTTGACGATATTGCCGAAATCCGCGTCCTGGATGGCAAGGCGCAACGCCACGGCTCCGGCCGCACCGCCCTTCACCGTGGCGATCCGGCCGGTCAGTCGGCCGGTCTCGAAATCGCTGTCGGCGATGTCGATGCGCGATTGCTCGCCGACGTTCATGATGCTTACTGCGGCTTCCGAAAGCTGGAAAGGCCCGAGCGTCGCCTGCTGGGCGGAAAGCCTCAGGTCGAGTTCCAGGCCGGCGAGATGGCCATTGCCCTGACTGGTGTCACCCATGGCGCGCGGCGCGATGGCGGCAAGCGCTGCGGAAAGATCCATCCGGTCGAAGGCGAGCGTACCGGTGAGCCTCGCCGGCCGGTCAGGCGACAGCACGAGATCGAGTATGCCGGTCGCCTTGGTGTCGTTCAGCCCGAGGGACAGGTTGTCCAAACGCAAGATGTCTTCGTTGGTGACGAGCCGGGTATTCAACGAGAAGCTCTTCAGGCGTTCGACACCGGCAAAGTTCAGCCCGGCCCAGCGCATCGCCGTCAAAAGGTCGGGAACTGTCAGTTCGGCATCGCCGGAAAGAAACGCATGCGCCGCCAGATTGGCGACGCCGCGGAACTGGCCATGAAAGAGAGCGGATGCCATCGTGCCGGAGATGTTGCCGCTTTTGCCCGAGAGCAGCAGCAGCGGCTGCGTCGAACTCATATCCAGCGTCAGCGCCTGGCCGTTGAGATTGGCATCTGCCTTCAGTTCCAAGCCCCGGGACAGCCAGGGCCAGTCGAGCGTGCCGTTGATCGACTGGAACCGCGTGATCCGGCCGCTGGCGATGTCGGAGATCTCGAATGTCCCGTTGCTGATGCGGACATCGCCCATCCGCGCATCGTCATCCGTCGCCAGTGCCTGACTGCTGCCGTCCGGCCGCGCATCGCGCACGGCGCGGCTGAGCAGCCCGTCATTCGCCCAGTCGAGCCTGCCGTCGGCCTCCCTGAGGACATAGATCTCCGGGTTTGTGAGGCGAAAATCCTTGAACTCCGGCCGCCCGAGCAGAGCCTGCAGAAGATCGAAAGAAGCCGAAAGCCGCGAGACCCGGCCGAGCACCCGCTCGCCACCCTCCGCCTGCTTGCGGATGGTGATCTCCCTGAGCGTGATCCTGGGCTCCGGCCAGAAGCGAATATCCGGCGTCCCCTCAATCGTTACATCGTGGCCGGTCCATTCGGCGACCGCCCGCTCCATGCTTTCGCGCACTACGGTCGATGAAATCAGGAACGGCGCGATGAGCTGGAAAAGCGAAAAGAGGCACACTGCGATGATGGCGCCGATCAGAACGCGGCGCGATCGCCGGCCCAGCGGGCGGCTCAGGTTCTTCCGTAGATGTCCGAACGGGTTGGTGAGCATGATCACACGCGCATTATAGGAAATGCTGGGTTCGCGCAAATCCGGGAAACTTCCCTGGCGGTCTCCTTTATAATGCGGTGCAACATGCTATAAAAACCGATACGCTGCGACCTCGCAGGATCTGGCGTGGATGGAGATGGGGCAGAACCCTGGTTCCGATGTCGGGGTGGGGTTCTCCGAGGGTGGAGGAATGGGAATGGGCAATGAACAGCCGCTCTGGAAGCCCTCGAAAGAAGCGCAGCAGAAAACCCCGCTTTATCATTTCATCAGCTGGTGCGCCGAGCGCTTTGGCAAAAGTTTTCCCGACTATGATGCGTTCTACGCGTGGTCGATCGGCGAGCGCGCCGATTTCTGGTCCGCGGTCTGGGAATTCTGCGGCGTCAAGGGCGAGCGTGGCGACCGAGTGCTGATCAACGGCGAAGACATGCTTGCCGCCCGCTTTTTCCCTGATGCCACGCTGAATTTCGCAGAAAATCTACTTTCCGGAACAGGCGCCGGAGACGCGCTGATCTTCCGCGGCGAGGACAAGGCGAGCTATCGCTGGTCCTGGGATAGGCTTCGCGCCGAAGTCTCCCGCCTGCAGCAGGCCTTCAGGGGGCTTGGCATCGAGAAGGGCGACCGTGTCGCCGCGATGATGCCGAATATGCCGGAAACCGTTGCCTGCATGCTGGCCGCCGCCTCGATCGGAGCCATCTGGTCTTCCTGTTCACCTGATTTTGGCGAACAGGGCGTGCTCGACCGTTTCAGCCAGATCGACCCAAAACTGTTCATCACCTGCGACGGTTACTGGTACAATGGCAAGCTCCAGGACGTCGCCGCCAAGGTGAGGGCAGTTTCCGAGGTGCTGAAGACGCCGGTTCTGGTCGTGCCTTATGCGGGCGACGCGCTGACACTGGCCGCATCGCTTGCCGATGGCCGCATGCTTGCGGATTTCACGGCGCTTTATGAAGCAAGGGCCGTCGACTTCGAGCCGTTGCCGTTCTCCCATCCGCTCTACATTCTCTTCTCGTCCGGTACGACCGGGGTGCCGAAATGCATCGTCCATTCGGCCGGCGGCACGCTGCTACAGCATCTCAAGGAACATCGCTTCCATTGCGGCCTCGAGCCCGGCGAAAAGCTGTTTTATTTCACCACCTGCGGCTGGATGATGTGGAATTGGCTGGCGTCAGGCCTTGCAGCCGGCGCCACGCTCTGCCTGTTCGACGGTTCGCCGTTTGCGCCGGATGGCAACGTCCTGTTCGACTATGCCGAAGCTGAAAAGTTCGCGGTGTTCGGCACCTCGGCAAAATATATCGACGCGGTCCGCAAGGGCGGCATCGCACCGAAGCAGAGCCACGATCTGGCCGCGCTCAGGCTCGTCATCTCCACCGGTTCGCCGCTCTCGCCGGAAGGTTTTTCCTTTGTCTACGAAGGCATCAAATCCGACGTGCATCTGGCCTCGATTTCGGGCGGTACCGACATCGTTTCCACCTTCGTGCTCGGCAATCCCCTGAAGCCGGTCTGGCGTGGCGAGATCCAGGGGCCAGGCCTGGGGCTTGCCGTCGACGTCTGGAACGACGATGGCAAGCCGGTGCGCCGGGAAAAGGGCGAGCTCGTCTGCACCAAGGCCTTCCCGTGCATGCCGCTCATGTTCTGGAACGATCCCGGAGGCCAGAAATATCGCGCCGCCTATTTCGAGCGCTTCGAGAATGTCTGGTGCCACGGCGATTTCGCCGAATGGACCGAACATGACGGCATCGTCATCCACGGCCGTTCGGACGCGACGCTCAATCCGGGCGGCGTGCGGATCGGCACCGCCGAGATCTACAATCAGGTGGAGCAAATGGAGGAGGTCGTGGAAGCCATCTGCATCGGCCAGGACTGGGACGACGACGTCCGCGTCATCCTGTTCGTCCGCCTCGCGAACGGCCTGGCGCTGAGTGACGATCTTGCCAGGGCGATCAAGGCCCGCATCCGCACCGGCGCATCGCCGCGCCACGTGCCGGCCAAGGTCATCCAGGTCGCCGATATCCCCCGCACCAAGTCCGGTAAGATTGTCGAACTCGCAGTCCGCGACGTCGTGCACGGCCGGGCGGTCAGGAACAAGGAGACGCTCGCCAACCCGGAAGCGCTTGATCTGTTCGACGGCCTTGCCGAGTTGAAAAGCTGAATGGCCGGGTATCCTCGATGAGGCGAGATGTATCGATGCGGTACATCTCCAGCATAAATTCCAGAAATGGAGCGCCGTTAACGCGCTATTAAGCCGCTTTGATCAAAAGTGGAGCAACATGGTTTCGTCTCGTGTATGAAATACGCCTAGCCGCGAGCTTTCATAGACATGACGTCTCCACCGACCCTCGTTGGACAGCATTAAACTTCAAAGGCAGCTTCGGCTGCCTTTCTTTTCACGTTATTCTCAACTCTGAGATGCCGATAGGTTCGATCTCAACCGTGTCCCGTTGGCGAGAAACAGGGTATTACCTGCGGCATGCCAAATCCGGTTACAATCTCCTGATCAGTTCGCCAGCACCCGCGGCGAAGGGAAGGTGATCTCCACCAGCGTGCCCTCGTTCGGCGCCGAAGTGATCGCGAAGGCGGCGCGATTTGCGTCGACCATCGCCTTTGTCAGCGGCAGGCCAAGACCGGTACCGTCGCCGCGCTTGTGCGAGGCGCTCGATACCTGGCGGAACGGCTTCATGGCAAGCTCCAGCTCCGAGCGGGTCATGCCGATGCCGGTATCGCGGACACGAAGTACCACGTTTCCATTGGTCTCGTAGGCGGTGGAGACGACGATCTGGCCGCCCGAGGGCGTGAAGCGGATGGCGTTCGACAGGATGTTCAGCACGATCTGCTTGATCGAGCGCGGATCGGCGACCACCTGCGGCACGGCATGCGAGAGCGCCGTGCGGATGATGACGCGCTGGCTGTTTGCCTGCGGCTGCACCAGCGAGACGGCTTCCGACACCGCCTCGTTGAGGCCGACGGCGACGAAATCGAGCTCCATCTCGCCTGCCTCGATCTTGGAAATGTCGAGGAGGTCGTTGACGATATCGAGCACATGCCGGCCGGAGCGGCTGATGTCGTTGGCATATTCGACGTAACGCGCATGGCCGATCTGGCCGAAGCGCTCGCTCGCCATCATGTCGGCAAAGCCGATGATCGCGTTGAGCGGCGTGCGGATTTCATGGCTCACATGGGCGAGGAATTCGCTCTTATGGGCATTTGCGGTCTCGGCGGCGCGCTTGGCGGTACGCAGCTCGTCTTCGGTGCGCTTCCACTGGGTGATGTCGCGGATGACGGCGCAATAACCGTTCGAGGAGGTCAGCTTGCCGATCGTCATGAACAGCGGCAGGAATCCGCCGGAAGCTTCGCGGCCGATCACTTCGCGGCCGTCGTTGAGGACGCTGGCGACGCCGTGGCCGGCAAGGCCTGCGAGATAATCGAGGATCGCCCGCTGGCTCTCGTGCGCAAACAGCGTGACGAAGGGTTTGCCGCTGATCTCTTCATTGTCGTAGTTGAAGAGCGCGCTCGCCGCCCGGTTCACCGAGCGGATGTCGCCTTCCGCACCGATGATGACCACGCCGTCGGTGGCGGTTTCCAGGATCGCGCGCAGTTCCGTTACCTCGACCTGCAGCTTTGCCAGCTGGTCGGCGGCGCGGGGTGCGCGCAACGGAATGACTTCTGCCGCTTGGCCGTCCTCGGTGGAGCCCTGTACCTCGGCCACGACCGGCATCAGCGCCAGCATGAGGACAGTCGAATTGTCCCAGCGGACGGATTGAAGGCGTGCCGTCACCGGCACCAGTTCGTCGTCGGCGCGCACCACGACCATGCCGCCGGCCTCCGCCGTCTTGCCTTCGAGATCCTGGCGCTGCAGCAATGCATCGAGACCGCCGACGTCCGCCAGTTCGTCGATCGAAGCATAACCGGTCAGCCGCAGGAATTCCGGATTTCCGTGGATCAAAAGGTCGCCGCTGTGCACGAGAAGCGCCACCGGCATCTGGTCGACGATCTCCGCGGAAAGGCCGATCCGCTCGCGGACCGGGATCATCTGGCTCAACAGTTCACGATCGGACAGCTCCGGATGCGGGTCGGCGGGCGCCTCTGCGGCATCTTCCACCTCTTCAGTGGGCTCGATCGGCGCGTCGGCAAAAGCCTCGTTCGCTTCTTCGGCGAATGCGATCGCCTCTTCCTCGGAAATCTCTTCTGAAACGGGGGCGACAGGTTCCTCGCGCACAGTCTCATGTTCGAGCTGGGTGAGCTCTATCGCGGTCGGCTCGTTCGGTTCGACAGCGGGTACCTCCGCCTCGGTCGAGGTCTCCGGCTTCTTTTCCTCGTTGCGGCGGCCGACGAAATTGTCGAGCTGGCGGGCGATCTCGCGGAAAGCAGCCTGTTCGACGGGGGTCAGCCCGTCGCGGCGGTTGGAGCGACGCTCCTCGAGCTGGATGACCTTGTCGGAATGGCGGCGGCCGGCGTTTTCGACGATCCGGAGCGCCGGGCGTTCGCCGGCCGGCCAGTCGAGCAGCGAAGGGATCTGCCGGCCGGACATGGACGGCTGCGGCCTGTCCTCCGGGGCAGGCTCCAACGGCAGGTCTTTCGCAAGCAAGTCTTCGGATGGTGTCGCATCGGCGGATATGTCCTCGGCGACCGCAGGCTGCTCGGCATCTTCCGCGAGTTCCGGCTCTTCGAACGCGGCGTGCTCCTCGGCCGCAGAAGTCTCTGCAGCCGGTTTTGCACTCGCGGAGCTTTCAGCGTTTGCGTCTTCGGCCGAGCCTATCCCAGCTGGCGCACCGATGGCTTCGTCCTGCCCGACGGCCAAACCGTCTCCTGGCGCCAAGTCCGCTGCATCGGCGGGCATCTCATAGGCTTCGGAAACAGTCTCAGCTTCCGGTTCGGCCACATCCTCCGGCACGGCGCGGGTCAGCGTCAGGCCAACTGCGTTCGGATCCTCGGCTGCATCGCCGATGCGCACGATGCCGAAACCGCGAAAACCGTCGAACTCGCGGGTACGGGTATAGGTCGGCAGCGCGGCGAGATCGACCGGCACCATCAAAGACGTGCCCTCGACAGGCCACCAGATCGTCTTGCCGGACCAGGTATCGCGCTTGTTGAGCAGTTCGGTGATCTTGCCCTCGGGGTCAAGGTAGAAGAGGGCGGCGAGATCGGTAAAGGCCATGCCGTTGATATCGGCGGCATGCGGGCCGACAGCGTCGGCAAATTCGCTCGAAACTTCCCTGAACCGGCCCTCGGCATCGATCTTCCAGACGAAACGGGTCGCGCGCCCGTCGCGGCGGAAAACGAAACCGTCCGGTTCCGGCGCGGCAATTTCGGCGGCTGCGGGTTCGGCTGCAGGCGCTGCCTCCACCATCTCAGGCTCGCCAGCCACGGTTTCTTCGGTGGCGGTTTCGGAAACGACCTCTTCCTCCGCCCCGATCGTTGCTGCCGAGGAAACAGCATCGATTTCCGCGGTCGGTGCTGCCGTTTCAGGCGCGACCTGTTCAATCGGTTCTTCGGAAGCAGCGGCGTGGACGGGAGCAAAATTTTCGCTGGGTTCCAGCAAAATTTCTTCTTCAGGCTCTTCCGTATCGACGATCTCCGACACGGCGGCAATCACATCGGCAAACCCGTCGGCAGGCGCCGGCTCGGCCGCGAAGTCCGCGGTGTCATCGCTTGCGGCAAGTTTGGCCACGGCGTCCTCGGCATTCGCCGGCGCGTCATCGCGCGGCTCGTAGCCGTTCGCGGCGCTAGCCCGGCCCTGTTCGGTCTCGACCGTGAATAGGAGATGCAGGGCCGGTTCGTTGGAAAGCTTGCCGATCGCAGCCGGCAGGTAGCCCTTGGAGGTCGGGATGGGGCGCTTGACGAGGCGGCTCGGATCGGCGCCCGCCATGGTCGTCATCATCTTGGCGGTGTGGGTGGAAACGCCGAGCCCCGCGAACTCGGCCGAGGCGGCGAGCACCTCGCCGTTTTCGTCGATCACCGCCATATGCGTATCGGGATCGTCGAAGCCTTCGATCATCCGGGCCGCAGAGGCCGAGGGTGAGAGCCTGCCTCGTTCCACCGGCGCGCTGAACAGCACCGCCGCTTCGCCCTGAACCTGAACAAGTTCGCAGACCGCCTGCACGGGAATGCGCTGGAAACCGGAAGCGACGCGGATCGTCAGGTTGCGGATGTCGCCGACTTCGCCGAGCTGGCGCGCAGCCGCTTCGATCTGGCGGAAGGCGATATCGACGCGGTTCGGACCCTGGTCGAGAAAATCGTAGATGGAGCCGAAGCCGAAAAGATCGGCGCCGCGCCCGTTCGCCCAGAGAGGGCTTTGCATGTCCGGAGAAAACAGCACGATCGCTTCGCCCGCCGCAAAACGATCGCGGACGCGCTCGTGCACGGCAATATCGATGAACGGGTATTGGACTGCGGACATAGGCAAAACCTACAGGACGTTTGTGACCGGATTTCTACGTAGTTTAACGGATTGTTAATAACCTTCCCCTGCCTTCGGGTCGAGAGCGGCGCCATCCAAACCTCCGACAGGGTTAATTCCGGGATTCATTTTATTGTGCACCGCACAATGATATTGCAATGCACAACGAGATGGTCTATATAAGAGGCATGACATCTTCGGTTCTGCCGAAGAAATCGCCAACGAGGACCTGAAACGATGGCATACAAGACCGACGATATCTTTTCCTTCTCCGCTTTCGATCCGTCCAAGATGACCGAAGGCTTCCGCGACTTCGCTGAAAAGGGTGCCACCCAGTCTCGCGAAGCCTATGCTAAGATGAAATCCGCTGCCGAGGAAGCCACCAAGACGGTGGAATCCACAATGCAGTCGGCGCAGGCTGGCTCTGTCGAACTCGGCCTCAAGGCGATCGACGCGCTGCGTACCAATGCTGAAAACTCGCTGACCCATATGGAATCCTTGCTCGGCGTGAAGTCCTTTGCCGAACTGATCGAGCTGCAGACTGGTTTCATCCGCAAGCAGGCTGAAATCACGGTTGAGCAGGCCAAGTCCATGCAGGACACCGCCCGCAAGATCGTCGAAGACGTGACGAAGCCCGGCAAGGAAGCCGCTGAAAAGGTCATGACGACCTTCAAGGCTGCCTAATTTTTAGAGCCCGATTTGAAGGAGAAGGCCGGAGCATGCTCCGGCCTCTTCTATTTGCGGGAAAGGACTTTCTATTTGCGGGATAGGACTTGCAAAAAAAGTCCGATCGCCGTATGTGACCCCCCAACGGCGCCCAAGGCGCTTGTGCGGTTGTAGCTCAGTTGGTTAGAGCGCAGGTTTGTGGCACCTGAGGTCGGAGGTTCGAGACCCCCCAACCGTACCATTTTTCCAAAAGCCTAATTTTTTTGATATCCAGCCGAGCAGATTTGCGGCAGGATTCCTGCGTTTGAATTGTCGCGGAACAAAGCGACGAGCCGATGAAATTATCGGATGTGAGGCGTTCCCGCCCGCTCACCAGCGCAGCAGGCGCGGTCCCAGAAGCGAGCCGGCAATGCCGGTCAGCAGGATCCCGAGCGAGTACCAGATGAGCACGAAGGGCATGCCGTTCTCGGTGCAGAACCAGGAATAGACCCAGGCGCCGGCAGCACCCGCCGCGATGCCGGCGATGAAGCCGGTCAGCTTCAGATCAGTCGGTGCACCATGGCGCAGGACCCACACGTTTCCTGCAAATACCGGAAGCGCGAAGAGGAAGATCAGCAGCGGGCAATGCAGCGCCGACGATCCGATGATCATTTTGGAATAGTTTTCGGCCGGCGACATCATCAGCTGGATCACGGCGACCACAGCCATGATCGCAACGATCGCCGCCGCGGTCTGGAAGAACCGTCCCCTGGAACCGTCAGGCCGTGCCAGATGATAGGCGGCGAGGAAAGCGGCGATCGCCAGCAGCGCATTGTAGGCGGATTTGATCCAGAACACCGGCAGCATCAGCGCTTCCGCCATGTCGATGCGCAGGCCGAGGATCGCCAGCATCAGTACCAGCGACACGACGAGCGCCGGCAGGACGCCGAGCACGAAGCGGCGCGCCAGCGCATGCCGCGGCACCGGCTTCAGGTCGCCTACCAGGCTGTCGATGATGTCGTCCGTCTTTCTCACTTTCCGCCTCGCAGTTTCTCCGCCAGTGCCTTGAGCCCTCGGTGAATGCCGACCTTGACCGCCGATTCCGACTGACCGGTCCGGCTCGCCGTGTCGGCCACCGACTGGCCTTCGAGCTTCACCTGACGGATCAATTCCCGCTGTTTCGCCGGCAGGCTTTCCAGAAGCCGCTCGACATCCATCCGCGCGGAGATCGCTTCCTCATGGTCGTCGCTCTCGAAATCCTCGCCGAGCTCCGTTTCCGCCATCATCCGGCCGCCGCGGCCGCGATGGTGGTCGATCAGCTTGTAGCGGGCGATCGAGAAGAACCATGCCGTGAACGGTCGCTCGCGATCGTAGGTCTCCCGGCGCGAATGCAATGCCAGCAATGTCTCCTGGACAAGATCTTCCATGTCCGCTTTCGTTGCAGCAGCCATCCGGCGGCTGTAATATCCGACTAGCAGGACACGCACCGCGTTGAGCAAACGCCGATAGGCTGCCTCGTCCCCATCGAGGGACAGAAGCATCATAGCCTTCAGGGCTTCTTCCGAATGGGCGCTCGTCATGCTGTTTCAATGATCATTCGGAAAAGCACGTAAACGGTTACAGGTGGAATGGAAAATATTTCGAATGCTTTCGGCCTATCACATAACCGTGAAGCTGTAACGACTTTCTGCGTGGGTCGAATTGATGGTTGTGAGCCCTCGGCAGGCAGCCGGCGGACACATCGATTGATCCAGGAGGACATCCCATGACCAAGCTTCTTTCCAGCCTTGCAGCCTGCACCTTCGTCGTCGGCCTTTCGCTTGCCGGCGCGGCGAACGCCCAGAGCAGCACGAGCACCGACACGATGAAGAAGGACACCATGAAAACCGACACCATGAAGCAGAATTCGATGAAGAAGGATTCCATGGCGACCGGCACCAAGACCGACTGCATGCACAAGGCCGGCATGGAAAAGAACACGATGAAGAAGTCCGAGATGATGAAGGCCTGCGACGCAATGAAATAATGCCGTGAAATGATCTGACCGCGGCCGCTGAAACTTTTTGTCCGGCGGCCGCGTCTATCTGCTGGAGCCCACTTCCCGCATTCGGAGGAAATACCATGGCCACGATCGATGCCGGCGTTGCGACCGGCCGGACGGTCATTTACCGCCACAGCCTGCTGGTGCGCCTCTCGCACTGGGTGAATGTGCTCTGCATGACCGTGCTGCTGTTCAGCGGCCTGCAGATATTCAATGCGCATCCGGCGCTCTATTGGGGCCAGTACGGTGCCGATAACGATCCGTCCTTCATTTCCATGGAGGCGGTCGAGGATGGCGACAAGGCCAAGGGCGTGACCCGCGTCGGTTCGCTGTCCTTCAACACGACGGGGGTTCTCGGCCTCTCGCAGGTCGACGGCGAGGCGACCGCGCGCGGTTTCCCCGAATGGCTGACGATCCCGAGCTATCAGGACCTCGCGACCGGCCGGCGCTGGCATTTCTTCTTTGCGTGGCTGTTCGTGATCAACGGTTTCATCTATCTTGCCTACGGGCTGCTGAGCCGGCATTTCCGCCGCGATCTCTTACCCGCGGGAAATGAACTGACGCCCGCCCACATCGGCCATGAAATCGTCAATCACGCCCGGCTGCGGTTTCCGAAAGGGCCGGAGGCGCGGCATTACAACACGCTGCAGAAGCTAACCTATGTTGCGGTTATCTTCCTGCTCCTGCCGTTGATGATCCTCACGGGGCTCACCATGTCGCCCGGCTTCGACGCTGTGGCACCCTGGCTGCTCGATATATTCGGCGGCAGGCAGTCAGCCCGCACGATCCACTTCCTGACGGCCTTTTCCCTCACCGCCTTCGTGGTTGTCCACGTCGCGATGGTGATCCTGTCGGGCGTCTTCAACAATCTGCGTTCGATGATCACCGGTTACTACGCCATAGACCATGGGGACATAAAGGGAGACAAGCTATGAGCCGCATCATCACCCGCCGCCGCTTCCTGATCGGCGCGACCATGACGGCTTCGGCGCTCGGCCTGAGCGGCTGCGACGCGCTTGTCGAAAGCGACCGGACGAAATCCGTCCTCAAGATCGCCGAGGGTTTTTCGATGAAGACCCAGCGTTTCCTTCTCGGCGACAATGCGCTGGCGCGCGAGTTCACCGAGGCGGATCTCTCGCCGGTGTTTCGCGCCAACGGCACCAGCATGCCGGACAATCCGCAATATCTCGACTGGATGAACCAGCAGTTCTCGACCTGGAAGCTGGATGTTGGCGGTCTGGTCGACAAGCCGATGCAGCTGTCGCTTGCCGACCTGAAGGCGCTGCCGGCCCGCACCCAGATCACCCGGCACGATTGCGTCGAAGGCTGGAGCGCCATCGGCAAATGGACCGGCGTGCCGCTGGGTGCGCTGCTCAAGACGGTCGGCCTGAAGCCGGAAGCTCGCTACATCGTCTTCCATTGTGCCGACGAATACGAAAAGACGCTCGATGGCACCGGCTGGTATTACGAGAGCATCGATCTGGTGGATGCCTTCCATCCGCAGACCATCCTTGCCCACACGATGAACGGCCGCGACCTTGAAGTTGCCCATGGCGCGCCGCTGCGGCTGCGTGTCGAGCGCCAGCTTGGCTATAAACAGGCGAAATATCTGACACGCATCGAAGCGGTTGCCGATCTCGGCCGTCTTTACGGAGGCAGCGGCGGTTTCTGGGAGGATCGCGGTTACGAATGGTATGCCGGGATCTGAGGAGGTGCTCAGGTTTCCGCCCGTGCCGGAGCAACCCTCGGAAGCCGGATGATGAACCGGGTGCCGCGGGCCCCGCCGGTCGGCGGGCTCTCGACGGTGATCGATCCGCCGAGTACCTCGGTGACGATCTGGTGGACGATATGCAGCCCGAGGCCCGTGCCGCCGCTGTGACGGGCCGTGGAAAAGAACGGTTCGAATATCTTCTGGATGTCCGTCTCGTTGATCCCGCGGCCGTTGTCAGTAAACTCGATGAGGACCTGCTCCCCCATTCTCCGAACATCGATGATGATCATGCCGGGTTTGCCCGCATCGAAGGCATGCAGCAGCGAGTTGTTGAGGAGGTTCGACAGGACCTGGGCAAACGGTCCCGGATAGGTGGTGATCGCCAGATCATCAGGCACGTTCACCGTCAGGCTGATGCCGGCGCTGGCGTCCCATTTGCGCAGGCGCGGATCGGCATCGGGAATGAATGCGGCGAGATCGATATCCCGTCGCTCCAGCGTCGCCCGGTCGACTGCAACCTGTTTGAAACGTTGAACCAGCGCTGTGCAGCGGTGGATGGCGTCGCGGACCAGATCGAGGCTGGTATCGCTGTCTGCGACATAGAGGTCGAGATCCGAGCGGCGCAGCCCCGCTGCAATCCGTTCCTTGAAAAGCCTGAGATCCTTGGCGGCTTTGCTGAGCACGAGTGCCGCACTTCCAAGCGGCGTGTTCATTTCGTGGGCGACGCCGGCAACCATCAGGCCCAGCGACGACAGCCGTTCGGCTCGCGCAAGTTCCCGCTGGGTCACGTTCAGTTTTTCATTGGTGTCGCGCAGCGTCTTGTTCGTGTCCTCCATTTGCCGCGCCCATTCCGCCTCGGCCTCCATGCCGTTGGCCAGGCGGCCGGTTACCGCAAGCGCCACCATGGCGAGGATTGCCGCGACCGCGCCGAGAATGAGTTTCCCCCTCGTTTCCTGGTCGTTGATCGCGGCCGCCGAGTCACGGGCGAGCAGATAGAGGTCGGCACCCGCGGCACGTCTTTCCGCGACTTCGCCTGTTGCCAGCAAGCTCGCAACGGGCTGGAAGCGACGGTAGTTCCAAACGCCGCCCCTGCTGCCGAAAAGCCCTCTGTCCCCGTTGCCGATCGCCCGCAACATCTCCGCCTCAGCCGGGCCGGGCGTTGAGGCCCCGAGCTGCCAACCCCAGTTCGCATCTGCATTTGGACCTTGGAGCCAGTATCCGGCCTGGTTCATCAGATAGAGCTCGACGCTCCTGTCGAGGCGCTTCAGGCGTTCGAGCAACCGCGTGGCGCGGTAGTTGATGACGATGATGCCCTGCTTGATCCCGTTGCGGAAGACAGGACTTGCAACGCGCAATGTCGGCAGATGGGGGACCTCGACCACGCCGTTTTCGATATTCAGATCGAGGGCAGAGAAATAGAGGCCGTTCAGCGGCAACTGAATCGTATCGCGGAAATAGGGCCGGTCCGCCTTGTTCTGCAGCTGCTCGCTGCTCACGACGACCGGTTCCGCGCCGCTGCGACGGTTGACGCGCAGCCGCTCATTGCCGTCATTATCCAGCCACCGTACCTGATCGTAATCCGGCGAGCTGGCGGCGAAACTCTGGAAGATTTCAGCGCTTAGCGGAGCAAGCCGAGTGGTCGTTTCGCCGAAGCGCGATTGCAGGTCGGCCAGAAATAGGGCGTCGCGGCCCAGCCGGTCCAGGGCCCGACCGAGAATGTCATAGCCTTGCGACAGGGTCTCCTCCCTGTTGCGGATCTGAGGTTCCCGCGCGTTCGCGCCGATCTGATGCCAGAGCAACGGAACGCCGATGCCAAGTCCCACGACCCAGGGTACCACGAAGATGGCAAGCCGCCTGCGATGGCGATAAATGGCCCGGAGAGACGGAAAGATGCGGGGTGCAGATGCGGGGATCATAGGCAATTACGCAGTCTTGACAGACGAATTTTGCAGCCTGGCCAGGAATTGTTCGAGCGGCTCCGGCCGGGCGTAGAGAAAGCCCTGCGCCAGGATGCATCGTCTTGACAGCAGCCACTCCGCCTGCTGCTCGGTCTCGACACCCTCGGCAAGGATACGCATGTTCATGCGTTCGCCGAGCCGAATGATCATCTCGACGATCGTCTCGTTCTGGCCGGCACCGCCGAGACCGGCAATGAAGGACCGGTCGATCTTGAGTGTGGCGGCCTCCAGGGAGCGGAGCTTTGCCAAGGAAGAATAGCCCGTGCCGAAATCATCGATGGCGATGGCAAATCCTTTGCGTCTGAGAATGGAGAGGACGTCGTCAGCATGTTGCTGCTCTTCCATGGCGACGGTCTCGGTAATCTCCAATTCCAGCCGATCCGGCGATAAGCCATAGCGGCGGATGGTCGCGATCAGTTCGTCGATGAACTCTTTTCGTCCAAGCTGCACCGGCGAGACATTGACACCGAGGGTGATCCCCGGAAATCCCGCTTCGTCGATGGAGCGGAGCGCGCTGCAGGCCTGTTCCAGGATCTGCTGACCCAGGGGCACGATCAGCCCGTTCGCCTCCGCGAGCGGAATGAAATCCGCCGGAAAGATCGTCGATCCATCCGGGCGCGTCCAGCGCGCCAGGGTCTCCGCGCCGACAATCCGATTGTCGATCAGGTCGATCTGCGGCTGGAAAACGACAGTGATTTCCCGGTTTAGCACAGCCTTGTAAAGCTGCTGCGAAAGAGCGAACCGGCGTCGCGTTTCCTCTTCGACATTCGGATCGTATTCGATGAGTTGCCCGCTCGTCCCCTTCAGTCCGGCCTTCTTCAGGAGCAGAAGTCCTGTCGCGATGACGGTTTGAGCCGACGTGAAGTGATTGAGATCGAGAGACGCCGCCTCCGCGCCGAAAAACAGCGCTTCCGGGGTTTGGGCTCCCGCTTCGAGGCGGTTCACATAGTCGATCCGCACCAGATATTCCGGGCCGAGCACGGCAAATACGTCTTCATGCAAACGGGCGATCATGCAGGGCGGCGGAAAGGCCGCCGCCAGGCGCTTCACGAAGGCGCGCAGCAGATGATCACCCTGTTCGACGCCGAGGGAAACGCAGCTTCTCGCATACTGGTTGAGTTCGATGAACAGGACCTTCCGCCTGCGGGGCGGAGGAATCTCGAGTGCTGCCTGAATGCCACGCTTCAGGGCGTTGCCGTTCGCGATCTCGAGCAGGCTGTCTTCGTAGGCGATCCGATCGAGCTGGCTCGTCAGCGCGACATTGATCAGGCCGGTGCCGATATTGGTCGCGAAGACCCGCAGCAATTCCCGCTCGGTATCGTCGATGAGCCTGTTTGTCGCTATGTAGGCTGCCGCAGCAGGCGCGACCGCCTGGCCCGGAAAAAACAGAACCTGCGCCTTCTCCGTCTCGATGTTCGCCTGTTCGTCCAGCGAGCGTTGGATCAATTCCCGAATCGATTGGTCGTTGATGGTGTCGAGGGTCTGGTTGATGGCCGAAGCGAACCGCCCCGCCGAGCCGATGATCCTCGGCGGATGTTCGTGGTCACTCCCGCGGACGCAGACGATGCCGTCCTCGCTGACGCCGAGAAGTGCTGCCAGTTCGTGGATCATCCGGCGGGAGAAATCCTCAAATCCCGAGGATTTCGCCAGGCTGTTGCTCGCCTCGACAATGCTCTGAAGGCCTCGGCGGGCACGGTTCAGCACATCGATCTGCTCGAAGGTCCTGAGATTTGCGGTAAGAATGCTGTGAAGCCGCTCGTTGGTCAGGTCGGTCTTCAGCCAATAATCGGCGATATCGTAGGTCTCGAGCGACGATTGCATCGGCGCGATACCCGGCTGTCCCGTGAGAAGCACGATACGCAGCTGCGAGTTGCCGAGAACTTCGCGAATCGTGCGGACCAGTCGGAGCCCCGCATCGTCCGTCTCCATCACCACATCGAGCAGCAGGACCGCGATTGAAGGCGTTTCGAGCAGAAGCTTGGCCGCCTCGTTGGCAGAACTGGCAGTCAGTATACGCGGGGCGACGCCGCGATAGGTGTAGCCCGAAAGCGAGAGCTTGAGGGAGTTCTGGAACATCGCGTCGTCATCGACGCTCAAGATGGTGAAATCACGCATCTCCGCCTCGAATTGGTCGGGCGAGGCCCCCGTCCCGGCGGCGGGTTCCGGGTGAAATTCGAAGAGATCCTGAGATTGCGTTTCTTGTTCGATATCGCCCACGGACACATCCCCCGATTGTCGCGCAAGGGCAGGACCCTTGCATTTCCGCGAATCCATTAATCATCCTAAAACCTGGCATGTCTCGCAAAAAATGAGTGTGGGGCGAGATTTTGGTCTCAACTGCGGATCGAGGCCCGTTGCGGGGTGGGAATGGTCGCCGTAAAAGGCGGGATCTCTCAAGCTTCGCTTGACCTGCGGCCGGGCGAAAGGCCGGCATCGAAACTTTTATCCTTTCTGCCATGCGGCTGCTTGAGGAAGCCTGTCGCTTCGGCGAAAAGGTGTTGCCGCGTCTCGATGTTGCCCGCGAGGTCTCGGCAACGCGTCATTTCACCGGATCGACGCTCTTCGATCGTGATCTCTCCACGGTCAAGACCGCCTGATCCTCCTGCAAAGGTAAGAACCGTGGCAGCCAGCCCATCCGATTTTCTCGAGCAGACGGCAATCCCCGGCGACGGTATCGCGGCGAGGGTGCTGAAGGGCGTCGAGACTGTCCTCGGCGCTGTCGCGGCACTGATCCTCGCCGTTTTGCTGACGGTGGTGCTGGTCAGCGTCTGCCTGCGCTATTTCTTCAACACTGGTTTCATCGGCGCCGAGGATCTCGGCATCTGGCTGCATGTGGCGCTGATCTCGATCGGCGCGCCGCTCAGCCTCAACAGCGCGCTGGCGATGCGGCTCGACGTTTTCGTGCGTTTGGCTCCCGCCCGGCTGCTGCCGGTAACCCAGGTGCTGGCGGACGTGTTCACGGTGCTTGCGGCGCTGATCCTGCTGTTTGGCGGTTCCGAAATCATGGCCATGCTCGGCGGTATTTCTCCGACGCTTGGCGTTCCGGAGTGGATCCGCTTCGGTTTTCTCGGCGCGGGCGGCGTGCTGATCCTCGTTGTGCTCCTCCTGCAAAGACTTGCCGAGGGCAGGGCGCTGCCGGTACTGATATCGCTTAGCCTCGGCGCAGCGCTCTATTTCGGCATCCCAGAAATCTTCATCGACAGCGACCTTCCGCCGAGCCTTTTCCTGGCATTGGTCGCAGCACTTGGCTTGGTGCTGGCGGCACCGCTGGCGCATGCGTTCCTGACCGCCGCCTATGTGGCGATTGCCTTCGGCAGCAGCCTGCCGGAACCGGCGATCGTCTCCTCGACGGTGACGGGCATGTCGAAATTTCTGCTGCTCGCCATTCCCTTCTTCCTGCTCGCCGGCGGGCTGCTGACCTCCTCAGGCGTTGCCAATCAGCTTGTCCGGTTCGCCGCCTCGATGGTCGGCCATCGCCGGGCGGGGCTGGCGCAGACGACGCTGCTGACAAGCGTGCTATTCTCCGGCGCATCAGGCTCTTCCGTTGCCAATGCCGCCTTCGGGGCTTCGACCTTCCAGCCGGAGCTGGTGAAGCACGGTTATCCGCCGGCCCAGGCGGGTGCGATCATTGCCGCGACATCGGTACTCGACAACGTCATTCCGCCGTCGATCGCCTTCCTGATCCTGGCGACTGCCACCAATCTGTCGGTCGGTTCGCTGCTGGTCGGCGGTTTCTTCGCCGGCGGCCTGATGGCGATCTGCCTCGCGGTGGCAATCCATCTGTCCGTCCGCGAGCAGGTCGCCCTGCCGCGCGCCTCGGGTCGCGAACGCCGGCGGGCGGCGATCTCCGCCATCCCCGCCTTCGGCCTTGGCATCATCGTCGTGGTCGGCATCCGCATCGGTATCGTCACCACCACCGAGGCGGCGGCTCTTGCGGCACTCTATACGATTATCCTCGCCGTCTGGGGCAAGGTCGGAGCCGGTTCGCTGCTCGCCTCGTTCCGACAGGCGGCGACGGAATCCGCGGCGATCGGCCTCTTGATCGGCACGGCCGGACCCTTCGCCTTCCTGCTTGCGGTCGACAATGTCTCCGGCCTCGTCTCGGAGTTCGTGACGATGCTTGGCGGCAGCGCGCTGGCGGTCATCGTCCTCTCCAACGTCATCCTTCTGGTCGTCGGACTGGTGCTCGATATCGGCGCGGCGATCCTGCTGTTCGGCCCGATCCTGCTGCCGGCCGCCGTCGCCGCGGGCATCGATCCGATCCATTTCGGCGTCATCATCGTCGTCAACCTGATGATCCACGGCCTGACCCCGCCGCTCGGCATGCTGATCTTCGTCGTCAGCGGCGTCACCCGCATTCCCGCGGCCGCACTGTTCAAGGCGGTCGTGCCGTATCTGCTTGCACTTCTGGTTTCCCTGACGATCCTTTGCGCCTGGGCGATCATCTTTTAACCGCTTCACATCTCTAGGGACCTTGAGACATGGACAATATCAACCGCCGAACCCTTCTGAAGACCGCCGCAGCAACCGGCGTGGCGCTTGCCGCGCCCGTCTTCGTGCGCAGCGCCGCCGCCCGCACCACGACGATCACCACCGCCTCGCTGCTTGGCGACGACAAGCCGGAATCGAAGATCTGGGTGAAGATCGGCGAGCTGGTGGAAGCCAAGCTGCCGGGCCAGTTCAAGTTCAACGTCGTCAAGAACGGTGCGCTCGGCGGCGAGAAGGAAGTGGCAGAAGGGGCCCGTCTCGGTTCCGTGCAGGCGAGCCTTTCGACCGTCTCGTCACTGTCCGGCTGGGTGCCGGAACTGCAGGTCCTCGATTTGCCGTTCCTCTTCCGTGACGCAGCCCATGTCCGCAAGACGGTCGATGGCAGCGTCGGCGCCGACCTCAAGCAGAAGCTCGCTACCCAGAATTTCGTGATCGGCGATTTCATCAACTACGGCGCCCGCCATCTGCTCACGAAGGAGCCGGTCACCCGTCCGGAACAGCTGAAGGGCAAGAAGATCCGTGTGATCCAGAGCCCGCTGCACACCAAGCTGTGGGCCGCCTTCGGCACCGCCCCGGTCGGCATTCCGATCACCGAGACCTACAATGCGCTGGCGACCGGCGTTGCCGACGCCATGGACCTCACCAAATCCGCTTATGCCGGCTTCAAGCTCTATGAAGTCGTGCCCTACATGACCGAAACAGGCCATATCTGGGCGTCCGGCGTCATCTATTATTCCGCCAGCTTCTGGAACCAGTTGAACCCCGAGCAAAAGACAGTCTTCCAGGACGCCTCGAGGCAAGGGGCTGCCTATTTCAATCAGCTGATCGTCGATGACGAGGCGGCATCCGTTGCCGTGTCGCTCAAGAATGGCGGCAAATTGCTGAAGCCGGAAGCCTTCGAGGAGTGGCAGAAAGGTGCACAAGGCGTCTGGCAGGATTTCGCCGCGATCGTCGGCGGCATCGACAGGATCAAGTCGATTCAGTCCGCCTGATAGCCTTTTCTAAAGGTTAAGAAAATTTAATGTGGCACCGCAAACGCGGTGCCATTTCTGTTTTTTCAGCTCGATTTAAGGCAAAAATGCCCGATTCCAGCCGCTTTAAGCGAGTTGGGTAAATGGATGCCGCCTTCTTTCGACCTGAAAGCGAACACATTTTTGTGCACTGCAGTAACCGCCCTTGTCTCGGTCGTCAGCATGCCTATGTTTGCGGCAGCCGGTGCCTAATTTTTTAGACTCCTGCGTCTCGGGCATTCGTCCCCCTTCACCTGACCGGTTTTCGGCAGGCCATTCTAGAAGGAGCATACAATGACAATTTCGATCAATAATTTCGCATCCGCCAATGGAGCGAAGCTTTCTCCGCAGCACATTGCCTCAGCCGTCGCCGAAACGCGTCGTTCTGTCGGCTACAGCATTGAAGAGCTTGCCATCACGACCGGCCTCGTCAACGACGAGATCGTTCGCATTGAAAACGGCACCGATGCCGATCCGGCCAAGCTGAAGCGCATTGCCGCGGCACTCAAGGTTCCGGTTACGACCTTCCTGCCTTCTTGATACAAGGTTTTCCGGCCGCTTCGGCGGCCGGACCCTGTTTGGGTCTTCTTCTTTTCCCCATGAAGACCGTCCTATCCGTCACACAAAAATGTGGCTTTCCCCATCGACCAGTTCCTTCAGAAACTCCACCACCGTCCTCAGCCGCATCAGGTCGCGGGTCGTTTCGTGGTAGGTGGTCCAGTAGGACCGCCGAATAACGGTCCCGGGCAGCACCCGCACCAGTTCCGGATATTGTCGCGCGACATAGTCGTGAAGGATGCCGATGCCGGCGCCGGAACGGACCGCCTCGGTCTGGCCGATCGCGCTTGAAATCTCGAAGCTGGCATCCCAGTCCCGCATCACCTCGCCGGTGAAATTCAAGGACGGCGAAAAAATCAGGTCCTCCACATAACCGATGCGCGGATGGTTCTTCAATGCCTCCACCGTCTGCGGCGTTCCTGCCTGATCGAGATAGGTCTTCGAGGCATAGAGGCCGAGCGTATAATCGGTCAGTTTCGAAGAGATGAGCCGACCTTGTTCCGGGCGTTCGATGGTGATGGCGATATCCGCCTCCCGCTGGGAGAGCGAGAAAGATCGCGGCACGGGCACCAACTGCAGCTTGAGTTCCGGATGACGGCGCGTCAGCCGCCCGAGCCGTGAGGCAAGAAAGGAAACGCCAAAACCGTCGGGCGCCCCGATCCTGACCGTACCGGCGATCGCCGCGTCGATCCGCCCGGTACTCGCCTGCGCCGCCAGCATCTCCGTTTCCATCCGCTCGGCCGCCCGAAAGAACACCTCGCCTTCGGCGGTCAGTTCGCAGCCGTTGGTGCGGCGGATGAGGAGGCGGGTGCGCAAATCCTCTTCCAGCGCCGTCACCCGCCGCCCGAGCGTCGCATGGTTGACGCCGAGCCGCCGCGAAGCAGCCAGAATCTGGCCGGCGCGGGCTACCGCCAGAAACATGCGGACATCGTCCCAGTTCATCGTTGGTTGTCTTTCAATGCCTGCTGCTTATTTTGCCCGCATCATCACCGGATCGACGTCGATCAGCCTGAGAGACTTCACCATGTCCGCCGTATGTTCTTTATACTTCAGGAAATGCGGCGTCCGGAGATGCGCCTCGTAAGCGCTCTGGTCCGCATAGACCTCCAGGATGCGGATTTGCTCAGGCCGTTCCTTTTCAGCGACGGCATGCAACATCAGCACGCCCGGCTCATTGTTCACCGATGCCTCGATTTCCTCGGCAAGGAGGGCTCGATAGGGGTCGATTTGTGCGGGATCGATTTCCAGTTCCGCAATCCTGACGATCTTGCCCGACATCATAGCCTCGGTCTTGTTTCGATTTCTGCACAACGGATGCTTATTCCACTCCATTGCTTTGTGCAAATCGAAGTGTAGACTCCCACCACGTACCAAAAATGGAGGAGCATACCATGCGTGAGATCGGGCATTTCATCGGCGGCAAGCATGTCGCCGGCACCAGCGGCCGCACGGCTGACGTCTTCAATCCGGCAACTGGCGAAGTCCAGGCGAAGGTTTCGCTTGCCAGCGTTTCAGAAATCCGCGCTGCCGTCGAAAGCGCCAAGCAGGCCCAGCCGAAATGGGCTGCCACCAATCCACAGCGCCGCGCCCGTGTCTTCATGAAGTTCGTCGACCTGCTCAACCAGAACATGGATGAACTCGCCGAGATGCTGTCGAAGGAACACGGCAAGACGGTCGAGGATTCCAAGGGCGACGTCATTCGCGGCCTGGAAGTCTGCGAATTCGTGATCGGTATCCCGCATCTGTCGAAGGGCGAGTTTACCGAAGGCGCCGGCCCGCAGATCGATATGTATTCGATGCGCCAGCCGGTCGGTATCGGCGCCGGCATCACCCCGTTCAATTTCCCGGGCATGATCCCGATGTGGATGTTCGCCCCCGCGATTGCTTGCGGCAATGCCTTTATCCTGAAGCCGTCGGAGCGTGACCCGTCCCTGCCGATGCGCCTTGCCGAACTGATGATCGAAGCTGGCCTGCCTGCCGGCATCTTGAACGTCGTCAACGGCGACAAGGCAGCCGTCGACGCGATCCTTACCGATCCGGATATCGGCGCCATCTCCTTCGTCGGCTCGACCCCGATCGCCCGTTACGTCTATGGTACGGCTGCGATGAACGGCAAGCGCGCCCAGTGCTTCGGCGGTGCCAAGAACCACATGATCATCATGCCGGACGCCGATCTCGACCAGGCCGTCAACGCGCTGATGGGGGCCGGCTACGGTTCCGCCGGCGAGCGCTGCATGGCGGTTTCGGTTGCCGTCCCGGTCGGCGAGGAAACCGCCAATCGCCTCGTCGAAAAGTTGATCCCGAAGATCGAGTCGCTGCGTATCGGCCCCTACACGGACGAGAAGGCCGACATGGGCCCGGTCGTCACCAAGGAAGCCCATGCCCGCATCAACGGCCTGATCAACCGCGGCGTCGAGGAAGGCGCCAAGCTCATGGTCGACGGCCGCGGCTTCAAGCTGCAGGGTTATGAGAACGGCTATTTCGTCGGTGGCACGCTGTTCGACCACGTCACGCCCGAGATGGACATCTACAAGCAGGAAATCTTCGGTCCTGTCCTCTCGGTCGTCCGCGCCCACAACTATGAAGAAGCGCTCGATCTGCCGATGAAGCACGAGTACGGCAACGGCGTTGCGATCTACACCCGCGACGGCGATGCCGCCCGTGACTTCGCCAGCCGCATCAATATCGGCATGATCGGCATCAACGTTCCGATCCCGGTTCCGCTCGCCTATCACTCGTTCGGTGGCTGGAAGGCTTCGAGCTTCGGCGATCTCAACCAGCACGGCACGGATTCGATCAAGTTCTGGACCAAGACCAAGACGATCACCGCCCGCTGGCCGTCCGGCATCAAGGATGGTGCCGAATTCGTCATGCCGACGATGAAGTAAGCAGAAACTCGGTCGAAATTATCAGGCGGGCCTCTTCGGGGGCCCGTTTTTTGTTGGCGTCATATCCGGTTTACCAAGCAATTTAATCCCGCTTTATCCGTGAATACTGACCAAATCGTCAGTGGTTCTCGTTTATACGAGTGACGGTAAAGTAACAAAAAGGGGATGGGTATGGCTAAAAAGGTAATGATGAAGAACGACAGCATCGGTCTGACCAAGAAGGGTTTCCACGGTTTTTCGTGGACCTACCTTTTCTTCGGCTGGCTGGTTCCGGTTGTACGCGGTGAAATCTCCATCGGTGCTCTGCATCTGGTGATCTCGGTGTTCACCGCGGGCATCTCGCAACTCATTTTCTCCTTTCTCTACAACAAGCAGTATACGCATCGGCTGATCGAAAAAGGTTATCGGTTCGCCGACACGCCGGAGAACAACGCTGCTGCGGCCCAAGCGCTCGGCGCCGATCTCCCTGCCGGGACGCCGGCACACGCCTGAGGCCCAATCGAGAAATGAGCAAAACGGGTCTCGCAGGAGGCCCGTTTTTGTTTTGGCGACCCAGAATCTGATTACGTGTCGCGCGAACAATTGAAATGACATATCCAGGCCCTACAATCATGCGGGGAATCGGGCAGGCAGCCGTCTCGACGGTATTCGGCAAGGGGATATGACATCATGGCAATGGCAGAGACGACGCCTCGGGCGGCGGCGGGGCAGTATTTTGAGCGCGCATCCTTCACCGGCAGCGCCAGCGAATATTTCGGTATCTGGATCGTCAACGTTCTGCTGACGATCGTCACGCTCGGCATCTATTCGGCCTGGGCCAAGGTGCGGCGCATGCGATACTTCTACGGCAACACGGTCATTCTGGACCGCGCCTTCGAATATCACGCGACCGGCAAGCAGATCTTCATCGGCCGGCTGATCGTCATTGCGTTCCTGATCGTGATCAACATCAGCACGGCGATTTTTCCGCCGCTCGGCATCCTTACTCCGATCGTGATCCTGGTTGCTCTTCCGTGGCTCATCAAGCGCAGCCTGCGCTTCAACGCCCGGGTGACGAGCTACCGCAATGTGCGTTTCGATTTCGTCGGCACCGCGGGCGGCGCCTTCGTTGCGATCCTGCTCGGCAGCTTCGTCGCCTTCATTTCCTTCGGCATCCTGGCGCCACTCGCGAGCCGCTGGACCTGGCGATACCTCTTCAACAACCTGCGGTACGGGGACCGGCCGTTTTCCAGCGATCCGCAGCTCAGCCGGCTTTATGGCGTCTGGATCCTGCCGGCATTGATCGTGTTCCTGGGCAGCATCGTCTTCGGTTTCATTGCCTTCGTCGTGATCATCGGTGCTGCGACCGTCATGCGTGAGAGCGCCGAATTGACGAGCACGCAGATGACCGTGCTGAGCATCGCCGGTCTCTACGCCGGGGTCTTCATCTATTTCATCCTCTATGGTGTTGCTGGTCTCTTCTATCGGGCGGGTGTGCGCAACATCGCCTGGTCGGCGGCGGAACTTGACGGTCGCCATCAGCTGGTCAGCGATATCTCCCGGCTGCGTTATGCCTGGATCGCAATCAGCAACGTGATCGTCACCGTGCTGACGCTCGGACTGATGCGCCCCTGGGCGGCGGTCCGGATGGCGCGGTATGTGAACGAGCATTCCGGCATCCGCATCAATGGCGATCCGGGCGAAATCCTCTCCTCGATCGAGGCGACCGGTGCTGCAATCAGTGCCGAATACATGGATATGGAAGGGTTCGACTTTGGCTTCTGACGGAGCGGTCATCGCTAAAGGCGAATGGCATCCGGCCAATTCCAGCCGCGCAATCCCGGCCGTTCTGCGCGAGGATGGCAGTCTCCTCGTCGCGGCGGAAGAGGGGCGGGTCCTCGCCTCTGCCGTGCCGGAGCGGGTCGAGGTCAGTTCGCGGGTCGGCTCTATTCCGCGGCGAGTGAGTTTCCCGGATGGTTCCGTGTTCGAAACGCGCGACAACGAGGGCATCGACACCTATCTCCGCGCCAAGCGAGGCGCCCGCAGCGGCCTGATCCATCGGCTGGAGCGGTTCCATCCGCGGCTGATCGTCATGACGATCGCAGTCATCCTGCTTGCGGCGTCGATCTATCGGTATGCGGTACCCGTGCTGGTGGAAGTTGCCGTCCTGGTAACGCCGCCGTTCGTGCCGGAACTGATCGGCTCCGGCACGCTCGCCTCGCTCGATCGGACGATCCTGAAACCTTCCGAGTTGCCGGAAGGCGAACGGCAGGCGATCTCCGAGGGCTTCTCGAAACTCGCCGTCCATTCGAAGGGAGGGCAAAAGGCCTATCGGCTTTATTTCCGGGATGGCGGCGTGATTGGCCCGAATGCCTTCGCACTCCCCGATGGCAGCCTGATCCTCACCGACGATCTGGTGAAGCTCGCCAACGGCGACCGGGAAATGATCCTCGGCGTGCTCGGCCACGAGATTGCCCATGTCGAGGGCAAGCACAGCCTGCGGCAGCTCTATCGCGCTGCCGGCGTTGCCGCGCTGGTCATGCTGATTGCCGGCGATGTCGGCTCGGGCGTCGAGGATATCCTCACCCAGGGCGGTGCACTGGTGGCATTGTCCTATTCACGGGCCGCGGAAGCGGAGGCGGATCGCCGTTCGGTCGAGCTGATGCGGGCTGCCGGTTACGATCCCGCCGCACTTGCCCGCTTCTTCGTGGTCCTCGAAGAAAAGCTCGGAGACCATGGCGACGCGAGCATCCTGTCGAGCCATCCGGGCACCCCGCAACGTCAGCAGGACATCCGCAATTATGCCGCCGAGCTGGAAGGTCGGCCTCAGGCAAGGTAGCCATGATCGATAGCCACCATTGACGTATCCGCAGACTATCCTAATTTAGCTTGCGGAGTAGGAGTGGGGATGTATGTCCATGGTGTACGAGTGGGATGCGAAGCGTGCCCGCCGCGCGTATCTGGCGAGGATCGGCCTTAGCCTGCTGGCAGCAATGGTGGTGGTCGCTGTCCCCACCTGGGTGGCGATCTCGATGACCGGTTGACGCCGGCCGGAACTTTTCTGGCGAACCGCCGCCGGTCCTGAACCGGCTTCGCACAGGACCATCAAAACTTCATGCAGGTCGCGGGATATCGTTGGCAATCCCTGCGCGGCCTGTTCGGCGCGGCCAGACGTTGTCCTTCGGCAGAGGGCCGAAGGTTTGCCTGGCAGAGCCCGCGCCTGTCTGCCCAGCCCGCCGCTCCGGCTTGCCCCAGCCTTCCGGGCGTCGTCTGTGCGGACGAGCAATTCATAGCTTGAATTCCGCTCCGATGCAGGCAAGCTGCCTCACGTCGGAAACTTGATGACGATTTTCTTATTTTGGAATTGTTCAAAACTAGGGAAGCCATTATATAGGGCGGGTACGAGTCTCGGGAGACCAGCATGCGCTTGACCAAACAGACGAATTACGCAGTACGGATGCTGATGTATTGCGCCGCCAACGAAGGCCACCTGAGCCGCATTCCCGAGATTGCCAGGGCCTATGGCGTTTCCGAACTCTTCCTTTTCAAGATCCTCCAGCCGCTCACGAAGGCCGGTCTGGTGGAAACCGTACGTGGTCGCAACGGTGGCGTAAGGCTCGGCCGAGCTGCTGAGCGCATCACCCTTTTCGACGTCATCAAGGTCACCGAAGATAGTTTCGCCATGGCGGAATGCTTCGAAGAGGGAGTTGCGGAATGCCCGCTTGTTGACAGCTGCGGCCTGAACGCTGCGCTTCGCAAGGCGCTCAACGCTTTCTTCGATGTGCTCGCCGAATACACGATCGACGATCTCGTCAAGGCGCGCCCGCAGATCAATTTCCTGCTGGGCATCGATATGCTGCATCTGCCGAAGGCCATCCCGAAGGTCGTCGCGCCGGCCGCCTGATCTTGCCCGTTGACGTTTCTTGAAGGCGCCGCCGTTGAGGTTGGCGCCTTTTGCTATCCCCCGTATGCTGTAGAAGAGGTTGACCTCGCGCGCATTTGCAATAGAAGGGGATGAGGCGTTTTGCTGGCTTTTGTCAGTTTTCCTTCCTGTGGCGCCTTCAGGATCAAGCCATGCCCCTTTCGGAATTGCGCGTATTCGCGCTGACTGCGCTGATCGGCACTGCCGGTGCGCTGATCGCAATTCTCATTGCTTTTCCAGCTCCTTACCTCATCGGTCCGGCAATCGCGATCACCATTGCGGGGCTTGCCGGGCTGAACTTGGCGGTGCCGGCGCAGGTCCGCAACGTCTGTTTCATCATCGTCGGCGTGTCGATGGGGGCGACTGTCACGCCGGAGGTGATCGTCGCGGCGCGCACCTGGCCTCTGAGTTTCGTCATGGTGCTCGTGGCGGTCGTCATCCTGCTCTATGTGAGTTCGTGGGTGCTGCAACGGTTCTTCCACTATGACCGGATCACTGCGCTGCTCGCCTCCTCCCCCGGGCACCTGAGCTATGTGCTGAGCCTCGCCGCCGAAACCCGCTGCGACCTGCGCGCCGTCAGCGTCGGCCAAAGCGTGCGCGTGCTGGCGCTGACGATTACGGTCCCGCTGATCGTGGAAATCTTCGATCTCGTCGGCACCGACCCGGTTCTGGTGCCTTTGGTGATGAGCGCGCCTGTTCTCATCGCCATGCTTATCGTCTCGGCGCTGTTCGGCGTGGTGTTCATGCGCTGGAATTTTCCGGCAGCGCTGCTGCTCGGCGGCGTCGTGGTATCGATCGCCACGCATGTGACCGGCTTCATCAACGGCGGAGTTCCGAACTGGCTGCTGGTTCCGACCTATGTCATCCTCGGTTCGGTCATCGGCACGCGCTTCTGCGGCGTATCGATCCGCGAATTGCGCACCGCCTTTGTGGCCGGCGGCGTGGTGACCGTGGTCGTCATCGTGCTGGCAGCGGCGATCGCCGGCGGCGTTTCCTGCCTGACCGGCGTGCCGCTCGATGCAGCGCTGATCGCCTTTGCGCCGGGCGGGCTCGAAACCATGTCGGCGATGGCGGTGATGCTGCATGCCGACCCCACCTATGTCGGCGCTCATCACGTGCTTCGGCTGATGTTCCTGTCGGTGCTGATGCCCGTCGTGCTCGGCAAGGAAGCCCGGCAGCGTTGAGCGTCAGTTGACGAGGCGCACCGATGTAATTTCAGAGCCTGTCCCGCTGTCAGCCCCCGTATAGGGTTCGATCTGCCAGTTGGCGGAGTTCATGATCATCGTATTGACCACCAGTGTAATCAGGTTCGACTGATTGGTGGTCGAATTGTAGACGACGTCCCGGTTCGGAAGATGGATGACCCCCTTGAGCGTCTCGCCATTGGAGCCGTTGAAGATATACTGTTGCTTGCGGCCGTTGTTGGCGACATCGCTGGTCTTTTCGAACATCAGGATGCCCTTGTAAGTGCCGCTGGTCGGCGCCGATGCGGTGAAGCTCAAGGCGCCGTTGGCGCGGATTTCGCTGTCGGTATCGGGGAAATAGAAGGTCACCCCGTCCGCGACGACCGTCGAACCTGAGTTGATGATCATCCGGCCCTTGATGATATGGAGGCCGGGTTTGAACGTGATCTTCGGTGATCCGTTGAAGGTGGTGCCGCAATGGACGCCTGGGGCCATGTCCTGCACTGCTCCGTCCCTTGTGCCGCTGGTGGTGCAGGTCGAGGAGACGGTCGGCTCGGCGATGCCGACGGCATAGGGGTCGCCGGAGACCTTGCAGCCGGGTTTCAGGTTGCTGAGCGTCCCGCCGTTCTTGATGTATTGGGTGCCGGCAACGCAGAAGCTGGGCGTATCGATCGTCGCGCCGCTGTTCATGATGAAGGCCGGGTTCTGGGTCGAACTGACCTCCACGCCGCATTTCTCCGAATGCACGTTGGCGCCCGAATTGATCAGGACGGCCTGCGCCGTGTTGCCGAGCACGTAGATGCACGCGCCTGAAGGCTTCGGGTTCCTGTTCGCGATCGCGGTGGATTGGACCTTGACGTCGATGGTGTGGATGCCGAGCAGCCCGAGGAAATTCGTCGGCACGCCTTGGGCATAGGTACCCGTCAGACTGCCATCGGCATTTCCGGCGACGATGAGTGCGGTGTCGAGGTCGGTGTCTTCCGGTACCGTATCGGTCAGAAAGCGCAGCGCTTCCCGGCGCTGACTTGCGATATCGGATTTTGCAACGGCGCTGAGCAAGGCCGCATCAAGGGCGCCCTGCAGGCGGCCGCGTTCGAACGAGGCTTGGGCAAAATCGATCGCGCCACCGGCGGTCGTGACGAGGAGCGGCATCGCCAGGGCAGTGGCTATCGCAAAATTGCCGCCTGTATCGCGTAGGATATGATAAAGGCGTAACGCAATATTGTCGATGAGTCGCCGCATGATCGTGGGTTCCCGGTTGAGCTCGGTGAGTGCAGAATGCGCTTCAAGGTCAGCCCTTTTATCGCAGCCCCTCTAAAGTTCCCGTAAGAGAATTGGAAAACCTGAAGTTAACCTCGGCTCCTGTATTTCGGTTTTCCCGCCCCTGAACATGGTCCCAATGGAAGTTAATCATGCCCCCGATCGAACCCTCGTCTCCTCTCGCAATCGTCGTCATGGGTGTCAGCGGATCGGGGAAGACATCGGTGGGCGAACATCTCGCCGCGCGTCTCGGCTGCGCATTCGTGGAAGGTGATCGCCTGCATCCGGAGGCGAATGTCGCCAAGATGGCGAAGGGCATTCCACTGACCGACGACGACCGCTGGCCCTGGCTCGATCTCGTCGGCAACGAACTGGCCACGGCAAGGGGGCGCGGCGAAAGCGTGGTCGTCTCGTGCTCGGCGCTGAAACAAACCTATCGGGATCGTTTGCGGCGGGAGGCCGGCGGCACGCTCTATTTCGTTTTTCTCACGGGCGACCCCAAGGTTCTTGAACAACGGATGGGCGCGCGTACCGGCCATTTCATGCCGACATCGTTGCTTCAGAGCCAGCTCGCAACCCTTGAAAGCCCCGAGCATGAGGCCGGGGTGATAACGGTCGACGTCGACGCAAGTGTCGATACCATCGTCAGCAAGGCTTTCGATGGTATTACCAGGCTCATTTGAGGATAGATAATAGGATTTAGCCTCTCGTTTTCTCCGATGTTCTGTCTTGTGCATCGCCGTGGAAAGTATTCTAAAAATTACCAGTCATTGTGATCCGATGCTCTTCGGGCGCCGTATAAGTAACAGTTTTGCGTTCAAGCAATTCCGCCTGACTTGCCGGGAATTTCCCCGGCGACGGCAGGGAGCAGTTGACAGGTGTTTGAGGAGACGGTTTGCGGATGCCAGATTCGACGAAAGGATCCGGGCGGGGTTCCCTTCGCCGGGTGCCGAAACAGGAGCGGAGCCGCGAGCGTATCGATGAGATCCTGAAAGTGTCGATGCAGCTGATCGGCCAGAAGGGCATAGACGCAGTGACCATGAAGGAGATAGCCGCCCTTTCCGGGGGGCCTATCGCATCGGTCTATCAGTATTTCCCGAACAAGTCCGCCATCATCGCAACGCTCTACGAGCGTTACGTCGAAGAGGTTCGTTCCTTTGTCGCAGAGCAGATTGGAAAGATCGCCACGGCCGAAGACGCTTTGCAGGCCCCGGCCGCACTTTTCGATTTATACTACTATAACATGCGGGAAAGGCCGTCGCTCCAAGATCTCCTGAATGCCATCCAGGCGGACAAAGCGCTTGCTGATCTGGATATTGCCGAGACCCGCTTTCAGGCTGATGTATTCTACAAGGCCACCGAGCCCTTCGTGGAAGAACCGCTTCGCGAAAACTATGCTCAGGCGCTTCTGGTGATGTTTCACCTGTCGGGCGCTACCATGCGGCTTGCCCTCATGGTTCCCGAAGACGAAGCCGCTGCGACCGTGGCGCAGTTCAAGTCGATCATTCGCGCGCAGGCGACCTATTATTTCACCGGCAGCTTCCCGATTTCTCTTTGATCCCTTGATCAGAGGCCCAATCGGTCGCGCAACCCATACCACCAGGCACCGAGCACCGTGAGCGGCACCCGGAACGTCTGCCCGCCCGGAAAGGGAAGGTTGGGCAGCGACGACCAGATATCGAGCGTTCCGCATGGCCGGCGACTGCCTCGCCGAGGATCTTGCCGAGCAGATGCGTGGTGGTCACCCCGTGGCCGCTGTCGCCGTGCGAGAAATAGACCTTGTCCGACAGTTTTCCCATATGCGGGATACGCGTCAGGGTAAGCGCAAAATTACCGCTCCAGGCATAGTCGATCTTGACGCCCTTCAACTGCGGAAACGTCTTCAGCATATTGGGGCGGATGACGCCCGTGAGATCGCTCGGGTCGTTTCCGCCGTAACCAATGCCGCCGCCATAGAGCAGCCGGTTGTCGGCAGTCCGCCGGTAATAGTCGAGAATGTAATTGGCGTCTTCGACGCAGTAATTCGCCGGCAGCAGGCTTTCGATCAGGCTCGCGTCGAGCGGTTCCGTCGCCATCACCTGACTGGAAACCGGCATCATCCGGCCGCTGATCTCTGGAAACTGCGGGGAGAGATAGGCATTGCCGCAGACAAGCACATACGAGGCCTTTACCGAACCCCTCGCGGTTCGCGTCACCGGTTTTTCGCCAGCGTCTAAGCCGGTCACGCGCGAGGCTTCGAAGACGCGTCCACCAAGGCTTTCGAACGCTGCCGCCTCGCCGATCACGAGATTGAGCGGATGGATGTGGCCGCCGAGCCTGTCGATCATGCCGCCGGCATACCTGTCGGTCTTTACATACCGTCCGACCTCGGCTTTCGAAACCATTTCCAGCCCGCCATGGCCGTATCTTTCCCAATCGGCTTTGTGATGCGCCATCTCGCGGATCTGCTTGTCCGTGAAGGCCGCGAAGAAGCCGCCATCCACTAGGTCGCAGTCGATCCCGTATTTCACCACCCGGCTGCGGATGATCTCGCCGCCTTCGAGCGACATCGCCCCGAGCTTCACCGCCTTGTCGCGGCCATAACGGCCGGCGATGGTTTCGAGGTCGCGGCTGTAGCCGTTGACGATCTGGCCGCCATTGCGGCCCGAGGCGCCAAAGCCGATACGCTCCGCCTCCAGCACCACGACGGAATATCCGCGCTCTGCAAGTTCCAGCGCCGCGGAAATGCCCGTGAAGCCGGCACCGATGATGCAGACATCCGCTTCTATCGCCCCGTCAAGGGCAGGGCGGACACGCTTGTCCTTTGCCGAAGCCGCGTACCAGGAATTCGTGTGGCGGGGATTGTCTGCGGGTCTAAAGGCCATGTTACACCGTCCGAATATAGGCGCCGCATTCGACATCGATCCCGCACAGGGCAGGCTCCGACAGTCCGTGCCCCTTCAAGACCAATCGAACAGAGCTAGGCGTTGAAGCGCTCTGGCCTATAAGCCGAGATGTCGATCAATGTCTTCTGCCCCGTGATCGCCTCCGCAATCACCTGACCGGTCACCGGACCCAGCGTCAGGCCGTGATGCGCATGACCGAACGCGAACCACAGTCCGTCATGCCGCGGCGCCTTGCCGATGACCGGCATCATGTCCGGCGTGCAGGGGCGGGCACCCATCCAGGGCTCCATGTCGAGCCGTTCGGCGAGCGGGAAGATGCTGCGGGCGACCGCTTCGGCGCGTTCGAGCTGAACAGGTGTCTTCGGCGCGTCGCGGCGGGCAAATTCCGCGCCCGTCGTCAGGCGGATGCCCTGGTTCATCGGGGCCAGGAAATAGCCGCGCTCCGCATCCATGGTCCAGCCGTTGAGCTTAGCATTGCCCTTCGCCGAATAGTGCATGTGGTAGCCGCGCTTGACGCCGACCAGGAAATTGTAGCCGAGCGGCTTTGTGACCGTATCGGACCAGGGGCCAAGCGCCACCACCACGTCCTTGGCTTCCACCGTGCCTTCGCCGGCGACGATCCGCCAGCCGGTCTTGGTCTGCGACAGGCTCTTGGCATCGCCCTTCAGCACCCGGCCGCCGAGGCTTTCGAACAGTTTTACATAGGCGCGCGTCAGCGCCAGCGGATCCTTGACCGACCATGGGTCTTCCCAGCGCAGACCGCCGACGAAATCGTTGGAAAGATTGGGTTCCTGCTCGGCGATATCGGCCGGCGAAAGTTCCTTGAAGGCGACGCCATACTCCTTGCGAAGCCGCTCGGCCTCGCCGATCTCGCCGTCATGCTTGCCGCGGGTGCGGAACACCTCCGTCCAGCCGTTCTTGGCGATCAGCTCCTGGGCTCCGGCTTCCTCGATCAGCTCGTTATGGGTCGCGATCGAGTGCTCGATCAGCGGCGCATAGGCGCGGGCGATCAGCTGGTGGCGGGTCATGTTCGAATGCCACCAGTATTTCGCCAGGAACGACGTGACCGACGGAATGGCCTTCCAGTGGAAATGCGCGTCGATGCGGTTGTTCATGGCATAGCGCAGGATCAGGCCGAACTGCTGGGGAAAGCCATAGGGCACGACGCCCTCGCGCTGGATCAGGCCGGCATTGCCGTAGGATGTCTCCATGCCGGGTTCTTTCCGGTCGACGAGCACCACCGATTTGCCGCGCCGGGCGAGCTGCAATGCCGTCGAAACGCCGACAATGCCGGCTCCCAGCACGATCGCATCTGCTGTCATGATCTGAATTCCATTTCCCAAGTCTTTTATCGTTCGAGGATTTCAACATGCCGCCCGGAATGCTGCGGCGCAAACGAAAAATCACGGTTGCTTATATGGATTCCCTATTTCTTCGTCTGCCGCATCCAATCGAAAGCCTATGCGGCCGTCGCTACCTTTCGGATCGTCGTGCATCGGTTTCGATGCGGGCTCCGCGCGAACAATGCCGCGGGCCGATCCCAACAAGGAGTGACTGAAATGTTTGGTCGTTTGGGGAGCGTCTACTTCCTGCATCTTGCTGAAGCCAAAGCCCGGCAGCGCCGGCTGTTGCAGCCAAATCGCCCGGTCGACGCGAACCTCGGCGTTTTCCTGAGGCTCCTCGGCGTCATCGGCCTCGGCCTTTGCGCCGCGGGCCTTGTTTCCATGATGGCTGCGTGAGGGGATCGTCATGGGTAAGGCAATGTCGAAAGTCGAGCCTCCCTCGCGAGGCGTGCGTTTCATGGTGGGCCGCGATGTCGGCGGCCGTTGGGTCGTCTCCGACCGCGATGGGCTCGTCGGCGGATTGTTCACCGATCGGGCGTCGGCGGTGCATTTCGCCATGTTCGAAAGTGATCGCACGCCGGGTGCCGTCTGCTGCCTCCCGGAAGGCGTCACCTTGAGCCTGGGGCCGATTTTCGAGACCCCGGTGAAGGCTCCCGAGGCGATCGATCCCCGCACGAAGATCGTCAGACGGGGATGAGGAGAATGCTGATGTCCAGGGCCGTTCACCACATGCGCCAACACGTCTATCCGCGCTCCCGTAATTTCGGGAACCCGGACCATCTGCGTGCATCGAGCATCATTCTCGGCATGCTCGCGGTGATGCTGATGGCGCTCGTTTTCGCCTATGCCATAACCTTTACCGCCGCTTCCTGAGGGCAGCCGCCGCCGGAAAGAACGAAATTCCTATAGGATTTTTATTTCTTTCCCCTGAGCCCCGTCTCGAACCCCTATGCGGTCGCGCCGCATATTAGGGTCCGAGAGATCGCTAAAGATCATCTCCAAAGCCGCAAAGCATCAAAGTGCCGTCTTTCGGGGACGGCATCGCTTGCCTTGTCCGGCCTCGCCTTAACAACAGGAGTCCAGATCGATGTTGGACGTCATTCTACTCGGCACCGCAGTCGTCTTCTTCGGTCTCTGCCTTGCCTATACCCGCGCCTGCGACAGGCTTTGAAGGGAGAAGCTCCGATGATCCTCGATTATGTCTTGAGCGGCGGCGTGACCGTGTTCCTCACCGTCTACCTCACCTACGCTCTCATTCGCCCAGAACGCTTCTGAAAAGAACGCTTTTAAAGAGAACCGGCGCCGTTCGTCAGCTGCCGGGTATTGAAAGTTAAGCCCAAATGACCCTCAACGGATGGCTTCAGATCCTGCTTTATTGCGGGATCATCATCGCGCTCGTCAAACCGCTCGGCGGTTACATGACGCGTGTCTTCTCAGGCGAGCGCACTCTTCTGTCACCTGTCCTCGTTCCGATCGAACGGGGACTTTATGCCGTGGCCGGCACCAGCGAACGCGAAGACCAGCATTGGACCTCCTATGCCTTCTCGCTGCTGATGTTCAACCTGTTCGGCGTCGTCGTGCTCTATGCGATGATGCGGCTGCAGGCCGGCCTGCCCTATAATCCGGCCGGCATGGCTGCGGTGCCGCCCGAGCTTTCCTTCAACACCGCCGTCAGTTTCGTCAGCAATACCAACTGGCAGAACTACGGCGGCGAAAGCACCATGTCCTATCTGACCCAGATGATGGGTCTCAACGTGCAGAATTTCGCCTCCGCCGCGACCGGCATGGCAATCGCCGTCGGCCTGATCCGCGCCTTTTCGCGCTCTTCCGGCCCAGGGGCTAAGAAAACGATCGGCAATTTCTGGGTCGATATGACCCGCGCCACGCTCTATATCCTGCTGCCGATCTGCATCATGCTGACGCTGGTCTATGTCTGGCTCGGCGTGCCGCAGACGCTCGGACCTTATGTCGAAGCGACGACGCTGGAAGGCGCGAAGCAGACTATCGCGCTCGGCCCGGTCGCCTCGCAGCTTGCCATCAAGATGCTCGGCACCAATGGCGGCGGTTTCTTCAACGCCAACTCGGCACATCCGTTCGAAAATCCGGATGCGATATCCAATCTCATCCAGATGGTGTCGATCTTTGCGATCGGTGCCGCCCTGACCAACGTTTTCGGCCGTATGGTCGGCAACCAGCGCCAGGGCTGGGCGATCCTTGCATCGATGGGCATCCTGTTCATCGTCGGCGTCGGCATCACCTACTGGGCGGAAGCGGCCGGCAATCCGCTGATGCACCAGTTCGGCCTTGCCGGTGGCAACATGGAAGGCAAGGAAGTCCGCTTCGGCGTCACCCTGTCGTCGCTGTTTGCGGTCATCACCACGGCGGCCTCCTGCGGCGCGGTCAATGCCATGCACGGCTCGTTCACGGCACTCGGCGGCCTGATCCCGCTCATCAACATGCAGCTCGGCGAAGTCATCGTCGGCGGCGTCGGCGCGGGTTTCTACGGCATCATCCTCTTCATCATCGTCGCAGTCTTCGTGGCCGGGCTTATGGTCGGCCGCACGCCGGAATATCTGGGCAAAAAGATCGAGGCGAAGGAGATGAAGATGGCCGTGCTCGCCGTTCTCTGCCTGCCGCTCGCCATGCTGGTCTTTACGGCGATCGCCACGGTGCTGCCGTCCGCGGTCGCCTCGATCGGCACCGCCGGCCCGCATGGCTTCTCCGAAATCCTCTACGCCTATACCTCGGCTGCGGCCAATAACGGCTCGGCTTTCGGCGGGCTTTCGGGCAACACGCCCTGGTACAACGTGACGCTTGGGCTCGGCATGCTGATGGGCCGCTTCCTGGTCATCATTCCGGCGCTCGCCATCGCAGGCTCGCTGGTCGCCAAGAAGACGGTTCCGGCCTCGGCAGGCACCTTCCCGACAGATGGCCCGCTGTTCGTCGGCCTGCTGGTCGGCACGATCCTGATCGTCGGCGGCCTCACCTTCATGCCCGCCCTGGCGCTCGGCCCCGTCGTCGAACACCTGGTCATGATCGCCGGCCAGATCTTCTGAGGGACTAAGGGGAGCAATGCCATGAGCATCCGCAAAGCTCTCCGCAGACAGTCCACTCTTGCCTCGCGAAAGCGAGGCAAGAGTGGACAGAGCTCCTACGGATCCTATGCAATTTTTATCATGACGGCGGTCATTCTTGCCGTTGTCCTCGTGATCGAAGTCTTGCGCGGCTGATCGACCCTTCGTCGCCTCGATTGACAAGCCAACTCATTTTCAAAGCTGGAGTCTCTTATGAGCCAGGCAAAATCCGCGAGCATCATGGATACTCGCATCCTCATTCCGGCCGCAGGCGATGCTTTCAAGAAGCTCAACCCGCGGACCCTTGCCCGGAACCCCGTCATGTTCGTCGTGGCCACGGTCTCGGTCCTCACCACCGTGCTTTTCCTCCGCGACCTCGCGGCCGGCAACGGCAATCTCGGTTTCTCCTTCCAGATCAACATCTGGCTCTGGTTCACCGTCTTGTTCGCCAATTTCGCCGAAGCGGTCGCCGAAGGCCGCGGCAAGGCGCAGGCGGATTCGCTGCGCAAGGCCCGCACCGAAACCCAGGCCAAGCTGCTTTCGGGCAGCGACCGCACCCACTACAAGATGGTCGCCGGTACGAGCCTGAAAGTCGGTGACGTGGTGCTCGTCGAACCGGGCGACATCATTCCGTCGGATGGCGAAGTCATCGAGGGTGTCGCCTCTGTGAACGAAGCGGCGATCACCGGCGAATCCGCGCCCGTCATCCGCGAATCCGGCGGCGACCGCTCGGCCGTGACAGGCGGGACGCAAGTCCTGTCGGACTGGATCCGCGTCCGTATCACGGCCGCTGCCGGCTCGACCTTCCTTGACCGGATGATCTCGCTTGTCGAGGGCGCCGAGCGCCAGAAGACGCCGAACGAGATCGCGCTCAACATCCTTCTGGCCGGCATGACGCTGATCTTCGTGCTCGCGACCGCAACGATCCCGAGCTTTGCGATCTATGCTGGCGGCTCGATCCCGATCATCGTTCTCGTCGCGCTGTTCGTGACGCTGATCCCGACCACGATCGGCGCGCTGCTGTCGGCGATCGGCATTGCGGGCATGGACCGCCTCGTCCGCTTCAATGTGCTCGCGATGTCCGGTCGCGCCGTCGAAGCTGCCGGCGACGTCGACACGCTGCTGCTCGACAAGACCGGCACGATTACGCTCGGCAACCGCCAGGCCACCTCGTTCCGCCCGGTCCGCGGCGTCTCCGAACAAGATCTCGCCGATGCCGCCCAGCTCGCCTCGCTTGCCGACGAAACGCCGGAAGGCCGCTCGATCGTCGTGCTTGCCAAGGAAAAGTACGCTATCCGCGGCCGCGACATGGCGAACCTGAAGGCGAGTTTCGTCCCCTTTACCGCCCAGACCCGCATGAGCGGCGTCGATCTCGACGGTTCGCAAATCCGCAAGGGTGCGGTCGATGCGGTACTCGCCTATGTCCGTGCCGGTTCGCTTCCGGTCTCCGGCAATGCGGCGATCGCCGCCAGCCCGCAATCCGATATCGTGCGCGAGCTGCAGGCGATCGCCGACGAAATCGCCAAGGCCGGCGGCACCCCGCTTGCCGTTGCCCGTGACGGCAAGCTGCTCGGCGTCGTCCAGTTGAAGGACATCGTCAAGGGCGGTATCCGCGAACGTTTTGCGGAACTGCGCCGCATGGGCATCCGCACCGTGATGATCACTGGCGACAACCCGATGACCGCGGCGGCGATTGCCGCCGAAGCCGGCGTCGACGACTTCCTTGCCCAGGCGACACCTGAGAACAAGCTGACGCTGATCCGCGAGGAACAGGCCAAGGGTAAGCTCGTCGCCATGTGCGGCGACGGTACCAACGATGCGCCTGCACTCGCCCAGGCCGATGTCGGCGTCGCCATGAACACCGGCACGGTGGCCGCCCGCGAGGCCGGCAACATGGTCGACCTCGACTCGGACCCGACGAAACTCATCGAGATCGTCGAGATCGGCAAGCAGCTCCTGATGACCCGTGGCGCGCTGACCACTTTTTCGATCGCCAACGATATCGCCAAGTATTTCGCCATCATCCCGGCGATGTTCCTGACCTTCTACCCGCAGCTCGGCGTGCTGAACATCATGGGGCTGGCCACGCCGCAAAGCGCCATCCTGTCGGCGATCATCTTCAACGCACTGATCATCATCGCGTTGATCCCGCTGTCGCTGAAGGGCGTCAAATACCGGGCTATCGGCGCCGGCGCGCTGCTTTCTCGCAATCTGCTCGTCTATGGTCTCGGCGGCATCCTCGTTCCCTTCATCGGCATCAAAGCGATCGACATGATCATCACCGCGATCGGTCTCGCTTAAATTTTACGCGGTTTCTTCACGCGAACCGGCATCCACTTCGCTTGAAAACGCTTTTCGGAGAAATGACAATGTTCAAGCAACTTCGCCCTGCGATCGTCATGATCGTCGCTACCACGGCCATTACAGGCCTGATCTACCCCTTCGCCATGACCGGCATCGCCCAGGCCGTTTTCCCGGTCCAGGCAAACGGCAGCCTGGTCGAGAAGGACGGAACCGTTGTCGGCTCGGCGCTGATCGGCCAGGCATTCACCGGCGACCAGTACTTCCACGGTCGTCCGTCTGCTGCCGGCGACGGTTACAACGCCGCCTCGTCCTCCGGCTCCAACCTCGGCCCGACCAGCGCCAAGCTGATCGACCGGGTGAAGACGGACTACGAAGCCGCCAGGGCGACCAACCCGAACGCGGAGGTGCCGATCGACCTCGTCACGGCCTCTGGCAGCGGCCTCGACCCACATATCTCGCCGGAAGCCGCGCTCTTCCAGGTGCCGCGCGTCGCCAAGGCCCGCAACATGGACGAGGCAGCGGTCCGCGCGCTCGTCGAGGCTCATGTCGAAAGCCGCGAACTTGGTTTCCTCGGCGAACCTGTGGTCAATGTGCTTGCGTTGAATATGGCGCTTGACCAGCCGCGCTCTTAAATTGAAATGGCTGCGGCTATCTTGTCGATGGCCGCAGCTTTCCCGACCGGGAGACGGATAAATTGATGCCCGACGACAGTCGCGAGAGTGAAAACAGGCCTTCGCCGGATGCGCTTCTGGAGCACGCCGAGCGGGAGACCCGCGGGCGGCTGAAGATTTTCCTGGGGGCGGCGCCCGGCGTCGGCAAGACCTACGAGATGCTGATGTCCGGCCGCGCCCGCAGGGCGGACGGTCTCGACGTGGTGATCGGCGTGGTCGAAACCCACGGCCGCCAGGAAACCGAGGCGCTGGTCGAGGGCTTCGAGATCGTGCCCCGCAAGGCGATCGATTATCGTGGCCAGCAGCTCGATGAAATGGACCTCGACGCTATTCTCGCGCGCCGTCCGGCTCTGGTTCTGGTCGACGAACTTGCTCATACTAACGCCGCCGGCAGCCGCCATCCGAAGCGCTACATGGATGTGCAGGAAATCCTCAGCCAAGGTATCGACGTCTATTCGACGCTCAACATCCAGCATGTCGAGAGCCTGAACGACGTGGTGGCACAGATCACCCGTGTCCGGGTGCGCGAGACGGTGCCGGACAGCATCATCGACCGGGCCGACGACGTCGAGATCATCGATATCACCCCCGACGACCTCATCAAGCGGCTGAACGACGGCAAGGTCTATGTGCCGCAGACGGCGCGGCGCGCGATCGAGAACTACTTTTCGCCCGGCAACCTGACGGCGCTGCGCGAACTGGCGCTCCGTCGCACCGCCCAGCGGGTCGACGAGCAGCTCCTCAACCACATGCAGGCGCACGCTATTTCCGGCCCCTGGGCTGCCGGCGATCGGGTGCTCGTCTGCCTCGACCACGGCAGGAACGGCGCGAGCCTGGTGCGGTACGCCCGCCGCCAGGCC
>NZ_JALBGV010000160.1 GCF_023006505.1 Neorhizobium sp. SHOUNA12A
GGGCATGCCGAATTGCTTGACGATGGCTCGATCGAGATCGCATTCGCATACCACAATGGCGACGAGGCCATTCTCAAGGCAAATCCAGAGACTTCTTCAACAGCCTGCTAGGTGGGGATTGGGATGGATTTGCATGCCGTCTAGTCTTGTGAAGGCTCATGCGAGCGCGATTTTTGTGATCGCGACGCTCTTGATGATCTTTGAATGGTGGCCTGGAACGCTTGTTGTAAAGCTTCTGTCAGGTCTCTTCGTGTCCGCTTTTGTTTGGCGGCTGTTTATCCATGCAAAAGAATTTGGTGCCAACAGGGAGGTTTTTGGTAAGGAGAACGGCGGAGTTTTCTTGCCCGATCTTAGTTTGCGCAAAGCTGTCGCGCTCTTTCGCGGATTTTCGGAAGCAGGCGAAGACCGCCTCATGTTCGCAATAACCTGCTACGCAATAGTAGTCGGGATGGCGGGAGCAATCGCAAATCCATGGTGGATTGCGATCTCAGCATTGCTGTTTTCTCTCACAAGTGCACATAGCCTACGCAGCACATGGCCCGGCTTTACACTGGTTCTTGGTAGTTCAGAGGATCGGAATTTCCGTCGCCACCTTTTCCAGGTAATGTCAGCGACGAGGCCATACAACACGACGACAATGGTGAACTTTCTCCGAGCAGGTGAACTTGAGAAAGAACTAGACTATGTGCTGCAGAACCGTCTTCGAAACGTCATTGTGACTTGGGAGTCGGCTGTCGAGGCCTACGCCAGCATGGCAAAGGTGATTGTCGTCAGCATCGATGATCTAAGGGAGGCTGTCACCACCGAGCTCCAACTTCTGGACAGCAAAGGACTCTGGTACAAGACTATAGTCTTCTCACAAGGGTCAGCTGACGAAATTATTGCAAGCATCCCGCTACAAGTGCCGCCGGCCGCAGCGGGAGCGCTCGTGACATCAGACGCTTCGCAAGTGCAGGATGTCATCAAGGCGCTGGCACAAGCTAGAGCCCCGTTCCCAACCCCAGAAAACCCGATTGCTCGGCCCGCCACCAGAAAAAGGAGGTGACCGACTGCTAGAATTCAGACTTCATCCGTTTCCCGCGCGCGAAACCAGCTTCGCGATAGACATTCTCCTGAGACCTGCTCTGATTCTTCCAAGCTGTCAATGTGGCTGAACCTATTCTAGTATCTCGGTGAAGATCGTTTTTCGGCCTTGTAATCCAACTTCGAAATACTCAGCTCGACACGTTTCGCCTTCGAGCGAGAGTAGGGCGTATCCATGGTTCCACAGCTTGGACCCGTTCCCCATTTTCGTCCCATGCTTGGCGATATCGATCAGGACCTCCAAGGCAGGCCCGGCGCCGGTACCCCAGTCAGCCAATAGAGCTAGGCTAGCGTTGGATGGAATTGTGATGACTTGTGGCCCGACATCCGCTGCTCGGATATATGGAATGGCTGCGTTGTCGCCGGTTATACCGAAGTATCGGTGATATTCCTTAAGCGTAGATAGCCACGCGGCGTCGCAAGTGCTTCCCACATACTCAGCTTCCACCAACGCGAGAGCCGTGCCATCGCTGGCTGCGGCGGCTTTCACGTACCGCCACGCCAATTCAGCGCAAAGCGAGGCTGTCTGCGTCCGAGACAATCCACGCACACCGGTGGATGGGGGCGTTGCCGGTAACCCGACTTCCCTGCGAGCAATCTGAGCTGCGATGTGCGGCAGCTGGGATTCAGCCGAACTCTGCATCCGTCTGCTTCTGAGTGTGGTCGAATTATCGATCCGGCTCGCTACCTCGGAGACAGCAGATTGAAATACGGAAAGAAGGGGATCTCTGAAGGTCTCGATGTCAGCGCTCACGCGTCGCCTCCATTCTCCACGAACCACCGTTCGACGACTGGGAGATACTTCATGACCTGTTCACGATCGCTGTTCTTCTCCTCCTCCGTCAACATTTCATAAGGAGAGTTCATCTGCTTTTCCCACCGCTCGACGAATTCCGGGGCGATAACGAGGGAGCCGTCAGGCTGCCTTTCTGCCGTTGAATGCAGATACTTTTGCCAATGGGACCACCTCTCGTGTTCTATCGACGCTAGGGCTTCCAAGAGTTCCGCGCGGTTTGAGATCGGCAAGATGGTGCTCCGCTCTTTCTAAATGAGGCTCCTGGAAACCAGGTGGTGATAGTGTTGTCCAAGGATCGTTAGTTCACAAGACTTACTGTACCACGCGGCATGCCACATGTGCTCAGCGTCCACCGGACGCACCAGGTTCACACGAGCGTAACCCTGCAAGATCTTGAAGATCTTCGTATTCTTGGCATTCGGCTGAGGGATGGACTGGTCATTCTTCTGCTCCTCGGATCGCTCCGGTTCGAACGTGGGATCGAGTGGAAATTGCATATTGGCGTCGGGGAAGATCGACGAGATCAGGCGAAGATCGTCGGTCGAGAGAGGCGGTCGGGCCCTTCGCAGCGAAACGAACGATTTCACGTTTGTTTTAAAGACCGGCCTCTGTCCGCCCCATGCCCCCAGAGACTGATCGATATGCGCGTAGACACTGCCGGGGGTAATGTCTCCGACAAGATTGGCTGCTGACCCCTCCAACGTAAGCGACAAGCTGACCCCATCTGGCGTTGGTAGGGTTGGCGGCTGTATTGCGGACAGACGATTCACAAACTGTGAGCTTCTATGTCTGCGCCTAGCTCTGGAACTAGAAACTTCCATATGATTGAGGCTGTTCCGGAACGGCTTGAGGGCGCCCCACGGCAATTTCGGCGCCGTTGGTCCGATGATTTTAAAGCGCGGGCTGTGGCTGAGGCAATGGAGCCCGGCGCAAGCGTCTCGGCCATTGCGCATCGCATCGGCATACATCCCTCGCAGCTATTTGGCTGGCGTCGTGATGCTCGTGACGGACAACGATCCTTCTCGCAAGATCGGGCTGGTCAGACAGGGACCAGGACGATTGGCACACGTGCGATGATCGAGCTTGTGATCGGCGACGTCATTATCCGGGCCGACGCAGATATCGGCGAAGCACAGCTGCAGCGGGTGATCCGAGCGGTGCGGTCGGCATGATCCCGTCTGGCGTGAAGGTCTTTCTTGCGAGCCATCCCATCGACTTCCGAAAGGGGCCGGACAGCTTGCTTTCGCTGGTACGGGATGCTGGCGGTGATCCGTTCAACGGTGCACTTTATGTCTTTCGGGCCAAGAGAGCAGACCGGGTCAAGATCGTGTGGTGGGATGGCTCCGGCGTTTGCCTCTATGCGAAGCGGCTGGAAAAAGCCCAGTTCTGCTGGCCCCGGATCGGCCATCATCGCGTCCAGCTCAATCATGCCCAGCTTCTGGCTTTGGTCGACGGAATGGACTGGAAGCGGGTTCGATCCGCGCCGGTGAAGCCTCCCGAGATTGTTGGGTAAAACCGCTGCGGCGAAGTGAATCAGGTCCCTGAAAGCATGGGCGGAGCGCGGCAAAATATGCTCTGATCATACCCATGACGCGGCCCGAGATTGAGCTCCCGGATGATGTAGAGGCTCTCAAAGCCATGGTCCTTGCCATGGCCGCAAAAGCAGCCCGCGTCGAGGCTTTGGAGAAGCAGGTTGACGATCTAGAGGCCCGCAACGCGGACGCCGATGAGCGCATCGAGCGGCTGACGCAGATCCTGAAGGCTTTCGATCGCGCCCGATTTGGCCGACGCTCGGAAAGGCTTGCATCATCCATCGTCGATGACGAGCAGCATGCCTTTGTCTTCGAAGAGATCGAGACCGGCATTGCGACGATCAAGGCTCAGGTCACGAAAGGCCGCGGTAGCGCGGACAGCAAACGCGCTCCGCGGCCACGCAAGGGCTTTGCGCCTCATCTTGAGCGCGTCGAGGTCGTGATCGAACCGGAAGAGCTTCCAGAACATGCAGGTAAGACCAAAATCCTGATTGGAGAAGACGTCTCCGAGCGGCTGGATGTCGTGGCAGCGAAGTTCCGTGTCATCGTCACCCGCCGGCCGAAGTATGCCTTTAGGAACGAGGATGGTGTCGTCCAGGCGGCGGCTCCGGCACACATCATCGAAGGTGGCATTCCCACGGAAGCACTTCTGGCCCAGATCGCCGTTTCCAAATATGCCGACGGGCTGCCACTCTATCGCCAGGAAGCCATCTACGCACGCGACAAGGTCGAACTCGACCGCAAGCTGATGGCTCAATGGATGGGCAAGCTGGGGTTCGAGCTCAATATCCTCGCCGACTACATCCTCGATGAGATCAAGAAGGCCGAACGGATCTTTGCCGACGAAACGACCTTGCCCACACTTGCTCCTGGTTCCGGATCAGCGAAGACGGCATGGCTATGGGCGTATGCCAGGGATGACCGGACTTTTGGGGGCAGCGGTCCACCGATGGTAGCCTATCGCTTCGAGGACAGTCGAGCCACCGAGTGTGTCGCACGACACCTGAGCGGCTATCGTGGAATCCTGCAGGTCGATGGATATGCCGCTTATAACAAGCTCGTCCGGAAAGATGGAGGCAATGACAGCGCCATCCTGGCCGGCTGTTGGTCGCACAGCCGGAGAAAGTTCTACGAGTTGCATGTCGCAAAGAGCTCGAAAGTCGCTACCGACACCGTCGAGCGTATGGCGAGGTTATGGGAGATCGAGGAGCGTGTGCGCGGCCAAAGCCCTGAAGCTCGTGTCGCTGCACGCCAGGAGATCTCCGCAGCGATCGTCCGTGACCTCTTCACTCTCTGGCAGGCGACCCTGCCGCGCGTCTCTGGAAAATCCAAACTCGCCGAGGCTCTGCGGTATGCCATCTCGCGTCGAGACATCTTCGAGCGCTTCCTGACCGACGGCCGCATCGAACTCGACTCCAACATAGTCGAGCGAGCAATCAGACCCCAAGCGATCACGAGAAAAAATAGTCTATTCGCTGGAAGCGACGGCGGCGCGACATACTGCTCATCTGATGATGTCCTTATAATAAAAGGGGATTTTGAAGTGGGTTGTGAGATATCGGACGCCGTGATCGCCTGGCATCGGCCTCGTGG
>NZ_JALBGV010000161.1 GCF_023006505.1 Neorhizobium sp. SHOUNA12A
GCCACGAGGCCGATGCCAGGCGATCACGGCGTCCGATATCTCACAACCCACTTCAAAATCCCCTTTTATTATAAGGACATCATCAGATGAGCAGTATGTCGCGCCGCCGTCACTGCCGACGAATAGACTGTTCTTTCTCGTAATTGTCTGGGGCCTGATTGCGCGCTCGACGATGTTGGAGTCGAGCTCGATACGGCCGTCGGTCAAGAAGCGTTCGAAGATGGAGCGACGCGAGGTGGCATAGCGGATCGCTTCTGCGAGTTTCGACTTGCCGGAGATCCGCGGCAGGGTCTTCTGCCAAAGGTCGAAGAGCTCAGTGACGACGGCAGCAGATGTCTGCTGACGCGCCGCGACACGAGCATCAGGGCTTTGCCCGCGGGCTGTTTCTTCGACCTGCCAGAGCTTTGCCATCAGCTCCACCGTCTCGGTCGCAATCGTCGAGCTTTCCGAGGCGTGGAGCTCGTAGAACTTGCGCCTGCTGTGGGACCAGCAGCCGGCCAGTATCACGCCGTCATTGCCTCCGTCAGATCGAGCGAGCTTGTTGTAGGCACCATATCCGTCGACCTGGAGGATGCCGTGATAGCCATTCAGATGCCGGGCGACACGATCGCCAGCACGGCTATCTTCGAAGCGATAGGCGACCATCGGCGGGCCACTGCCGCCAAAGGGTCTGTCATCCCTGGCATAGGCCCATAACCAAGCCGTCTTTGCTGATCCGGATCCCGGCGCGAGCGTTGGCAACGTCGTCTCGTCAGCGAAGATACGCTCCGCCTTTTTAATCTCGGCAAGGATATAATCGGCCAGGATGTCGAGTTCGAAGCCGAGTTTGCCCATCCATTGGGCCATCAGCTTACGATCGAGCTCGACCTTGTCGCGGGCATAAATTGCCTCCTGCCGATAGAGCGGAAGGCCATCGGCATACTTGGAGACCGCGATCTGGGCCAGAAGCGCTTCCGTTGGAATGCCACCCTCAATGATGTGCGCGGGTGCGGATGCCTGGATGACGCCATCTTCGTTTTTGAAGGTATACTTTGGCCGCCGGGTGACGATGACACGGAACTTCGCTGGCGCGACGTCCAATCGCTCAGAGACGTCTTCTCCGATCAGCACCTTCTGCTTGCCGGCGTGTTCGGGCAGTTCAGCCGGCTCGATCACCACTTCGACCCGCTCCAGGTGAGGTGCGAAGCCCTTACGCGGCCGCGGCTGACGTTTGCCATCCGGATGGGCTGCGCCCTTGTTGACCTGGGCCCGGATCGCGGCGATGCCGGTCTCGATCTCCTCAAAGACAAATGCCTGCTGCTCATCGTCGATGCCTGGAGGTCCAAGCTTTTCCGATCGGCGGCCGAAGCGGGCACGATCGAAGGCTTTCAGGATCTGGGTCAGTCGTTCGATGCGCTCATCAGCATGGGCGTTTCTCGCCTTCAGATCTGCGACCTCGCTCTCCAGAGCGTCGGTCCGCGCCGCCTTGTCGGCCATGGCAAGGACCATGGCCTTCAGCTTCTCTACATCATCCGGGAGCTGCAGATCGGGCGGCGTCATGAAGCTTACCAGAGCATATTCTGCTCCAGTTTTCCTGCCCTTTCAGGCGGTTGATTCACTTCGCCGCAGGCCTTTACCCAACAATCTCCGGCGGCTTAACCGCCACAGAGCGAACCCGCTTCCAGTCCATGCCGTCAACGAGCGCCATGAGCTGGGCATGATTGAGCTGCACCCGATTATGGCCGATCCGCGGCCAGCAGAACTGCGCCTTCTCCAGCCGCTTGGAATAGAGACAGACCCCTGATCCATCCCACCAGACGATCTTGACCCGGTCTGCCCGCTTCGCCCGGAAGACATAAAGCGAGCCGTTGAACGGATCACTGCCGGCGTCGCGCACCAGCGACAGCAGGCTGTCCGGCCCTTTGCGGAAGTCGATGGGATGGCTGGCGAGGAATACTTTTACACCCGCGGGGATCATGCCGAACGAACCGCCCGGATCACGCGCTGCAGATGCGCCTCGTCGGCATGCCGGCCCGCCCGCACGACGATATTGCCAATGACGATTTCAACGATGGGGTCAGGGCCGGACACAAAGCTCTGCGAATCCGTTGTCTCTGCTGCTTGCCCAGGCTCATCACTGCCCAACAGTTCTCTGCGCCAGCGATAGAGCTGAGAAGGCAGTATCCCGATTTGCCGCGCGACTGCCGAGACGTTCACACCCGGCTGACAGGCTTGCTCGACCGCCGTGGCCTTGAACTCGTCAGACCAGAACCGCCGCAACTGTCGCGGCGAGCCGTCAAGACGATCGGGCACCGCCTCGATCATCCGCATCAATCCAAGGCTAGCCGCAGGCCTAGACATAGATCCTCACACTCAGAGAAGTCGTATGTCCGGAATACTCCGCTCAGCATCATCCACGCCAGATGGGGTCTCCTTGCCGCTTACGGATCAGGGCGTGATTGACGATGTTGAGCCTGAACGAGGGCTTAGACATATGTCGATTTCACAGCTTACGATTAAATCCAGCGACGAAGAACCGTTGCGCAGGTTTGAGGTTTTTACCGGCAGCGGCCGCCGTCGCGAGTGGAGCGATGAGCAGAAGGCGCAGATCGTCGCCGAGAGTTACGAGCCGGGCGTGAAGGTCTGCACGGTAGCGCGACGTCACGGATTGACCCCGCAGCAACTGTTCACCTGGCGTCGGCTCGCCCGTAAGCCGCTCGAAGCCGCGCCTGCTGCTGATGTTCCTATGTTCGCGCCGGCGGTCTTGGAGGTGCCAACGAAGTCTGTGGCGAAAGAGCCGGAACCGCGCGCACGCAGAAACAAGTCGGGCAATGGCGCAATCGAGTTGGAGATTGGCGGGGCGATCATCAGGATCGCATCCGGCACCGACGCCGCGACAATCACAGCGGTTATCAACGCCGTGAAGGTACAGTTGTGATCGGACCGTCGGGAGCGGTAAGGGTGATGGTCGCCACCCGACCGGTCGATTTCCGCAAAGGCGCGGAGGGCCTGGCGGCACTGGTGAAGGCCGAGATGGGTGCCGATCCGTTCTCCGGTGCGATCTATGTGTTCCGGGCCAAACGGGCGGACCGGATCAAGCTCGTCTTCTGGGACGGCAGCGGCGTGTGCCTAGTGTCCAAGCGGCTTGAGGATGGCGAGTTTCATTGGCCCAGGATGCAGGATGGTGCGATGCGACTGACGGCCGCCCAGTTCTCGGCCTTGTTCGAGGGGCTGGACTGGAAGCGCGTTCATGCGCCGGCCGATGCACGCGTTCCGCAGGCGGCGGGATAGTCGCCGCGACCAATTGAATCAGGTCCGTCCATGCTCTCGTTTTGGTCGCCGGATTGTGCTGTTGTCGGTCCATGACGATGACGGCTGACGAGCTTCCCGACGACCTGAACGCGCTGAAAGCCATGGTGCTTTCGCGCGAGCTCGAGAACGCCCGACTTCGTCAGATCATCAAGGAATTGCAGCGCCATCGCTTCGGCCGTCGTGCGGAGACGCTTCCAGAAGATCAGCTTCTTCTTGGGCTCGAAGAGGCCGAACAGGTCGAGGCCAATGGCCTGGAAGCCGAGGAGCAGGTGTCGAGCGATCTGCGCCGGGAACGGGCGGCGAAGCGGCGGACAAACCGCGGTTCTCTTCCCGCCCATCTGCCGCGCATCGATGTGGTCATCGACATCGAGAGCCATGACTGCCCTTGCTGCGGCCATGGCCTGCATCGGATCGGCGAAGATGTCAGCGAGAGGCTCGACATCGTGCCTGCCCAGTTCCGCGTTCTGGTGACGCGCCGGCCAAAATATGCCTGTCGCGCTTGTGAGGAGATTGTCGCCCAGGTGCTGGTCTCCAAGTATGCCGATCACTTGCCCCTCTACAGGCAGGCGCAAATCTACAAGCGCCAGGGGATCGATCTCGACCGCTCCACGCTCGCCGACTGGGTCGGGCGTGCCGCCTGGCATCTGCGCCCGCTTCATCAGAGGCTGCTCGCACAGATCAAGACCTCGTCCAAGCTGTTCGCCGACGAGACGACCGCTCCGGTGCTTGATCCAGGTCGAGGCAAGACCAAGACCGGTCAACTCTGGGCCTATGCTCGCGACGACAGACCATGGCACGGAGCCGATCCGCCCGGTGTTGTCTATGTCTACGCCCCTGACCGAAAGGGCGAGCGGCCGGTGGCCCATCTCAATGGCTTTGTTGGCGTGCTGCAGGTCGATGGATATCCCGGCTATCGCGCGATCGCCGCGGGCAACAGCGTGTCTTTGGCATTCTGCTGGAGTCATGTGCGCAGGCGGTTCTACGAGCTCGCTGCAGCCGGGCCAGCGCCGATTGCCAGCGAAGCGCCCAGGCGTATCGCCGAGCTCTACAAAGTGAAGACGATATCCGCGGCAGGACCCATGAGGAGCGCCGCGATGTGCGGCAGGCAAAGAGCCGCCCGATCGCTGACAACCTCGCACCATGGCTGACCGAGCAACTCACTCTTATCAGCCAGAAGACCAAGCTCGCCGAAGCCATCCGCTACACGCTGTCGCGCTGGGATGGGCTGACCAGCTTCATTGATGACGGCCGCATCGAGATCGACTCCAATACCGTCGAACGTTCAATCAGGCCAATCGCACTCAATCGGAAAAATGCGTTGTTCGCCGGCTCCGACGGCGGCGCGACATACTGCTCATCTGATGATGTCCTTATAATAAAAGGGGATTTTGAAGTGGGTTGTGAGATATCGGACGCCGTGATCGCCTGGCATCGGCCTCGTGG
>NZ_JALBGV010000162.1 GCF_023006505.1 Neorhizobium sp. SHOUNA12A
GGTGAGCGCACCCTCGGAGCGCACCTCGCGCCCGGCGGTCGCTCCGTCGGTGACGAGATCCAGTCCGTTCGTGGCGTAGAGCGCCGCGAAACCGCGGCCCGAGCGGGTGATGAGCCAGTTTCCGTCCATGACGACCTCATCCAGGCCGTCGCGACCAAGATAGGCATGGGTCCAGGCATGGCGCGTGCCTTCGGTGTCGGCGATCAGCAGGGCGACGTCGCGATATTGCATCACGCGCGGCAGGATACCGTTGCCGGCCCAATAGGACGGACGCTGCGTGCCCCAGGGGTCGTCTTCGCCGGGATGGTTGACCCAGAGCCTCGCCATCGGGTGGCCGGCAAGCCGGATATCGAGGACGTGCTGCTGGTGCCCCCGGCGGCCCGTCTTGTGATCGACCACGGTCGAGAGCTGCGAAGCTTCCGTCTTGAAAAGCACGAGCTTGCCGCTTTCGAGCCCCTGGGCGTAGCGCGCTTCTATCGAGCGTCCGGGCGCCAGCTGGGCAAATTCCGGCAGGTCGGCCGGCGGCGCGTAGGAACCGGCGCAGAACATCGGCAGGGAAGCGACGCCGCCGTTCAGCCAGCCGCTGCCGAACGCCACGCGGGCGAATGGCGCCAGCTCCGTCAGAGGCCCGGCCCGCAGCTCCTTGTCGTAGGCGCGCCCCTGCGACCCGGCGGGAACGCCCGCCAGCGTATGCAGCGCGATCATCCGGAAGATCAGATCCAGCTGATGGCGAGCGCGCGGGGCGATATCGTCCCCGCCCCAGCGTTCGAGGGCGAGCAGACCGATGAAATCCACCGGATAATAGGCTGCGGAATTCCACTCGGCGAGGCCGTGCGCCTCGACGCTGTCGAACCAGCGGCGAAGCCGGCCTTCCGCCAGCCGCGCTTGCTCGCGGCCCGTCCTGCCGGAAGCGGAGAACACGGTATCCGGCATCAACTTGCCGGCGATCAGCTGGCTGGTGTGGAAGCACAGGACATGGTTCTCGCTCCAGAACCACATGACGTCGTTGCCGGGCTCGTCCACCCAGTAGCGGTAGCCGGCGACGGAGGCGCGGATGTCTGCCGCCGTCTCCGGCGGCAAGACATGCTCATATTCGCCGAGGAGCCAGAGGAGCGGCACCATCACGAAATCCGAGCAGTCCTCCCGCCGGTCGATGATCTCGAGCGTGGCGGCGATGATCCTGTCCATCGCCTCGCGTTCGATCTCGCCCGCTGCAGCCATGGCGAGCACGCGGCCGATCCGCTCGGCGCCGAAACGGGCGCTGAAGATCAGCGCCTCACGCTTGCGATCGGCAAGGGTGGCGGCGGCTTGCGGCAGGACGAGGCCGCTCATGAAGGCCGCGTCAATGTGGCGGGCGACGGCCGCGGCGCCGGAACCGATCTTCAGCCTGATGCCGTGATACCCGTCCGGCAGGCCTTTGATTGCGGGAGCGACAAGCCGCGTCTCGACGGCACCTAATATCAGATCCGCCTTCGCCAGCACCGCCCGGTCATGACCATGGCTGTAGACCTCGATGCCGACCGGCAGATCGGCCCCCGGCGGGGTGTCGAAGAGAATTTCCAGCGGGCGGTCGACGAAAACGTCGGCGGCGGGCCGGATGGCGCGCGCGAGGAGCTCGAGCCCCCGGACCTCCTGCCGGTCCAGTGCGGTGGGCAGGGCGATGTCCAGCGGCTGGGTATCGGCCAACTCCAGCTCGAAGAACCAGATCGTGTCCCGCTCCGCCAGGTCTTCGGTCAGCACAAGGACGTCATTGTCGCCGGCCTTCAGCCTCAGGACGATCCCGGTCTCGCTCTCGACGTTGCGCCGAAAAGGCTCGAACCGCACCTGTTCCTCGCCATTGACCCAGATCCGCACGCCGCCGCAGGTTCGCAGCCGCATCGGGACGTGGCGGGCAGCCTCGGCGCAGAAACTGCCGCGCAGCCAGCGGCCGACATGGGTGGGCACGTGCCAGAAGCCGGTGAACTCGACGCGGCGGTTCGGCCCCGGCAGGTTCAGGGAGGCCGGCTTCCAGTCGTGCTCGGCACGGACTTCCCGTCCGACCATCTGCGCCTGGAAGGCCTTCCTGCAAGGCAGGTCGCCGACATCCACGAAGCCGTTGATGAAGCGGTAATTGACGCGATCTTCCGCCGGCGCCGGCTCACCTGGAAAATACACCTGGCGCAAATCCGAGACGACCCATGCGGTGACGGTTTCGCCCGGGGCGACATGATAGCTGGCGCCGCCGGAACGGCCTGCGGCTGCAGGTGAGTGCTCCATGACTGCCTCCCTCAGATCATGAAAATCTTTTCATAAATTGAACTCGCACGTCAGCTTTGTGAGCAGTTTCGAATTTAACGCGACAAGACAGCTTGACGTTTGGATTGTCAAGCTTCAAAAAGGAAAAATTCGAAGGAAAATCCGAAAGGAAATCTTCCGAATTGTGAAAATATTTTCATTGGGAGGATGAAAAATGCAGAGACTTCTATCAGGGATAGGTGCGTTCGTATTCTCGGCCTTCGCTCTTTCCGGCGCGGCCATGGCGGACGCCAAGACCATTACTTTCCTGTTCACCGACGACGACCAGGGTTATGTCGAGCGCATGGCCGCCTTGAGCAAGGAGTTCGAGGCGTCACATCCCGACGTCAAGGTCAATTTCGTATCGTCCGGCTATGACGCGGTGGTCAAGCAGCTGCCGGTCCAGCTGGCGGCAGGCAAGGGACCGGACCTCGCCAAGATCACAGATTGGCAGCTCGCGCCCTATTATCTCGACATGCGCTCCTACATGAAGGACCCGGACGCCTTCGCCAAGCTCCACGGGGACAGCCTCAACCAACTCCGCCTGCCCAATATCAACGATCCGAAGTCGATCAACGGCTACGTCGCGTCCCAGACGCTGAACCTGCCATTCGTCAACAAGACCTTGTTCGAGCAGGCTGGAGAGCCACTGCCCGGCCCGAAGGCGACGCTCAAGGAGATCGTGGAAGCCTCCGCCCGCGTCGCAAAGGCGACGGGCGCGCAGATCCCCTTCACCATGGACCGGTCGGGCCACCGCTTTTCCGGCGGTGCCTATTCCTACGGTTCGGTCTATGTGAAGGACGGCAAGTTCAACTTCCCGGATGCAGGCGCGCGCAAATATATCGCCGACCTCTATTCCTGGACCCAGAACGGCAGTTTTCCCAAGGAAATGTGGGGCGCGGCCGGCGGCTCGCAGTACAAGAACATGGGCGACGAGTTCGTCAACGGCAATGTCGTCACCTATCTCGCCGGCAACTGGATGGTGAACCCCTTCCAGAAGAAGATCGGCAACGCCTTCCAGTGGACGGCCATCAACGCACCCTGCGGCGACGCGGGTTGCTATGCAATGCCGGGCGCAACCGCGATCGTCGGCTTCAAGCGCACCGAACATCCCGAAGCGGTCGCCCAGTTCATCGAATTTCTCGGCTCCGAGAAGGTGCAGCGCGAAATCGCCGAGAGCTATGTCATCCTGACGGGAGCGGACATCAAGAACCCGCAATACAAGATCTCCAGCGACGACGCCAAGGCATCCATGGCGGTGTTTCTGGACAACAAGAAGAACGTTCCGCAGGCCGCGCGCGATTTCGAACGCATGAAGGGCGGGACCGCTATCTATCAGCAGATCGTCCAGCGCATGAGCCAGCTCATCGTTGGCGAATTGAGCCTGGAGGAAACCTACAAGAACCTCGAGGCCGACGCCGGCAAGATCAATGAGGCGCTGGCAGCAAAGTGACGATCAGGCATGCCGGGTGGCGATGCAGCCCGGCATGCCTTACCGAAGACCTGAGGTAAGAACTGCTGCGATCGGGTGACAGGTGCTCGGCTGCCTGTCTCTCAGACCGGCAGCTAAAGGCCCGCCCCGGTATCAATTTCCAAGGGCCACGCGCCAGTCGCCCTCAGGCCGGCTCACCCGGCTGCGGCACCGACAGTGGTCATGCCGACCACCAGCAAAGCCATGATGATCAGCAGCCAACGCGCCTGATACACGCTCTCTTCCATCTGAACCTCCTTTTGAAGCCGCCGTGAACGCCGCGATTGCGGCCCAAGTTCCGCGTTCGCGGCCTTTTCCTCGTCGCACCGGACCTTGGTCGATGTCGCTCATGGTCAAAGGTCCAAGCCTGGATCGGACTGAAGCCCCAAGGCGGGAACATGCGCCGTCGGAAGCCAGTTTTCTCCACAGCTTCGGGAACGCGGTCGCGGTCAGAAGCATGTGGAAACTCAAGGAGATAAAAGACATGAACATGATCATGCGCGCGGCCTTTGCCGCGGCCCTTCTGGCGGGCACAACCCTGTCCGCATTCGCGCAAACCAGCAGCACCGTCGGAACCGGAGGAACCAGCGCCGGCGGCGGAACGTCCAGCAGCACGATTGGTACCGGCGGCAGTTCTGCCGGAGGAACGAATTGTGCGCCGGGCACCACCAACTGCAACTCCGGTTCCGCCTCGACCCTGGGTACCGGCGGGTCTTCCGCAGGCGGCGGCCAGTCGAGCAGCTCGGTTGGCACCGGCGG
>NZ_JALBGV010000163.1 GCF_023006505.1 Neorhizobium sp. SHOUNA12A
CCCGCGACCGGTTCGGCGCCTGCCGCCCCGGCTGCGCCGACGGGCGTTCCGACCGGCCAATAAGGGCGCGGTCCACGTTTCAAGCTCCGGCAGGCCAAAAGCCTGCCGGTTTTATTTTGTGAAGATTCCACAGCCGTTTTTATAAAGCAGACGATTTGGGCTGGCGGAATCACCAATGAAAAGGTATCCGGTGAATCCCATGGCGCGATATGTATTCATAACTGGCGGCGTGGTTTCTTCCCTCGGAAAAGGAATTGCGGCCGCGGCACTCGGAGCTTTGTTACAAGCACGAGGTTACCGGGTTCGGCTGAGGAAGCTCGATCCTTATCTCAACGTCGACCCGGGCACGATGAGCCCGACGCAGCACGGCGAGGTTTTTGTCACCGACGACGGGGCGGAAACCGACCTCGATCTCGGTCACTACGAGCGCTTCACGGGGCGTTCGGCGACCAAGACCGACAACATCACCACGGGCCGCATCTACAAGAACATCATCGACAAGGAACGCCGCGGTGACTATCTCGGCGCGACCGTCCAGGTGATCCCGCACGTTACCAACGAGATCAAGGATTTCGTCACCGAAGGCAATGACGACTATGATTTCGTCATCTGCGAGATCGGCGGCACGGTCGGCGACATCGAGGCGATGCCGTTCATGGAAGCGATCCGCCAGCTCGGCAACGACCTGTCGCGCGGCACCGCGATCTATCTCCACCTGACGCTGATGCCGTTCATTCCGGCGGCCGGCGAATTGAAAACCAAGCCCACCCAGCACTCTGTCAAGGAGCTGCAGGCGATGGGGATTGCCCCCGACATCCTGCTGGTGCGCGCCGACCGGGAAATCCCGGAACCCGAACGCCGAAAGCTGTCGCTGTTCTGTAATGTCCGCCCGTCCGCCGTCATCCAGGCGCTCGACGTCGCCAATATCTACGACGTGCCGATGGCCTACCACAAGGAAGGCCTCGACAATGAGGTTCTCGCCGCCTTCGGCATCGAACCGGCCCCCAAGCCGCGCCTCGACGCCTGGGAGGAGGTCTGCAACCGCATCCGCACCCCGGAAGGCGAAGTGACGATCGCGATCGTCGGCAAGTATACGGGCCTCAAGGACGCCTACAAGTCGCTGATCGAGGCGCTGCATCACGGCGGCATCGCCAACCACGTCAAGGTCAACCTCGAGTGGATCGAGTCGGAGATCTTCGAGAAGGAAGATCCGGCGCCCTGGCTCGAGAAAGTCCACGGCATCCTGGTACCCGGCGGATTCGGCGAGCGGGGCTCGCAGGGCAAGATCCATGCGGCTCGTTTCGCGCGCGAGCGCAAGGTACCGTATTTCGGCATCTGCTTCGGCATGCAGATGGCCGTCATCGAGGCCGCCCGCAATCTCGCCGGCATCGAGAAGGCATCGTCGACGGAATTCGGTCCTTCCAAGGAGCCGGTGGTCGGCCTGATGACCGAATGGGTGAAAGGCAACGAACTCGAAATCCGTTCAGTGGCCGGTGACCTCGGCGGCACGATGCGCCTCGGCGCCTACAAGGCGACGCTCAAGAAGGACACCAAGATCGCGGAAATCTACGGCTCGACCGATATTTCCGAGCGTCATCGCCACCGTTACGAGGTGAATGTCGACTACAAGGACCGGCTGGAAAACTGCGGCCTGGTATTCTCGGGCATGTCGCCGGACGGCGTGTTGCCGGAGACGATCGAATATCCGGACCATCCGTGGTTCATCGGCGTGCAGTATCACCCGGAACTGAAGAGCCGGCCGCTCGATCCGCATCCGCTGTTTGCGAGCTTCATCGAAGCGGCCCTGGAACAAAGCCGCCTCGTCTGAGGAAATCCGAAAAGGCTGGATCCCGCATCCTGCCTTTTTGCTATCAGGCGCAGACATTCTCTTTTTCGCACTGGCGGCACCGCTGCGACATCCCCTATGCTCGCCGGAATTGCTCTTTTCATTTCAGCGGTGCGATATGGCTATTTTCGACAGGTTTTCCCTCATTGGGCGCGTAGCGCTTGTGACCGGCGGCGGCCGAGGGCTTGGACTGCAGATGGCGAAGGCTCTGGCGGAGGCCGGCGCGCATGTCGTGCTCAGCGGCCGCTCCAGCGACATGCTCGAACAGGCCGTTGCCTCCATCACGGGTGAGGGCGGCAAGGCGAGCGCTGCCGCCTTCGACGTCGCAGATCTCGATGCCGGACGCGAGGCGATCGCAAGGCTCCACACAGATCATGGCCGGCTGGATATCCTCATCAACAATGTCGGTGCCCGCGACCGGCGCCCGTTTGCACGTTCAGCGATGCCGAAATCCTGAACCTGATCCAGACCGACTTGCTCTCGGCAATCGCCTTGTCCCGCAACGCCGCTGATATCATGAAGGCTCAGGGCCATGGCCGTCTCATCTCGGTCACGTCGATTATCGGCAGCATGGCCCGTTCGGGTGATGCCATCTATCCTATCGCCAAACAGGGCCTGACCGGTCTGGTCAGAAGCCTTGCGGCCGAATACGGCCCGTTCGGCGTCACCAGCAATGCGATTGCGCCTGGCATGTTCGCCACCGAGACCAATGCGGGGATTTCCGTGGATCCCGGCATGATCGCGTTCATGCGCCAGCGCGTGCCGCTGCAACGCTGGGGCCGGCCCGACGAGATCGCGGGCGCCGCGCTGTTCCTGGCAAGCGACGCCGGCTCCTTCGTCAACGGCCATGTGCTGACGTCGACGGCGGCATGTCGATCCAGATGTGATCGCCAATTATGCCGCCTGGGGCAGGGGGCCGACATAAACCGAACGTGGCCGGATCAGCCGGCCTTCCAGCGCCTGTTCGCGGGCATGGGCGATCCAGCCGACCGTGCGGCCGATCGCAAAGACGCCGGTGAAGGCAGCCCGCGGGAATTTCAGCGCATCGAGCAGCAGGGCTGTGTAGAACTCGACATTGACGTCGAGCGGCCGGTCCGGCTTGCGCTCCTTGAGGATAGCAAGCGCCGCCTGCTCGACGGCTTCGGCGAGCCGGATGCGGTCCGGGTCCACCTGTCCGGTCACGACCAAGGGCGCCAATGCGCCTTTCAGCGCGTCGGCGCGGGGATCGCGGACGCGGTAGATGCGGTGGCCGAATCCCATCAGCCGTTCGCGGCGATCGAGCGCCTGGCCGAGCCAGGTCCTGGCATTGTCATCGCTGCCGATCGCATCCAGCATGTCGAGTACCGGTCCCGGCGCCCCGCCATGCAGTGGACCCTTGAGCGCGCTGATGGCAGCCAGCACCGATGACGTGAGGCCGGCGCCGGTCGAGGCGACGACGCGTGAGGCGAAGGTCGAGGCGTTGAGACCGTGATCCGCGATCGTCACCAGATAGGCGTCCAGCGCTGCGACCTGTTCACGCGTCGGCAGGCTGGCGTTCAGCATGGCGAGGATATCGGCGGACTGGGAAAGCGACGCGGTCGGCGCCACCGGCGTCTCTCCCTTCTGGAGCCTCAGCACGGCCGGCAGGAAGACGGCGGGGGCGGCGAGCAGTCGAAGCGTGGTTTCGAAATCCTCGCCGTCCGGCAGGCGCGCGATCAGGGCGCGCATGGCATCGACAGGTGGCAGGTTCCGAAGCGCGGCATCTGCGGCGCGCACATGCGCAAAAACTTCGGCACGGGCCTGGCCGAGGCGGGCCTTGAGATCGGCCGCGGTGACGGGATGTTCCAGAAAACCATCCAGGAGCAGCGCTGCGGCGTCTTCATAGGTCGCGCGCTCGACAAGCAGGTCGAGAGATACGCCGCGAATGACGAGGCGTCCCGCTTCTCCGTCCACGTCCGAAAGCCGGGTCTCGGCGGCGATGACATCTTCAAGTCCGTTGTTTTTCATGGGTGTTTCTCCTTTACGGGCTTGATGATCCGACCTAGTCTTATTGACGTCAATCTTGATGCAATCGATCAATATGAACATGCTCTGGATCACCGCCGAAGAAGCGCTTTCCCGACTTGGGACCAAACCGCAGACGCTTTATGCCAATGTCAGCCGCGGCCGCATCCGCGCCAAGCCGGATCCTGCCGATCCGCGCCGCAGCCTCTATCAGGCCGACGACGTCAAGCGCCTCTCGGAACGGCATGCCGGGCGGCGACAATCGGCAGCGGTGGCGGCGGACGCGATCCGCTGGGGCGATCCGGTCCTGCCGACGACAATCTCGACGATTTCCAACGAGCGGCTTTTTTATCGCGGTCGTGATGCCGTCGAGCTGTGTGAACATGCGACGCTAGAGGAGGTCGCCGCACTTCTCTGGGATACGGAAAGCGTGCGTGTCGCTGCAGGCGGGGCAGGGTCGAGCGGCGCCACCCGCATGGCTGCGGCCTTTGCCGGGCTTGCCGCCCGGGTGATGAGCGACCTGCCGGCGCTGCGGCGAAAACCCTTCATCCTCCGCACGGAGGCAGCCGACGTGCTCTCGACGGGGCATGTCCTTCTGGCGGACGACAATGCCGATATGCGTGCCTATGTGGAGCGG
>NZ_JALBGV010000164.1 GCF_023006505.1 Neorhizobium sp. SHOUNA12A
GGCGGCCTGCCGCTCCCCGCTCGCCGCGGCCGCGTCTGGCCCCGCTGCCTGCCGGTTCCGTCTCTGGGGTCAAATCGTCCATGATGTTCCTCGCCTCCGCTTTGAAAAGCGCCTCAAGCTTTTTTGATGCGCCATGCTAGGCTCAAGCGCAAGCCGAGCCCCGCCTTTCTGCGTCACGGGTTTGTACAGGACAGACATCACGCCGTGATCTTCCGTCGTTTTTCCGACGCGCCGCTGTCGCATACGAAAGAAATTGCCAAGCAAATTAAAGGTACAGATAGTCGGGACGGTAAACGTCTGATTTGCCGGCCTTCGAACCGGCCCCTCGAACGAAGGGAAACATTGCATGTCCGACGACGAAATCATCCTGGCGGAACTTTCCGACGAGGAACTCGTGCAGCAGATGCACGACGATCTTTACGACGGCTTGAAGGAGGAGATCGAGGAGGCGACCAACATCCTGCTCACGCGCGGCTGGACGCCCTATGACGTCCTCACAAAGGCCTTGGTCGAGGGTATGCGCATCGTCGGCATCGACTTCCGTGACGGCATTCTTTTCGTGCCGGAAGTGCTGCTCTCGGCGGGTGCCATGAAGGCCGGCATGTTCATCCTGCGGCCGCTTCTGGTCGAGACCGGCGCTCCGAAACTCGGCAAGATGGTGATCGGCACCGTCAAGGGCGACATCCACGACATCGGCAAGAACCTTGTCGGCATGATGATGGAGGGAGCGGGCTTCGACGTGGTCGATCTTGGCATCAATAACCCCGTCGAGAACTATCTCGACGCGATCGAGCGGGAACAGCCGGATATTCTCGGAATGTCGGCGCTTTTGACCACGACCATGCCCTATATGAAGGTCGTTATCGACACGCTGAAGGAAAAGGGCATGCGCGACGACTATATCGTGCTTGTCGGCGGCGCGCCGCTCAACGAGGAATTCGGCAAGGCGGTCGGCGCCGATGCCTATTGCCGCGATGCGGCGGTCGCCGTCGAAACGGCAAAGGAATATATCCGCCGCAAGCACAACAGCCTTGCCGCCGGCGCCTGAGGCGCCGAACGGCTTGCTGACGGCGACGCCTTAACGCGCAGCGCGATCGACCCGGCGTCCCGCATCCTGCGTGGCATTGACGGTGTTGGCCGCATCCTTGCCCATGCCGCGGATGGTATTGCCGCAGGAGGTGAGTGAAACCATCGTCGCGAGAAGAGCGGCGATTACCGTGACTGTCTTGACCGTCATGTTAAAATACTCCGATGGAGAGAGATGAAATCGTGGCGGAAATGGATTTTCCGGCAAAGGAACGTTCAACTTGCGAAAAAGTTCACGTGATCGCGTGCGGAGCGATCGCGCGGGAAATCCTTGCTGTTTCCAGGCAGCAAGGTCTTGGCCATATCGATCTCAACTGCCTGCCGGCGATCTGGCACGCCTATCCGCAGAAGATCGTTCCAGGGCTTGAAAAAGCCGTCGCCGAGGCGCGGGAAGCTGGGTTCAAAAAGATCTTTTTCGCCTATGCGGATTGCGGAACCGGCGGCGACATCGACCGGCTCTGCGAACGCGAGGGCATCGCCCGCATTGAGGGGCCGCACTGTTATTCCTTCTTCGCCGGAAACGACGCTTTTGCCGCAAAGGCGGACGAAGACCTGTTCTCATTCTTCTTGACAGATTTTCTCGCCCGCCAGTTCGAGGCCTTCGTCATCGAACCGCTCGGTCTCGACCGTCATCCGCAGCTGAAGGAGATGTATTTCGGCAATTACCGAAAGCTCGTCTATCTGAGCCAGGAGGAAGACGAGGTCCTTCAGGAGAAGGCGCGTGCGGCCGCCGAGTATCTCGGCCTGGAATACGAATACCGCTTCACCGGCTACGGTGACCTCACGCAGGCGTTACGCTCGGTTTAACCGTTTCTTCGGGCCTTCGGCGGAAGAGTGCGGCCCTGCGCTTTTTGCGGGGGGATCGATGCAGGACCGGAATTCTCGGATCGTGGTGATGACGTCAGGCGGGGTGAACCCGCAGATGATGATCAACGCATTGGCAAAACATTTCCCCGACCTGCATGTCGTCGAGGAACAGCCGGAATCGAAGGGCACGCTTTTGAAACGCCGCGCCCGGCGGTTCGGCTGGTTTACCGCGCTTGGCCAACTTGCGACGATGATCGCGTCGCGGCTCACCAAGAGCGTGGCGGCGAGCCGCTCCGCCGAGATCATCCGCGACTACGGCCATTCCACCGAGCCTAACCCAGCGATCCCCGTGACGCACGTGGCCTCCCTCAACGATCCGGCCTGTCACGCAGCGGTGACAGCCCTGAAGCCCGCCGCGATCTTCACCATATCCTGCCGCATCCTGTCGCCGGAGACGCTTGCCGCTGTCCGCTGCCCGGTAATCAACTTCCACGCCGGCATCAATCCGATGTATCGCGGCCAGATGGGCGGCTATTGGTCGCGTGTCGAAGGCGACGAGAAGAACTTTGGCGCCACCGTGCATTTGGTCGACAAGGGCATCGATACCGGCGGAACGCTCTACGAGAAGCGGGTGGAGCCGGCGCGCTCGGATTCGCTCGCCACCTATCCGTTGCTGATGACTGCCTCTTCCGTCGATATCAGCGTCCGCGCGCTTCGCGATGCCATCGCCGGCACACTGAAGCCGTATCAGCCGCAAGGCCCCTCCGCACTACGTTTCCCGCCGCCGATCTGGACCTGGGTCTATCACGGGCTGACCCGGAAGATCTGGTAACCGGCACCCGGCCCGACATCCGGCAAGGCAATCCCATCACCGCGTCGTATTTTGCTGGGTGCGACGTCGTCGCAAGCGCAGTCTTGTCGCCCGCACCCGTGCATGCTGCACCTCAACACGGAGGAATTCATGGCCGACCGCATCGTCGTCTTCTGGCGGGATATTCCGGCGCAGGTGATCATCAAGAAGGGCCGCCAGACCGCCAAGCGGGAACTGTCGCTGCGCTTCACCGAGGCGATCGACATGTGCGCGATGCGCAGCGGCGCCGCCGGCAACGACGACTACCTCGCCGAATGGCGCAAGGCCGATCCCACCGCCGTCTCCGACGATCTTGAGGCCGAAGCCGACAGGGCGGCGGCCGAGCTCGAAGCAGCCTATGACCGGGAAAAACTCGTGGCGCTGGTGAAGACCGGCGGCCGCGAAACCGCCTGACGTTCAGACAATCACATCGTTTCGGCGCCGCATCGCGCGCCTGGAGGAAGAAATGACCCGCACCATCGTCGCATCCGCAACCCGGGAGATTGTGATCGGCTTCGACCAGCCCTTTTGCGTGATCGGCGAACGCATCAACCCGACGGGCCGCAAGAAGCTCGCGGCCGAGATGATCGAGGGCAATTTCGACACGGTCATCAGGGATGCGCTGGAACAGGTGGCGGCGGGCGCCACCATGCTCGACGTCAATGCCGGGGTCACCTCGGTCAACCCCAACGAGACCGAACCTGGCCTACTCGTCCGGACGCTGGAGATCGTCCAGGGCCTCGTCGACGTGCCGCTGTCGATCGACAGTTCGGTGACAGCCGCCATCGAGGCGGCGCTAAAAGTCGCCAAGGGCCGGCCACTGGTCAATTCGGTCACCGGCGAGGAGGAAAAGCTCGAGGCGATCCTGCCGCTTTGCAAGAAATACGACGTACCGGTCGTGGCGATCTCCAACGACGAGACCGGCATTTCGATGGATCCGGACGTCCGTTTCGCGGTCGCCAAGAAGATCGTCGAACGCGCCGCCGACTACGGCATCAAGCCGCATGACATCGTCGTCGATCCGCTGGTCATGCCGATCGGCGCGCTCGGCAGCGCCGGCCTGCAGGTCTTTGCGCTCCTGCGGCGCCTGCGCGAGGAGCTGAAGGTCAACACGACCTGCGGGCTCTCCAACATCTCCTTCGGCCTGCCGCACCGCCATGGCATCAATGCCGGCTTCATCCCGATGGTGATTGGCGCCGGCATGACGTCGGCGATCATGAACCCCTGCCGGCCGCAGGAAATGGAAGCGGTGCGCGCCGCCAACGTGCTGAACGGCACGGATCAGAACTGCGGTAACTGGATCATGACCTATCGTGACTATAAGCCGGTCGAAGGCAGTGGAGCCGCGGCGACGGCAGCATCGTCGGCCGCCAGCGGCCGAC
>NZ_JALBGV010000165.1 GCF_023006505.1 Neorhizobium sp. SHOUNA12A
CGACCGGCTGCTGCCGGGCAGACGCCGGCGCTCGCGCTTCGGCCTGCGCTGCCTTCTGGGCCGCAAATTGCGCGAACCGGTCGACCGGCTCATCCTCGACAAGCCACTCGACACCCGCATCCGCATAGAAATGCAGAAGGGCGGCGAGCTCGGGAGCGTCCATGTCTTTGGCGAGGTTCATCGGATTCACACTACAGCATGTGGCGTGGGAGAGGGAACCGGTTTTGGCTCGAATGGGCGACGTCCTGTGGACGGAGACGGAGCGTCTTGCCGATCTCCCCCCTTGAGGGGGAGATGCCCGGCAGGGCAGAGGGGGTAACCTCTCGGCAGATTCATTGGCCGAATGTTTTGCCGCACCGTCGCTACCCCCCTCTGTCACCTTCGGTGACATCTCCCCCTCAAGGGGGGAGGTCAGTGGGAGTATGCCGCCCTCAAGCCGCCCATTGTCCGATATCGTCGCTCTCGCCGATCAGCGCCAAGCCGTGGGCGATCGACAGCAGTTCGCCGCCGGTCTCGATCTTGCTCGCATCGAATCGTCGCGTGAAGATGCTGCGCACGGCCGGCACGAAAGAGGTGCCGCCGGTCAGGAACACCTTGTCGATCTCTCCAGGCGCAGTGCCGGTCTTTTCCAGCACCTCGTCGAGCGCGCCTTCGATGCGGCCGAGGTCCTCGGCGATCCAGCCTTCGAAATCGGTGCGCTTCACCATTTTCCGGCCGGCACGCCCAAGCGGGGCAAAGTTGAATTCCGCTTCTTCCGCACCCGACAGCGCCATCTTGGTCGCCGAAATCGCCTGGTAGAGCGGATAACCCTCGTCGTGGTCGACGAGATCGACAAACAGTTCGAGCTTTTCCGGCTCCAGCGCCGAGCGCACCAGCGATTTGAGGTCGGTGAATTCGCGCGTGGTCTTGAAGATCGACAGCTGGTTCCAGCGGCCGAAATTGACGTAATAACCGGCCGGCACGTCCAGTACCTTGTCGAAACTCTTGAACTTGCTGCCCTTGCCGATTTCCGGGGACACCAGGTTGTCGATCATCCGGTAGTCGAAATGGTCGCCCGCAACCCCGACGCCCGAATGCCCGATCGGGGTGGCGGTCAGCTTGCCAGCCTTGGTTTCGAAGCGGATCAGCGAATAGTCGGTGGTGCCGCCGCCGAAGTCGGCGACGAGAACGGTGGCGTCGCTCTTCAGCGTCTGGGCGAAATAATAAGCGGCCGCGACCGGCTCGTAGACATAGTGGATTTCCGGAAAGCCGAGCCGGGTCAGCGCTTCGTTGTAGCGTTCGGTCGCAAGCTTCGGATCCGGATTGGCGCCGGCGAAATGCACCGGCCGTCCGGCGATCACCCGCGACACGTCGCTCGGCCAGTTGTCGTCCGCGTAGATCTTCAGGCGCTTCAGGAAAATTTCCATCAGGTCCTCGAAGACGTGCCGGCGGGCAAAGACGAGCGTGCCCTGGAAGAGCGCGCTTGCCGCAAACGTCTTGATCGACTGCAGGAAACGACAGTCGCCGGGATTGTCGATGAACTGGCGGATCGCCGCCTGGCCTGCCTCGACCTTCAGCGCCTGCGCCCCCATCACCGGATCCTTCATGAAGGAAAGTGCGGTGCGCATCGAATCGCTCTCGCCGGCGCTGCTGGTGAAGCGCATCGAATGCGTGGTGCTGCCGCCATCCGCCAGTGCCAGAACCGTATTGGTCGTGCCGAAATCAAGCCCGAGCGCCCGTGCCATCGCCGTGCTCCTTTTATCCGTCGAAAATCATTGAACCGAAGCCGACAAGGCTTCGAACGCGAAAAAGGGCGCTTCTGGCACCCCGGAATTTTTGAGAGGGCGGGTGATCGCACAAGGTCGCCGGGATGGCAACCCCCGAAAGCCCTAGATTTCCAACTGCCGCCGCGTCTCCGCCGCCTGTTGCGCAAGCCAGTTGCGGAACATTTCCATGGCAGGCGTCACGCTGCGGGATTTGAGCCGGGTCAGCCAGTAGCTGCCCTTGGAAATGGTGATCGGGAAGGGCTGTTCGATCATGCCGGCGGCCAACTGGCGGGAGAACATCAGGGGAGGGGCGAGCGCCACGCCGGCCCCTTGCATCGCCGCCTCGACCATCAGCACGGAACTGTCGAAGACGAGACCGCGGATCTGCGGCGGGGCGACATGTGCGGCCTCGAACCAGCCCGGCCATTCGTCGGCGCGGTAGGAGCGCAGCAGCACCTGGTGCGCCACGTCTTCCGGGGTCTTGATCTGCCTTGCGATCGACGGAATGCAGAGGACGGACAGCGGCGCCTCGAACAGCGGTTCCGCCTCGATATCGTGCCAGGCCCCGTTGCCGAACTTGATCGTGTAGTCGAGACCCTCGGCGGCGATGTCGACGCGGTTGTTGTTGGTGGAAAGCCTCAAATCGATGAACGGGTATTTTTCCCGGAAGTCGGAAAGCCGCGGCAGCAACCAGCCGACCGCCAGCGTGCCGACCGCCCCGAGCTTCAGCACCTCGCGCACATGCCCGTCTTCGAAGCGCTCCAGCATGGCGGCCATGCGGTCGAAACTGTCCTGCAGCGCCGGCAGCAGCGCCAGGCCTTCCTCGGTGATCATCAGCCCACGCGGCAGGCGACGGAACAGCGTCACGCCGAGCCGCTCTTCGAGCAGCTTCACCTGATGGCTGACGGCGGCCTGGGTGACGCAGAGCTCGATCGATGCGCGGGTGAAGGAGAGATGCCGGGCGGCCGCCTCGAAGGCGCGCAGCGCGTTCAGCGGCAAATATGGTCGAACCATGGCCATGCCCTAATTTGATTCATGCCTGACCGCAGATATCATCGTTTGATTGGGGCTTGCAAGCCGACCTAGAAAAGCCGCGTCACCCCAATTGGAGCACCTCGATGGCTTTCAGAAATTCTTTTCTTCTGGCATTTTCTCTCGGAATTATCGTGACTTTTCTCGATTGCACCTCCGCTGGCGCGGCCGATCCGATCCGCTGCACCGTCATCATCGACGAGGACAGCGGCGACGCGCTTTACCGCCAGGGCACCTGCGATCAGGGCTTTTATCCCCAGTCGACCTTCAAACTGCCTTTGGCCATGATGGGCTATGATGCCGGCATCCTCACCGACGCCCAGAACCCGCGCTGGAAATACCAGGCGAAGTTCGGTGGCCCGGAGCGGGTGAAGAAGGATGTCGATCCGGTGATATGGGAAAAGGACTCGATCGTCTGGTACTCGCAGGAAGTCGCCCGCAAGCTCGGCAAGCCCAAGTTTGCGGACTACATCCAGCGCTTCGGTTACGGCAATCGCGATGTCTCCGGCGGCCCAGGCAATACCGACGGATTGACCGAATCCTGGCTGATGTCGTCGTTGAAGATTTCGGCGGACGAGCAGGTGCGGTTCCTGCGCCGGTTCCTGAATGGCGGCCTGCCGATCTCCGAACACGCCGTCGACATGACGCTGGCGATCGTGCCGCATTTCGAGGCCGGCGACGGCTGGGACATCCAGGGCAAGACCGGTTCCGGCTGGCTGCGCGACAAGGCCGGCAAGGTGGATTACGACCGCCCGCTCGGCTGGTTCGTCGGCTGGGCAATGAAGGACGAACGGCGTGTCATCTTCGCAAGGCTGCTGGTCGATACCAAGCGGTATCCGAACGAGCCGATCAGCTTCGTGGTGCGGGATGGGCTGATCAGGGATTTCCCGAAACTGGCGGAAGGATTCTAGGCTCTCGGCCTGAAGCTGAAAGCGGCCGGGCGACCCCCAAGCCCGACCGCCCAGCGCGTACGCAACACTGCGCTGCGCCACCTATAAGAAGCTTTAGCAGTGGCTAATGCAAACGGAGTCGTCCGTTCAGGTTATCGGTTAAGGTTACCTGCACTGGCGCCCGCCCGCCGGCCCTTTTGGGGCGGCGGTCAGGGGCGTCACTCCGCGGCGATCTGCGTCGGCGCGTCGTCGTTTGCCTCGTGCAGGTCCTTGTCCTTCTTTGACCAAAGCCTCCCGAGGAAGCGGCCGAACCGGTCCATCTCCACGAAGATGACGGGGGTGATGAACAGCGTCAGCGCCTGCGAGACGATCAGGCCGCCGACCACCGCGACGCCGAGCGGCTGGCGCAGTTCGGACGAGGCGCCGGTGCCGAGCG
>NZ_JALBGV010000166.1 GCF_023006505.1 Neorhizobium sp. SHOUNA12A
AGTTCGGACGAGGCGCCGGTGCCGAGCGCGATCGGCAGCGCCCCGAGCAGGGCGCAGAAGGTCGTCATCATGATCGGCCGGAAACGCCGCACGCAGGCCTCGTGGATCGCGACGGCCGCCGTTTCTCCCTTCGAGCGCATCGTCTCCACCGCCACGTCGATCATCATGATCGCGTTCTTCTTGACGATGCCGATCAGCATCAGGAGCCCGATCAGCGCGATGATCGACAGGTCGAAGCCGAACAGCTTCAGTGCCAGCAACGCTCCGAAGGCTGCAGCCGGCAGACCCGACAGGATCGTCAGCGGGTGGATGAAGCTCTCGTAGAGCACGCCGAGGACCACATAGATGGTCAGCACCGCAGCGAGAATCAGCAGCGGCGTATTGCCCTGGCTCTGCTGAAAGATCTGCGCCGTGCCGCCATAGGAGGTGAACACGTCGTTCGGCATCTGCAGCTGAGTCTTGATCTGGTCGATCGCCGCCGTCGCATCGGAGAGCGACACGCCGGCCGGCAGGTTGAACGACACGGTCGTCGAGACCAGCTGGCCGGTCTGGTTGATGGTGACCGGCGCCGTCTGGCGCACGACCGCCGCAAAATTCGAGAGCGGCACTAGCGAGCCGTTCGAGGACATCACTCTGACACCCTGCAGCATCTGGTCGTTCCATTGCTGGGTATTGTCGAACTCGGTGATGACGTCGTAACTGTCGCCGGTCGACTGGATTTCGGCGGCCGTATAACCGCCGAAAGCCATCTGCAGCGTCTTGCGCAGTTGGTCGTCGGTAATCCCGAACGACGCCGCCTTTTCCGGGTCGACCTTGATATTGGCTTCGATCGCGTTGTTCTGGGCGTCGGAGGTGACGTCGGTGAAATGCGTCCGGTCGGCGCGCATCGCGGTCTGGATCTTGTCCGACCATTCGCTGGTCTGCGAGGCATTCAGCGCCTGGACGACGAGCTGGTATTGGCTGGCCGTCGCGCGGCCGCCAAAGCGCAGGCTTTGCTGCGGCGTGATGAAGGTCTTCATGCCGGCGAACCTGGATGTCGCCTGCCTGAGTTCGCGCAGCGTCTGGTCGAGCGGCGGACGCTGGTCGCGGTCCTTCAGTTCCACCCAGATCGTGCCGTTGTTGAGCGAGCTGCGGCCATTGCTGCCGACGATCGAGGTGACGTGGTTGACCGCGGGGTTTTTCTGCACGGCGGCCGCGACCTGTGCCTGCAGGTCGCGCATCGCCGGATAGGAAATGTCCTCGCGGGCGCGGGTCGAGATCGTCAGGCGGCCGATATCCTCCTGTGGAAAGAAACTCGTTGGCAGCGTCGTGAACAGGTAAACCGAGGCGCCGACCGAGGCGAGGAAGACAAGGAGGATGACCCCCCGGTTCCTGAGGCACCAGCCGACCGACCGGTCATATCCCTTGAGCGTGCGGCTGAAGCCCGCGTCGAAGATGCGCACCATCAGGCCCGGGTGATGTTCGGCACCCGACAGACGTGAACCGAGCATCGGCGTCACCGTCAGCGAGACGACCGCCGAGGCGACGATGGCGAGCGCCACAACCATGCCGAACTCGTTGAACAGCCGCCCGACCACCCCGCCCATCAACAGGATCGGGATGAACACGGCGATCAGCGAGACCGACATGGAAATGATCGTCGAACTGACTTCACCTGCCCCCTGCAAGGCCGCCTGCATCGGCGGCATGCCATCCTCGACATGCCGCATGATGTTTTCCAGCATGACGATCGCGTCGTCGACCACGAGGCCGACCGAGAGCGTCAGCCCGAGCAGCGATATATTATCGATGCTGTAGCCGAGCACATACATGGCGCCGAACGTGGTGATCAGCGACAGCGGCACGGCAAGCCCCGGAACGAGGGTGGCGGTGATCCGGCCGAGGAAGAGATAGATGACCAGTACGACGAGGCCGATCGTCAGCATCAGTGTGAACTGCACATCCGATATCGAGGAGCGGATCGCCGTCGAGGAATCGTTCATGACGCTGATCGACACCGACGCCGGCAGCTCGGCGGAAAGTCCGGGCAGTTTTGCGCGCACCGAATCGACGACGTCGACCGTGTTGGCGTCCGGCTGGCGCTGGATGGCGAGAATGATCGACTGGTTGCCGTCATACCAGCTTCCCGCGTCGAGATTGGCAACGCTGTCCTGAACGTTGGCGACATCGCCGAGATGGACGGGTGCACCGTTCGGGCTGGCGATTACCAGCGAACGGAACTGATCTGCATTGGTGCGCTGGGTATCGGCATTGATGGTCAGCCGCTGGCTGTTGTTCTGCAGCGAACCGACCGGCGCCTGGCTGTTGGCGTTGGAGATCGCTTTGGTGACGTTGTCGACGCCGAGATTGCGGGCCTGCAGCTTGTTGGGATCAACCTCGACGCGCACCGCGTAGGTCTGGGCGCCGAAGATCGACACTTCCGCGACGCCGGGAAGCGTGGAGAGGGAAGGGGAGAGCACGTCCTCGGCGATTTCGTCGATCTTGCTGCGCGGCATCGTATCGCTGCGGATCGACAGGAGCAGGACCGGCGCGTCGGCCGGGTTCGTCTTGCGGTAGCTCGGCGGCGTCGTCATGTTGTCGGGCAATTGCCGGGTCGCATGCGAGATCGCCGCCTGCACGTCGGCGGCCGCCGCGTCGATATTGCGGTTGAGGTCGAACTGCAGCACGATCGAGGTATTGCCGAGCGAGTTGGTGGCGCTGATCTCGCTGATGCCGGGGATCGTCTCGAACTGCTTGATCAGCGGCGTCGAGACCGCCGTCGCCATCGTCTGCGGAGAGGCGCCGGTCAGCTGCGCGGAGACGTTGATGGTCGGGAAATCGACCTGCGGCAGGGCGGCGACCGGCAGCAGTTGATAACCGGCAAGGCCGGCGAGCACGGCGCCGATGGCCAGCAGCGTGGTGGCGACCGGGCGGCGGATGCAGAATTGAGGGATCATTGCGCGGCCCCCACTTCGATCGGCTGGTCATTGCCCTTGGCGTCGGCCGTCTTCTGGCCGTTGCCGAACTGCTCGACGACGGTCGCGCCATCGACGAGCTGCACCTGGCCCTCGACCACCACATGCGCACCTTCGGTGAGCCCGCTGGCAATCGCCGTGTCCGGACCGTTGGAACGTGCCACCTTGACCGGCGTCACATGAACTTTCTTGTCGTCGCCGACCGCATAGACGAACGGGCTGTCGACGCCCGGATTGACCGCCACCGTCGGCACCACGATATCCTTGTCGCCGCTCTCGAAATGCACGGTGACATTCAGCGATTGCCCCGGCCAGAGCGTTCCGGATGGATTGTCGAACCGCGCCTTGGCAAGAATCGTGCCCGAAGCGGGGTCGACGCTGTTGTCGAAGAAGCTCAAGGTTCCCGTGGCCGAGGTGCCGCCGCCCTGCGGCACGGCATCGACCGTTACGGCATTTGCCGAAGCGCCCTGCTTGAGCTGGCCGAGATAGGCCTCGGGAAGGTGGAATTTCACATAGATCGGATCGTATTTGGCGATCGTCACCACCGCCGAACCGGCGCTGAGATAGGCACCGGTGCTGATGTCGATATCACCCAGCCTTCCGTCGAACGGCGCTCGGATGTCCGTATGGTCGATTGCGATCTGATCGGAGGCAATTGCCGCATTGTCGCTCTGCACGGTGGCGGCCGCGGTGTCCTGTGCCGCCTTCGCCTGGTCGACGGTCTGCTGCGTGCCGGCATTGCCGCGCAGCAGGTCGTTGGCGCGGGCAAGCGCCGTCTGAGCCTGGGTCAGCGTCGCCTGGTCGCGGACGAGCAGCGCCTTGTCCTTGTCCAAAGCGGCCTTGGCGGTGCGGTCGTCGAGCTTGGCGATCAGGTCGCCCGCCTTGACAAAGGCTCCGTCGGTCGCGGCGATGCCGACGACGATGCCCGGCTGCTGTGCAGCGATCGTGGTATTCTGGTCGGCATTGGCCGCGCCCGAGGCGGTCACGTCCATTGGCAGGGCGGTGCGGGTGGCGGCGACCGTCTTCAC
>NZ_JALBGV010000167.1 GCF_023006505.1 Neorhizobium sp. SHOUNA12A
GGCCGTGGCCGTGTCCCGGTCGCTGCTCCCGCCAAGGTTCCGGCCCGTCCGAAGACCGAAGACGAACGCCGCCGCGGCAAGCTGACGGTAACCACGGTCAGCACGGACGACGACGGCAATGCCCGTGGCCGTTCGATGGCCGCTACCCGCCGCCGGCAGGAGAAGTTCCGCCGCAGCCAGATGCAGGAAACGCGCGAAAAGGTCATGCGCGAAGTCATCCTGCCGGAAACCATCACCATTCAGGAACTGTCGCAGCGCATGTCCGAACGCGCCGTCGACGTCATCAAGTACCTGATGAAGGAAGGCCAGATGATGAAGCCAGGCGACGTCATCGACGCCGACCTCGCCGAGATCATTGCCGGCGAATTCGGCCATACCGTCAAGCGCGTTTCCGAATCCGACGTCGAAGAAGGCATCTTCAACGTTGCCGACGACGAAGGCGAAATGGTTTCGCGCCCGCCGGTCGTCACCATCATGGGCCACGTCGACCACGGCAAGACCTCGCTGCTCGACGCCATCCGCCATGCCAACGTGGTCTCCGGCGAAGCCGGCGGCATCACCCAGCATATCGGCGCCTATCAGGTGGAACAGAACGGCCAGAAGATCACCTTCATCGATACCCCCGGCCACGCCGCCTTCACGGCCATGCGTGCCCGTGGTGCGCAGGCGACGGATATCGCAATCCTGGTGGTTGCAGCCGACGACAGCGTGATGCCGCAGACGATCGAATCCATCGCCCATGCCAAGGCAGCGGGTGTTCCGATCATCGTGGCGATCAACAAGATCGACAAGCACGAAGCCAACCCGGACAAGGTTCGCCAGCAGCTTCTGCAGCACGAAGTGTTCGTGGAATCGCTCGGCGGTGAAGTGCTCGACGTCGAAGTGTCGGCCAAGAACAAGGTCAATCTCGACAAGCTGCTCGAAGCCATCCTGCTGCAGGCCGAAATCCTCGACCTCAAGGCCGATCCGAGCCGTACCGCCGAAGGCATCGTCATCGAAGCCCAGCTCGACCGTGGCCGCGGCGCGGTTGCGACCGTGCTCGTCCAGAAGGGCACGCTGAAGCCGGGCCAGATCATCGTCGCCGGCGATCAGTGGGGTCGCGTTCGCGCGCTCGTCAACGACAAGGGCGACCATGTGAAGGAAGCCGGTCCGGCCATGCCGGTCGAGGTGCTCGGTCTTTCCGCCACTCCGGCCGCCGGCGACAGGTTCGCCGTGGTCGAGAGCGAAAGCCGTGCCCGCGAGATTTCCGAATATCGCCAGCGGCTTGCCCGCGACAAGGCGGCTGCCCGCCAGTCCGGCCAGCGCGGTTCGCTCGAACAGATGATGAGCCAGCTCCAGAATACCGGCTTGAAGGAATTCCCGCTGGTCATCAAGGGTGACGTGCAGGGTTCGATCGAAGCGATCATCGGCGCACTGGACAAGCTCGGCACCGACGAAGTGCGTGCCCGCATCGTTCATTCGGGTGCCGGCGGCATCACCGAATCGGATATCTCGCTTGCCGAGGCATCCAATGCGGCCATCATCGGCTTCAATGTCCGAGCCAACCCGCAGGCACGAACAGCCGCTGAACGCGAAGGTCTCGAAATCCGCTACTACAACATCATCTACGATCTGGTGGATGACGTGAAGCAGGCGATGTCGGGCCTCCTGTCTCCGGAACGTCGCGAAACCTTCATCGGCAATGCCGAGATCCTCGAAGTGTTCAACATCACCAAGGTCGGCAAGGTCGCCGGTTGCCGTGTCGTCGAGGGCAAGGTCGAGCGTGGAGCGGGCGTCCGCCTTATCCGCGACAACGTCGTCGTCCACGAAGGCAAGCTCAAGACGCTCAAGCGCTTCAAGGACGAAGTCAGCGAAGTGCCGATGGGCCAGGAATGCGGCATGGCGTTCGAGAATTACGAAGACATGCGCGCAGGCGACGTCATCGAATGCTTCCGCGTGGAGCATATCACGCGCTCGCTGTGACCTCCGGCGAACAGCCCGAACAATTAAAGGAGCCGCCCGTGACCTTCACGGGCGGCTCCTGGCATTTTGGGTATTCGGTTTCTCGTGAGGAACTGGCTGCGGGGACTGAATCTCTCAATCCATGGCCCCAAGGGGGCCGGCCTCGATATGGCAAAAATTTTCAGCTTCAACCCGAGAGCTCGCGACGGTAAGCATCTACCCTATATCCGCATTTCCAGTTTCCGAGGAGGACAACATGCCGATTTCATTCGACCTGACGGGCAAGACGGCGATCGTGACCGGCGCCAATACGGGCCTTGGCCAGGCGATATCCGTGGCGCTGGCGCAGGCCGGCGCTGACGTGGCGCTGGTCGGACGCTCCTCCATGGCCGAGACGGAAGCCGCAGTCAGCGCGGCGGGTGGGCGCAGTCTGTCGATCCAGGCGGACCTTTCGACGCTCGAGCCGGTTGATCGGGTCATCAGCGAAACGGTCGCATGGACGGGGCGTGCCGATATCCTCGTCAACAATGCCGGGATCATCCGCCGGGCCGATGCGATCGATTTCACCGAGACCGACTGGGACGCGGTGATGGACGTGAACCTGAAGACCGTGTTCTTCCTCTCCCAGGCGTTTGCACGCCGGCTGATCACCGAGGGCAAGGGCGGCAAGATCGTCAATATCGCCTCGCTGCTCTCCTTCCAGGGCGGCATCCGCATCCCTTCCTATACCGCTTCGAAGAGCGGTCTCGCCGGCCTGACCCGACTGCTTGCCTGCGAATGGGCCGGCAAGGGCATCAACGTCAACGCCATTGCGCCGGGTTATTTCTCGACCAACAATACCGAGGCACTGCGCAACGACCCGGATCGCAACGCGGCAATCCTCAGCCGTATTCCGGCCGGACACTGGGGCCAGCCGGAAGAGCTCGGCGGAGCCGCCGTATTCCTCGCCTCGCCGGCCTCCGACTATATCCATGGCATCGTGCTGCCGGTCGACGGCGGCTGGCTGGCGCGGTAGACGTCCGTCAGCGCAATTTTCCGGCACAGGGAATGCCGATCCAGGGCAAATGGGTTAATGATCCCGTCCCGCATTAATGTGATCGGCATTCTCAAGATTTATTAGTTGCCATTTCTACTCATGTTTATTATCCGGTAGCTGCAACATCGCGAACCCGGCGGCAGTGGCCGGCGGCGTTCGGATGCCCGTTTCCGTCATCGTCGACCTGGTGCTCCGGCGCTGTCCGCGATGACGAACAGTCCGGAGTATCGCCTGCCATGACCGCTGCCCTGAAGCCCGCCTTTTCGATGCGCCAACCGATGAGGAGCCGGTTTCCGATGGCCCTCGCGGCACTGGCAATGACGGCTTCGACGGTGATGGCACAGACGCCTGCTCCGGATGCGTCAACGCAAGCGCCGCCGCCACCGCAGACGACCTCACCTTCTGGTGCACACCCGACGCAGGCGGCTCCCGCTCCTGCCGTGCAGGCAGCGCCTACAACCTCCCGCACGGTGCCGAATGAGCCGGCAGCTTCCGCCCCGCAACCCGCCGTTCCGACGGGAGCACCGGCGAGCAATGCTGCCCAGCCAACGCCTGCCAGCCCGCCACAGACCCCGGCCCAGCCGCCGGCGGCGCGCCAGCCGATCGACATGTTCACCCAGTTCCTGGAGCCTGGACGGCGTTCGGACCTGCCGCACAACCTTTCGCCCTGGGGCATGTTCATGGCGGCCGATTGGGTCGTCAAAAGCGTGATGATCGGGCTCGCGTTCGCGTCGCTGATCACCTGGACCGTCTGGCTCGCGAAGACGCTGGAGCTTGCAGGCGCCCGCACTCGCGCGGCACGCACGCTGAAGGTCATCCGCACTTCCCGCACGCTTTCGGAGGCCGTCGG
>NZ_JALBGV010000168.1 GCF_023006505.1 Neorhizobium sp. SHOUNA12A
TGTGAAGCACGGCAAAGCCGTTCCACTCGTCGGTCAGCGCGCCGACCGAGCCGGCAAGCTGGGCGGCCGCGGCCAGAATCGCCGCGCCATCCGGACGGGAGAGAGCCCCCTGCCCTATGATGATCATCGGATTCTTTGCAGCCCGCAGCTTATCGGCGAAGCTGTTTGCGCCGGAAGCGAGGTCGGAGAGCGTTTCGGCGCCTGCACCGAGATAGTCGTAGACGTAACGCAGTTCGCTGACTTCGCCGATCACGCCGATCGGGAAGTTGCCGCGGCGGAAGCGCTTGCGGATGCGAGCGTTGAGGACGGCTGCCTCGAGACGCGGATTGGCTCCGATCAGGAGCAGTGCGCCCGCCTGTTCGATGCCTTCGATGGTCGGGTTGAAGATATAGCTTGCGCGGCCGAGCGACGGATCAAGCGCCGTCCCGTCCTGGCGACAGTCGAGGTTTTCCGATCCGAGCGACCGGATCAGCTCCTTCAGGGCATACATTTCTTCGACCGAAGCCAGATCGCCGGCGATCGCGCCGATCTTTGCAGCGGACGTTGCGGAAACCGCAGCCTTGATGGCGCCGAAGGCGTCGCCCCAGGATGCAGCCTGAAGGCGGCCGTCCTTGCGGACGTAGGGGCGGTCAAGGCGCTGGGTCTTCAGTCCGTCCCAGATGAAGCGGGTCTTGTCGGAGATCCACTCCTCGTTCACCTGCTCGTTGACGCGCGGCATGATGCGCATCACTTCGCGGCCGCGGGTATCGACGCGGATCGCCGAGCCGACGGCGTCCATGACGTCGATCGATTCGGTCTTGTTGAGCTCCCACGGACGGGCGGTAAAGGCGAAAGGACGCGAGGTCAGCGCACCGACCGGGCAAAGGTCGATGACATTGCCCTGCAGTTCCGACGTCATGGCGCTTTCGAGATAGGTGGTGATCTCGGCATCCTCGCCGCGGCCGATCAGGCCGAGTTCGGAAATGCCGCCGACTTCGGTGGTGAAGCGGACGCAGCGCGTGCAGTGGATGCAGCGGTTCATCACGGTCTTGACCAGCGGGCCGATATACTTGTCTTCGACGGCGCGCTTGTTTTCCGTGTAACGGGAGCTGTCGATGCCGAAGGCCATCGCCTGGTCCTGCAGATCGCATTCACCGCCCTGGTCGCAAATCGGGCAATCCAGCGGATGGTTGATCAGCAGGAATTCCATCACGCCTTCGCGGGCCTTCTTGACCATCGGCGTATTGGTGAAGATTTCCGGCAGCTCGCCGTTCGGGCCGCCGCGGACATCGCGCACGCCCATGGCGCAGGAGGCTGCCGGCTTCGGCGGTCCGCCCTTCACTTCGATCAAGCACATGCGGCAATTGCCGGCGACCGAAAGACGTTCGTGGAAACAAAAGCGCGGGACCTCGGCGCCGGCTTCCTCGCATGCCTGAAGCAGCGTGAAATGATCCGGAACTTCGACCTCTTTGCCGTCAACCTTCAGCTTAACCATCGTCTCACTTACGTCCTTAGTTCCATCCTTTGGGTCTCCTGGGGGTCAGGCGACTCGGGGACATATTCTTTTATTTCAACAGAGCTTTCGCCTGGCCGACCCAGTCGTCGCGGCTGATGCGTCCCTCGAAACCCAATTCCTTGTCGAAACGGGCGATATCGGCCTCGTTCCAGGCCGCGACCTGCGCAAGGCTCGTCACGCCCAGGCCGTTCAGCACTTCCGCCAGCTTCGGACCGATGCCCGAAATCTGCTTCAGGTCGCCGCCCGCAGGTGCCTTGGCCGTCTTCGCCTTCGCCGGCTTTACCGGTGCCGGCTGCCTGGCCGAAACCTTAGGAGCGGCCTTGGGCGCAGCCTTTGCCGGCGCAGCCTTGGCGACCGGTTCGGCAACGGGTGCCGCCTTGAGAACCGGAGCAGCTGCCTTGCGGGGCGCCTTCGGCTTGACGGCGACCGGCTTCGCCGTCGCTGCTGCGACGACCGGTTCTGCAACCGCCGGCGTTTCCGCAGGCGCTGGCGTTTCCGCAATCGGAGAGGCCTCAGCCGGATTTGGATCGGCGGCCTTCTGGCGGCTACCTGCTTCCATCGCGCCCTGCAACGCGCCGAAGAACACCCCGGCCATCTGCGTGGCAATGCCGAAACCGATCGCGGTTGCGGCAGCCATGTTCGCCATTAGCGGATTGAGCTTCATCGCCTCGGAAAAATCGGGCATGCGTGCTGGATCGAGCGCCGGACGATCCGCCGCCTCCCGTTCATGCTCTTTGCCCGACTTCGTCACGTGACTACTCCGCAGCTTCCAGGACGGCGCCATGCGCCGTCGCGTTTCGGGTATACTGGTCGATACGTGCTTCGATCTCCGGACGGAAATGCCGGATCAAGCCCTGGACAGGCCAGGCCGCCGCATCGCCGAGCGCGCAGATGGTGTGACCTTCGATCTGCTTGGTCACCTGGAACAGCATGTCGATTTCGCGCTTCTGGGCATTGCCCCTGACCATGCGCTCCAGCACCCGCCACATCCAGCCGGTGCCTTCGCGGCACGGCGTGCACTGGCCGCAGCTCTCGTGCTTGAAGAAGGCCGAGATGCGGGCGATCGCCTTGATGACGTCGGTGGACTTGTCCATGACGATGGCGCCAGCGGTGCCGAAGGAGGAGCCGACGGCACGCAGGCCGTCGAAATCCATCTGGCAATCCATGATGTCCTTGGCCGGCACGATCGGGCAGGACGCGCCGCCCGGAATGACCGCCAGCAGATTGTCCCAGCCGCCGCGGATGCCGCCGGCATGCTTGTCGACCAGCTCGCGGAAGGTGATGCCCATTACTTCTTCGACGGTGCACGGCTTGTTGACGTGGCCGGAGAGCATGAACAGCTTGGTGCCGACATTGTTAGGACGGCCCATGGACGAGAACCAGCCGGCGCCGCGGCGCAGGATGGTCGGGGCAACCGCGATCGATTCGACGTTGTTGACCGTCGTCGGGCAGCCGTAGAGGCCCATGTTGGCCGGGAACGGAGGTTTAAGGCGCGGCTGGCCCTTCTTGCCTTCGAGGCTTTCGAGCAGCGCGGTCTCTTCGCCGCAGATATAGGCGCCGGCGCCGTGGTGGACGTAGATGTCGAAATCCCAGCCGAGCTTGTTGTTGCCGCCGAGCAGGCCGAAATCATAACACTCGTCGATCGCCGCCTGCAGCGCTTCGCGCTCGCGCATGTATTCGCCGCGCACATAGATATAGGCCGTGTTGGCGCCCATGGCGAAACCAGCGATGACGCAGCCTTCGATCAGCGTATGCGGATCGTGGCGCATGATTTCGCGGTCCTTGCAGGTGCCGGGCTCGGATTCGTCGGCATTGACCACGAGGTAATGCGGACGGCCATCCGATTCCTTCGGCATGAAGGACCACTTGAGGCCGGTCGGGAAGCCTGCGCCGCCGCGGCCGCGAAGGCCCGAAGCCTTCATCTCGTTGATGATCCAGTCCCGGCCCTTCTCGATGATCTCCTTGGTGCCATCCCAATGGCCGCGGCTCATCGCGCCCTTCAGGGACTTGTCCTTGAGGCCGTAGATATTGGTAAAGATGCGATCCTGATCTTTCAACATGATCTATTCCACAAGTCCGTCGCGATTAAGCCGGTTGCCAGTCGATATATTGCAGCCTTTTTCAAAGGCCGCACACAAATTCTCAAATGTCACGACTCACCTTCAGTCGTGGTCTTGCGCCGTGTGCGCTTCGGCTTCAAGTCGCCGGAGACTGCACCCGGTTCCGGCGGCGCGCCTTCCGCGGCACTGCCGGGCGTCTTCGGAGCCGGTTTGCTCTTCGCGGTCGCCGAGGGCGGCTGCTTCTCCGCGGCCTTGGCATTCGCTG
>NZ_JALBGV010000169.1 GCF_023006505.1 Neorhizobium sp. SHOUNA12A
GTGCTGATGGCCGGCGGCGAGATCGTCCGGCGCCGGGCGATGCCGCAGGTATCCGACCGGTTCGGCAATGCGATGATCCCCGGCGCGCTGACGGCGGCGGGTGCAGTGACGCTGCTGGGCGCGATCTATGCGGCCTACGGCGTCTACGAATTCATCGGCGCGACGCCGGCCTTCATCCTGCTCGCGCTCGTCTCCTTCGCGACGATCGGGCTGTCGCTGTTGCACGGACAGGCGCTCGCCGGACTCGGCCTGCTCGCTTCGCTGCTGACGCCGGCCCTCGTCGCCAGCGAACAACCGAACGCCAACGCGTTGTTCATCTTCCTCGGCCTCACCTGGGTCGCGGTCAACGCGGCCTCGCGCTTCCGTCGCTGGACCATCGTGCCAATGCTCGCCAATATCGGCATCGGGCTGTGGGCTATCGCCTACACGTTCGGCGCTAATGATTTCGACCCGATGCCCCCGACGCTGACGCTGATCGTGATGATCGCCGGCACCGGCTTCTTCTGGCCAGGTGCCGTCTATGGCGCCGACCGCGTGGCAAAGAGCGGCTGGAGCGGGCTGCTGGGCCGCCAGCCGCTGACCATCACGCTCTCGGTCGCGATCATGTCGGTTCTGCCGGCGCTCGCCATGCTGGTGGCGGATTCGGTCACCGGCATCGCTCCGTATTTCGCCTCCGCTGCCGTGATCGCGGCACTCGCAGCACTCGGCGCCAGCCGCGCCTATACGGTTTGGCCGGCGATGATCGCCGCCGGCGGGGCGGTGCTGAACCTCTTCGTCGTGGCGCTTTTGCTCCTCGATACCTATGTGCCGCAACCGGTCGGCAACGAACCGCTGCCGGTCGTGACCTACGCGACGGAAGTCGGCGTCAGCCTGCTGCTCGGGGCGGTCTTCACCCTGCTCGGCTTTGCGTTCCTGAAGCGCTTCCGCAAGACCGAACCGGAATTTTCGATGGTCTGGAGCGTGCTGATGTCCGGCGTGCCGGTGGCGCTGGCGACCATCAGCTTCCTCAATTTCGGCAATCTCGGGCACGACTGGACCCATGGGCTTTACGGGCTCGGCCTCGGCCTCGTGCTGCTGGCAGGCGCCGAATGGCTGTTCCGCGACCATGACGAGGCGAGCGAAGGAGGCATCGACTGGGCGGCCAACCTGGTCGTCGCCGGATCGTTTGCGGGCTTCACCTTGGCGCTGCATGCTTTGACCAACGGCATCGTCACCACCATTCTCGTGTCAGTGCTGGGTTTTGCCTATGTGCTCGGCATGCGGGCGCGGCCGTGGCCGGCGCTGCCGTGGATGATGGCAGCGGCGATCCTGATCGTGTTCGGCCGGATCGCCTGGGAACCAACGCTGATCGGCCAGAACAGCCTTGGCACTACGCCGTTCTTCAACGCGCTTCTGCCGGGCTACGGTATTCCGACGCTGCTGGCGATCGTGACGGCCTATCTGCTGAAGGACTCTTCGGATTTCCGCATCCGCAACCTGATCCAGGCGCTTGCGTCGCTCGCCTCGCTGATGACGGTCGCGGTTCTGGTGCGCCATGCGATGAACGGCGGCGTGCTGGACGACCGGGTGCCGACACTGGGCGAGCAGTCGATCTACACGCTGCTGACGGTCGGTTTCTCAGGGATTTTGATGACGCTCGATTTCAAACGCCCAAGCCCTGTCTTCCGCTGGGGTTCGATGATCGCCGGGGTGCTCGCCACCGCCAATGCGCTGTCGCTGCACGTGTTTGGCCTCAACCCCTATTTCAGCGGCGAAAACACCGGCGCCTGGCCTTTCTTCAACCTGCTGCTGCTCGGTTATCTCCTGCCCGGCCTCGCCTATGCGCTGGTCGCCTATTATGCACGCGGGCGGCGCCCGATGCCCTACGTGATCATGCTGGCGCTGGCCGGCGCGGTGCTCGGTTTCCTGTGGGCGACACTTTCGGTGCGGCGCTTCTGGCAGGGCCAGAACATCGCCGACTGGAAGGGGTTCATGGCCGCCGAGACCTACACCTATTCGGTGGTCTGGCTGCTGATCGGCGTGGCGCTGCTGGCAATCGGCTCCAAGCTCGACGCCAAGAGCCTGCGGCTTGCCTCCGCCGGTCTCGTGCTCGTCGCCGTGGTAAAGGTGTTCTTGGTCGACATGTCGAACCTCGAAGGGATTCTTCGGGCGCTGTCGTTCATCGGGCTCGGCGCGGTGCTGATCGGGATCGGGCTTTTCTACCAGCGCATTCTGGTGAACAAGAGCGGTGAACCCGCCGCCGTTGATTCCCAGGAACCCGTTTCGTGACCGTTTCGCTTGTCTCTTCCTTGGCCGCCGCCTTTTCGCCTTTCGAGGCGCTTGCCGAGGCGCTGATTCCGCATGCGACCGAGGGCGACGACGGCTCGCACGACATCGCCCATATCCTGCGCGTCTTCCGCAACGCGATGCGCATCCATGCCAAGGAAGGCGGCGACGGGCGAGTGCTTGCCGCCGCCGTGCTGCTGCATGATTGCGTTTCGGTGGAGAAGAACTCGCCGCTGCGGGCGCAGGCCTCGCGGCTGGCGGCGGAGAAGGCGTCAATGATCCTTGGCGATCTCGGCTGGGACAAGACGGATATCGCGGCCGTCGCGCATGCGGTGACGGCGCACAGCTTTTCGGCCAACATCGTGCCCGAGACGCTGGAGGCCAGGATATTGCAGGATGCGGACCGGCTGGATGCGATCGGCATGGTGGGGGCGGCGCGCTGCTTCTATATCGCCGGGCGGATGGGGTCCGGCCTCTACGACCCGGCCGATCCGCTCGCCAGACACCGCCCGCTCGACGACAAGGCGTTTGCGATCGACCATTTCGAGGTGAAACTGTTCAAACTCGCCGATGGCTTCCAGACGGACGCGGGGCGGGCTTTTGCCTCCGAGCGGCATGAGCGGCTGCGCCAGGTGCTCGACCTCTTCATCGACGAGATCTGAAGGAGACTTCCCATGCGGATCAGCGAACTCAACGTCTATCCCCTGAAAAGCGGTCGCGGCATCGCGCTTGACGAAGCGGAGATCACGGCCGCGGGCATTCCCGGCGACCGGGAGATGATGGTCGTCGATCCGACCGGCATGTTCATCAACCAGCGGGAACTGCAGCCGCTTGCCAGGCTCGAGGTCTATCCCGAAGCCGGTTCCGTCCGCTTCGCGATGGAGGGCAAAGGCGAGATCCGCGTCGCCCGGCCGCCGACTGAGCGGCGCATGGAGACCGTGGTGTGGAAATCCAGCGTCAACGCGGCGCTCGCCGACGATGCGGCCAATGCGGTGCTGTCGGGCTGGCTCGGCCGGGACATTCGGCTGGTGTTCTTCGACCAACAGGCAAGACGCGTCGCAAGCCCGGAATGGGCGGGCGACAATTCGCCGGTGACCTTTGCGGACGGCTATCAGGTGCTGGTGACCACGACCGGATCGCTCGCCGCGCTCAATGCGGACATGGCGGCCAGGGGCGAAGGCTCGGTCGGCATGGAACGGTTTCGGCCGAACATCGTGCTCGACCACAACGAACCCTGGGCGGAGGACGGCTGGACCGGCATCGAGATCGCCGGCATCCGCTTCGATTTCGTCAAGCCCTGCGCCCGCTGCATCATGACCACGCAGGACCAGCAGACCGGTTCGCGCGACGTGCCGGACCCGATCCCCGCCATGGGCCGCATCCGCATGTCCGCCGACCGGCGCGTGCCCGGACCACTGTTCGGCTGGAACGCCG
>NZ_JALBGV010000016.1 GCF_023006505.1 Neorhizobium sp. SHOUNA12A
CGTTCAACTTCTCCAAAGCCTCCGCTGCCTGACAGACCCGGATATCGCTTCGCGAAAGGGGCTGGTTCAGAGATACCGCCTACGTCAATGTGCATGGAAAATCGCGCTTACAAATGAGCCCTGCCTACCTGCGAAGAGCTCCTCAATTCTCTCACCCTGATTGCACGCCGGAACACACACTTACGTTGAGTCAGCTGATTGCTTGCATTGCGAGCGTCGTTCCGACGGCGGTGGTTGACGAGTTGGACGCACCTGCTTCAAGGCACTCCCGTTGGCGCCAAAAATATGTATGCGTTCCTTGGCTGCGGCGAGGTGCACTACATCTCCTTTCCTTACCGCGAGAGTACTGTCCACCTTGGCGACTATCGGCTGGTCTCCAACATAGAGCAGCTGGTGCTCGCCCAACTGTTCGACAACGGACACGACTTCATGGAATACAGCGTCTTCTTGCGGGACAATCTCAAGATCCTCCGGCCGTATTCCGAGGCTGATTTTTTCTCCGATGCGGGTTATCGGCGGGAGCTGGTTGCCACATGGAATAACTTCGCCTCCAGGCAGCACTATCCGGCCTCCATCCTGCACGGTGCATGACAGGATATTCATCGCAGGTGAGCCGATGAACTGCGCGACAAAAAGGTTTGCGGGTTCCCGATAGAGTTCCATCGGGGTTCCAACCTGCTCGACGCGACCGTTGTTGAGGATCACGATCCGGTCGGCAAGCGTCATTGCTTCGACCTGATCGTGCGTCACGTAGATCATTGTGGCGTTCGGCAGCCGCTCGTGGAGCTTTGCGATTTCCAACCTTGTCGCAACTCGGAGTGCCGCATCAAGATTGGAAAGTGGTTCATCAAAGAGAAACACTCTCGGATTGCGGACGATAGCCCGGCCGATCGCAACCCTCTGGCGTTGCCCACCAGAAAGCTGTCTAGGCAGGCGGTCGAGGTAATCGGAGAGATGGAGTGTCTTGGCCGCCTTTCGCACTTTATCGTCTATGTCATGCCGGGTTGACCCTGCAAGCTTCAGTCCAAATGCCAGATTGTTGTAGACCGTCATGTGAGGATAAAGCGCATATGATTGGAACACCATGGCAATACCCCGCTGAAGGGGGGACAGCTCATTGACTACCTTGCCATCGAAGGTCAGGTTTCCCGAGGTGATGTCTTCCAGTCCCGCAATCAGTCGAAGGAGAGTTGACTTCCCACATCCAGAAGGCCCAACGAATACAATAAGTTCACCCGCTGTGATATCCAGATCAATCCCATGTAAGACCTCGAGGTTTCCGTAAGTTTTTCTTACATTTCGGAACATCATCTCTGTCATTTCTGCCTCCCGTTTTGATTTTTTGTCTCTGCCCGGCCGCTTTCAGTCCACGATAGCACCGGCGCTTCTCAGAGCTGTTCTGACGCTTTCGGCATCGAGTTGATGCGCCGAAATGTCACCTCGAGCGCAAAGGGCTGCGGCGGTTCCAGCCGCCTGGCCGGTTGCCATTGCTGGGCTTAGTACCCTGAGAGCCGCAAGCGCTTCATGGGTTCCACTGATGCAGCGGCCACTGGCAAGAAGGTTGTCGGCTTCGCTCGCAACGAGAGATCTGTAGGGGATGGTATAATAATCCCCGTCCTTGAGATGCTCCCACTGAGGAAGACCCCGGTCTGGTTGATGAATTTCAACGGAACTGGCATTGCATGCGATGGAATCGTCGAACTTTCTGCCCGAGATCAGGTCCCGCGCTGTGACGTCGTAGAGCCCTGAGATGCGCCGGGTCTCTCGTACTCCGACATGACTTGCGATCTGTGCCACAAAACATTGCTCATAGCCGGCCACTTGCTTCCGTAGGAAATCAGACACAAATTCGTCAACCTGTCGTCGGCCTTCGAGTTCGGCTTTCGCGAGAAGCCGGTTGTCAGTACCCTTTTCCACATCCACCCGCGTCGCTATGAACGATCGCCACCCTGGCCTGCCGAAAATCTGATTGACGGCAGGATCGCGACGCGAGTTTTCAACCGCACTTTCAAACGCATTCCACGCTGCACTGATGACGTCACTCGGCGCAGCGCGAGCCTCATTAATGCCTGCAACTGAAAAAACGAGCGACATTGTCTGCGTCCGGTTGTCCCGCTGGCGACCCATCGGGGTAGTCAAGCCTGCAAGACGGGCAACTTGAGCGTCGCCAGAGCTGTCAATTACGACCCTCGCTCCGTATTGCAGCGCGCGACCGTCCTTGTTGTAGAAGGTCAGGCAACCTATCCGTTTCTGATCCCGCGCCACGGAAAGCAGCGGCGAGTAAGTGAGGAGCTCGACTCCGGCCCCTTCCAGAAGCCCTGCAAGAACGAACTGGAGCTGTTCAGCATCGATCGATATCCATTCCTTTGTGCTGAAGTCGTCGCCGACACCCCCGCGTGCCAAAAGCATCTCTAGGATTTCTGTAATGATCCCGCCGACAATCATTCGGTCGGAATTTCGGGCTCTCAACCCGCTGATGGGCAGGCCGGTCGTGCCGTTCCCACCCACGAAGGGAAGGGCTTCGGCGAGCAGCGTGCGAGCCCCTGTTCTGGCCGATGCGACTGCGGCGCAGACACCACTCAGTCCCCCGCCCACAACGATGACGTCGTAGTGACCTGCGAAATCGGTCGCAACTTGAACGGAACGGACTTCGCTGCCGGTTACGCCTTCGTCGGGTAAAAATTCGACCGGCTCCGGGTTTCCACATATCATGCTTTTATCCTTGCGCTTTTCACTGCCAATGCGCGGCGCGGCCTGAAGTCCGCGCACGTATCAAGGACAGCTTTATTTTGAAGATCCGGCAGTCAGGCCCGCGATGACATGCCGTTGAAGGCCAAGGAACACTGCGATCGGCACAAGCATGACGATCGTCGCGCCCGCCAGAGCCCCGGTGACATTGAATCTGAACTGCGACTTGAAGCCTGCTAGTGCCACCTGAACGCTCTGGTTCTCCTGAGATGCTGTGAGCAGGTTAGCGAAGAAGAAGTCATTCCAGATGATCACGAAGGCAACGACAGCAGCGGTTGCCAGAGCAGGGCGACAAAGTGGGATTACGATGTGAAAGACGATCCGGAAGTACCCAGCGCCATCGATCAGCGCTGCTTCCTCAAGATCCGTCGGGAGACTGAGCAGGAATGACCTGAGGATGACGAACGAAAGTGGGAAGAGCTGCGCGCTGAAGAAAATTACCATTCCGATCTTGGTGTCGAAAAGCCCAAGCGCTCGCATAATGAAAAACTCAGGGACCGCCAGGCCAACGACGGGAAGGGCGAGCGCGAGGCTGATGATAGCTACGAGCTGGTTTCGGCCGCGAAACTTGTAACGTGCGAGTGGGTACGCCGTCAGGACTGCAAGTGAGAGGGCTCCGATTGTACCTCCGGTCGCGTAGATGAAGGTATTCAGGAGATATTCGTGGAGACGAATCTGCGTGAAGGCATCAATATAGCCTTGACCAGTCACCGGCGCCGGCAGAAGGCCGGATCCGGAGAAAATCTGCGGGGTTGTCTTGAATGAAGACAACATTACCCAGAGCGTCGGGCCTAGCGCTGCCATGGAGGTGAGCGCCAGGGTGGAGTAGATCGCCAGCGCCGAGCAAAAGGGGCGTCGGTTCGCTTTTCTCATTGGGCACGCTCCCCAATGCGGAATACCCGGCTCACACCAATGATAAGGACAAGCCCAATCAGCAGTATGGTCGCTCCCACGGCGTTGGCGAAACCCCATTCACCATTGAGATATGCGCGATATGCATAGAGAGCCAGAGTAGCGGTGGAGTCGTCGGGTCCGCCCGATGTGAGAATGTAGACCACGTCAAATAGCCCGATGTCCGTGAGCAGTCTGATGAGGACGCAGGTTCCAATCGCGTTACGAAGGAGCGGTAGTGTGATGTATCGATGCTGTTTCCAGCCACTTGCTCCATCACATCTCGCAGCTTCGTACAGTTCTTTGGGGATGCCTGCGATTTCGGCCATCACCACGATCATCGTGAAACCGATCACGAACGCGAAGGTGCCACCGATTGCCCACGGTGCCGTTGACGTGTCGAATAGCCAGTCGTGACGTCCGCCCAATCCGACGACCGCGACGAGATCGTTCAGCAGGCCGAAGCGGGGATTGTAGAACATTGAAAAGACCAGGGCGAAGGCTGCGCCAGAGATCACCCATGGAATGAAGATGATCGCCCGAAACACTCGCCAACCCGGGATTTTCTGCGAAAGGATGACGCCGACCAGAATACCGAGTGGCATCTGAATTCCGACGCCAATCATGGAGTAGAAGAGAGTATTCCTCACCGCCTTCCAGAAGACATCATCCACGGCCATTCGGTGAAAGTTCTGAACTCCCGTGAACCTGAAGTCTGTGCCGCTCCAGTCTGAAAACGCTGTGACAACAAGTACGGCTAAAGGTACGATGAAGAAGGTGAAGAACAACAACAGACCGGGTACCAGCGACAAGCCAATCTGCAGCCGCATCCCTGGCCGGACCTTAGCTGAACTATCCACCACGGCTGTTCGGTGTCGGTCGGGCCGCCATGAACGGCGATTTGCGGTAATCGCTGCCATACTACCCCCTCTTGCCAGACGACGCGTTTGCCAGGCGCTGGAGAAACGTAGGCGTGTCCATTTCGCCCTTGGCGTAGGCGGGCCAGAGGTTTTTCCATGCCTCTAGGAAGCCGCCGGGCGCATGTACGCGCCAGTGCGGGTAGGTAAATGGTAGGGTATCCGCAAGCTCTCCAAGTTTAGCGCCGAGAGGCTCCAGATTGCTTGACTGCATGATTTCGCGGTCGACCTTCACGGCTGGACGCGCCCCTGTCTCGCGGGCTTGCACAAGCTGTTCGTTCGGAGACGAGAGGAACTCAAGGAACGCGAGGACGGCCTCCGCGCCGGTGTCGTGTGCAGTATGACCGCTCGACCACCCGGCGCCAGTTACAACCGCAGCGCCCCGCATAGCCTCTTTCCAGCCCGGTGAAGGAGCGTATCCGGTCTCCTCGTACAGCCCGGCTGCCGCAGCATTCGTTTTGATCTGCGTGTTTACCATCCAGGGGCCATTGGCAATCATTGCCGCTTCACCGGACATGTAGACCGAGGCTGCATTCTGGAATTCGCCCGAGAACGCGTCTACGTTGACATACCCCTTGGTGTGCCAGCGCCTGAGTGTCTCGGTGGCGATCACGACAGCCTGGTTAGCCGTATATGCTTCCGCAGTTTTGATGCCTACTTCCAGGAAAGCCTTGCCATCTGGATGAGTGCCGATCATGTTTGTCCACATTAGCAGTGTCGACCAGCCGCCATCCATCGCGATAGCGATCTTCCCGCTCGCTCGAAGCTTCTCGGCGGCATCTTCGAAATCTTCCCACGTCTCCGGGAAATTGCTGTAACCAACCGAGGCAAGAAGAGCCTTGTTGTAAAAGATCCCGATTGCGTCCCGCTGTTGCGGAATTGCCCAGATATGTCCTCCATCACTCGACAATGCTGAAAACACATTTTTCAGGAACGAGTCACGCCATGCTGAACGAGCAGCAAGATCATTCGCAAAATCCCGCAGTTTCCCGGTCTGCTGAAGTTCTTTTATCTCTGAAGCATTCAGCAGAAATATATCTGGAAGGTCTCCAGCAAGTGCCAGCCTCTTATAGTATTGAAGCCTATCGGGACCGCCGGAGTTCGCGTACTGGTTCTGCAGTGTTTCGACGTGATATTTTCCCTTATTCTTCTCATTGAATCTCTGGGCAGCCTCGAAATTGTACTGCAGAAACGGGTCGCTGGGACTTTCCTGACATGCACCACACGTGATGGTGATGGTGCCGGCCTCTGCGAAATCAGCGGACATAATGCCAGTGATGAAGAATGCAACCGTTGCTGCTCGCAAAGTGCTTTGGAGCTTTCCAGCCTGTACGGGCAAAACTATCCTTCTAAGCGGCATGATATTCTCCTCCCTGTCTGGTGAATTTTGTGTGGTACGGTCGACGCCTTGTCTTGAGTGCCATCAAACCTCTTGGCTATGCAGCGCCGGAAAGGCATCGCCGAAGCAGGAGAAATCCGGGTAAAGATCAAGCAGCGCTAACGTGATACTTGCGGTCCAGCCCTGTCCGCTCTGGATAGGATAGCCGCCGCCGCCGCCCGGTCCGCACTCCACGACATCATACTTCTCAAAGAGCCTGCCGGTTTTTTCGTAGACCCCCGCCGTCATCGCCAGCCATCTGCCGGCTATATCTCGGGCATCATCATCCAGGCCGTAGCGGCGTAATCCCTCAACGGCGATCCACTGGTTGGCCGCGAAGCCATAGGGGGCATCCCACTGCTCCCCTGTTGTGCAATTCGTGTTCAGCAACCCGCCTTTTTCAAGCAGATCCTTCCGGACCCGGCGAGCTGTTGACAGTGCTTGCTCTTCTGTGGCGAGTTTGACAAAAAGGGGTGCAAGCATCGCAGCAGAGACGGCGGCGCGGCGACTTTTGGCTTTCCAGTCATAATCGTCGAACAATCCCAGTTTCTCGTTCCATAGAACTTCATTCATCGCTGCTCGACGGGCCGCGGCCCTACCTTGGTAAACTGCTGCACCTGCATGGTCGCCAGAGCGCGCGCAGCCGGAAGCAATCGCTTGCTCAAGACCATAGATGAAACTGTTAAGGTCAACTGGGACGATGGATGTCGTCACGATTGTCGCCATCGTCTGCCGATCGGCAAACCAGCGCGAGCTGTAATCCCACCCACTTTCAGCGCCGGCGCGGATATCGCGGAACACCTCAGCGGCGGATCGCCCCACCGCTGCGGAAGCAATGGCACTATCACGGAAAAAAGCCTCATCTCTTGGCGTATCACAATCATCCCAATATCGATTGAGGATGGCACCGCTCGTCAGCCTGACGGCGTGGCGGCTGGCTTCACCTGGCTTCAGGCTTTCTTCCCCTGCCATCCAGTACGCATGTTCCTTTTGAAGCAACGGTAGATGCTCAGCGAATACGAGTGCCTCGTCCATTGGGTTGAGCAGGCTTAGCATGCTGAAAAAGAGCGGCGGCTGTGACCGGCTGAGATAATAGGTTCGATTTCCGTTTGGTACATGACCGAACCGATCGATCAGGCTGGCGATGTTGCCCACCATCTCTGTCTTGAGCGCGGAGTGCTGTGCGCCGAGCCCGACCATCAAGAAATAGGTATTCCAGTAGTATTGCTCCCGCCACAGTCCACCGGACGTGATGAAACGGCCTGGCATTGAGATAAGAGAACTGTGAGGTGGCACGTCCCTTGACTGGATGGTTGAGCGCGTCCACCTGCCCGCGATGTAAGAACGCAAGGAAAGGGTATCCACTGAGCCGGCATCAGACGGCACGTCTGAAGGTAGTTCGAACCAGCGCTCGATGAAGGTATGAAGATCGTCAGCCCCTCGAGGTGGGTTGCTGCGAAAGTTTTGGAGGATGACGCCTGGAGCCTCTTTTGGGACCGCATCCGCGAACCGTTTCATCTTCTGGAACAGTTCACTTGATCCAACCCTCTGGTAAAGACCCGGAAACAGGTCGGACGGAGGTAGCATCACCGCCTCCTCGATTTTATCAGGACGGGACATTACCAGCCACTCCCGGCCTTCCGGCCGAAACCTGAGAATCGGATATCGTCTGAAGCCGCCAGTCGAAGAAATAGATCCTCTTTGGCGCCCGTCAGGTGGGCGTCGATAATCTTCGCCGCTTGGTCGCCGTCGTTAGCTGCGAGCGCATCGATAAGTTTCTCATGTTCGCCAGAAGCCTCGCGCAGTCGCTCAAGTCCGTAACCTACACGTAGACGCTGGGCGTCGGGAATCTTGCTTTGCCGCTCAACGAAATCGAGGGCAAGATCATTGCCGCTCAGACGATTGATAGCCCGATGGAAGCGCTTATCGGCCCGCAGACAAGATGCTACGTCGCCCTTTCCTACCGCCTTGTTGAATTTGACTGCCTCGGCTTTGACGAAGTCCAGCACGTCGGATGACGCTACTTCTGCGGCGTTTCTAACTAGCAGCATCTCAATCGCCTTGAGCATATCGTAATGGTCGGCCAAGAACTTCTCGTTGATGGCCTGAACAACAGCGCCGCGGTTTGGAAGTACCCGGACCAGTCCTTCTCCTTGCAGAATGTGAAGGGACTCGCGGATCGGCATCTGACTGGTCACATACCGTTTGGCCAGATCGAGAATCTTGAGGCGCTGCCCCGCGATGAATGAGCCCGCAAAGATGTCCTTCCGGATCAGGTCCGCGATCCGAAGATAGGTTGGCGTGCTGGCTGCTATTTTCGGCATCATGCTTTCTTTCAGCGACTAGTTGCGTTGCTCATTTTCAGCGAGAACGCCTACCCGCGCTCCAGTTCGTTTTGGGCTCGATGAAATTAAGATAATCGATAATTATTCAAAGCGCAATACGGATGACAATATACTGTATCTATTTGAAAATACTAGAAAAATATGAGATATAGCTCGCATTCTGGAGAATTATCGATAATATATAGAAGCAATATGACTGGCGTGGCGCCGCTGGTTGGCAGAGCCATGCCGTTTCGAAAAGCGAGAATCTGCGCAAGCTGGACTATCGCATGCACCGTTGAGTACCGCGCCCGGAGTGCTGGGAAATGCCGGGTTCACGGCCTGGGCAGGCCTGGAAAATATCGGCCAGCCGAAACTAGGTGAGACAGCGGTGATCGCGGCGGCAAGCGGCGCGGTCGGATCGGCGGCCAGATCGCACGCATTTGAGGCGCACGCGCAGTGGGGATCGCCGGTGGGTCGGAAAAATGCGCCTTCGTCTTGAACGAACTCGGCTTCGACGCGACAGTCGATCATCGGCGCCCCAACTGTGCCGAGGAACTTGCCCGAGCCTGTCCGCAGGGGATTGACGTCTATTTCGAGAACGTAGGTGGCAAGGTTTGGGATGCGGTCTTTCCGCTGTTCAATCCATTCGCCCGCATTCCCGTCTGTGGCCTCATTGCTCAGTACAACGTCGCGACCGGTGAAACGTCTGGTCCGGACCGTCTAGCCGATACCATGCGGACGGTTCTGACGAAGAGCCTGCAGATTCGTGGGTTCATTCAGAGGGAGTTCGCCAGCCAACGCGACAGATTTTACAACGAGGCGAGTGAATGGCTCGCACGAGGTCAATTGCGTTATCGTGAAGATATCGTTGATGGGCTGGAGAATGCACCGGAAGCTGTCATCGGGCTCCTGCAAGGGCGCAATTTCGGCAAGCTTGTCATCCGAGTCGCAAGCGACGCGGTGCGATACAGGGTCCGCGACTATCGAATTCAGCACTCCATTAAGACCGACACCAATAACTGTTCATGCTGCCAGTTTTGGTATCGCGCGCTCAACCAATCGCAGGAATCGGGTGTTGCGAGCCCCCCGCAACCAACGGACACTCTCGAAAAGCCCGGCAATCCAATAGGTTACCGGGTTTTTGCTTTCTGTGCGTACAGGCCCATTTGCGCGTAGATTAAACAAAATCAATGATTTAGCTGTGTAGGTTCAAATCTTGGGTACTACACCCCGCAACCAGCACAGTTTTGCAGTTTCCTTGCTGTGGCTATGCCCGGATATGTGGATCTCAATGTGAATGAGCATGGGGAAAGCAAGATAGGCTTTCATCCCTCCGGAAATGTTGCAGCAAGCAGCGCTTGACGAATAGTCAAAGCAAATGTCCAAAGTTTAAAATTCTCCTGTCCGGTTCAAATTCATAGTTGCCGCAGAAGAAGGAAGGGATGTGGCCGCGAGCCGCCCCCAATCTTTCAGGACTCCTGCATTGGATTGGCAATAAATCGCTGTCCGTGGCGCGCCGTTATCTCTGACGTCGCTGGATATAAGTCTGGCGTTGGAGCTGCAGCCACCTCAGACACCGAAAAAGAGAAGCCCTGCCGAAACTATGAAAAAACGGCACAATCCTCGTCGTCCATTTTTGATGCTCGCCCTGCGATCTCTGCGAACGCCTCTTGGAAGATGATGAGCTTGCGCGCCTGCGCCATCGCGTATTCCGTATAGAAACCGTCCGAAATCCAGATGCGCGAGCGCCCGCGACGGCCATTCCAGCCTAAGCCGCCGATCGATTCCGCTTCGGCGAACTTGCGGCTGGTATGCGCCCGTGAAAGCGCTAGGAAATCGGCGAGATGCGAGATCGATCTGACATCCGTTAGGTAGCCGCCAGGCCGCGATGCGTGTCGGTCGATCCCGCGACAAGCCGGTCCATCAAATGCCCGCCTGCATCGGTCCAGGCGAAGATCCGGTAGAGCGGCCCCGGCCTTCGTATCTCGGGGCTCGCCAGGAGGCGATCGCCTATGGCCGGCGCGAGAAGCGGAAGCAGCCGTTCGGGCGCGCTGCGAAAGCGACTGCCCCTATCTCCCCCGTCGATACAGTCGAGAGCGGCAAGATGCACCTCGTACCACCCTCCGAGTACCAGTAGGGCTGCGGGCGCAGGCACCACTTCCCCCGCGCGGCTCTCTTCGGGCGCGGGAAGGACTAGGCCGTACTTCAGAATTTCGTCGAAGAAGGCATAGGCGGTGTTGCGGCTGGCAATGCTGTGCTGGACCGCGAGATGCCCGATGGCCCTTCGCGACACGCCGGGTCCGCCAGCCCCTGCGGCGCGAAAATGCCGAGCGAGCGCTGCCTGGGAGAGCAGCCAGCGCTGCTGCGAGGCGAATAGCGCCGATGGACGCGGCGCGGCGACATGGCTCGCGATGAAACTCTGTGCCAGCAACGCGATCGCATCGCCAAAGGCTTCCGCCGCCATCAGACCGTCGATCCCGCTTGCTTCCGGCAGAAGGTGGAAGCGCCGCTCAAACATGGACGTCACAGCATGACACTCGAGCGATATGGAGCCATGACAGACAGATCTGCGCTCCCTTTTTTTGTCAGGCACGGTCATTCCCCAGTCATGCATCACCAGCCGCCACCCTGTGACCCGTTCGACAGATAGCCGCGATGCCGGCGCAACGTCCTGAAGGCCAGCCGGCAGAATTCTGAAATTTCCTGATTCTTTTCTGAAATTGCCCACCTGCACCGACCGCGCCATACCGTCCCCACACGCCCGACCCCACCGGTTGGCGGCTCTGCCGGGTGCTCATTATGGTGCGCCCTATTGTGTAAGGGCGTGGAGGGCACTTGTTCTTATTTTCGGGCTTCGTTTTGGATCCGGACCGTGCCGAACTGCGCGCGCCTGACGGGTCCGTGACCCGGCTGCGCCCGAAAGCCTTCGAACTGCTGAAACTGTTTGTTACCAACAGCCATCGCGTGCTCGGCAAGCAGGACTTGATGGACGTCGTCTGGCCCGGCATCCATGTCGGCGAGGACAGCCTCTTCCAGTGCATCCGCGAAATCCGCACCGCGCTCGGTGATAGCGAGCGGCAGATGATCAAGCTGGTCTCGGGCCGAGGCTATCTCTTCGCCGTCGATGTTACCCACGGACAGGAGCGCGAGACGGCACTACCGCTCCCGCAAACGGGGAACCAGTCCGGCGCAAGGCTGCGCCGGAGACTTCGCACCGTGGTGCTCGCTAGCCTCGGCGTTCTAGTTGTAGCACTCCTCATTCTCTTCAACCGTTCCTATCTTTTCCAACAATCTCGGCCCGTGCTGGAAGTGCTCCCGGTCGCCGATGCCTCCGGTAGTCCCGAGGGTGTGGCCCTGTCCCGCAGCACCACCGCCGAGCTGGTCGGCGGCCTTTCCAAGATCGAAGGCATCGATCTCGTCGCAAGCGAGGGATCGAACACCCGTGCCTCCTACCAGGTGCAAGCTGATCTGCGCAAAACTGGATTATCCTGGACCATTCAGGCGCGCCTCATCGATGTTGCCAGCGGCGAGATCCAGACGGTCGCCGAGATATCGGTGGACGCCGGGGAAACCGATCCACAACGTCTCCAGTCCCGCCTTACGGCGGGCGTCGGCTATGCGCTGGCCGTCCGGATGAACAATCTTGCTGAACGAGACAGCACGCACCGAACCGGCGGCGCGGATATCGCGATCCAGCAGGCCGTCGCGTCGATCAACCAGACGACGCGTGAGCGTTTTGCAACGGCGCGGGAGATCCTTGAGACATATCGTGCCGCCGATCCTGGAAACGTCGACCTGCGAGTGGCACTTGCCGGCCTGCATCTGCGCGCTGTGCAAATGGGCTGGTATAACGCCGCCGAAAGCGCCGCCGCCGAAACCGATGCCCGCGCCTTGCTGGAAGATGCTTTCCGGTCGCGACCGCAATCCATAGCCGTGCTGGGTGCATACTGCCGCTTGCTGACGGCGACCAACCAGTTCGCCGAAAGCCTTGTCGCCTGCGCGCGTGCGCTGACACTCAATCCCTGGGACGGCGCGGCGCTCTATCAGATCGGTCTCGCAGAGGTCCAACTCGGCCGCTTCGAGGATGGGCTGCGGACATTCGCCGAGGCCGACCGCTTCGATACGCCGGCTGTCTCCCGTTGGACCTGGCTGCTCGGGGCTGGCTGGGCGAACCTGCTGCTCGATCGCAACGCAGAAGCAATCGGCTTGCTGGAACGCTCGATCGCCATCACTCCTGGCTCCGGCCGCTCCTACATGCTGCTGGCGACCGCCTACCGGCGCCTCGGCCGCAAGACGGAGGCATGGGAAGCGTTCCTGAAAGGCATGACGCTACGTCCCGACTTCACCGTCCGCACTCTCCCCCTGTCGCGTCGCAACGCGAGCGACACCTACCTCGTCGCCACCCAGGCCGTTTTGCGAACGCTTGTCGAAATCGGCCTGCCGACCGGCGATCCGCGATAGACGCCAGATACCGTTTGGCACTAAGGCGGCAACGATCTGCGACCCCTGCATGATCGCATAGGTTCCGGCATTGTTCGGCAGCAGTCCGTCCAAGCAACCCCTGAAGCATAGCAAATCGCGGATGCCGGTTCACGGGCAGTCAAAAATGGACGCAGACAATCACGGAGAATTTTCCTAGCTCTTGGGCGGAACAGGTTCCCCGAACGCCCTGTTCTCGCGATTGCGGGCAAAATAGCCGCTCCACGGACGGATTCTGCATGGGTCTGCGCTGAGTGAGCAGCGCGACTTTTGTGGGTTGTCTAGGGCGTTGCTGGGCTCGCCTTCGATCGCCGGGGGAAGCGTGCGGGGAAACAGGCAGGTCGAGGTGAATTTTGATTTCGAGATGTGACGATGTGCGGCGGGCCGCGTTGCTCGCCGGAACGGCGATCATGCTGTTTTCGGTGGGACCGGTCCTGGCGCAGACCGCCTCGCAAGTGACGCCGCAGACGTTTGAACCAAAATTGCAGAAGCAGGCGCGCGGTATCGTGATTCCCGAAGGCGCGGAGCAGGCCGCACCCGCCGGTGCGGAAAAGCTCGACGTCCATATCGGGAGTGTCGTCGTAGAAGGCGGCCTGCCGGCGCTGACGGAAGACACGGCGAAGCTGAAGGCGGAACTTGCCGGCAAGACAGTCACCGCTGCCGATCTCTTCGCCGCCGCGAGCCGTTTGCAGGCAGCCTATGCCGCAAAAGGCTATCCGTTGGTGCGCGTTCTCCTGCCGGCGCAACGCCTCGTGAACGGCGCGACTTTGCGCATCGCCGTCATCGACGGTTTCCTGGAAAGGATCGACACCTCGCATCTGCCGGACAACATCCGTGAACGCGTCGCGAAACTGCTGGCGCCGCTGGTAAGTAAGAAAAGCATCACCAATGCCGAGATCGAACGACGGGTGCTGCTGGCCGGCGACCTGCCGGGCATCGTGCTGCGCTCTACCCTTTCCAGGGGGACGACGGCTGGCGGCAGTGTGCTGACGATCGAGGCCCGTTACAAGCCGGTGCTCTTTTCTCTCAACGCGGACAACCGTCAGTCGGACCAGCTTGGCAAATATAATACGGGCATGGGCATCGACTTCAATTCGGTGTTCGGTTTCGGGGAGCTTATCTATCTGCGCGCTTCCGGCGCTCCGCGCTTCGACGGCGACACCGATTTCTTCTCAGGAGCGCCGCGCAACCGCATGCTGGCCGGCGGCGTCACCCTGCCGCTCGGCAATGATGGACTGAGCCTCAATTTGGAGGCGACGGTCTCGCGCACCGCGCCGGAAGCTGAGGCTGGCAGCATTGCCTTCCAATCGGACTTCACCCGCTATTCCGCCAAACTCAACTATCCGCTGATCCGGTCGCGCAACCTGACGCTTAACCTGACAGGCGCATTCGACGCGCAGCAGGAGAAACTGAGTGCCATCAATCTCAGCGGCGTTGCTCTATCAAAGGACCGGCTGCGCGTCCTGCGAACCGGGGCGGACCTCTCCTGGTACGTGTTCGGCGATTCTCTGTTCTCGGCCGGGCTGACCGGCTCCTTCGGCATCAACGGTCTGGGTGCGCGCAGTGCTGCGGATGCTGCCGCCAGCGATACGCCGCTGTCGCGGCAGGGCGCCGACGCCGACTTCCAGAAGCTTGAACTCACGCTTGGCTATCGCCAGCCGGTCGCCGAACACCTGACCTTCGATCTGGTCGCCAAGGCACAGACCTCCTTCGGCCAACCGCTGCTCAATTCCGAGCAGATCGGCCTTGCCTCGACCTCCGGCCTTTCGACGTTCCCCTCCGGCCTGATGCAGGGCGATGACGGCTTCGTCGTCCGCGCCGAGGCGCAGTTTCCGTTCACCATGCCGCTCAGCCTGCCGTTCGCGCTATCCGCCTTCCCGGCGCAGCAGGGCACTAACCTGCCGGCGGACGGGGCGGCGAGCGGCGCCTTCCTCGCCTCACCCTATCTGTTTGGGGCCTATGGCGGTGTGCGCCTGCATCAGCCGACCGCATTGGAAACAGCCTGGACACAAGGGGCGTCGTATGGGGCAGGCTTGCGCCTCGGCGCCGCCGAGCAGGCGAGCTTCAATTCCATGACCCTCAGCCTCGAATATGGCCGCACCGAGCGCTTCGGTGATGGTTCAAACGACAATCGCTTCACGCTCTCGGCAGCGTTCCAGTTTTAGGACCATCGCCATGCTGCACGTCAAAGACCACCGCTCCATCGTCCGCCCCGTCCCCACGAGGACCCGGCTCATCGTCCTTCTTGCCTCCACGGCACTGGTCGGGGCCAATCCGGCCTTCACCCAGTCCCTGCCGACGGGTGGAAGCGTCGCGGCGGGCAGCGTGACGATCGGCACGCCGTCAAACGGCACGCTGACGATCAACCAGACGAGTGCGAACGCCGTCGTCAACTGGCAGAACTTCAATATCGGCCAGGGCAATGGCGTCACTTTCGTCCAGCCGAATGCCTCCTCGGCCATCCTCAACCGCGTCATCGGCTCGACCACGACGACCATCGCTGGCAGTCTCACTGCCAACGGACAGGTCTATCTGGTCAACCCTAACGGCATTGCCATTACCCCGACGGGGACGATCAATACCGGTGCCTTCGTCGCCTCGACGCTCGGCATCTCCGACGACGACTTCATGGCCGGCAAGCGGACGTTTACCGGCAACGGCGCATCCAGCTCCGTGACCAATGCGGGCACGATCACCATCAATCGGAGTGGCTATCTCGCCTTGATCGGCCGCTCGGTCGAGAACTCCGGCGTGATTACCGTGCCGATGGGCAAGGTGGCGCTTGGCTCGGGCGAGCAGGCGACGCTCGATCTGGCCGGTGATGGATTCCTGCAGGTGGCGATCCCGACAACGGCCGCGGGCACGAAAGCGCTCGTCTCCAACAGCGGCAAGATCTCCGCCAATGGCGGTACGGTGCAGCTTTCGGCCGCCGCCGCCAGGGACATGGCGCGTCAGGCGGTCAACATGTCCGGCACGATCGAAGCCAAGGGCGTTTCCGGCAGGAGCGGCGACATCACGCTCACCGGCGGTGACGGCGAGGTGGCGATCTCCGGCACGCTCAATGCCAGCAATGCCGCCGGCATCGGCGGTAAGGTCACGGTGACCGGGCGGTCGATCAAGCTCGCTTCTGCCAGGGTGAATGCTTCCGGCAAGAGCGGCGGCGGCACGATCAATATCGGCGGCGAGCGGCAGGGTAGCGGCACCTTGAAGCACGCCGAGACGCTGACCGTCGATGCCGGCACCGTCATCAATGCCGATGCAATCACGACCGGCAACGGCGGCAATGTCGTCTTGTGGTCGGACGATCGCACGCAATTCGAAGGCCTGATCACCGCCCGCGGCGGTTCGCTCTCCGGCAACGGCGCCGATGTGGAAGTCTCCGGCAAGGCGCTACTTTCCTATACGGGCTTTACCGACCTGACGGCGGCTAATGGCGCTTTCGGCAATCTGCTGCTCGATCCGTATAACGTCACGATCTCGTCGGGCACTGACAGTAATTCGTCCGGCTTCACCGCCACCGGCGACGACAGCGTCATCAATGTCAGCACGCTCGAGGCCGCACTCGCGGGCGCCAATGTCACTGTGACGACCGGCGACGGCAGCTCCGCCGGCTCGCAGGCCGGCACGATCACGGTGGCCGATGCGCTCTCCTGGAGTGCGGGCACCACGCTCACCCTCAGCGCCGCGTCCGACATCGCGATCAACGCCGCCATCACGGCTTCGGGAACCAGCGCCGGGGTGGTGCTACAAGCCGACAATTCGGGCACCAGTACGGGCACGGTCTCCTTCGGTGCGGGTGGTTCCGTCAATCTTTCCGGATCGGCCTCCACGGCAAATATCTACTATAATCCCGCCATGTTCGGGACCGCGACCGATTTCAGCGGCAATGTCACGGCAAACAGCCTCGTCGCCTATCAGCTGGTAAACAATCCCACCGGCCTCCAAAGCATCCAGGATCACCTCACCGGAAGCTTCGCGCTCGGCAAGGATATCGACGCCTCCGACACCGCCAACTGGAATTATGGCTTTGGCTTCCGATCGATCGGCACCGATGGGTTCCAGGCGCTGAACGGCGGCGCCGGATTTGCCGGCAATTTCGATGGCCAAGGCCACACGATTTCCGGTCTGACGATCGACAATCAATTACTCTATGCCTATACCGGCCTGTTTGGCTATGTCGGTCCAGGCGCGACCATTGCGAATGTCGGTTTGATCGGGGGATCCATCACAGGCGCCCAATGGGTTGGCAGCTTGGTGGGCTACAACAACGGGGGAACCATCACCAACGTCTATGCCACCGGCGCCATCATCGCCCCCAACGGCGGTACATATATCGGAGGCCTGGTGGGTTACAACAATGGCACCATCACCAACGCCTATACCACCGGCGCTGTCGGCGGCTGGGACTACGTCGGCGGGTTGGTGGGTTACAACGATGGCGGAGGAACCATCACCAACGCCCATGCCTCCGGCAATGTCACCATCTTTGATATGGACGCTGGAGGCTTGGTGGGTACCAACTACGGCACGATCACCAACGCCTATGCCACCGGATCTGTCACCGGCAATTCATACGTCGGAGGCCTGGTGGGTGAAAATTATGGCACGATCACCAGCGCCCACGCCACCGGCGCTGTCACCAGCTACCTTGTCTACAGCGGAGGCTTGGTTGGTTACAACGACGGCACGATCGCCGGCGCATACGCGACCGGCGCTGTCAGCGGCTCGGACTATGTCGGCGGCCTGGTGGGTTACAACAAGTCCGGAAGAACCATCACCAACGCCTACGCCACCGGCCCTGTCAGCGCCGGCTTAGGGCTTCATGGCTACTATGCCGGAGGCCTGGTGGGTTACAACGACCACGGAACCATCACCGACGCCTACGCCACCGGCGCTGTCGGCGCCATTGGCGAAGCCGGAGGCCTGGTGGGTTTCAACTATGGTGGAACCATCACCAACGTCTATGCCGCCGGCGCCGTCACCAGCACCGGTTCCAGCGGCTCTACTGGCAACTTTGGAGGGCTGGTGGGTCACGACCTTTCCGGCACTCTCCGCAACGTCTATGCCACGGGCGCTGTCAGCGGCACGTATTATTTTGATAATTTAGATAATGGCAAGTTCGGAGGTTTGGTGGGATTCAGTGACCATACCACTATCACCAACGCCTATGCCACGGGTGCCGTCAGCGGCACCTTCACCACTAGTCGAAACTGGAACAATTATAATGGCCCCTATCTCGGAGGCTTGGTGGGTGGGAGCGAAGTAGCCACCGTATCATCCAGCTTCTGGGATATCGAAACCACGGGACAGCCATCTGGCGGTGGACAGGTTCAATACCCATATTCTTTTTCCGCAATAGGCCTCACCACGGCGCAGATGAAGGACCCGTTCACCTTTATCAATGCGGGCTGGGATTTCTTGTCTGACTGGGGCAAATCAACCAGCGGCGCGAACAGCGGCTATATGATGCTGCGCGCGCTCAGCACAGGCCTTTATGACGATTATATCTCCATCGGCAGCGCCACGCGCGTCTATGGCGACGCCAATAGCACCATTTCCGGCGCGGCGCTGACGGGCGTCGGCACGGGCAATGTCTCCCTGAGCTGGGGCAGCGCGGTGGGTGCCGCCACCAATGCCGGCACCTACAATTATTCGGATGCCAATATCGTGTCCGTGACCGGTTCGCGCACCGCCTATATCGACACCAGCAACGCTTTGACCATCGCGGCCCGCCCGATCACGGCGACGGCGACGTCGGGTCAGAGCTTCAGCTATGGTGACACGCCCACACTCGCCTACAGCGTGACCAGCGGGTCGCTGGTGAACAGTGACACGCTGTCAGGAGCACTCGCGGGCATCACTAGCTCGAGCGATGTCGGCACCTATGCTCTCACGCAGGGGACACTGTCGGCTTCGTCGAACTACGCCCTGACCTATGTCGGCGCGAATGCGACCGTCACCCAGCGCGCGCTCACGGTGACGGCGGATGCTCTGTCGAAAACCTATGGCGATGCCAATCCGGCACTGACCTATACAATCAGCGGCCTCGTCAACGGCGATATGCTCTCCGGATCGCTTTTAACCTCCGCCGGGCAATATTCGGACGTGGGTAACTATGCGGTTGGCCTAGGCACACTCGCTGCATCGAGTAACTATGCGATCACCTACAACACCGCCAACCTGACCATCAATCAGCGTACGCTAGCCGTGACGGCGGACGGGCTCGCCAAGACCTATGGTGACGCCAATCCGGCACTAACTTATACGGTCTCTGGCCTCGTCAACAACGATACGCTCTCCGGTTCACTTTCGACCCCGGCGGGGCGATATTCGGATGCAGGAACCTATGGCATCACCATCGGTACGCTCGCGAATTCCAACTATTCGATCAGCTACACTGGCGCCGATCTGACGATCAATCAGCGGGCGCTCACCGTAACGGCTGATGCCCTGTCGAAGACCTATGGCGATATCAACCCGGCGCTGACTTACACCACATCGGGCCTCGTCAACGGCGATACGCTCTCCGGTTCACTTTCGACCCCGGCGGGGCGATATTCGGATGCGGGAACCTATGGCATCACCATCGGCACGCTCGCGAATTCCAACTATTCGATCAGCTACACTGGCGCCGATCTGACGATCAATCAGCGGGCGCTCACAGTAACGGCTGATGCCCTGTCGAAGACCTATGGCGATATCAACCCGGCGCTGACTTACACCACGTCGGGCCTCGTCAACGGCGATACGCTCTCCGGTTCGCTTTCGACCCCGGCGGGGCAATATTCGGATGCGGGAACCTATGGCATCACCATCGGCACGCTGGTGAATTCCAACTATTCGATCAGCTATACCGGCGCCAACCTGACGATCAATCGGCGGGCGCTCACGGTGACGGCGGACGCGCTCACCAAGACCTACGGCGATATCAATCCGACGCTGACCTACACGGCGACGGGTCTGGTCAACGGCGACACGCTGTCGGGGTCGCTCTCGACCTCGGCAGGCCGCTATTCCGATGTCGGCAACTATGGCGTTACCATTGGGACGCTCGCCAATTCGAACTACGCGATCAGCTACACCGGCGCCAACCTGACCATCGGCCAGCGGGCGATTACCGTTCAGGCGGACGCTGCGTCGAAGACCTACGGTGACATCAATCCGACACTGACCTACACAACCTCGGGCCTAGTCAACAACGACACGCTCTCCGGATCGCTTTCGACCCCGGTGGGGCAGTATTCGAATGTGGGTAGCTACGGGATCACCATCGGCAGCCTCGGCAATACCAATTACGCGATCACCTATAATGCCGCCGATCTGACAATCACGCCGCGAGCACTGACGGTGACGGCGGATGCGCTATCGAAAACTTATGGCGATGCCAATCCGGCGCTAACCTACACGGTCGGAGGTTCGGGCCTTGTCAACAACGACATGCTCTCCGGTACGCTTTCGACCACGGCGGGACAGTATTCCAATGTCGGCGCCCACGCGATCACGCAAGGATCGCTGGCCAACGCAAACTACGCTATCAGCTATACGGGCGCCAACCTCACCGTGAACCCGCGGGCGCTGACGGTGACGGCAGACGCATTGTCCAAGATCTATGGCGATGCCAATCCGGCGCTGACCTATACCGCGACGGGCCTTGTCAACAACGACACACTTTCCGGATCGCTTTCGACCTCGGCGGGGCAGTATTCGAATGTGGGTAGCTATGGCATCACCATTGGCAGCCTCGGCAATGCCAATTATGCGTTCACCTATAATGCCGCCAATCTGACGATTACCCCGCGAGCGCTGACGGTGACGGCGGATGCGCTATCGAAAACTTATGGCGATGCCAATCCGGCGCTAACCTACACGGTCGGAGGTTCGGGCCTTGTCAACAACGACATGCTCTCCGGTACGCTTTCGACCACGGCGGGACAGTATTCCAATGTCGGCGCCCACGCGATCACGCAAGGATCGCTGGCCAACGCAAACTACGCTATCAGCTATACGGGCGCCAACCTCACCGTGAACCCGCGGGCGCTGACGGTGACGGCAGACGCATTGTCCAAGATCTATGGCGATGCCAATCCGGCGCTGACCTATACCGCGACGGGCCTTGTCAACAACGACACACTTTCTGGATCGCTTTCGACCTCGGCGGGGCAGTATTCGAATGTGGGTAGCTATGGCATCACCATCGGCAGCCTCGGCAATGCCAATTATGCGTTCACCTATAATGCTGCCAATCTGACGATTACCCCGCGAGCGCTGACGGTGACGGCGGATGCGCTATCGAAAACTTATGGCGATGGCAATCCGGCGCTAACCTACATGGTCGGAGGCCTTGTCAACAACGACACGCTCTCCGGATCGCTTTCGACCACGGCGGGGCAATATTCCGATGTCGGCGCCTACGCGATCACGCAAGGATCGCTGGCGAATGCAAACTACGCCATCAGCTATACGGGCGCCAACCTCACCGTGACCCCGCGGGCGCTGACGGTGACGGCAGACGCATTGTCCAAGACCTATGGTGACGCCAATCCGGCGCTGACCTATACGGCGGCGGGCCTTGTCAACAACGACACACTTTCCGGATCGCTTTCGACCTCGGCGGGGCAGTATTCCAACGTTGGCGCCTATGCCATCACCGGCTCGTTCTCGGCGTCAAGCAACTACGCCCTGACCTATGTCGGAGCCAACTTGAGCATCAATCAACGCGCAATCACCGTGACGGCGGATGCGCAGTCGAAGACCTATGGTGATGTAAACCCGGCGCTGAGCTATACGGTCGGGGGTGCAAGCCTGGTCAATGGCGACACGCTCTCCGGATCGCTTTCGACCACGGCGGGGCAGTATTCCAATGTCGGTGCTTATGCGATCACCCAAGGCACGCTTCTGGCGTCCGCCAATTATCGCATGAGCTTCCTTCCCGGCGTGCTGACCGTGGAAAAGGCCGCCGACCCCCGACCCGGCACACAGGCAAGCTCCGTCACGCCGACCTTCGATGCCGGCCGGTTTGTGCCGATCCGGCCGGTGTCCGACGATGCCGAAACCGCGGATGACAGTCGCGACCTGATCACCGATCCGCGTTTCAAAGGAACGTTCGTCTGCCTCGCCAATGGCAGCGGCTGCGTCTCGCTCCCGGCCCAGTCAACGCCATAATCACTATACACAAGCCGCCAAACGCTGGCCGGTCGGCGGGTCTGAACCGCTCTGGCAGGGATGGTCGGATCCCAGCCATATGAAAGGAACCTGTTCGAATGACTTTATCCCGCTATTTGCCGAAGGCTTCACTGCTGGCGGCAGCGCTCGCTTTCGTCAGCTGCACCGCGACCGCCGCCCCCCTGCCGGGCGGCGCCAGCTCGCTGGTCGAGACCTACGACGATTGGAGCGTCGTCTGCCAGATGCAGGCCAATGCTCCATCCTGCCTCGTCCGGCAGGTCCAAACCAACAACCAGACCAAGCAGACCGTCCTGGCCGTAGAGATCGGCAAGAGCGCCGACGGCAAGTTCCGGGGCACGCTGGTGCTGCCGCTCGGACTGGCGCTGCCCCAGGGCGCTCAGTTAAAGATCGACGATGCCGCGCTCGGCAATACTTTGCCCTTCTCGACCTGCCTGCCGCAAGGCTGCGTCGTGCCGCTGGCCTTCGAGGCAGACACGATTGCAAAGCTCAGGGCCGGCAAGGCCCTCAACGTCACCGTTTCCGCCGCCAGCCCGGCCCAACCGCTGGCGCTGGCCGTCTCCCTGAAGGGCCTCGCCGGCGCGCTCAACCGCATCGCCGACCTCACCAAATAACGCCTCTCGCTTTCCGGCGGGAAACGACTTTCCAAGCGTACGGAAACCCAGAGGTACAAGAGGTCCGTTACCCGTGCCGGCCATAGCCTCTGGGACATCGTCACGGACCCCGGCGTGGGGCGCAGGGCCGGCAGCGATCGACTAAGCTTTCGTTGTATTTCAGCTACTTGAGTGCTGATTGGAAGCAACGGAAAGCCTAGGTCCTTGGTTCGAAGCCCATCAAGGCGAGGGATTCGAACTGGGTTTACCTCTACGGCCTAAGCCGCTAGATTTGGGACAGGCCTTTCGACCAATCGCAGGAATCGTTGGTTGTGAGCCCCCGCAACCAAATTCTTCCCACAACTTCAATAACTTCGCGGCCTCCCCACAGAGGCAGTAGTCGTTTCTACGCCTGGAGCCGGTGGTCAATCTGCTGGGACGAGGTAGCCCTTGCCGGGATCGACCAGAGGGCCTGTGCCGGACGCCGCGATGGTGCCGCCGGCCGCGAGCGCCGGATGAAGTCCGCACCCGCAAAACCCGGCCGGCGCGACCGTCGCTGCGGCCACAGATTGCAGGAAATTGCAGGAAGTGGCGGCGTCGATCGGTGTCGTCTTTGCTTGATCCGCCGCGATCCGGCAAGTCCTGAACTCCGGCTATTTCGGACATGCGGCTCCGCTGCTCACCCAGCTTTCGGCATCCTTCATGAATTCCTCATAGGGGACGGGCGGGGTTGTTCGTGTCTTCCCGGTCCGGTCGACGCCTGGCGACCAGGCCCATCTGACGAGAGCCGATCTGAGATGATCTATGACCTGACCACCATTGCGGTTTCCGTTGTGTTGTGGATCCTTCAGGTGTTCGCAAAGCTCATGTTGGGAAAGGCCGTCCCAACCCATGGTGAGTGGCGCGAGCCGCCATTCGTCGTTGGCGCCGGGGACGCCACTGGCTGCGTTGTTCGATCGTCCGTGACAGGTGGAACAAGGCAGGCCGGCCGCACCATCATCTGCGGGTCCACGCATCACATGGAACATGTGTCGATGCCGGTCGTCGCCCTGGCGCGGAAAGCCCGTCAGGGTATGGCAATTCTGACAGCGGGGGCTGGCCATGACGCGTGCAACCGTGTCGAAGGCGTCGGCCGCCGACGTACTGTCGCCCTTCGCTTGCGACCGCACAGGCGGCACGAAGGCCAAGGCTACCATCACGCCGAGCGTCACACCGGCGAGTGTTCGTGCCTGAAGCAAACGGCCAATCATCACGCACCTCGCACTGCACGATGCACTGCGGCGCGGATGCGGGCATAGGTGCCGCAGCGGCACAGATTGGTGATTGCCGCATCGATGTCGTCATCGGTTGGATGCGGCCTGTCTTTGAGCAGCGCGGCGGCGGCCATGATCATGCCGGATTGACAATAGCCGCATTGCGGAACCTGTTCCGCAATCCAGGCCCGCTGCAAGGGATGCGAGCGATCGTCCGATAGCCCCTCAATCGTCGTGACCTGTTTGTCTTCCGCGTCAGCGAGCGAAAAGGAACAGGAGCGTACTGGCTGGCCGTCGACATGCACTGTACAGGCGCCGCACGCAGCGATGCCGCAGCCGAATTTGGTGCCGGTCAGCCCGAGGTGGTCGCGCAACGCCCATAGTAGCGGCGTGTCCGGATCGGCGTCGACCGTGACCGCACTCCCATTGACTAAAAATCGCGTCATTGTATGGCTCCCGTCAGACCAACTGATAGCCGCTGCGCGAAATCGGCAGGGTTCGGATGCGCTCGCGAGTCGCAGCGAACACGGCATTGCAGAAAGCAGCGTGCGTTGGCACCGGACCTAATTCGCCAACACCGGTCGGCTCGCCGCCGCTGTCGACGAACCGCGTCGTGATTTTAGGGGTTTCCGACAGGTGCAACGGATCGAATTGATCGAAGTTAGTCTGCTCGATCTCGCTGTTAGCGAAAGTGACCTCCGTGCGCAGACCGGAAAGGCCCCAGACCACGCCTCCTTCGATGTTGGATGTGGCAATGCCTGAGTCGAGTGTGCGGCCGATGTCGACGGCGCTCCAGACGTGGTGACACCTAACGTCCTTGTCCATGACGGAGATTTCGACGACTTGCGCGATATAGCCGCCGAATGCCTTGGCGAGCGCCAGGCCGCGGAACCGCCCGGCCGGCAATGCGTTCGACCAGCCGCACAGCGCCTCGACCGCCTTCAGCACGGCAACCGCGCGAGGATCGGAAGCGGCAAGCTTCAGCCGATATGAAAGCGGGTCGTCCTTGGCGCGATACGCCAATTCGTCGACGACACTTTCCAGGACAAAGTTGTTCGGCCCGTGGCCGGTTGTGCGCCAGACGGAAACGGCAAGCGGCGTGCCGACCCGATGCTGCTCGACCGCGTAGTTTTGAATGGCGTAAGGCGTTTCCGTCAGACCTTCGACCGCCATGCCGTCATAGGCCGCCGGCGGCATGATCGGGCGCACCCAGTCGCCCTCTGCCTTGATAACGCCGCGCGGGAATATATAGAGCATGTGGGACGGCGAGACGACACGATGGGTCATCGCCACCGGTAGGCCGTCACTGCCGAGAGACGCCTTCACCTCATGAACCATTGGCGGGCGGTAGGCGTCGTAGCGAAAATCTTCTTCCCGGCTCCAGATGACCTTGACGGGACGGCCAGCGGCCTTTGCGACCATGATGGCGATCTTGGCGAAATCCGCGAGCAGCCGCCGGCCAAAGCCGCCGCCGAGCAAGGTCCGGTGGATTATGATCTGGTCGTCCGTGAGGCCCGTCACCTGCTTAGCGACGGCATGGGTGATCTCGACGCCCTGCGTCGGAATCCACAACTCGCACCGGTCCCGCGTCACATGGGCCGTGCAGTTCATCGGCTCCATTGTCGCATGCGCCTGAGCGGGGATCTCGAAAGTTGCCTCCAGCACGTCGTTCGCGGCCGCCAGAGCGGCGGTGGCATCGCCTGCTTTGACCTTGGCGTCGAACGAGGCGGATTTCAGCAGCGCGATATATTCGGCCTTCTGGCCCTCGGTTGAATATCCGGCGAGCGGGCCAGGCGTGAATGTAAGCTCGGCCCGGTCGAGAGCCTGCTTCGCTGTCCAGTAGTCATTGGCAACGACGGCGAGGCCGGACGGAATTTCGACGACGGCAAGCACGCCACGTTCGGCCTTGATCGCCGTTGCATCGAATGTCGCGAGTGATCCCCCTTGCGAACGGGCCCGGCGGATAGCGGCCACCGCCATGCCAGGCACTTTCACATCGATGCCGAAGATCGCCGATCCATCGACCTTCGAGGGTATGTCGACGCGGGGCTGCGGCTTGCCGATGAGGTCCGAGCTGCTTGCCGGCTTGATCTGGGGTTTTTTCGGGACATCGAGCCTCGCCGCGTCCGCGGCAACCGAGCCAAAGGTCACCATCCGGCCTGTCGGATCATGATGGATGCGGCCCTTGTCGACGCGAAGGCTGGCAGCCGCAACACTCAGGCGCGCCGCGGCTGCCTCGACGAGCATCTCGCGTGCGGCCGCGCCGATGGTCCGCATGATCGGGAAGAAGGTCGAGATCGATTCGCTGTTGCCGGTGAACATCCACTGATATTGCGGATGCCGGTAAGCGGGATCGAAATCGGACCATTCCAGCCTGACCCGCGACCAGTCTGCGCCGAGCTCGTCCACGAGCGCCAGGGGAAGGGTGGTTTGGATGCCCTGTCCCATTTCCGATTGGGACAGCAGTATCGTCACTTGATCGTCAGGATCGATGCGCAACCAGGCATTCACGAATTTGCCCAGGGATGCGGCCCGCGCTTTCACGGTCAAGTTCGCCGACAAGACCAGCGCGCCGGCCATGCCCAGGAACTGCCTTCGATCCAGTGATACGGGCTTTGTCGCAAGTGGGGTACGCATCATGGTCAGCAATTTGCTCCAAGCTCCGCAGGCCATGCCAGTACCGGCCTCTAGCCATCGATCATAGGATTTGCCATTATTCGATCAACTGAAATCGCTAGATATGCGATATGAACGAATGTGATATCACATCGCCGAAACAGGTGATCGCGTTGCGAGGAGGAGATGCAGTTGATGCGCAAAACCAATGCCGATCAGCTGAAGCTGCGCCGGCTGGACTTCACCATGCTGGCAATCTTCCGCGATCTCGTACGGATGCAGAAAACCACGCTCGTCGCGGCAACGCTGGGTGTCAGTCAGTCCGCCGTCAGCCATGCGCTCGCGCGGCTGCGCGAGCTGTTCGACGATCCCCTCTTCATCCGGCGCCCGAACGGGCTGGAGCCGACGCCTCGCGCCTCACAGCTTCTTCCGCAGATTGAAATCATTCTTCGGCTTGCCCACGAGGCCCTTGACGTTCCCACGCATTTCGAACCTGAATCTTCATCGCGCACCTTCAGGCTTGCGAGCAACGACCTCGTCGGCGCCGTGATTGCCCCTCCGCTGATAGGGATGCTGCGCGCCGAAGCACCCGGATGCCGGGTCGCGTTTCAATTCGCTGTCGGAGCCGAAAGCCTGAGCGCCCTGCGCACGAACGAAATGGAGATGGCGATCGGGCGCGTCTGGGATCTGCCGGATGAGTTCCAGGCCGTGCCGGTCTTCGAGGAAGACTTTGTCGTCGTGGTCAGGAAAGACCATCCCGTTGCGCAGGGCCCGATATCGCTCGACCACTACCTGGCACTCGATCACGTGCTTGTCTCATTCAGAGGCGGCTTTCATGGCATGGTCGATCAGGCTTTGAAAAAGCGCCGGCTCCGGCGGCGGGTCGTCGCGAGCGTTCCAATGTTCATGACCGCCATGGGCGTTGTCGCGAGTAGCGACCTCTCGTCAACGGTTCCGGCCAGACTCGCTGCCAAATACGCCAATCAATTCGGGCTTGCGGTGCTTGAACCACCGCTCGCCATCGACCCCTTCACGTTCAGCCTCGTGCGGCATGTAAGATCGGCATCAGACATTGGCCTGGATTGGTTGTCGGCAAAGATAATCGAGTGTGCCGGCTCGCCGCAGGCCGGCAGCACAATCAGGCAAGGCGAAGCGAATGGCGCTGACAGTGATATGCCCGATCAATGACAGGCTCACCGGCGATGCACAATCGACGCGTTACGCGCGAGTTGTTTCTGCTAGAGCGGATCCTGGTTTCGAGACGCCTTGGCCGCACGCAAGATTACGGCCTGTATTCCATCTCGGGCAAGCGGAAAGGTTGTCATCCCGCACGATCCGGCTTTGATTTAACGAGTCTTGAGCCTAGATCGTAGGGAGCATCCCGCCATCCAGTCGAATATTTGATCCTGTGATGTAGGCTGCTCGTGGACTGACAAGGAAAGCGATGGCATCCGCGATCTCTTGCAACGTTCCCACCCGGTTCACCGGCACCTGCGCAAACAGTGGCAACACGACCTTCTCGACGTCCCGCCAAGGTGCGTCGGCGGCGACACCGTGCTTGACCGCGACCTCGCGAAACTTCATGTCAAGCTTCGCGCTGTGGATCGTGCCCGGAGAGATAGCGTTCACTGTCACCCCTTCGCCGGCGACGGCCTTCGCCATCGATGCGGTCATCGCAAGCATTGCGGCCTTGGCGGCGGAATAATCTGGATTGACAGGAGGAGGCATCAGGCCCGCGAGGCTCGATATATTGATGACCCGGCCCCATTTTGCCAATCGCATGCCCGGTAGCACTGCGTTGGTAACCCGCAGGGCAGCAATCACGTTGCGGTCGTAGGTCGACCTTGCCATTCAGCTGTAAATCCATGATCCAATCACCTATCTTTTGTCGGACCAGATAGGAGGCTGCGTGGGAGCTACAAGAACGTACCAAAAGGTGCCTGTTCCATTAGATGCCCGATCCGTATGCCTGGGTCCGGATGGGGCGGTCGCTCATGTCACACGCACGCTTCACATGATTAGCGGGCGTTGGAAGATGCCGATCCTGTTTCGCCTTTATGCCGATTCAACGATGCGAAGCTCCCAGTTGCTTCGCGAAATAGAGGGCATTTCCCAAAAAATGCTGACGCAACATCTGCGAGAGTTGGAGCAGGAAGGGTTGATCGACAGGAGAGATTTCGGTTGTCATCCCATTGGTAGCTTTCGAATCGCGAGCGGAAGCTCCGACGTGGACGATCGAAAACCGCGGACGATAGGCGTCGCGCAGGCTCTCATCCGCGGACAATCCGTTATTTGCGGTGCCCGGGAAGCAAATCACGCTAGCTGCCCCGGCTCCTTCCGGACAGACTGGGCGGGGCGCTCCATGGTTCGCACAGAGCGGTCCATTGCAGATTACGACAGCCTTTTTGATCCGATCCGCGAGGCCCGACAGGCCGTGAGCGGCAAGCAGCTCGGCGACCCGGATAAATTGGCAGTTGCTGTCTTGACCCCGGTCGGATCCGATAATCCCCCGCCGCAACTTCTCCTGAGCAGTGATGCCTACAAGCACGTGTCGGCCAGGATAGAGCGCCTTCAGCAGGAAATCGACGCTTGGAAATCCATGACCCTCTCGACCGACGGCTGACAAACAATGTGATCGCGTTAAGCTATTGACGCTCTGCCTACTAGAAGGTAGAAGGAGATATGAGCGATCTTTCTACGACCTCCGATGAAATCCTGGCCTCCGCGCGAACCTTGATCATGAGCGGCGGCTATAATGGCTTCAGCTATGCTGATATTGCCGAGGTTGTCGGCATCCGCAAGGCCAGCATCCACCACCATTTCCCCAGCAAGGTCGACCTGGTGCGAGAACTGGTCAAGCAATACCGCGAAGTTGGCGTGGCAGGGGTGGCAATTCTTGAGCAAAACGTTTCGAACCCGCTTGATATCCTGAGGGCTTATGCAGGTCATTGGGCCAAGTGCATCGAAGATTCGAGCAGGCCTTTTTGCGTATGCGCTCTGCTTGCCAGCGAGCTGCCATCGCTGCCACCAGAGGTCGCGAAAGAGGTCACGGCATTCTTTCGTTTCATCTCTTCATGGCTGACCTCAGTTATGGAGCGCGGCGCGGAGGAAAAGACGCTCAACCTTTCGAGCGAGCCCGGCGTCGAAGCCGAGGCATTCCTGGCAACTGTTTACGGCGCGATGCTTTCTGCCCGCGCTTACGGCAACGGGGAGGTATTCGCCACCATACTGGCTCCCACTCTCAACCGGCTGTCGCCCGTCGCCACTCACTAATCCTGCGGGCGGCCTTGGCTTCCTCAGGTAAAACTGCGCCATCATCAACTACCAACTAGTAGGAAGAGTGAAATGATGAAGAACCACCTCCCCACCATTGCCCTGGTGCTGTCAAGTCTCTCGTCCGTGGCAATCCTCGTAACGCCCGCCCATGCGGAAGATAAGAAGGCCGCTCAGATCCATGTTCGCGGCAGCATCGTCAACTTTGGCGGATCCACTCTGAAGGTGAAGACGCGTGAAGGTGAGACGGTCGACGTCGCCATTGCTGCAGACCGGAAAGTTGCGAGCGTCGCGAACGCCAAAGTCACAGACATCGAGCCAGGCGACTTCGTCGGCATCGCATCCATGCCAAAAGACGGCGGTGGTGATGGTGCGCTTGAAGTCCTCATCTTCCCGCCGGCCATGAAAGGCGCCGGCGAGGGTAGCTACGGTTGGGATCTTAAACCCGATAGCAGTATGACCAACGCGACCGTCGCGGATGCCGTTAAAGGCGTCGATGGCCGGACGGTGACCGTGACCTATCATGGCAAGGAAAAGAAGATTGCCATCCCGGACGGCACACCTGTCGTGACCATCGCTCCAGCCACCAATGACGATCTAGTTCCCGGTGCCGTCGTCTTCATTGCCGCCGAGAAAGGTACAACCGGCACGATCGCGCATCAGGTGATCGTCGGTAAGAATGGCGTGGTTCCCCCAATGTAAACCACGTCGCCGTCGCTGGCTGGATCGGCCGCCATACCGGTTCGGCCGGCGACAACACACAAATGCTGCTTAATCTGCACCCGACGCGACCGACGAAGGGACGTCGTCATGAACGAGACCGCCACCAACGATAACGTTCGATATCCTCGGACAGTATTTATCTGCCGCCACTGTTCTTCGTTCAGCCGAACAACTGACCATGAAGGCGGGAGCATGAGGAACCCAGTTCCATGCATAAATCTCCCGGACGGTTTTCAGGCGAGAGCGAGCGGATCGGGCAAGGCAATCGGGGAGACAAGACACCCTTCGGAAAGCACGTCGTCTACGTGTGATTTCCAACATGCTTGAAAACAGAAGAACAACTCAATCAAACCAGAATTAGGATTTCACTATGACAAACTACCAAACGGACATCGCCGAAAACGGCGGGCATTACTGGCTGAAGCGGTACTACTTTGCGCGAGCGGCGTTTTCCATAATCTGGGTCGCAGCAGCGCTGACGGCCGGCCGCCAGTCTTTTACTATCGCGGCCATTCTGCTGATTATCTACCCCGCCTGGGATGCGGCCGCCAATTACGTCGATGCCGGACGAAACGGCGGCCTGGCGAACAACCGGAGCCAGGCGATAAACGTTGCGGTCAGTTTGGTTATGACCGTTGCAGTCATTGTCGCGCTCACAATGAGCATGAACTGGGTCCTTGGCGGCTTTGGTCTGTGGGCAATCTTTTCCGGCCTGTCACAGCTTGCCACAGCGGTTCGGCGCTGGAAGACGAGCAGTGGGCAGTGGGCAATGATCCTGAGTGGCGGCCAGTCGGCAATAGCAGGCGCGTTCTTCATCGCCCAAGCGCTGAAGCCCGTTGAGCCTTCAATTGCCAATGTTGCCGGCTATGCTGGTCTCGGTGCTTTCTATTTTCTTGTCTCGGCGGTTTGGCTCACAGTCAGCCAAATGCGGCAGAAGACTGCTTGACGAAGTTTTCTCTCTGATTCATCGGGCGGGAATTTTTGAAAGCTGTCGGAGTCCCGTAAACCATCAAGGTCGAGCTCGAGATGTTGTCGTAACCGGGGGATCGACCGGAATCGGTTTCTCCATTGCTCAAACAGCGGCATGGAGGGGCTAAGTCTTTACAATGCTTCGAAAGCCGCTGTCAGGTGCGTTCGCACGAACTTGGGCCAACGATCTTCGCGGTCAGAAAATCCGCGTCAACGCGCTCAGCCCGGGCTTCACGCTCACCCCTCTCATGGAAAACGGCCTCCATATGGGGCAGGCCGAGATCGAAGCCCTAAAAGACTTTGCGGCTCGCGAAGTTCCGCTCGGCTATATGGCGGAGCCGGTCGAGATCGCGACCGCCGCCCTGTTCCTCGCGTCGCAGGACGCCAAGTATGTCAACGGTATTGAACTTACCGTCGATGGGGGATTGTCGCAAATCTGAAGATCGGGAAATCTTGGCGGTCCGAATGCGAACCGCCATGCACGAGGGACACGATTCCAGCTCGGCAGAACTCTCACAAAACGCGATTGTTAAGTCTCTGATTTAGAGACAGATAGACAACGGGTTCGCCGGTTCAAATCCTATCGAGGCGGTAGATAATGCTACGCTGCGATTTCGGGAACGTGCCGCTCAACCAATCGCAGGAATCGTTGGTTATGAGCCCACGCAACCAAATCCAAAACTATCATCAACAAGCTCTCCTAACCAGGAGGGCTTGTTGCGTTCCGGGCCTTGCCCAGTTTAACTAACCGAGTCCGCCATAAGAGCGCTGAGCCGGGAGTTTGATGCGCATCAAAGAACGCTGTGGCGGAAGGGCGCATAGACAGATGTCACCGTGCCGTGCCAATAACGGATGTCCAAATCGGACATCCGTGGCTTGCCGCAACTGATGAGGGGACCGTGAAGAACCGCAAAGCAGCTGCCTGGGGTGTTGTGTTCGCGTCGATCGCGGCCTACGCGCTCGTCGTGCAGATGCTGCTTGGGTCCTTCCTTCTCGGTTCGGCGGTCGCAGCTCCCGTCCTCGATGACTTTGGAAACCCGCTTTGCATTACCCATGCCGGCGGTAGCGGCCAATCGGATCACAAGGACGGCTCAAAACTGCCCGAGTGCTGCACGCAGGCATGCAGCGTTCTCGCTCCAGCGCTCGCGCCGCAATTCTCCGACAATTTTCTGAACAACCGGCTGGAGGCCACCTCCAAACTGCTTCCAATCGAAGCGGATACAGGTCCCTTCGAACGCCCCGAGACCTCTCCCGGGAATCCCCGCGCGCCGCCTCAGGCGGCCTGAAGGCTTGTCGTGCAAAACGAACGCCGTCTTGCAACACGACATGCGGAACAAAGACTTAAGCGTGACGCGCGACATTGAGATCGCGGGCCGCTGTAAGTCGGGCAATCCTGCGATCTCCTGAGTTCACACCTGGCCAAACGGCAACGAAGCGGCGGAAGCCGCGTGTCGCGCCCTCGCGGCCGGCCGGCCCGGAACACGGATAGGACCGCCCTTTCAAGCCATCAGCCATACCGGCCGGCGCCCTCGTGGCTGCCAGTCGCCCGAAAATCAGGCCGCCCAACGCGCGGCCAAGCATGGAGAGTTACATGTTGAAGGCAATCACGTTGAAGACAATCATCACAACCACCGCCATCCTCGTGTTCGGCAGCACCGCCGCCCTGGCGCATGTCACCCTGGAAGGAAAAGACGCTCCCGTCGGCTCGACCTATAAGGCGGTGCTGCGCGTGCCGCATGGCTGCGAAGGCAAGCCCACGAACACCGTGCGGGTCCAGATTCCGGAGGGGTTCTACGGCGTCAAGCCGCAGCCGAAGGCGGGCTGGACGCTCGACAAGGTCAAGGGAGCTTATGCCAAGGCTTACGACAATCACGGCTCTCCCGTCACCGAAGGGGTGAAGGAAGTGGTCTGGAGCGGCGGCAACCTCGGCGACGACGAGTATGATGAATTCGTTCTGCGTGGCACGATTGCGGCCGACCTGAAAGCCGGCGACATGCTCTATTTCCCGGTGATCCAGGAATGCCCGGAAGGTCTCAAGGAACGCTGGATCGAAGTGCCGGCTGCAGGCCAGAAGGCGTCGGACCTCGAACTTCCGGCCCCGGGCGTCAAGCTTCTTCAGAAGACGGGCAATTAACGACCCATCCACCCGGGAGCATGAAGGCCGATGACGCCGCTTTGCCACAAGGCACTTTCACTGACCGGTACTCTGCAGCGGTTCGTGTTTGCGATCTTGCTGTGGTCGGTCATGACGGCGGCGGCATCCGCCCATGCATCCCTCAATACGACCGAGCCGCGCGATGGCTCGGTCGTGTCCACGGCCCCGCGTGTAATCGCTCTGACATTCAGCGAGCCTGTCTCGCCGACCAGCCTCAAGCTCACGCGGCCGGATGGCAGTATCGCCCCTCTGAAAAACTTCGTGCTGAAGGACAAGGCGGTCGAGATCACGCCGCCCGGAGACCTCAAGGACGGCAGTTATCTCCTTTCCTGGCGGGTTGTTTCGGAAGATGGTCACCCGATCGGCGGCTCGGTCGTCTTCTCGATCGGGCGATCGAACGCCGACGTCCGGGGCACTGCGGCCGATATCGACTGGCCGGTTCGCGCTGGCCTCTGGATCGGCAAGCTGGCGCTTTATGTCGGTCTCCTCTTCGGGGTCGGCGGCGCGTTTGCCATCCACTGGTTCGCGGACGGTTCCCGCAATGCGCTGAGGCAGGTGCTTGCAACCCTCTGCATCGGTTTTGCGGGTGCCTTGCTTTCAGCCGGCTTTCAGGGGCTGGATACGGTGGGCGAGCCGATCTCACGGCTCGTCGCGCCGGCTGTCTGGAAGGCGGGAATGGCTACGAGTTTCGGACCGACGGTCATTTTTGCGATCGCGGCCCTGGCGCTTGCGGGGCTCGCTCTGGCCAGCGGCCGGGGCAGGGATGCCCGCTGGATATCGATATCCGCCGTCATAACCGCGGCATTTTCCCTCTGCCTCAGCGGGCACGCGAGTGCTGCAGATCCGCAATGGCTGATGCGCCCGGCCGTTTTCCTGCATGTCGCGGCTATAGCTATCTGGGCCGGCGCGCTGCTGCCGCTCCTGGCCGAGTTCGGACAAGACAAAGAAGCGGGCGGCGCGGCACTGCACCGCTTCTCGGTCTTCATACCATGGGCCGTCCTGGTCCTTGCCGTGGCCGGAGGCGTGCTCGCCGTCGTCCAGATCCGCACTCCGGCTGGGCTGGTCACGACGGCGTATGGGATCGTATTCCTCGTCAAGCTCGGGCTGCTCGCCCTGCTGTTTGCCCTGGCAGCCATCAACCGGTGGAAACTCACCTCCGGTTCGAAAAAGGGGGAGCCTGCGGCGATCCGCCAGCTCGTTCGTTCGATCGCCGCGGAGACCGTCATCCTGCTCCTCATTTTCGCGGTGGCTGCGACATGGCGGTTCACTCCGCCCCCGCGCACCTTGCTTGCCGAAGTCCAAAGGACTGCCGCGGTTCACCTGGAGACCAGCAAGGCGGTGGCTGACGTCAAGATCACGCCGGATCGGGTCGGGCAATTGGCGATCTCCGCAGTCATCGCCAAAAGCGACCGGTCGCTGCTCGATCCTCAGGAGGTGGCGGTCGTGCTCTCTAACCCCGGGGCCGGGATCGAGCCGATAAGGCGGAAGGCCGAGAAAGGCAAGGACAGCTGGACAGTGCCCGATATCGTGCTTCCCATTCCCGGGCGGTGGCGACTTCGCCTTGACGTGATCATCAGCGATTTCGAGATCACCAGGATGGAAGGCGAGATCGAAATCGCACCTTGACCCGACGCCAGCCGGACGCTCCTCCAGGGCGGAGCGTCCGTAAGCCAACATTCCTTTATCCTTCCGCCACCCGCCGCCGCACGCGGGTCAGCATCGGTCCGTATTCGAGAACAAAGAGGCCGAAGGCCGCAAGCCATGCGGCGCCGGACAGTGAATAGATCAGGCTCGTAAATTCCGGAAAGAGGCCGGCGCTTGGCCTTAGAAGGGCGCAGAGCACGATTGCCGCATAAGAAGCGACAGTCGTCCGCGATGCGGTCAGCCCCCGTCCCGTATGGCCCCGGCTTGCCCGTGTCATGACGGCGAGCATCATCGTGGTCACGGTTCCGACGCTCAGGACGTGGATAGCCGAAGTCCCGTCGAAGAGGTTCACGGCTGCAAGGCCAATTGCGAGGAACCCAAGCGGCACGAACAGGTAGGCGATATGCAGGACCGTCACCAGCATTTCGGCCGTCGTCGTCCAGCCGCGCCAGCGTGCGAGCCGAACCGTATGCATGACTGCCGCCAGTCCTGCTGTCCCCGCGACGAGCTTTCCGTCGCCTAGAATGACCCAGGCGGCCAGTGCGACGACCCCGCACAGGATGGCTGCCGTATCGAACCGGTCGTAGGTGGCGGGGAAATCCGTCCGTCCGGTCTTGTTGATCCAGTTGCGGGTGAAGCTCGGGATAATTCGGCCGCCGACGATGAGGATCATTGCGGTATAGGCCGAGAGGGCGAGCTTGATACCCACGGATGGGTGCTGCCCGCCGGCCACCGCCAGATGATACAGGATGTTTGCGGCGGAGAGGGCGATCAGGCCACCCACGACCTTCAGATCCTTCCACTTCCGTCCTGCGACCACCTCGCGCACGCAGATGAAGAGGAGGAGGGGCAGAAAGGCGCTGTCGGCCAGGATGGCGGCCATGGTGCCGATAAAGTCGGACAGAAGCAGCGCCAGCCGGCCGGCGACCCATACGAGGAACAGGAAGACCAGTGGCCAACCGGACACCGGCAGCCTGCCGGTCCAGTTGGGAACCGCGGTCAGCAGGAAACCGGCCAGCACGGCGCTCGCATAACCGAACAGCATCTCGTGTGCATGCCAATGGACGGTGCCGTAGGAAACCGCCACGTCGATCAGTCCGGCCAGGCTTGCCATCCATAACAGCATCGCGGCAGCCGCCCAGAGGGCCGACGAGAGAAAAAATGGCCGGAAGCCGTAGGAGAATATGATGGGGGCGGTTGTGGAAAGTCCCCTCGGGATGCTTCCAGGTCGCCGCCCGGCCGGAATTGTCGTCATCTTCGGAACTCCTTGTTCGGCACCCTTGTAGCGGCGGCGGCGACGCCCTTCATTGCGGCGTCGCAAGTAGACGCGGGAATGTTTGCTGCCGGCGCGGCAATAGCGCATCTTCGATCTCGCCGCGGGCTGTGCTAGGTTCGCGCGGACCGTAGCGGAGCATAGGCCGTTGAAGATCGATAAGAGCCTCGTGAGAAGTTTTCCCCTGTTCGAAAGGATGGAGGATGCCGATACGGAAGCGCTTCTTGCTCACGCGACCTCCCGCAGGGTGCCTGTGGGCGAAGCCGTCTTCGAACAGGGGGCGGTCGCGGCGCATTTCTATCTGCTCCTGCATGGCAGGCTAAAGGTCACGCAGGTCACCGAAGACGGCCAGCAGATCATCGTGCGCGTCGTCCACCCGGGCGATCTCTTCGGTTTTGCCAAGGCGCTTCAACGGATGGACTATCCCGGCACGGCGATGGCCGTTGCGGAAAGCATCGCGCTTTGCTGGCCGACGGAACTCTGGCCGCAGTTCGTCGATCGCAATCCCCGCCTTGCGGTGACCGCCATGCAGACGATCGGGCAGCGCCTGGAAGAAGCCCATGCCCGCATCCGGGAGATGTCGACGCAGGAGGTCGAGCAGCGGGTCGCCCACGCGGTTCTGAGGCTGGCCAAGCATGCGGGCCGCAAGGAGGGCGACGCGGTGCGGATCGACTTCCCGATCTCCCGGCAGGACATAGCCGAGATGACCGGCACGACGCTGCATACCGTCTCACGGATCATGAGCGCATGGGAGGCGAAAGGCCTGGTCGAAGGCGGACGCCAGAAGCTGCTGGTGAAGGATGCCGAAGGCCTGCTGGCGCTGGCCGAAAGCACGAAGGGATAACGGAGCGGGATAGGCGTTCTGAAACGGGCGCCGGACAACCCGGCGAAATGCCTCAGATCTCCCGGGCGATTGAGTCGCTCAGGCGCTCGATTTCCTCGATGATGAACAAGGCCGGGTCGTCCGCAGCGCCGGATGCTACCATCTCGTAGACCACATGGCGCTTGTCCCGGACATTTCCCGCATGCGAAACGAGCGGCGTCCTATCGTGGTGCCGGGCCCCTCCCCAGCGCCTGATCAGCGTTAGAAGCTTCATGGCGTCATCATCGATGCGTTCCACGGCGGGTCGTAGGTCAGCTCCACTTCGACGCTCTTTACGCCGGCGACCGATGTGGCGCAGGCCCGGATGGCTTCCTTCAGAAAGGTCGAGGCGGGGCAGCCTTTCGTGGTGGTGGTCATCATTATGTGTATGTCGCCGGCATCATCGGCCTCGATGAGGTAGATCAGGCCCATGTCCACGACGCTGCGCCCCATCTCCGGATCGATGACCATGGAGAGCTGTTGCCGGACCTGTTCGGTCAGGTTGGCCTGGTCGGACATGTCAGGCATCGGCAACCCCTTTGCCGATGCGGATCATGATGCGATAGGCGCTGCCGTCCCGATCGAAATTTCCCACCCATTGATGGCCCCGGCGCGTCAGTTCCGGGAACAGGAAGACCGGCTCGCGTGCCAGCACCGCGAAGATCACTTCGCCCGGGTCGAGGGCTTCGGCCGCGCCGAGAATTCGCTGCATCGGTTCCGGCGGATCGAGGTCGGAAAGGTCGAGTTGCACGGACGGTTCGGCCCAGAGTTCGGGCGAGACCGCGTTTTCGGAGAGCGCGACCGCTTCTTGCTGGCGCGGCGTGAAGCGGACCTCGAAATCCCCGCCGTCGAGTTCGATCACGGCGTGATCGAAGCCCCTGGCATCCATGACGCGATAGAGCGGTTGCGGCTTGAAGGGCGCAAGCAGCTTCAGTCCCTGACCGGGCTGCAGCGCGGCGACCGCCGTCATGATCGCTTCGAACGGCTCGCCGCCGTTCTTCAGGATGGACCTGACATCGAGTTCCTTGAATTCCTGGGTCATCGTGACCTCCCGTTGAAGCTTGGTAAGATGAGCCGCCGTGCGGCGACGGCCGATGGCAGCCGGGTCGCGGCCGGAACCATGGCGAGGCGGCGGGCCTGGATGAACTCGAAGGCGAGAGCGCAGACAGCCGCGAGCTGAGCGAACGCAGCCGCCCTGAACAGGTCCGGCATGTCGAGGATCAGGACCGCGGTCGCCGTTGCCGTCGCGGTGAAATAGAGCGCGAACCACAAGGATGCCCGCCGCTCGTTGACGAGGTCCTGGACGCGCGGGACGGCTGTGCGGCCAAGAACGGGCCCGTAAAACTCCAGCCACGTCATGAATGCCACGATCTTATAGAGCTGCCCGAGCCCGAGCCCGGTCAGCCATCCAAACGTGAAGAGATAGGCGACGGGCATCACCATCCCGGCCGGATTGCCGACGACGACCGAGGCCGCGAGAAGAACGAAGCAGAAGAGCAGCATGCCGATCGCCACCAGGCTCGCCATCACGTTCAGCTCCACGGACCTCCGTTTCCGTGCGCGGAAGATCGAGTGGATATCGAGCGTGTAGAGAAGAGCGGCAAGTCCTGAAAGGGCGATCGCCAGGTAAAGCGGCCAGTCCGCGGGCACGCCGGCTCCATCGAGGAAGATGCCGGAGCCTGCTGTCGCGAGAGCGGCGGCCAACAGCCAGCCGATCGCCCGGCTTGTCCCGCGCGTCCTTTCGGGCGACAGCAGGAACATCGTCAGGAGGCGATAGCTGACGCCGATTGCGGTGATAGTCATCCATCCGAACAATCCGAGATAGGCGTGCGCCGGTCCGGCCGAGAGCAGCAGCCCGATGAGATGCGGATCATCGGTAAGGCCGGAGAGGGAAAAGGAAAACAGCAGCCCGACCAGCACAGTGGCGATCAGCGGCACGCAGCCGAGCGCGACGAACTTTGCCGGCAACGAGTACGGCCTCGCTGCCGCAAGCGTGCCCGCGACCATCCAGCAGAGGCCGGCAAAGGCCAGCGTCAGGAGGAGGCCTCCGGCCGGCAGCATCCAAATCCAGAGGGGCACGATATCGGCCAGGCCCAGAAAGCCGGTCAGCAGCAGGGGAAGCCCGATCATGGTCAGCAGCAGCGCGGGCAGGGCGAGATGGGGAGATCGCAGCTGCTGCGAGGCGATTACCGGCACGAACTGAAGCAGCGACCCGGCGAACAGGAGACCGAGCCAACCGATCGCGATCAGGTGAACGATCACCAGCGAGGCCGGGTCGTCGATGGGAGCGGATGGATATCCGAACCCCGATATCGTCAAGGCCAGCCCGGCGACCAGGCAGACCAGCGCCGTCGCGAAATAGGACATCGTCCAGGGGGAGAGAGTGGCGCCGGGCATGGCTTTTGTCTTTCAATGACCGCAGCAGCAGTCGCAGCCGGAGCTTTGCGCCCGCTGGATTTCGACGCGCCAGACATCCGGACCCTGTTCGAGATATTGCCAGTCGAACTCTTCCGGATACCGGCTCTCGATCTGGTAGTGCAGTGGTCGCGGATCATGGTCGCTGGTGACATGCATGACGCCACCGGGGATGAGCGACGTCAGCACGCCAAAAATCTTCGGGTGACGTTCGGCGGGAGCGAGCGTCCTGACATCGATGGAAGGGATCTCAATATCCGACATGGTTTGTTCTGGGCCTTTCGAGCTGGTGCAGCGGCCTGGCCGATCCCGGCCGCCTCCATGATTTAGCGGCGGCGCGATCGACGGAATTTGCGTCGGGACAAATATTTTGCAGAAACAGGACGCTGTCGTTGATTTTGCACAAAGAGAGGCAGGCGCCGGGCAGCTAAATGCTCTTTGAAGAAAACTGAAAGGAGCCCGACATGTCCGCAGCGATAATCGAGAAATATGGCGAGGCACGGCTGCCGCGCTACACGAGCTATCCGACGGCTCCGAACTTCAGCTCGGATTTCGACGCCCTCGACTATCCGGCCTGGCTGAAGGCGTTGCCCCAAGGACAGCCAACCTCGCTCTACATCCACATCCCCTTCTGTCGGTCGATGTGCTGGTATTGCGGCTGTCACACGACGATCACCGAGCGCGACAGGCCCATTCTCGACTATATCGAGATACTTCACCGGGAGATCGAGCTTCTGGCATCCGTCAGAAACGACAGCTTCAGCGTCGGGGAAGTCCACTTCGGTGGCGGTACGCCGACCATTATCAGGCCAGAGGAGTTCATCGCGCTGATGGACGCGTTTCGCGACCGTCTCGGTTTTGCGGGCGCCGTCAATGCCGCGGTCGAAATCGATCCGCGAACCTTGACCGGGGAGATGGCAGTTGCGCTCGGTCAGTCGGGCGTCACCCGCGCAAGCCTTGGCGTCCAGAGCTTCGATCCGAAGGTCCAGAAGGCGATCAACCGCGTTCAGAGCGTCGAGACGACGATGGATGCCGTCGCGCATCTTCGCCATAACAACATCAACGCGATCAATTTCGACCTCATCTATGGGCTGCCGTTTCAGACGGTCGAATCCTGCGTCGAGACCGTCGAAGCGGCCGTCAGCATGCGGCCGGATCGTCTTGCCGTCTTCGGTTATGCGCATATCCCGAGCTTCAAGAAGCACCAGCGGCTCATCGACGAGGCGGCGCTTCCGGATGCACGGGAGCGGGCGCTTCAGGCATCGGCGATCGCCGAGGCCTTAATGGCGGCAGGATATATCAGGATCGGTCTCGACCATTTCGCCCTGCCGGGCGACGACCTCTCGCTGGCGCAGACCGAAGGCCGGCTGCACCGGAATTTCCAAGGGTACACGACGGACGCCTGCGACGCCCTGATCGGGCTCGGGGCGTCGTCGATCGGCCGGTTGCCGCAAGGGTATATCCAGAACGAGGTTCCGCCCGGCCTCTATGCGACCCGGGTGTCGAAAGGCGAGCTGCCGGTCGCCAAGGGCTATCGCCTCACGCCGGAAGATCGCCTGCGCGGTGAGGTGATCGAGAGGCTGATGTGCGACTTTACGGTGGATGTTGCGGCCCTTGCGGCAGCGCGTGGCTTTGATGCCGAGCTTCTGCTGCGGGGCAACGATCGGCTCGATGAGCTTGAACGAGACGGCCTGATCGAACGCCGGGACGGCATCATCCGCGTCTCGGAGGATCACCGGTTTATCGTCCGAGCCGCGGCCTCGGCGTTCGATGTCTATCTGAACAGGAGCGGCAGGTCGTTCAGCAAGGCGGCATAGGGTTCAGACGGAAAATGGAGGTCCGGCAATCCGCCCAGCCGGACCTCCATGCGGCCGGGCTCCCTATCCCGTCAGGCCGCGATAGATGGCGGGCAACGCCGCCGGAAGTTTTGAGATATCTCCGACGACCGCATAACCGTTGCGGCCGAACATCGTCGGGAGATAAGATTTCGCATCCTTGTCCACCGTCACGGCGAAAATGTTGACGCCGAGGCGCCTTGCTTCCTGCACGGCGCGGCGGCTGTCTTCCATCGCGAAACGCCCCTCGTAGTGGTCGATGTCGTTGGGCTTGCCGTCGGTCAGCACGAGAAGCAGACGGGTCCGGTTGGGGCGTTTTGCGAGGTCCGCCGTGGCGTGCCGCAGGGCGGCTCCGAGGCGGGTGTAATATCCGGGTTTCAGGCCGGCGATCCGATCCTCGACAACCGGAGAAAGCGGCTCGTCGAAGCCTTTCACGGTCTCGACCCGGACCCAGGAGCGGCGCCGGGAAGTGAAGGTGAGGATCGAGTGATCCGTGCCACAGGCGGTCAGGCCTTGCGCGAGGACGAGAAGCGCTTCCTTCTCGACATCCAGAACCCGCCGGTTGTCGATCCAGGCATCGGTCGAAAGGGAGACATCGACGAGAATGGTGACGGCAAGATCGGGCGTGCGCGGCCGGCTTGCCACATGGATACGGTCGGTTGCCTGCCCTCCCGCCAAGAGATCGGTCCGGCGCCGGACGACGGCATCGAGATCGAGTTCCACGCCGTCCATCTGCGATTTGAGCATTTCCTGGCGCGGCCGCAGGATTTCGAACTGCTTGCGCACCTTCCTCGCCAGCGCCTTCGTATCCTCCGATATCTCGAGGCGGTCGCCGCTGGCCGAGGTCGGGACGGCAAGGACCCGGCAATGGTTCTTCAGATAGGTGGTCTTTCGGTAATCCCATTCGGGATAGGTCAGCTCGGCAGCGATTTCCTTCAGGTCGACCATTTCCGGCGGAAGGTCGAGATCGAAGTGGAAACGCGAGGAGGGGCGTTCCTTGCGGCGCCCGAGGACCATTTCGTCGAGATCCTCGGCGGCTTTGCCATCCTCCTCGGGTTTGTCGTCGGTCGGCCGGTCGACATTGACCATTTCCGTCATCGCCAGGATTTTCTCGAAGCGGTTGAGGATAAACGGGCTCCGTTCGGAGCGCTTTTCGTCTTCCCGCTCGCGCTTCGCGCTGAACCTTCTCTTGCCAGCCGAACCCTGCGGATCGCCGAGCGGGGTTTCCGAGTCCTCCGCCGAAGAACGGCTTTCCTCCTGGGACAAAAATTCCGGCCAGAGCGGCACGTCCATCATCGGCTGGTAGCCCGGTGGGGCATCGCGGGGGAAGATCGCGCTCGGCGTGTCGTCCGGCAGGCCGGCGCCTGCCCGCAGCAGGCTGATGATCCTGCTTTCCAGCAGCCGTTCCACCGAGGGCAGCCTGCCGCGGTGGCGCTCGGTAAGCGTTGCCTGACATAAATTTCGATAGACCTGGCGCAGGCCGGGAAATGCGGCAAGCGTTTCGTCCACATTGGAGATCGCCATATGCAGCCGCTCGAGATCCCGTGCGAGGGGATCCGGCGAGGCTGGCCGGGCCTCGGGCAATGTAGCTATTGCCGCCGTCAGCCAGACGTACAATGCTCGGTTCAGGCTGCGGTCCGGAAAGAAGTCGATGACATCAGGCAGCATCGCGCGGGCGAAATCCCGGCCCGACTGGGCAATCCGCTCCTCGCCGAGCCCCACAAGCTGGCGAAGCTTCAGGCGGTGTTTCGACGTGCGCTGGTGGGCCGCCACGAGCTGGACCGCGTGATCGCCCCCGAACCCGCGGAAGCAGGATGCGAGGACAGGTTTCATCTCGTCCAGCGTCACCGCTTGCTCGGGATAGCGCGGCAGGCTTCGTGTCTGGCCGACCAGGCGGTGCCAGGCCTTGCCGACAGTTTCTTCCAGCTCGAGAAAGTCCAGCATCATAGCACCTCAGGCAACCACGGCATTCGCCACTTCGATCAACGCCGCACGCACGTCCGGATCGTCGGTCAGCGGCTCGATCATGGCAGCCCGTATCGCACGGCGCGGGTCGAGCCCGCTTTCGATCAGCGTGGCGCAGTAGACGAGCAGGCGCGTCGATACGCCCTCTTCCAGGTCGTGTCCCTTCAAGGCGCGCAGGCGATGGGCAAGGTTTACCAGCGGCACGACGTGCCGTTCGGAAAGGCCGCTTTCGGCCGCGACGATGGCCACTTCCTGCTCCCGGGGAAGGAAGTCGAACTCGATGGCGACGAAACGCTGCTTGGTCGAAGGCTTCAATGCCTTGAGGATGTTCTGGTAGCCGGGGTTGTAGGAGACAACCAGCATGAACTCCGGCGGCGCCTCCAGCACCTCACCGGTTCTTTCGAGCGGCAGGATACGGCGATCGTCGGTCAAGGGGTGGATGACGACGGCGACATCCTTCCGCGCTTCGACGATTTCATCGAGATAGCAGATGCCGCCACCGCGCACCGACTTCGTCAGGGGGCCGTCCACCCAGATGGTCTCGCCGCCCTTCAGGAGGAACCGGCCGGTGAGATCGGCGGCGGCCAGATCGTCATGGCAGGAGACGGTCGCAAGCGGCAGTCCGAGACGCTCGGCCATATGGCAAACGAAGCGGGTCTTTCCGCATCCGGTCGGGCCTTTCAGGAGAAGCGGAAGCTGCCGCTTCCAGGCCGTTTCGAACAGCTCGCATTCGTTGCCGGCGGGAATGTAGTGGGAAATCGGTGCGGCCTGGGCCGGCTTTATCGGAGAAATCATGGTCATTGGAATGTCCTGATCTTAAAGGGACCGAGAAAGGCGGCTCCGTCGTTGAAACGGAGCCGCGCTGCATCATTCGGCCGGTTGGATTCTCGCGGTGCCGGCGGGACGCCGTTCGCGGCCCGGGACGAACAGGGCCCAGAGGAACATCAGCGCCGAGATGAGCACGAATGCGCCCGATCCGAGCCGGACCCAATAGAAGATCGCCAGCTGGTCCTGAACATCCATGAAGCTTTCACCGAGGACGCGCTGCAGGTGCACCTGAAGGACGCCGGCAAAGGTCAGCGCGAAGGTCATGACGGACATGGCTATGCACATGATCCAGAAGCTGGCCATCGAAAGCCACTGGTTATAAGGGCTGCGGCCCCGAAGCTCCGGCACCGCATAGGCCATGACGGCAAGGTTCAGCATCACATAGGCGCCGAAGAAGGCGAGGTGGCCATGGGCTGCGGTGAGCTGGGTGCCGTGGGTATAATAGTTGACCGAAGACAGCGTGTGGAGGAAGCCCCAGACACCGGCGCCGAAGAAGGCCATGACCGAGCAACCGATCGACCAGAGAAGTGCGGCCCGGTTCGGGTGTTTGCGCCCCGCCTTCCAGGTCATCACGAAAGTGAAGACGACCATGGTGAAGAAGGGAGCCACTTCGAGCGTCGAAAAGAGCGAGCCGATCCACTGCCAGTAGCCGGGGGCGCCGATCCAGTAGAAGTGGTGGCCGGTGCCGAGAATGCCGGAGAAGAGGGCAAGGCCGACGATCACGTAGAGCCATTTTTCGACCACTTCGCGGTCGATGCCGTTCAGCTTGATCATCAGGAAGGCCAGCACCGAGGCCATGATCAGTTCCCAGACGCCCTCGACCCAGAGATGGACGACATACCACCAGTACATCTTGTCGAGCGCGAGATTGGCCGGGTTGTAGAAGGCGAACAGGAAGAAGATCGCGACGCCCCAGAGGCCGAAGATCAGGATGTTGGTGACGACGGTCTTGCGGCCCTTGAGCACCGTGAGCGTCACGTTGAACAGGAACATCAGCGCGACGATGACGATACCGACCTTGATGAGGAACGGCTGTTCCAGAAATTCGCGGCCTTCATGATAGTGGAACAGATAACCGACCACGGCGATCGCCGCCGCGACGAGGAAAAGCCAGAACTGCGCAACCGCGATCCTGGTGCTGAACAGCTCGGTTTCGGACTCCTCGGGCAGCAGGTAGTAGGTCGATCCCATGAAACCCATCAGCAGCCAGACGATGAGCGCATTGGTGTGGATCATCCGCACGATGTTGAAGGGCAGCAGTTCCGAAAGCGTGTTCGGCAGGACGTAGATCGTTCCCGCCAGAACACCGAACAGGATCTGTGCGATGAACAGGCCGAGCGCGCCGTAAAAATACAGCATGGCGACCTTTTGGGTTTGATATTTCATGTGTTTTTCCCTTCCCGTGAGATCAGCCGGCGTCGTTCGGCGGCCAGTTCTGGGTCTTGATCCTGCTCGTCCATTCGAGGAAGTTGGCCAGGTCGTCGAGTTCACGTTCCGTGAGGTTGAACTGCGGCATCTGCCGCCTGCCTTCGATGCCGCTCGGCTGCGCGGCCATCCAGGCCTTCAGCGTCGCGCGGGCCGTGTCCGGGTCGGTATCGCCGCCCCAGCGTTTCCACACATTGCCGAGCTCGGGGGCGAAATAGGCGCCTTCCCCGAGGATCGTATGGCAGTTGATACAGGCGTTCTTTTCCCAGACATGTTTGCCGCGCGCGACGGAATCCGTGAGCGTGCTTTCGTCCGTGGACGTGGTTCGCATGTAGTAGTGGCTGTGGGCGGTAAGCCCGAGAAAGATTACGAAGAAGAACGCGGAGCCGCCGTAAAAGACGTTACGAGCCCCGGTCTTTGTGAGGCGTTCTGCCATCCTCATGTCCCCTTTGTGCGGATGCCTTGCGGGTTGCTGCGGGCCACATCCGCGAAAAGCGGACGACGACCCGTGAAGCTTCTATGAGGGGTTTTCCGGAGCCGCTCTTTGCGATTTACCAAACAAAAAAACGTTGCCCGCGGAGTCCGCTATTTTTTGAAAGGTAAGCGTTAGCTTTCCCGATGGCGCGCGGGCAACCATGGACCGGCCTGAGATCAGGCAGGTGCCGGAGGGGAAAGTGCAGGTGAGAACTGAACCTAAAGAATGGCCATCAGTACGACCTTGCCCAGCGAGAGGGCAGAGAAGAAGATAGGCCAGATCATCAGCGCACGGGCCAGATTGGGTCGCATCCCCCGCAGGTCCATGAAGTCGAGCACGATGAGCCGTATCTTTGCAATGGCCATGACGAGGATGACGGCAAGTGCCGCTGCCGGTATCACCTCATGCTTCCATTGTGCAGCGATCAATGCGCCGACGATGCCGAGCATCATCACCCAATTGGCGCTGCCGAAGAGTTTCGAACCGTCCATTCCGGCCTCCTAGCTCAGGTAGATCAGTGGAAACATCACCAGCCAGACGATGTCGATGACGTGCCAGATGGTCGTCAGCGTGACGATCGTCGAACGTTCCAGCCTGATTGCCGCCAATACGAAGAGGGCGGCAACGAATGCGACATGGGCGAGGTGGAAGCCGGTGATGAGAAAGTAGAGTTCGAAAAAGCTCTGCAGGTTCTCATCCCCTGCCGCTGCCCATTCGGAACTGTACTCGGCGAATTTGAGGGCGGCGAAGAGGAAACCCAAAAAAGCTGCGCCGAGCAGGAACAGGCGCTGCCGGCGAGGTTTTCCCTGGGATCTGGCGGCAAGCGCCGCTTGCCAGCTGCTCGCCAGCAGCACGACTGTATTGAGCCCTGCCAGCCGTGGCGCGAGATGCAGCCTGGCGAGCGCAAAACTTTCCGGATGCAGCATGGACGTAACGACATAGCCGGTCAGCAGGATACCGAAAGCCGCAAGCTCGCCCCAGACGAGCACCCAGAGAAGAAGGTCGCCACCTTCATCCCTCTCTTCGCTGGTCGAGATCGCCGCCATTCCGAAACCTCCGGTATTCTTCCGTCCCGGAAAATGGAGGCAATACAGATCCGGCTCTTTGTCATATCGCAAAGAAACGGCAGATAGAGAGGTTAGGATGACGGCAAACCAAGGATTTGCCATGTCTGACGCACAAGTCGGCCTTCTGATGGCCGCCCCGATCATTGTCATATTCGCCATTGCCCTGAAACGAATGGGTGTCCTGCAGGGCTACAGCTCGCTGGCGGCGGTCGTCTTTTCCGTCGCCATCGCGGGCGTTCTCTTCTGGCAACAGTAGCGGCCGTGCCATGCTGCGGTTTTTTGCGGAAATCACGTGGCCGATCAGCCGTATCGGCGTCAAGATCTGGGAGTATGACCTCTTCCTCGAACGAAGGTCACGGCTTCGTTCTGAACCTCGCCTTCGTTATTCAGGACGGCGCGCCACATGCGGTTTCCCAGACGAACGCTCAGGCGGCAAGTTCCAATATCCTCAGCTTCGCCACGCTCGACTGTGCTTGTTACGAGACCCTGGCGAATTCTCCGCCGGAAATCTTCGCGCGACAGCCCGAACCGATCAGCGATCTCACCGGATTCCAGGATAAAGTCGCCGTTCGGATCCCGTTCGATATACATTGCTCTTCCTCAGACCGATGAGGCGGAGGCGGGGTTTACCGATTCAGCGCCTCATCTACGTTCTACGACATCGATTGAAAGCGCGGAAACGGTCCTTCGGTTTCGAGATGCATATCTTTGCGCTCGCGAAAAAGGACAAAACGCGCCAGCTCTCACTCAGAGCCTGTGGCCCGTCGCCTTGTCGAAGAGGTGAACCTGCTTCGCGTCGATCGAGATACCGACCGTGTCGCCGAACCTGACATCGATGCGCTCGCGGAAAAGGCAGGAGAGTTGCTCGCCGCCGCAATCGAGCTTGGCAAAGATTTCCGAGCCGGTGCCTTCGACGATCGCCGCGCGGCCCTGGATGCCCTGATCGCTGGCGCGGATGTGTTCCGGCCTGATGCCGTAGACGAGTGGGCGGCCGCCAGCCTTCGCCGGCGAGACTTCGGCCGGAAGAGGCAGGATCAGCCCTTTTTCGGTGCGGAAAACGCCTTCCTCGATCTTGCCGTCCAGAAAGTTCATGGCCGGCGAACCGATGAAGCCGGCGACGAAGAGGTTGGCCGGCCGGTCGTAGAGTTCCAGCGGAGCGCCGACCTGCTCGATATTGCCGTCATGCAGGACGACGATCTTGTCGGCCATGGTCATGGCCTCGATCTGGTCATGCGTCACGTAGATCGTCGTTGTGCCGATGCGCTGGTGCATCGCCTTGATCTCGCTGCGCATCACTACGCGCAGCTTGGCGTCAAGGTTCGAGAGGGGCTCGTCGAAAAGAAACACCTGCGGATTGCGGACGATTGCCCGGCCCATGGCGACGCGCTGGCGCTGGCCGCCCGAAAGCTGGCGAGGGTAGCGTTGAAGCAGGTTTTCCAGGCCGAGGATCGCGGCCGCCTTCTTCACCCGCTCGGCCGTATCGGCAGGGTTCGCCCGCTTGAGCTTCAGCGCGAAGCCCATGTTGTCCTCCACCGTCATATGCGGGTAGAGCGCGTAGTTCTGGAACACCATGGCAATGTCGCGGTCGCGGGCCGGCAGGTTGCTGACCTCGCGGGCGCCGATGCGGATCTCGCCGCCGCTGACCTCTTCGAGGCCGGCGACCATGCGCAGCAGCGTGGACTTGCCGCAGCCCGACGGGCCGACGAGAACGACGAATTCGCCGTCAGCAATATCGACGCTCAGGTCCTGGATGACGTTGACCGCGCCGAAGCGCTTCTGGATGTTCTGGAGAGTGACGGTTGCCATGAAATTCGATCCTGTTTGTGAGCCTGCTCAGCCGCCTTTGACCGCGCCGGCCGTCAGGCCTGCGACGATCTGCTTCTGGGCGAACAGGGTGAGTACCAGCACGGGGAGGGTGACGATCAGCGCGGCCGCGGCGAGCGGTCCCCAGCTGACCTGTTCGAAGGAAAGCATGTTGTAGACGGCAACGGGCAGCGTCCGCGTGGTGCGGCTTGCAAGCACGATGCCGAAGACGAAGTTGTTCCAGGAGAAGATGAGCGCCAGGATGAAGGCGACGACGATGCCCGGCTTGGCGATCGGCAGAGCCACGAGGCGGAACACCTGCCAGGGCGTCGCGCCGTCGATGCTGGCAGCCTCCTCGAGTTCCATCGGCGTCGTCTCGAAATAACCGATCATGATCCACACGACGATCGGCACGGTGACGACTAGGTGGATGATGATCTGCGGCCAGAGCGTGCCGAGCAGGTTCAGCCACTGGAACAGCAGGAAGAGCGGAATGAGGAAGGAAAGGCCGGGCGTCATGCGGGCGATCATGATGACGATCGCTGCCCTCTCCGCCTTCAACCGTGCGATGCCGTAACCTGCCGGCACGCCGATAATGAGAGCCAGCAGCGTCGCGGCCCCCGTCACCAGCACGGAATTCCAGAAATACAGGAAGAAATTGTTCTCGCGGAACACCTGCACGTAATTCGACCAGGCGAAGTTTTCCGGGATCAGGATCGGCGGATAGGCGCCGTTGTCGATTTCGTATTTGAGCGACAGCGAGATCATCCAGAGGAAGAACAGCACCACCGGCGACACCATGACCAGGGCCGCGAACAGCAAGCCGATGCGATCGAGCGTCTTGCGTCTGACGAGTGGGCGTTTGTTGAGGGGGCGTTCGACGAGGCCGTGTTCCATCAGCGCGTCTCCATGTCCGACCAGTTTGCCCGTGCGCGCACCATCATCAGCGCGAAAGAGAGCGCGATGATGATCACGAAGAAGACGACCGCCATGGCCGAGCCGTAGCCGATGTCGTAATAGGAGAAGGCGGTGTTGTAGAGGTAGATGTTGATCGTCTCGGATGCCGTGCCCGGTCCCCCTTGCGTCATCGCGTAGATGATGTCGAAGCTCTTGATCGCGTCGATCGAGCGGATGATGACGCCGATCATCAGGAAGGGCGCGATCATCGGGAGCGTCAGGTAGCGGAATTTCTGCCAGGCGTTGGCGCCGTCGATCTCTGCGCTTTCATAAGGTTCGCGTGGAAGTGCGGCGAGGCCGCCGAGCACGATCAGCATGATCAGCGGCGTCCATTGCCAGGTCTCGACGAGGACCAGCGACGGAATGACGCTGTAGCGGTTATAGATCCATTCCTGCGGGCCGATGCCGACCAGCGACAGCAGATAGTTGAGGACGCCGAGCTGCGGATGGAACATCATGGTCCAGACGAGGGCGATGGCGACCGGGGTCGCCATCATCGGCATGACGAAGACGCCGCGCAGGAAGCCCCTCCCCGGAAATTGAGCATCGAAGATCAGCGCCGCGAGCGTGCCGAGGAAAAGCGGCGCCACGACCGCCAGCACCGTGAAGATCAGCGTGTGCCAGAGCGATTCCCAGAAGCGGAAATCGGTCGCAAGCCGGATGTAGTTGTCCAGTCCGGCGAAGGTCTGCGCCTGTCCCAGCGTCCAGCTGTTGACGCTCATCCAGAGGGTGAAAACCCAGGGGAAGACGATGACCGCGCCGATGACGATGAGGGCGGGAACGACGAAAGGCCAGTAGTTGGGAGCAAGCCGGCTCGGCTTGCTCCTCTTGTCACCGGTTTCCGTCCGTGCTGTTTCGATGCTCACGGAGGCCATTATCCCTCGCTCTTGGCAAGCACCGGTTCGAACTGCGCCGTCGCCGTCTTGAGCTCCGTCGCCGGGTCGGCACCACCGATCATGTTGGTGAGACCGACGCCGTAGATGTCGCGGAATTCCGTGACCGGGATGATGACCGGCAGCGCAAGCTGCGACACCTTGCCGGAAGCAGCGACCGCATCCACCCATGCGCTGGGCATGGTGACACCCTTGCGGACTTCCGCATCGGCAAGGATCGACTGGCGGAAGGGAACGCCGGCGCCGGCCTGCAGCAGGCGTGCGCCCATCTCCTTCGAGATGACCCACTGGCAGAACAGATAGGCCGCTTCCTTCTTCTGGCTGGCTGCGGTGACGCCGATGCCATCGCCGAAGGTGGCGGCCGCCTGCGCCTTCGGTCCCTTCGGCATGACGCCGTAACCGACCTTGCCGACGACACGGGACTTCTGCGGGTCTTCGAGCGGCGGAGCGAAGCCGACGCCGTCCAGCCACATGCCGATCTTGCCCTGCAGGAAGGCAGACTGGGCTTCCGCCCAGTTGAAGCCGGAGACCCCGACGGGGGCCGCCTTGGTCATCAGGCGCTGGTAGAGTTTGGCGGCCTCCACGGCTTCATCGGAGGTCGTGCGCAGCTTGCCGTCAGGCCCAAGCGCCGTCGCGCCGTAGCCGAGCATCAGCGCCGTCCACACTGGAACGTTGGCGTTCTTCAGGCCGCGGGCGACGAAGCCGTAGGTATTGGTGGTCTTGTCGGTCAGCGCTTCGGCCGCCGCCGCCATCTCATCGAAGGTCTTCGGGTAGGCGAGACCCTTCTTCTCGAAGAGTTCCTTGTTCCAGTAGATGATCCAGTAGTCGACCGAGAAGGGCAGGGAGCGCAGCTTGCCGTCCTTGTCCTTGGCAAAGGTGAGGCCGGCTTCGGCGAAATCGCTTTCAGTCAGCGACGGGTCGGTGAGCGTCGGATCCTTCAGGAGGCCGCTGATATCGGCAAGCCAGCCGCCCTTTTCGAACTGGCGCTTCTGGACATGGTAGCTCAGGTGGATGACGTCGAAGCTCGGCTTGCCGGACGAGAGCTCGATCGTCGCCTTCTGGCGCTGCTGCTGTTCCGGGGTGGCTTCGGCATTGACCTTGATGCCGGTCAGCGTTTCGAACTCGGCCAGGTACTTGATGATGGTGTCGCTGCGCGGGCTTTTGACGAGGTTCACTTCCAGCGTGGTGCCGGCGAAGCGCTTCCAGTCGACGGCGGCCGATGCCGGGCGCGAACCGACCAGCCCGGCGGCACCAAGCGCCGCCGAGCCGGCCAGGAAGCTGCGGCGGGTGGGATTCCAGAACGAAGATGACATGCTATTCCTCCTCCTAATGCGCCGGATACCCTTGTCTCCGGCTTCTTTTTCTAAAGTCTGATCGCGCGATCCCTCGCGTGATTGATATGGGCGACGAGTGCCGCGACCGCTTCCTCCACGGAGCGCCGCTCGATCGCTTCGAGCACTTTCAGATGCTCGCTCATGACGGGGCCGACCCGGCCGTCGATGCGGAACCGCTCCTGCCTGATCAGCCGCATCTTGATGGAATTCACCCGGTAGACGTTTGAAATGATGGTGTTGCCGAGCGCATCGATGAAGGCGTCGTGCATGCCCCAGTCGACCGCCTGCGCATGCAGCTCCAGCTCACGGCTGTCGTTGCCGCCCTGGATCGCCTCCAGGATTTCACGATGCTCCTTCAAAAGCCTGGCGATTGCCTGGTCCGGGGCCGATTGGGTGAACAGTGCAACGGCTTCCTTTTCCAGGAAGACGCGAAGCTGGAAGGCTTCACGGATGAGGTTGAGGTCGATATGGGCGATCTGCAGCCCGCGTTGCGGCACGGTCTTGATCAGCCCCTCGGCCTCCAGCCGCGGAACGAGTTCACGGATGGCGCCAAGCGTCAGGCCGGTCAGTTCCACCAGCCGGCGCTGCGAGACGAACTGGCCCGGGCGTACGTCACGGGCCAGAAGGTGGCGCGTGAAGCTCTCGTAGGCCTTCTCCCTCAGCGTCGGCTGTTCCTCGACCTGGCTTTCCGTGGGACGCCCCTGATCCATGGCTTTCAGGCAGCCTCCGAACGGAACAGAGCGTCGAAGGCCGATGCCAACAGGCGCTGGCCTTCATCAGCGATCCGAAGAAGCGGCGGCCGCACCGTCAGCCACGACGGGTCGTTCGAAAGGTGGGCGATCATCACCTTCACCGCCGGAATGACGGGATATTTCAGCAATTCCACGACGAGATCGACGACCCGCTGATCGTCCTCGCCATCCACGGCCATGCGCCGAACTTCGCGTGGGGCGAAATTCGCGACGCCGGATATCGCACCCTGCCCGCCGAGACGTACGCCTTGAGCCAGATGCCGCTCGTCACCGATCAGGATGATGAGGTCGCCATGTTCCTTGAGCAGCTTTTCGGTAAAGGCCCATTCTCCGCCGGAATCCTTCACCCCGGTGACAATGCCGGGAAACGCCTGGCGAAGCCGGCCAATCAGCGCGTGGCTCAGCGGCACCATCGTGACCGATGGAATGTGGTAGACGATGATGTCACGGGCCTTGTCGCCCAGCAGGGCGAATACGGCGGAGAACCAGCCGAATAGGCCTTCGTCGCTGACATTCTTGAAATAGGAGGGCGGGGCCAGAAGAATGTTGCGCGCCCCCTTGGATAGCGCCTGTGCGGCCTGTTCCGCGGCGTCCGCCGCCGCGTCTACGAGAACACCTGCTACGATCTGGCGCGGCACGATGCCGCCCGAAATCATGGCGGCGAGGACCTTTTCCCGTTCGCCGTTGCCGATCGAGGCGCCTTCGCCGGTCGTGCCGAAAACCGTAACGCTGTCGCAACCGGCATTGAGGCTGCGGCGAGCTTGGGCGACCATCGCGTCGAGCACGATCTTGCCGTCTTTGTCAAAAGGGGTCGCGAGTGCGACAGAGAGCCCGAAACGCATGTTAGACTATTTATCCTCCCAGTGTTGCCGCGACGCTCGCACACTAACATGTTAGAAGTCAATCAGGCAATTTGATTGAAATTGAGGTGCGGGCGCTTGCGTAGATCGAACGGCACTACCGAGCGCGATCACGCGAGCTGCACTTGGCCTATGCCGCAGATGTTGACCTTGATGCCGAGCTTGCGCGCGAGAGCTGCTTTTGATCGAAAAAGGCCGAAATTGGCGTCAGCGCAGGTCGAGGACGAACCGCTGTCCGCCCATGTTGACTTCGATCCTGCCCGGTTCCGCGACCGGGATCAGTCCGCACAATGTGCCCGTCGTCATCACCTGTCCCGCCTTGAGCATGGAGAAGGAGGAGAGCTGATCCTGGTTCGCCAGCACGACCATGGTCTTCAGCGGATCGCCGTCGGAATGCGCCGCGGGCTTGTCGAAGCCGGACTGTCCGTCGATGAAAACCGACAGCTGACCGATCGATGCGCCTTCGTCCAGCAGGCTCCGGTCCAGCGACGGGCCGAGGACATAACCGACATTGCTCATCATGTCGGCGGCGGCGAGGGCCGGATCGCCCCGGGAGCCGCCCTGGTAACGGCTGCGGAGAAGCTCCACGCCGATCCGCACTGAGCCGATCGCGTCGACGATATCCTGGCGGGTTACATCGCCGTTGCTGGCCACGACATCCTTGTCGAGCACGAAGGCCAGTTCCACCTCCAGCGAGATGCCCGGCTGATGGTCATGGCTGGTTTCTTCGTTGACGAACAGAAGCGGTGCGCTCTGGCAGAAATCACCCTTCAGGGTGAGCTTGGCGCCCTTGAACGGCTGGCCGAGCGCCCGAAACACGTCCGTCTGCACCGCATAGGCATCCGCCAGCGGCAGCCCGAGAAAGGGCTCCGGATCAAGCACGGTCCTCGACAGGATGGCATTGCGAATGGCACTCGCGAGGCGGGCGGGGAGGGTGTCGGCAGGCATGTCCGGCATAGGTTCAGTTTCCTTGGTTTGAGGTGGAAGCCCAGGGGCATTCGCAATTAGTACCAATAGCCGAGCTTTCAAGCATCCCAATAAAATCAATGGATTTTGCACGCTTCAAAATATGCCGACGGCAGTCGCGCATCCGTTCCTCCATCGCCAGTCCCGGGCGCAACATGCCGCAGCCGGCGACTGATGTAAATATATATTTGACGACTGATACCTACACTGATTATATCAGTTCTATAACGAGGAACCTATTCATGTCGAATGCTGCGTTGAAGGGCATTGTTGCCGCTTCCGTCACACCGGTGACGGCCGATTTCCGTATCGATACCGTCCGTCTGAAGGCGCATATCGATCATCTCCTGGCAAATGGCTGCAGCTTCATCTCGACGTTCGGCACCACGGGCGAGGGCGCATCTTTTTCGACCGCTCAGAAGCTCGAAGCTCTCAAGGCACTAAAGGCGGACGGGGTGGAGATGGGCCGTCAGCTGCCGGCGATCATGACGCCGAGTTTCGACGATGCGGTAACCTCGCTGATTGCCTATGGAGAGCTCGGCTGTCGCGCCGCGCTCGTCCTGCCGCCCTTCTATTACGGAGCGAGCGAGGACGGCGTTGCGGCGTTCTTCGATGCACTGATCGAGCGGACCAAGGCGCATACGGAAATCGCTCTCGTGCTCTACAACATCCCGCAGCTCAGCCGGGTCCGCTTCACGCAGCCGCTGATTGCGGCTCTGCTGCGCAGGCACGGCAGCCGCATCGCCGGGATAAAGGATTCGACCGGGGATCTCGACAACGGGTTGATGCTGGTGAAGTCCTTCCCGGAGCTTGCCGTCTTTACAGGCGACGACGGGGTTCTGCCCACGCTCGTCAAGGCCGGGGGCGCCGGCATGATCGGCGGCATGCCGAACGTCTTTACCCGCGATCTGAGGGCGCTTTACGACAATCCCGACGATGCCGGCCTTCTGGAGAAGCAGTCGCGGCGCATCGAGGCAGTGGATGCTTACGGATCGCTCGTTGCCCTCAAGGCGGCTCTTGCCCATTATCGCAACGACGAAAGTCTGGCATATGCGGTGCCGCCTCTGGTTGCTCTCAACCAGTGCGATCGTGCTATGCTCATTGAATTATTCGAGCGGACGGGTTATCGCGCCGCTGCTTGACCCGCCCGGTGCCGCCGGCGATAGGAGACAGATGAGCGTACTTACTGCACCGCCCGGCACTGGACAGCCAGACCTTCGCTCGGTCAAACAGGTCGCCTATGAGCGGTTTCGCGAGGCGCTGTTCGATGGCCGACTCCGGCCCGGCCAGTTCGTGTCCCAGCGGGAGCTCGTCGCTCTTCTCGGCCTTTCGATCGGCGCTCTGCGCGAACTCCTGCCGCGCCTGCAATATGAAGGCCTGCTGGTGGTCATGCCGCAGCGAGGCATCCAGATCACCCAGATCGACCTCTCGATCATCCGCCAGGCTTTCCAGGTGCGCATGGCGCTGGAGCGCGAGGCCGTGCTGACGGCCGTCAGGCGGATGCCCGACGTTATCCTCGATGAACAGGCCAGGCTTCACCAGTCGATCCTCGACGAGGTCCGCAACGCTCCCTCGCCGGATGTCTTCGAACGTGGCCAGAAGGTCGACGACGGATTTCACAACCTTCTCGTCGATTCGACCCAGAACGATCTGCTGATCCAGGCCTATGCGGTCAACGCGATCCGCATGCGGCTTATCAAGCTCGACAGAATCAGCCTTTCCGAGCAGGTCCTGCCGCCGGCCTTCGCCGATCATCTGGCGATCATCGACGCCATCAAATCCCGCGATCCGCATGCGGCAGGCGATGCCATCGACCGCCACATCATGCATGCCCGTGAACGAGCGATCGAGTTCTGATCACCTTCCACTTTATTTTATCGGCGTTTTGCCTTGGCCATCATACATCTTGGTGGCCGATCTCCATATGTGCGCCCCTCTTAATGTATAACTGATCATATCAGTTTTCATAGAAGTTGTCGAACAACATGTTTACAGGTTCGAATTTTTGTTGCATGGTAAAGCTGTCAGTCATCTGACGCTTTGGGAGAGGCAATTCAGGGAGGACCGAGCTTGGCGCGGCTGGAGCTATCCAACGTTTCGAAAAGCTACGGGGCATTCGACGCCATCACGGACGTATCGCTTGCCATCGAGGACGGAGAATTCGCGGTTTTCGTCGGCCCGTCCGGTTGCGGCAAGTCCACGCTGCTGCGCCTGATCGCGGGGCTCGATCCGATCAGCGACGGCGCCATCAGAATCGGTCCGGATGACGTGACCCGCCGGCCCGCAGGTACGCGGAGCGTGGCGATGGTGTTCCAGTCCTACGCGCTCTATCCGCATATGAGCGTCTACGACAACATCGCCTTTCCGCTGCAGATGGAGCGCCGTTCGAAGGGCGACATCCGCCAGCAGGTCGAGAAGGCTGCCGGCACGGTGCAGCTTTCCACCCGGCTGAAGGACAAGCCGTCGAAGCTTTCGGGCGGCCAGCGGCAGCGCGTCGCAATCGCCCGAGCGATCGTCCGCAAGCCGAAAATCTTTCTGATGGACGAGCCGCTTTCCAATCTCGACGCGGCATTGCGCATCGAGATGCGTACCGAGCTCACCCAGCTCCATAAGGAGCTTGGCGCCACCATGGTCTATGTCACCCACGACCAGCTGGAGGCCATGACCATGGCCGACCGGATCGTGGTGCTGAACGGCGGCCGTGTCGAGCAGGTCGGCAGGCCGATGGATCTCTATCACAAGCCGGTAAACCGTTTCGTCGCCGGCTTCATCGGCAGTCCGCCGATGAACATGTTGCGCGGCAAGGTGAAGGCGATCGAGAGCGAATATTATTCCTTCGAAGCTGCCGGCATCGGGACGATCGTGATCGACGGACTGGCGAAGCGCCTCAAGATCGGCGAGGAGGTCGTCCTCGGTATTCGCCCGGAATTTCTGGCGCCGCATCCGGCCGGCAGCGAGCCGCTGGTGAAGATCGGCGTCGTGCCGCGATCGGTCGAGAGGCTGGGTGCCCAGACGATCGTTCACAGCGTGATCGAGGGTCAGAATTTCACCTGCGTGTTTGCCGGCGACCAGGTCGTCGAGCCGGGCCGGGCGCTGAACGTCTATTGCGACGCGGCGAACATCCACGTCTTTGACGCCGCGGGGATTACGGTCAGCAGAAACTAAATCGTCGTCGATAAATCGGGAGGAGTTTACGATGAAGAATGATGTCATGCATGCCATGAAGCCCACACGCCGCGCATTTCTGTCAGGCACCGCTGCCGGTCTCGCCAGTCTGCCGATCCTGATGTCGGTTTCCGGCCGGGCGCTTGCGGCGGACCAGCAACTGGTTTTCTGGTCTCAGCTCGCAGGCAGCAAGAAGGCCGCCGGCGAAGCGCTCGAAGCCGCCTTCAAGACCGCCCATGCGGAAGTCGCGCTGCAATCCAGCCTTTATGCCGAACCGTCGCAGCTTAATGAAAAGATGCTGACGGCGATCAACGGCAATACCGGCCCTGACCTGATCGTTCAGCACTGGGACTACAATCTCACCTATGCTTCCGGCAAGAAGCTTGTCGAACTCGGCAAGGCGCTTCCGAATGTGAAGACGGCCGATCTGGACCCATCGCTGCTCGCCTACGGCCGTGCCGACGGCGGCCAGTATTCCATGCCGCTCTACGGCACCTCGCGCGGTCTTGGCATCAATCGCAAGCTCATCAGCGAAGCGGGCCTCAATCCGGACAAGGGGCCGCAGAACTGGGCCGAACTTCGCGAATGGGCAAAGGCCGTCACCAAGCGCCCCGGCGGCGGCATGCTGCAGGTGTCCGGCATCCAGATCTACCAGAACGACCTCGAAGCCTTCGAGCTCTTCACGCTGCTGCTGCAGGGCGCGGGCGGTTCGCTGCTGACGGCGGATCTGTCGGCGCCGGGTTTTGCCGGTCCGGAAGGCGTCAAGGCACTGACCTTCCTGCAAGACCTCGTCGTCACGGACAAGATCACCGATGCGGGCTTCGGCGTCGGCCCCGGCGGCATGGCGAACCCGTTCAACCAGGGACGCGCCGCGATGCTGATCGCGGGCAACTACTCCACCAATAACGCGTTGAAGGCCGGCGTCGAATTCGACGTCGTTCCCTTCCCGAAGGAGAGCGGCGGGTTCACATCGCTTGTCGATCCCTTCTGCTTCGCCGTCCGGGCAGGCGCGCCGAACCAGGAGGCGGCCCTCAAGCTCGTCGAGTTTGCGATGTCGCCGGAACAGCAGATCGCCTTCGCGGTCGCCAGCAAGAACGTGCCGGCCCTGAAGTCCGCCCAGCAGAACAAGGATGTGCAGGCTGACCCCTATCTTTCCAAGTTCATCAAGACCGCGAGCTACGCCCCGCCGACCGCGCCGGCAACGCCGGTATTCCCGCGCATGATGACGCTCGTCGCGCGTGGCGTTCAGGAAGTCATTTTCCAGAAAAACACGCCCGACAAGGCGCTGAAGGCGGCCGCGGACGAAGTGCAGACATTGCTCAAAAAGAGCTGAGGAGCAGGTCATGGCGCTTCAGAACTCGACATCCAGACCGGTCAAAACGGTCAGGTTTCACCAGAACTGGAGCGCCTACGCATTTCTTGCACCGGCGCTCGTCATCCTGTTCCTGTCGCTGCTGCTGCCGGCGGTGGCGACGCTGTTGATGAGCTTCACGGACGTCTCGTTCCTGAAGCCGACGAGTTTCATCGGCTTCGACAACTATATCAAGCTGTTCAATGATACCCGCTTTCAGCAGGCGGTCGGCAACACGATCCACTATACGATCGGCGTGACCTTTCCGACCATGCTGCTCGGCCTGCTGGCAGCGGTCGCGCTCAATCAAAAAGTGCCGGGGCGCATGGCTTTCCGGACGATCTTCTACCTGCCGGTTCTGACCTCGCTGATCGCGGCCGCTGTCGTCTGGGCTTATGTCTACGAGCCCTATGCCGGGCCGCTCAACGGTGTCCTGACCCGGGTCGGCCTGCCGCCGCAGCCGTGGCTTCAGAACCCGAGCCTTGCGATGAACGCGCTGATCATCATGGCGATCTGGCGCGACTTCGGCACCGCGATGATCATCTATCTGGCCGGTCTTCAGGATATCCCGAACGACCTCTATGAGGCGGCACGTCTTGATGGGGCGAAGGGCAAGGATATCTTCCTGCGCATCACCGTGCCGATGCTGAGTTCCGTCACCTTCTACCTGCTGATCATCCTGATCGTGCAGACCTTCCAGGTGTTCGGCGCAATTTATGTGATGACGCAGGGCGGGCCGCTCGGCTCGACGGAAACGGTGGTTTACCAGATGTACCAGACGGCCTTCGGTTATACCGAGTTCGGTTATGGCGCGGCCATGTCGACCATACTCTTCCTGACCATCCTGGTGTTCTCGATCATCGGGACCCGGATCATGCGGAGGAAAGACGCATGACGGACCTTGCGCAACCCGCCGCGATGGAACGGCAGATCACGGCCCACCGCCGTGGCCGGGAGTTCCCGCGCTTCGACGTGATGAATGTCATCGGTTACCTGCTGCTGCTGTTTGCAGCGCTCGCCACCGTGATGCCCTTCCTCTGGATGGTCTCGACCTCGTTCAAGGGCGACCAGGAAATCTTCCGGTTTCCACCGAGTTTCGTTCCGGACGGGCTGCGATGGCAGAACTACCTTGATGCGATGGCCTCGCCGGATGCCGGCCGGCAGCTGGTGAACAGCCTGATCTATGCGCTGGGCTCGACGGTTTCGAACCTCGTCTTCTGCTCGCTCGCAGGTTACGCGCTTGCCCGCATGCAGTTTTCCGGCCGCAACCTGATCTTCGCGCTTGTCGTCGGCCTGCTGATGGTGCCGGCGCAGAGCCAGATCGTTCCCGTCTTCCTGATCGTCCAGAAGATCCCCTTCGCCGGCGGCAACGACTGGCTCGGCAATGGCGGCACCGGCCTTCTCAATACCTATTGGGGCATGATCCTGCCGACTGCGGCGACACCTTTCGGCATTTTCATGATGCGGCAGTTCTTCACCCGCATCCCGATGGAATACGAGGAATCCGCCAAGCTCGACGGTGCGTCTCCGTTCACAATCTTCCGGCGCATCCTGCTGCCGCTGGCCCGGCCGTCGCTCGCCGTGCTCGGCGTCTTGAGCTTTCAGAGCGCCTGGAACGACTTCGTCTGGCCGCTTATCCTCAACTCGCACCGGGAGATGGCCACCCTGCAGATCGGCCTGCAGCTGCTGCAGAGCGGGCCGGATGCACGCTGGAACGTCGTCATGGCGATGGCGACGCTCATCACCCTGCCGGTCATCATCGTCTACCTGCTGGCGCAGCGGCATGTGATCGACGGCGCCGTGACCAGCGGCGTCAAGGGTTGATCGATCAATCAAGAGATGAATGAGCCGCTCCGGCGGCAAGGAGGATGCCTGTGGCCAAGTCAGATCAGACCAAGAACGTGGAAGTCTACCGCAAACCGGGCGAATTTGCTGCATGGCCGGCGAATTACGGCCTGTGGCTCTGGGGCGAGGAAGCGGTGACGATTTTTGTCCAGGGTTTTCGCGGCCAGGCGGAAAACCTGCATGCGCGCGACAAAACCCGGCCGTTCATTCCGGTGCAGGCCCGCAGCATGGATGGCGGCGAGACCTGGACGATCGAGCGGTTCAACGCCTTCGTGCCCGGCAGCCAGACGCTTTCCGGCGACGAGCATGTCCTGCCTGAACTGGAAGCGCAGCCGAAGATCGACATCGACCGGGATCTTCGCCCGCTCGACCAGCCGATCGATTTCACCGATCCTGAAACGATCGTCATGTGCGCCCGCACCGGCCTGCTGGGTGGGGCGATCAGCTGGTTCTATGTCTCGAACGACCGGGCGAGGACGTGGCGAGGGCCCTACCGGCTCGGCGATTTCGGCCTGCCTGGCATTTCGGCGCGCACCGACATCGTGCCGCTCGGCAAGCATGACGCGCTCTTCCTGTTGAGCGCCGCCAAGCGGGACGGCAAGGAAGGCCAAGTCTTCTGCATCCGCACCCGCGACGGTGGCAAGAGTTTTACGTTCGAAGGTTTTGTCGGAGAGGAACCAGAAGGTTTTGCGATCATGCCTGCGTCGATCCGGCTAAAGGACGGCAAGGTGCTGACGCTGGTGCGCTGCTCAACGGCAAGCCGCGGCGTGGACCGCAAGGCCTGGATCGATGCCTATACCTCCGGCGACGAGGGCAAGACCTGGGAATTGATCGGCCGGCCGGTGCCGAATACGGGTTACGCCGGCAATCCGCCGACGCTGAACCGGTTGAAGGATGGCCGGCTGGTGCTGGTGTTCGGTTATCGCGACGCGCCTTTTGGCCTGCGCGCCCGGGTGAGTTCCGACGAGGGCAAGACCTGGAGCGAGGATATCATCATCCGCGCCGACGGCGGCATGTCCGATCTCGGTTATCCGCGAACGGTCGTCAGGCCGGACGGGAAACTGCTGAGCGTCTATTATTACAACTACGGCAGCGATCAGGAGCGCTTCATCGCCGCCTCGATTTTCGACATAGCCGGCTGATCAGCCGCGCGGCTAAGCCCAGCGTCCGGCAGGCGATCGCATATGGAACGTGCGGCGGCGCGAGGAGCCCCTCCCCCTTGTGGCAGGGGTTGGGGAGGGGCCTTCGCCCCCGCAAAAACCCCTCCCGCCTGCCGGCCACCCTGCCCTCAAGGGGGAGGGTTACGAATGCCGCGCCGCCATACATCCTGATATGCGATGCCTCCTCTGCTTCTAAAAGCACATTCGGAAACATGTCTGGTGCCTGCTCTCAGCCACTGCGCTGCGAGTGGAGAAGGCGGCATTTCGGATTGACAGGTGTCGTAAGACATCATATCTCTTGGGTCGCTATTATCTATCTGCCGGGAGGAGACCGGCAATCCAAGGGAGGACGGCCATGAAGCCGCTATTGAGAATAGTGGGACCGGTATTGCTCGGTTCCACCCTGCTTTTCCAGCCTGCCCACGCCGAGACCCCGCCCAATATGCTGGTTGTCGGCTTCTCGATGACCAATATCCTGACGCTCGACCCTGCTGCCATCACCGGCAAGGAGACCGTACAGGTTCTCACAAACATATATGATAACCTGGTGGCGCTCGATGCCGTCAATCGCGCTCAGGTCGATCCGCAGCTGGCGGAAAGCTGGACGATCGCCGACGACAACGGCTCGATCACCTTCAAGCTGAGCAAGGGAGCGACCTTCGCCTCCGGAAACCCGGTCACGTCGGCGGATGTGGTCTGGTCCTTCAAGCGCTTGATGAAGCTCAACCTGGCCCAGGCGTCGTTCCTCAAAACCCACGGCTTCTCCGCGGCCAATGCCGACGCAAGTTTCACCGCTCCCGACGACGGCACCGTCGTCATCAAACTGCCGAAGAAGGTCGACCCGCAGATCATCGTGCAGACACTCGGGATTGTCGGCCCAGGCTCCATCCTCGACATGAAGGCGGTGATGGAGCACGACAAGAGCGGCGATATGGGCGCCGCGTGGCTCACCAACAATTCCGCCGGCTCTGGTCCGTTCACGCTCGGCCAGTGGCAGTCGAACGAGCGCGTCACGCTTGAGCAGAACCCGAAATATTGGGGCGAGAAGCCGGCCATGCGCCGGATCATGATGCGCCATCTGGCTGAATCGCAGAGCCAGCGGCTGATGCTCGAAAAGGGCGATATCGACATCGCCTTTTCCATGTCCGCAGCCGACCTCAAGGCGCTCGAGAGCAGCAAGGACGTCAAGATCCAGACGAATGGCGGCAGCGGCTTTTATTATCTCGCCGTCTCCATGAAGGACGAGAAGTTCCAGAAGCCGAAGGTTCGCGAGGCGCTGCGTTATCTCATCGACTACCAGGGCCTCAACGACAGCGTACTGCCCTATTTCGGCAAGCTGCGCGATCGTCCCGTTCCGGCGGGCATTTTCGGCGCCTTGCCGAATGCGGGCTACAAGCTCGATGTCGCAAAGGCCAAGGCACTGCTTGCCGAGGCGGGTTATCCGAACGGCTTCCCGACCACGCTGCGCGCCATTTCCGACGTGCCGTTCATGAGCCTCGCGACCGCCATCCAGGCGACGCTGGCCCAGGCCGGCATCAAGGCCGAGATCGTCACCGGCTCCGGCGACCAGATCTACGGCGCGATGCGCGAACGCAAATATGAGCTTGTCGTCGGCCGTGGCGGTGGCGGCCAGTTGCCGCATCCGGACTCGAACTTCCGCGCCATCGTCTACAATCCCAACAATGCGGATGAGGCGAAGCTGACGAACTTCCAGGGCTGGCGCACGTCCTTTTATGATGAGAAGATCAACAAGATGATCGATGACGCGCTCGTCGAAGGCAACAAGGACAAACAGATCAAGGAATATCAGGACATCCAGACCTATTACGCGGAGATGGTGCCGGCGATCCAGCCCTTCTCGGAAGTGGTCGACAGCGTCGGTTTCCGGGCCGACATCAAGGGTCTCGAACTGAACCCGTCCTGGTCGACCCAGCTTCGCACCGTCAAGAAAGAACGATAATCGTGGGTTGCCGCGGCGTGGGCCCTGTGGCCCGGCAGCGCCGCGGCGTCCGGATCGATGTTGAGGAAGCCCCATGAACAACGAGCGTCTCACCGCTTTCACGCGGCAGGCCGGCACCATATTGGCAACCCTTCTCGGCTTGCTGATCCTGACCTTCTGCATCGGACGGCTGATGCCCGTCGATCCGGTCCGCGCCATTGTCGGCGAAGAAGCCGACCAGGCCACATACAACATGGTCGCGGAACGGATCGGCGCCAACCTTCCTCTCTACCAGCAGTTCTTCCGGTACGTGAACGATTTGGCTCATGGCGATTTCGGGACGTCGATCCGGACAGGGCAGCCGGTCATCAACGACATCCTGCATGTCATGCCGGCAACGATCGAGCTTGCCACCTTCGCGATCATCGTCGGGGCGGGCCTCGGCATTCCGCTCGGCATTCTGGCCGCCGTGCGCCGTAACCGGCCGGTCGACCACATCATCCGCTTCCTCACCCTGATCGGCCATTCCATGCCGATCTTCTGGACCGGCATGATCGGCCTGATCATCTTTTATGCGGCGCTGGATCTGGTCGGGGGCGGCGGCCGTCTGTCGGATTATTATATCGGCCTCGTGCCGGAAACGACCGGCTTCCTGCTGATCGATGCGATCATCGCCGGCGACTGGGAGGTCTTCCGGGATGCCGTCAACCATCTGCTGCTGCCGGCGAGCATCCTCGGCTATTCGTCGATGGCCTATATCACCCGCATGACCCGCAGTTTCATGCTGGACCAGCTGAACCAGGAATACGTGACCACGGCGCGGGTGAAGGGGCTGTCGAAGGGCCGCACCATCTGGCACCACGCGTTCGCGAATATCCGGGTGCAGCTGGTGACGATCGTGGCGCTCGCCTATGGCAGCCTGCTGGAGGGGGCGGTGCTCATCGAAACCGTGTTCTCCTGGCCGGGCTTCGGCCAATATATCACCAACAACATGCTGATCGGCGACATGAACGCGGTGATGACCTGCGTGCTGCTGGTCGGCATCATCTTCATTGCGCTCAACCTGCTTTCCGACGCGCTTTACAAGATCTTCGATCCGAGGACGCGGTGACATGGCAGCTCAATCTCTCGACATGCAGGACGTGGCCATGAACGGTACTCGCGCAAACCCCAATTCGGCCTTCCGCCGGCTGCTGGCCGTCATCCGCGAGCTTCTCGGCAACCCGTCTTCGGGCTTCGGCCTCGTCGTCATCACCATCCTGGTCCTGACGGCGATCGTCGCGCCGCTGATCGCGCCCTATGATCCGAATGTCATCGATCTCGGCAACACGCTGAAGCCGCCGAGCGCCGAGCAGTGGTTCGGAACCGATGAACTCGGCCGCGACATCATGAGCCGCATCATCTACGGCACGCGCATCAGCCTGACGATCATCACCATCGTATCGGTCATCGTCGGCCCGATCGGGCTGCTGGTCGGCACGACGGCTGGTTATTTCGGCGGCTGGTACGACACGATCATGATGCGTATCACCGATATCTTCCTGTCCTTCCCGAGCCTCATCCTGTCGCTCGCCTTCGTGGCGGCCCTCGGTGCCGGCCTCGAAAATGCGATCATCGCCATCGGGCTGACCACCTGGCCGCCGATTGCCCGCCTGGCGCGCGCCGAAACGCTGACCTTCCGCGGCGCCGATTATATCTCGGCCTCGCGCATGCAGGGCGCGTCGTCACTGCGCATCATCATCAAGTCGATCATGCCGATGTGCCTGCCTTCGGTTCTGGTGCGCATCACGCTTTCGATGGCGACCGTCATCCTGACGGCGGCCGGCCTCGGTTTCCTGGGCCTCGGCGCCCAGCCGCCGCTGCCCGAATGGGGCGCGATGATCGCCACCGGCCGGCGCTACATGCTGGACAACTGGTGGCTGGTCGCCTTCCCGGGTGGCGCCATCCTGCTCGTCAGCCTTGCCTTCAACCTTCTCGGCGACGGCCTGCGCGATGCACTCGATCCGAAACAGCGTTAGGATTTTCCCCATGGACAACAGCCAGGCACTCCTGAAGGTCGAAAATCTCCGCGTCAGCTATCGCGCTGGCAAGGCCTACAACACCGTCGTCAAGGGCGTCTCCTTCGATCTCGGCCGCGAGCGGCTTGGCATCGTCGGCGAATCCGGCTCCGGCAAGTCGACGATCGGCCGGGCGCTGCTGAAGCTCCTGCCGACCGCGAAGATCGAGGCCGACCGCATGGATTTCGGCGGCACCGACCTTCTCTCCGCCACCGAAAAGCAGATGCTGACGATCCGCGGCCGACGCATTTCGATGATCCTCCAGGACCCGAAATTCTCGCTTAACCCGGTACACCGCGTCGGCGACCAGATCGCCGAGGCCTACCGGGTTCACAGCAGGGCATCGGCCCAGGCGGCGAAGCAGAAGACGCTGGAAATGCTGGAGGCGGTGAAGATCCGCGATCCGGAACGGGTGTTCGGCCTTTATCCGCATGAAGTGTCGGGCGGCATGGGCCAGCGCATCATGATCGCCATGATGCTGATCCCTGAGCCGCAGATCATCATCGCCGACGAGCCGACCTCCGCGCTCGACGTCACCGTGCGCATGCAGGTCCTCAACATCCTCAACGAACTGGTGACCAACAAGGGTCTCGGCCTCATCATGATCAGCCACGACCTCAACCTGGTGCGCAATTTCTGCGACCGCGTCCTGGTCATGCGCCATGGCGAGGTCGTCGAGGAACGGGCGGCCCGGGACATGCGCAACTGCACGCATCCCTATACTCAAGGCTTGCTTGCCGCGCAGCCGCATATCGGCGGCAGCCGAAAGCCGCTTCCGGTCCTGAACCGCCAAACCATCTCCACAGAGACCAAAGAGGTGCGCGCATGACCGCCATCGACGTCCGCAATCTCTCGATCGATCTCGGCTATGGTCTCGCAAAGAAGCGTATTCTCGGCGACGTCTGCTTTTCGGTCGAAGCCGGCGAATCCTTCGGGCTTGTCGGCGAGTCCGGTTCCGGCAAGTCGACCATCCTGCGCTGCATCGCCCGTCTCCTGAACGTCTGGGAGGGCGATATCCGGCTCGAGGGACGGTCGGTCAACGACATGCCCTTCGTCGAATATTGCCGCACGGTCCAGATGGTGTTCCAGGATCCCTACGGTTCGCTCCATCCGCGCCAGTCGATCCGCACGGCGCTTCAGGAGCCGCTCCGCATCCATCGCATGGACCGCCAGGTCGAACGCATGGAGCGGGCTCTGATCGATGTCGGCCTCGATCCGGCCTTCCTGTCGCGTTATCCGCACGAACTTTCCGGCGGCCAGCGCCAGCGCGTGGCGATCGCGCGCGCACTCATTCTCGAGCCGCGCATCCTGCTTCTCGACGAGCCGACCTCGGCGCTCGACGTCTCGGTACAGGCGGAAGTGCTCAATCTGCTCGCCGATCTGCGTGCAAAACGCAACTTGACCTATCTCTTCGTTTCCCATGATCTTGCGGTGATCGATCATATGTGCGAGCGGCTGGCGGTCATGCAGCATGGTCGCGTGGTCGAGGTGATGAGCCGAGACGTGCTGGCGACAGGCCAGGCCCAGGATCCCTATGCCCGGGAACTGATCCAGGCGAGCCTCGAATACGACCACGCTGTCTGAGTTTCACGTCTGAGACGCCATGGAGTGCCCGATGACAGCCGAAGCCCCATCCTCTACCTGGCGCCGCAGGGAGACCCTGAGTTCGCAGGTCGTGCGCACGATCGCCGAGCGTATCAAGCTTGGGGACTATCCGCGCGGCTCGAAGCTTCCGACGGAAAAGGCGCTGATCGATGAACTGGGCGTCAGCCGGACGGTCGTCCGGGAGGCGATCGCCAATCTTCGGGCAAGCGGCCTCGTCTCGATCCATCATGGGATCGGCGTCTTCGTTCGCCAGGACGCGGGTGTCACGCCTTTCCGCCTCGGCGATGAAAACCTGATGCTGGTCGAAAACCTGGTGAAGGGGCTCGAACTGCGCATCGGCATCGAGTCCGAAGCGGCAGCGCTTGCCGCCGACCGGCGGACCCAGGCGGATATCCAGGCGATGACCGCGGCCTGCAAGGCCATGGATGTCGCCGTGCGCCGCGCAAGCCGGGACACGCAGGCGGATTTCGATTTTCACCGCGCCGTTGCCACGGCCAGCCATAACGAACATTTTTTCCGTATCTTCAACTATCTCGGCGAGACCCTGATGCCGCGCATGCGGCTTTCGACCCATGCCGTCGATGACGCGAGCCTCTCCGTGCATCTCGCACGCGTCAATGAAGAACACCGTGCCATCCTCAAGGCAATCGAAGCCCGCGACGTGGAAGGCGCGCGCGGGGCGATGCGCAAGCACCTTGGCGACAGCCGCGACCGGATGCTCGAACGGCTGCGGCAACAGCAATGATCGACAGCGAGAACATGTCCAGCCTCGCGGCGAGGCTGCGCGACAACCTCTCATTCGACTGGAATTTCCAACCGGCTGTGGAAAGCTTTCCGGACTGGCAGGACCGCACACGGAACAACGTGCGCCACGCACTCGGCGTCGGGCGGATCGCGCCCGCGAGCGCGTCGGTCGTCACAGAGTGGGCTGAAGACGGATGCAGGGCCCAAGAGCTCGAACTTGGCTTTTCGAACGGCGAAACGACGAGAGCCTATCTCCTTCGTCCGGATACCAACAGCGTCACGCCTGCCGTGCTGCTGCTGCACGATCACGGCTCGTTCTTCTCGATCGGCAAGGAGAAGATGATCCGCCGCTCCAGCGAGGTTTCCGAGATCGCAGCGGACGCGGATCGATGGGCGGCGAAACTTTATGGCGGCCGGCATGTCGGTAATGAACTCGCCCGGCGCGGTTACACCGTGCTTTGCGCCGACGCGCTCGGCTGGGGCAGCCGGAAAGGCAACGGTTACGAAGCGCAGCAGGCGCTGGCGGCCAATCTCATGCAGTTCGGGGTTTCCTACGCCTCCGTCATCCTGCTCGAAGACCTTGAGGCCATTGCATGGCTTCGCGGACTGCCCGGCGTCGATGGTAACCGTTTGGCGAGCTTCGGTTATTCGATGGGCGGCTCGCGCGCCTGGCAGGCTGCCGCACTTTCGGACGACGCCAGGGCCTGCGTCGCCGGCGGCTGGATGGGGACGCTGCAGGGCCTCATGCAGCCGGGCAACAACCAGCTTCGCGGCCAGTCGGCCTTTTCCATGCTGCATCCGCCGATCGCGGGAAAGATCGATTATCCGCATTTTGCAGGGCTCGCCGCGCCGAAACCTGCACTGATCTTCAGCGGCGCCGAAGACCGGCATTTTCCGCAGCCTGCCGCCCTGGCGGCCCACCGGCAGATTCACGATATCTGGCGCGCAGCGGGGACGGAACGGTGCCTCGAAACGCGGCTTTGGCCCGGCGCGGCTCATGCATTCCCGATTGACCAGCAGGATCATGCGATCGACTGGTTGGACGGGGCGATGTGAGGTGGGTTGGAAGGTAAGTCCCTCGCGAAAAGCGGGGTTGGATCGGTCGAGGCCGAGTATGTCGCGAGGCACCCCCCTCTGCCCTACCGGGCATCTCCCCCACAAGGGGGTTCACCAATGGGATGCGAGGCGGTGCGGCTTTCTTAACCCTCCCCCTTGTGGGGAGGGTGGCCGGCAGGCGGGCGGGGTTTGGATGCGGAGCGAAGTCCCCTCCCCAACCCCTCCCCACAGGGGGGAGGGGCTCCACGCGCAAGCCTTGCCCCTGCGGGAGATGTCCGGCAGGACAGAGGGGGGTATGGCGGGGAGCGCTGTCCAATGCGGTCTTTACGTTTTACCCGTGGATAAGTGATCGCCACCCTCCAGCATCTCCAACGGCTTAACCACGTCACCATCCCCGCCCTCCCAGCCCATGCCTACAATCCTCCCGCTTCCGTCGCCGGAGTGTTTCGCGAGACGTTCGCGGGCAGGCGGGAGCCGGCGCCCTCATTCGATCCGTAACGTGCGGGGAAGGTGAGGGAGGTGAAAGCCATGGAGGGTGCGTCGCAAGACGACCATTCCTATCAAGCCTCCCCCGGACAGCCATGTCCGGTTCGGTTGAGCCGTGCAAGTGGCAGGATTTCCCGAAAGGAGATCGCAAATGAAGCCACGCAGCGAGGCGAGATGATCACCTGTAGGGGCCGGAAGCCCCGAGAGAACGCCGAAGGCCACGCGAATGCGGAGCCATACTATTATTTTACTATGAGGTTCCGCATTCGTGTGGGCTCTCCGATCTTTGAAAACCACGGCAGGCGACTGCGCGGGGCTCCGGAATGTTGGCCGAAGGCTTTTGATTTTCGGTGATTGGATCCTCGGGTCGAGCCCGAGGATGACGAGTGTGTGGGGAGCTCACTCTCCCAAAAGTACCGTTTTGGCCCATTGCGTTGCTTGCTTTGGACCCGGCACACCCTCTCCGTCGTCATCCTCGGGCTCGACCCGAGGATCCAATCACGGACGACAAGCTTGGGAGGCAGAATGAACGGTTCACTCGACCAGATTGGAGTTGATGAAGTCGAAGTTGATGTCCTCGCCCATGCCCGGCTTGTCGGAAATATGAACGAAACCGTCTTCGTCCATCGGATCGACGAGGGCGTTCAGGTATTCGAAGCCGTCGTCATATTCGAGGAACGGGTGCAGCAGGCCGCGCTCGTACCATTTCGCATTTTTGGTGCAGGCCGCGACGATCAGGTTCGGAGCGCCATTGCCGTGAATTTCGCAGTTCATGCCGAAGGATTCGGCCAGATGCATGGTCTTCATTGCCGGGCTGATGCCGCCGACGTCATGGACGCCGGTGCGCAGGATATCGCAGGCCTTCGAGGTAATCCATTCGGCGCGGCTGAAATGTTTGCCGCCGGCGCTTTCCGGACCGAGGACCGGAATGTCGAGGTTTTCCGCAAGCCAGGCGTAGGAAGCCGAGCTCTGCTCGTCCATCGGCTCCTCGATCCAGTCGAAGCCAAGCTTTTCGAGACCCCTGCCGAGTTCCAGCGCTTCCGTGCGGGTATACCAGTGGAAGGCGTCGATCATCAGGTGGATATCCGGGCCGACCGCCTCGCGGACCGCGGCGCAGGCCTTGAGATCCATCTTGACATCAGGCGCCCAGGAGACCGGCGGCATCCAGGTGTGCAGCTTGATGCCCTTGTAGCCGCGCTTGACGAGCGTTTCGCCGAACCGGCCGTAATCTTCCGGCGTCGCGAGGCCGTTCTCCAGCTCATCGCCACACATGATCGAACCATAGGCCGGGATCTTTTCGCGGTAGCTGCCGATCAGTTTGTGGACCGGCATGTTCAGCTTGCGGCCGGCAAGATCCCACAGGGCGCAATCGACGATCGCAAGTGTGCGGTCGGTCAGCTGCATCGCGCTGCCGCGCTGCCAGTGCGCGAGGTCCTGCCACAGCCTTTCGCGGGCGAACGGATCTTCGCCGATCAGCACCTTCTTGACGAACTTGTCGATCACGTGCGGGCGAACGACTTCCGGCGCGGCAAAGCAATAGCCTTCCGCTCCGTCGTCGTCGACGATGGTCAGCAGCGCCAGGTTGACCTTGTGCGGCGGGCCAGGGTGGGCATGGCCGGCGGTATCCTGGTGACGGCGCGTGGTATGGGAGAATACGCGCACATTGACGTCTACGATCTTCACGAAATTCCTCCTGTCAGAAGCAGAGGGACGAACCTCCGCCATTTCATGTCGGGACCCGGCGAGGGCCGGATCGGAGCCGCCCGTCGGGCGGCGGAAGTCTGTCGTTCACGCATCGTCCGGATGGCCGGCCGAGGCGAAGGCGCCGCCTTGATAGATGACGGCGGGATCGGTCGGGTCTTGCCTGCCGGCTGCCGTTTCCACTTCGACGCGCCACTTTGCGGATGTGTCCTCGGGTTTCCAGCCGAGGAAAGCGGCATTGCGGTTGTCCCACCACTGCTCGTCGTTGGCAGAGGCGCCGTAGACGATGGTATGTGCGATCCGCGGGGCAGCAAAGGCGCGCCGGCAGAGGGAAAAGAAATCACGATAGCTGAGCCAGGTCGCCAGCATGCGCGTGTTGGCCGGTTTTTCGAAGCACGAACCGATGCGGACGGACAAAGTCTCCTGTCCGAATTTTTCGAAATAGAGGCTGGCAATCGCTTCTCCGAAAACCTTCGAAGCTCCGTAGAGGGAGTCCGGCTTCGGCACGACCGTGTTGTCCAGCCTTTCATCGCACCGATAGTAGCCGACGACGTGGTTGGAGCTTGCAAAGACGATGCGCGGTTGGCCGTTGTGGCGGGCGGCTTCGTAGATATTGTAGAGGCCGACGATATTGCCCTGGACGATGAGGTCGAACGTCTTTTCGAGGGAAATGCCGCCGAGATGAATGATGCCGTCGACGCCTTCGACCAGCTTTGCGACGCCCGCGGCATCCGCCAGATCGCATCGGATGAAGGTTTCGTTTGCGCCTGCATCGGCGATCTCACCGATATCCGACAGCACGACATGTTCGGCGATTTCCCTCAGCATCGGCCGGATTGCCCGGCCGACACCACCCGCGGCGCCGGTTAGAAGCAGTCTCTTGAGCATTCTTCCCTCGTGGGCGGGCCGTCGATAAATATGCGTCGGTCCGCAGTGTCATCATACCTCATAGGTCATCTCATACTATAGGTCCATGGCTGGGCGTCAATAAAATTCTTGCCCGACGCTTGACAACACGGGCAGGTTTTACCCCTCTAAGTGGCTGAAATGGCAAAGCGAGAGAGCGGGCAGGCATTGAAGAGAGCAGATAACATCACCGGGGAGGCACCTTCCCGAAAAGGCCGCAACTTGGTCGAGACGGTTGGTCGGCGGATGCGGGATGCGATCACGAGTGGCGCGTTGAAACCCGGTGACAAACTGCCCACGGAAAGCGGACTGACCCAGCAATACGAGGTCAGCCGCACGGTCATCCGCGAGGCGATCGCCTCGTTGCGGGCCGATAATCTCGTCGAGGTCCGCCATGGCGTCGGTGTGTTCGTGCTGGCGCCACAAGCCGGGCTTCAGGGCGGCTTCCGCACCGTCGATGCCAGCCGGGTTTCCTCGATCATCGAGATGCTGGAAGTCCGCGCCGCCATCGAGATCGAGGCCGCCGGCCTTGCCGCCGTTCGCTCGTCGCCGGCGCAGCAGGAGTTGATCTTCGAATGTCTCGAAACGATCAAACGGCAGATTGCTGCCGGCGCGGCAACGGTTGAAAGCGACCGGGCTTTCCATCTTGCCATCGCGGATGCGACCAACAACCCGCGTTTCCGGGAACTTCTGGAAGCGATCGGCAAGCAGATGATTCCGCGATCGCTGCTGCAGGAGGGCGAGGTCGAGATTTCGCCGCCCGAATACCTAGCCCAGATCCAGGATGAACATGCCCGGATCGCCCGCGCAATCACGGATGGCGATGATTCGGCTGCTCGCGACGCCATGCGCATGCATCTCAAGGGGAGCCAGCAACGCTATCGATCGCTGATACGGCGGCCGTGAGTTTTCCACAAAGATAATACAACTATTGACAGTCATAATATGACTTGGTAGCCTTCTGGAAATCAACCAGGAAGGGACTGCCATGTCTATGGATCCAAATGAACTGAAGCATGCGCTCGGCGCCGGCCTCCTGTCGTTCCCCGTCACGCCGTTCGGTAAGGACGGCCTCTTCAACCGCAAGGCCTACGAGCAGCATGTCGGCTGGCTGGCCGGGTTCGATGCTTCGGTGCTTTTTGCCGCCGGCGGCACGGGCGAGTTCTTTTCACTGGAGCCGTCCGAAATTCCGGAGATCATCGTCGCCGCCAAGGCCTCGGCCGGCAGCACGCCGATCGTTTCCGGCTGTGGTTACGGCACGCGCATCGCCGTCTCGATCGCCAAGTCTGCCGAAAAGGCCGGTGCAGACGGCATCCTCCTGCTGCCCCACTACCTGATGGATGCCAGCCAGGAGGGCCTCTACCAGCATATCAAGACCGTCTGCCAGTCGGTCGGCATCGGCGTGATGGTCTATAATCGCGACAATTCGATCCTGACGGCAGAAACGCTGGCGCGCCTTTGCGAGGCCTGCCCCAATCTGGTCGGCTTCAAGGACGGTTCCGGCGATATCGGCCTGGTGCGCAAGATCACCGCGATCATGGGCGACCGCCTGACCTATCTCGGCGGCATGCCGACCGCCGAGCTTTTTGCGGACGCCTATCTCGGCGCAGGCGTCACCACCTATTCATCGGCGGTCTTCAATTTCGTTCCGGCGCTCGCCCAGACATTCTACAAGGCGCTCCGCGCCGGCGATACGGCCGCCACCAACCAGATCCTCATCGATTTCTTCTATCCGTTCATGGAGATCCGCAACCGCCAGAAGGGCTACGCGGTTTCCGCCATCAAGGCCGGCGTGCGGCTGATGGGCTTCGATACCGGTTCGGTTCGCGCTCCTTTGACCGACCTGACCGCCGAAGAAATCAAGATGATGGAGGCTCTCTGCGAGCCCTATCGCAATGGCGCTCTCGGGGTGCAGGCGGCCGAATAGGCGTCCTCCTCTCCAACCCTCTCCCCGAGCGCATCAGCCGGCAGGTCCAACCTGCCGGCTTTTTCATGTCTGCGGCCGAGCGTTCGCAGCCCGTAAAAAACGCCCGCAACCGAGGTTGCGAGCGCTCGTCCTGGGAGGGACTGATAGCATGAGTGGTCAGCGCTGCTTGGACACGCTGCGCAGACGAACCGTCCACCCGTAGTGGTTCACATAGCCCTTGACGTCGGCACGATAGACGACGCTGTCGACAACCGCCGAGATCGGCTGCAGCGCAGGAACGAGTTCCTCGTATCGCTTCTGAATGTCTTCATAGGCCGTCTTCTGCTTCGCCTGGTCACGCTCTACCAGTGCCTTAGCCGACATGTCGTTCAGCTGCTGGTCGAAGAAGGAGGTGCGCCAGCCGATAATGCCGCTGAGCTTGGCGTCGTCGGCGTTGTTCGGGTTGATGACGAGGGCGCGCAGGTTGGAATGCGGATGCGGCTCCTGGCCGCCGCCGCCGCGACCGACGAGCATTTCGAACTTGCGCTCGCGCATCGGGCCATAGATCTGGTCGCCGGCGCCCTGGACGATTTCGGCCTTGATGCCGGCCTGGGCAAGGGTTGCCTGGATCGCGGTGGCGGTGTCCGTGAAAGGCGGCTCGTTGAGCGTCAGGAGCCTGACCGGGAAACCGTCGGGATAACCCGCCTTGGCGAGCAGCTCCTTGGCCTTGGCGACATCGATCTTGTAGTCCGGATCGGCCAAGCTGCCGATGACGCCTTCGGCGACCGGGCGAAGACGTTTGGTGCCGTAGTTCGGCATGATCGTCTTGTTGATGCCGTCATAGTCGATCAGATACCGGATCGCGAGGCGCACGTCCGGGTTCCTGAAGCGCTCGTCCTTCATGCTCACGGCGAGGAAGTAGAAGCCCGAGCTCGGCGTGCTCTGCACTTCGACGTCCTTGTTCTTGCCGAGCGCGGCGATATCGGGAACCGAAAGGCCGATCGCGACGTCCACGTCGCCCTTTTCCAGCATCAGGCGCTTGGTCTGGGATTCCGGCATGTGCCGGAAGATCACGCGCTTCATCCTGGGCTTTTCGCCCCAATAATCGTCGAAACGCGTCAGGATGAGCATTTCGTTGGAGGACCAGCGCGTCAGGCTGAAGGCACCGGAACCGGCGGCATTGATCTTCAGCCAGGCCGCTGCCTTGTCGCCGTTTGTCTCGTGGCTCATGGCGGTCTTCATGTCGATGACCGCACTGGCATCCGGCTTGCCAAAAATGTCGAGCGTAAGCTGCGGATCGGTCGGCTGAGCCGGCTTGAGGGTGATTTTGTTGCCGTCGGCCGTCAGCAACTGGTCGATATTGCCAGCCTTGTAACCAAAGGACGACCAGACGCCCGCCCCGACCAGGCCAAGGCTGATGTTGCGTTTGATCGACCAGACGACATCTTCGGCCCGGACCGGATTGCCGGACGTGAACTTTGCGCCATCCCTCAGCGTGAAGGTGATCGAGCCGTCATCCGTCACCGTCCAGGAGCTGGCGAGGCCCGGATTGACGGTCTTCTTGTCCGGCGCGAGCTCCACCAGCGTGTCATAGAGATTGGCGATGACGCCCGTCGCCTCGCGGCCTGAAATCGCGGCCGGATCGAGGGTCAGGATATTGTTCATGCTGAGGCCGACGATCAGCTGGTCGGCGGGGGTATCTGCGTATGCGCCGACCGGCGCAGACAGCGTCAGAGCCGTGGCCAGAGCCACATGCTTCATCCATTTCATCTGGGGTTCCTCCATTCCAGGCACTCAGGTGAGAGTATGACGTCACATGACTGCTACTTTATATGAAGACCGAAAAGGTAACTCTCGTCAACCGATATAGATCGGTAAAACAACGCATTTGGCGCTATCTTGACCTAAAATTTCGGCAGCCAATACCGTGGCATCCTATTTTGGTCTTCAAGTCATATTATGAGTTGACGCCCCTTCGGGGCACCTTCTAGATTGCCGGCAGCATATCGAGGAGGAATGGGGATGAAGCGGCTTCTGATCACCGGGGCGGCCGGCAACATGGGCAAGGCCATGCGCCAGCGGCTCGGGCACCTGGCGGAGATCATCCGCATTTCCGATATCGCCCCACTGGACGATGCCGCGGCCAACGAGGAGCCGTTTGCCTGCGACCTGGCGGATTCCGATGCCGTCCTGCGCATGGTGGAAGGATGCGACGGCATCCTGCATTTCGGCGGCGTTCCTTCCGAAAACACCTTTGCCACCATTCTCGACAGCAATATCCGCGGTCTGCACAATCTCTATGAAGCGGCGCGAAAGCATGGAAAACCGCGTATTCTGTTTGCCAGCAGCAACCATACGGTCGGCTTCTACCGGCAGGACCAGTTCATCGGCGTCGATCAGCCCACCAAGCCCGACGGCCTCTATGGCGCCTCGAAATGCTTCGGCGAGAGCCTGGCGCAGATGTATTTTCACAAATTCGGCCAGGAAACGGCGATCGTCCGCATCGGTGCCTGCTGGCCCAGGCCGACGACGGTGCGGATGCTGTCGATCTGGCTGAGCTTCGATGACATGGCATCCCTCTCCGAACGGGTCTTCAGGGCTCCCTATCTCGGTTGCCCGACGATCTGGGGCGTGTCGGACAATCAGCCGAAATGGTGGGATAATTCCGCTTCCGCCTATCTGGGCTGGGTTCCGAAGGACAGCTCGGAGATTTATCGCTCGGAACTGGAACGCAATCCCGGCATTCCTGACAGAGGATCGTCACAAGCCAAGTGGCAGGGCGGCGGTTTCGTCGACGATCCGATCTACACCGAAGCTCCCCGTGCCCTGAACCGGTAACGATCCCATGAAAATCACTGATCTCACTACCACCGCCGTCAGCCTGCCGCTTGCGGAACCGCTCGGCAATGCCACGGCGACCATCCATCAATTCTCCTGCATCGTCGTCGATCTCGTTACCGACGAGGGACTGCGGGGCGAAAACCTGATCTTCACCATCCGGCCGGAGCAGATGAAGCTGCTGGATAGCATGGTGCATGTGCTGCGGGATGCGGTGATCGGACGCGATCCAGACGATACGGGCGCCTTCTGGGCTGATGCCTGGCGGCGCATCAACTTCATCGGCTTCACGGGCGTCTCGATCATGGGCATTTCCGCGATCGATGGCGCCATGTGGGATCTGAGAGCCAAACGCGCCGGGCTTTCGATCTCGCGGATGCTGGGCCGGTGCCGTGAGACCATTCCAGCCTATGCAAGCGGTGGCCTATGGCTCACTCAGGACATTCCTTCGCTCGTCCGGCAGGCGGAAGGTTTCGTCGCAGCTGGCTTCAAGGCGATGAAGCTGCGGCTTGCCGGACGGATCGATGTCGACCTGCCGCGTGTGAAGGCCGTTCGGGCGGCGATCGGCAGCGATATCGGGTTGATGATCGACGCCAACCAGGCGCTCGACGTCGATGCGGCGATCAAGCTCGGCGATGCGTTGGCCCCCCTGGATATCGCCTGGTTCGAAGAACCGGTGCCGGCCCATGCATTGGAGGATTCGGCTAAGGTCGCAAAAGCCCTGCGCATGCCGATCGCGTCCGGTGAAAATGAATATACCCGCTACGGTTTCCGGCGGATGATCGAAACGGGTGCCGCCTCCATTCTCATGCCGGATCTCCAGCGGGTTGGCGGCGTTACCGAATTCGCCCGCGTCGGCGCACTGGCGGCAAGCTTTGATCTACCGATCTCCTCGCATCTTTTTCCTGAAATGAGCCTGCAGCTGCTCGCCCACGTCCCGACGGCCCATTCCCTTGAATACGTGGAATGGTTCGCGCCGCTCTACGAGGAAAAGATAAAGCTCGTCGACGGTACGGCCCAGATCCCGGATGCGCCTGGCTGGGGAATGTCCCTCGACCGGGATGCGATCCACCGCCACGCTCTTTAGCCTGCAATGCCGCCGCTCGGTGTCCGGCCGGACAACAGATCGGTCGTGAGGAATTTCCCTTAACCGCTCAATCGGCCCAGATTTGCCTCGTTTTCTTGCGGATACGCAAGCAAAAGCCGATGTTCTGTTTGTTTCACGTCAAAGAGTAGATGGGGACATGGACATAGATTCTGCTTCCAGAGGACGGCGATTTACTCCGCCCCTTGTTCCGAAGGACAGAAACCATGACCGACACGATTCAGATGACCAGACGCTCGATCCTTGCGGGGGCAGCCTTCGTTGGCGCAATCGCACCGGTCGTGCAGGCTTCCTTCGCTTATGCGGACGAAGCGCCCGCGGCGAAGATGAAACCGGTGGACCTATCGCGCTTCCGTCGCGAGAAAATCGAGCTGGTGAAGCCGCCTTTCGTGCATGCCCATGCTCAGAAAGCAGACGGCCCGCCAAAGGTGATCGAAGTTACGCTGACCATCCAGGAGAAGAAGCTCGTCATCGACAAGGAAGGCACCGAGATCAATGCGATGACCTTCAACGGGTCGGTTCCGGGCCCGCTCATGGTCGTCCATCAGGACGACTATGTCGAGCTGACGCTCATCAACCCCGACACCAACGAACTCCAGCACAATATCGACTTCCATTCGGCAACCGGCGGCTTGGGTGGCGGTGCGCTGACCGTGGTGAACCCAGGCGAGAAAACCGTTCTGAGGTTCAAGGCAACCAAGGCCGGCGTCTTCGTTTACCACTGCGCACCTCCCGGAATGGTGCCGTGGCACGTTACCTCGGGCATGAACGGCGCCATCATGGTGCTCCCGCGCGATGGCCTCAAGGACGGCAACGGGAAACCGCTGACCTACGACAAGATCTACTATGTGGGTGAGCAGGATTTCTACGTCCCCCGCGACGGGAACGGCAAGTTCAAGAAATATGACAGCGCCGGCGAAGCTTATGAAGACACGCTCAAGGTGATGCGGACGCTGACCCCGACGCATATCGTCTTCAACGGGGCGGTCGGGGCCTTGACGGGGCAGAACGCCATGACCGCCGCTGTCGGCGAAAAGGTACTGATCGTCCATTCGCAGGCAAACCGCGACACGCGGCCTCACCTCATCGGAGGCCATGGCGACTACGTCTGGGCTACGGGCAAGTTCGCCAACCCTCCGGACCTCGACCAGGAGACCTGGTTCATCCCGGGCGGTGCAGCAGGTGCTGCGTTCTATACCTTCCAGCAGCCCGGCATATACGCCTACGTCAACCATAACCTGATCGAGGCCTTCGAACTGGGTGCGGCGGCGCATTTCAAGGTCACCGGCGATTGGAACGACGACTTGATGACGTCGGTCCTTGCGCCGAGCGGCACCTGATCGGAAACGGCCGGGAGCATGGCATGAGCCTGTTCCCGGCCGGCCTTCATCCCCCGCAAGCGCCAGATTTCGCCTCGGGAGGCGAACATGCCATGCACACACGACAGGCCAAAGCTCTCGCTCCTCCATACCGGGCTTCCGATCACGCTGATCGCCGTGCTGGCGGCAGGTATCTTCCATCAGGCGGGCTTCATGAGGCCGGCGCCCCCAGAGGGCGCGGTCTATGAGCCCGCGACGGTCGTCGTTCCTGCCCGCAGCTACAGCTACAGGAGCGACGGAGAGTTCCTGAAGGGCACGGCACCGATCGATGCGCCGATGAAGACGGTGGTCGCGGGGCCGAGCCTTACGATCATGAAATATCACGTCACGGCCTCGGAATACCGGGCGTGCGTTTCCGCAGGCGCCTGCAGATCGCCAGAAGCGGCTACATCAAGGACGGACGTTCCCGCCACCGGCGTGAGCTTCGACGATGCCACGGCTTATGCTCATTGGCTCTCCGAGGTGACCGGTGAATACTGGACCCTGCCGACAGACGAACAACTGGCGCAGGCCGCGGGCAGGAGATTTCCGGACGATGCTCTCGGTCTCGACCCGGATAGCAAGAACCCCGCGCTGCGGTGGCTCGCCGACTACGAGCGCGAAGCGCGCGAGCGGGCCGCAGGTAATCCCACCCCTCGGCCGACGGGAAGCTTTGGGGAGAACGAATATGGTCTGGCCGACTTTGGCGGCAACATCTGGGAATGGACCTCGACCTGCCATCGCAGGGTCCATCTTTATGCGAACGGTTCCGTTCGGGCCTTCGAGGAAAGTTGCGGCGTCTACGTGACCGTCGGCACCCATCGATCGCCGATGAGTTCCTTCATCCGCGATCCGAAAGGCGGCGGCTGCGCAGTGGGGACCCCGCCGGACAATCTGGGCTTTCGCCTGGTCAAATCCACCCGCTGGTATGCGCCCCTTCTCAAGACGCTTCGGCAAGTGGGCTGGACAACGTGACCATCACGTCGCCATCCGGGCCCAAACCGACGCAAAAGCGAGCCGCGACAAACTCAAAACCGTTTGTCGTACGTCAAAGAGCACCGGCGGTTTTGCTCTAGTGTGAATTCCAACGAAGCCGTGGGCTTCCAGAAAAGGAGTAAGAAAATGAAGAAGATTTTGGCATCCCTGGTCGGTGCGGCGATCGTCACGGCTGTCTGCGCCACGGTGGCGTCGGCTGCCGATTTCGAAGTGCACATGCTCAACAAGGGTAACGACGGCGCGATGGTATTCGAACCGGGCTCCCTGAAGATCGCCAAGGGCGATACCGTCACCTTCATCCCGACGGACAAGTCTCATAATGCCGAGACCATCGAGGGGCTGATCCCGGAAGGTGCAAAGCCGTTCAAGGGCCAGATGAACGAAAGCGTCAAGGTCACCTTCGACGTTGAGGGGGCATATGCCGTGAAATGCTCGCCGCATGTCGGCATGGGCATGATTGGCCTCATCGTTGTCGGCAATGCGCCAGCCAACCTGGAGGCCGTCAAGACCGCGAAACTGCCCAAGAAAGCTCGCGAACGTCTCGACGCGGATATTGCAGCTTCCGGCGTTTAAGCCGGGAGCGTTCGGCGGCGGCCATTCCCTCTCCCCCGGCCGTCGCCGCGCTTATTCTCCCGGCCTTATCAGCGCATCAGGCCGGCCATGCGAAGCGCATTCTCGATGATCTGCTGGATACCTTCAGGCTCTTTTGCCTCCTGAGAAGAAACGGATGCCCGCTTGAGACCGTCGTTCTTCGCCTGCAACGGCTCCGCACCTTCGCGAAGCAGGCCCCAGCTTTCTGCCGAATGAAGCGTCGACGATATGCCGACATCCAGCAGATACGGCCCGGCGTTCTCGTTGCCGAGCGTCGGATCGATCGGCGTTCCATGGCCCATTCCGGCAATGCTGTAATATTCGAGCGCCTGCCTGCCGCGGGCATCTTTCCACGCGGTTCTCGTCTGGCCGTCGATCTTTTCCTTGAGGTCCGGCCGCGAGCCGACCTCGTGAACGCCGCGCCACTGGTCGATGATCGCCTGCGCATTCGCCTCTGCGACCGTGTTGTCCTGGGTGCCCTGCCACACCGAGATGGTTGGCCATGGCCCCTGATGGGTGGAAGCGGCTTTCAGCCGCGACTGAAGCGTCGATGGTGCCGGCAGGCCGTGGCCGCGCATCCGGTCGAATGCTTCGGGCACCGTTGCGGCGACGCCATAGGGCAGTCCTGCGATGATTGCGCCACCCGCGAAGACTTCCGGATACGTGGCGAGCATGACGTTGGCCATGCCGCCGCCTGCGGACAGGCCGCTCACATAGATGCGCGAAGTGTCGATCCCGTGCCGGGAGACCACGGCATCGATCATCTGGCGGATCGAGTGCGCTTCGCCCTGGCCGCGGCGCGTGTCGCCCGGAAGGAACCAGTTGAAACAGAGATTGCCGTTGTTGGCCCGGACCTGTTCCGGCAAGAGCACCACGAAGCCATGCCGTTCGGCGAGCTTCGACCATCCGGTGCCGTGATCATAACCGGAGGCGGTTTGCGTGCATCCGTGGAGAACGACGACGAGGGCGGGATGTTTGGGAAGCAGAGAGGGCACGTAAACCTTGGCTGCCAGCGCTCCGGGGTTGGATCCGAAGCCCTCGAGCGCCTCCAGATGGCTGGGCGCGTCGGTCGGTTCCCAACCCAGTGATTTCAAGCGGGCGAGCCGCTCCAGCGTATCCGACAACGATCTCATCATGCCTCCTGGCAATCATTGCCGGGATGGCAGTGATCAACGACAACGTCCCCCTATATGGGAAGCGTTGCTGCACTGCACAATTATTTTTTTGCAAAGGTATGTTTCATCGCGAGCCGGCGGGGGCCGACAAGTTGGCCGCGCGCGACGTTTTGCGTCCGCTTTCGATCAGCGCCCTGGTGTATTCGTGCTGCGGCGACAGGAAAAGGCGTTCCGTCTCGCCCTGTTCGACGATCACGCCGCGTTTCATCACGATGGTCCGGTCGCAGATCTGCCGGATGACGGCGAGGTTGTGCGAGATGAAGACATAGGTGAGGTCGAGTTCCGCCCGCAGTTCCTGCAGGAAGTCGAGCACCTGCGCCTGCACCGAGATATCGAGCGCCGAAGTCGGCTCGTCGAGGATCAGCAGGCGTGGATTGAGGGCGATGGCGCGGGCGATGCAGATGCGCTGCTTCTGGCCGCCGGAGAGTTCGTGCGGATAGCGGTATTTGAACATTTTCGGCAGCTGGACGATGTCGAGCAGTGCTTCGACGCGCGCCTCGATGTCGCGGCGGCCCATGCTTGTCTGGATGCGCAGTGGCTCGCCGATCGCGTCGCCGATCGTATGGCGGCCGTTAAGCGCCGAATGCGGGTTCTGGAAAACGAACTGCATGTGCCGGCGCATCAACCGCATGGGCTCGCCGGTCAGGCCGGAAATGTTCCGGCCGTCGAAGATAATGTCGCCGGAGGTCGGCTCGATCAGCCGCAGCAGCATGCGTGCCAGCGTCGACTTGCCGGAACCGGATTCGCCGACCACGCCGAAGATCTCGCCGGTCGCGACGGACAGGTTGATGCCGTCGACCGCCGTTACCTCGGTACCCGATTGGCTGCGGTAGACCTTCTTGAGGTCGATCGCTTCCAGAAGCACGCCAGGTTTCACCGGCGTGCCGATTGCCGGTTCGGCGACGACCTTTGCCGCGGCGGTATCGATGTCCGGCACGGCAGCCAATAGGCGCTTGGTGTATTCGTGCTTCGGCGCGCTGAGGATATCCGCCGTCAGGCCCTGTTCGACGATCTCGCCCTTGTACATGACCGCGCAGCGTTTCGCGATCGTGGCGATCGCGCCGATATCGTGGCTGATCATGATGACCGTCAGGTTGAGCTTCTCGACCAGCGAATTGATCAGGTCGAGCACCTGCGCCTGGACCGTCACATCGAGCGCCGTCGTCGGTTCGTCGGCGATCAGCAGGTCCGGTTTGCCGGACAGCGCCATGGCGATCAGCACCCGCTGGCGCATGCCGCCGGAAAGCTGGTGCGGATACTGGTCGAACAGCATCGCCGGGTTGGGCAGACCAACCTGGTCGAGCAGGTCCTCGGTGCGGGCGCGGCGGGCGGCCTTCGAGGAGACGCCCTTGCCGGCGGCCTTTTCGTGGGCGGTAATGACGTCGGAAATCTGCTGTCCAATGGTGAAGAGCGGGTTCAGATAGGTCATCGGATCCTGGAAGATCATCGAGATGCGGATGCCGCGGATCTTCGTCCAGTCCTTTTCCGAAAGTGCGGTAATGTCCTGTCCGTCGAAGGCGATGCTGCCCTGGACGACCTTGGATGCCTTCGGCCCGATGCCGAGCACGGAGCGCACCAGCACCGTCTTGCCTGAACCGCTTTCGCCGACGATGCCGAGCGTATCGCCGCGGTTGACCGTCAGGTTGATGTCTTTGAGCACATGCACCGGCCCGTCGAAAGTGCCGATGTCGAGCCGGTAGTTCTGGATGTTGAGAAGAGGTCCGGTCATCGGTCGCGGCTCCGGGGGTCGAGAATGTCGCGCAGGCCGTCGCCCAGAAGGTTGAAGCCGAGCACGGTCAGGAAGATCGCGGCGCCCGGAAACAGCGAATACCACCACCAGTCCGGCATGTAGGTGCGGGCGACCGAGATCATCGCGCCCCATTCCGGTGCCGGCGGCTGGGCGCCGAGGCCGATGAAGCCGAGGCTGGCGGCGGACAGGATCGCCATGCCCATGTCCATGCTCATCTTGACGATGATCGGCGACATGCAGTTGGGCAGGATGTGGTGCCAGAGGATCCACGGCGTTTTGGCGCCGATCGAGCGGGCCGATTCCACGAACAGTTCTTCCTTGACCGACAGCGTCTTCGCCTCCACCAGCCGGACGTAACCCGGCCACCAGACGAGCGACAGAGCCAGCACGCAATTGGTGATGCCCGGGCCGAGTGCGGCGACGATCGCGAGCGCCAGAGCCAAGCCCGGTACTGCGAGGAAAAGCTCCGTGATGCGCATGATAACGGCGCGCACCCAGCCGCCGCGATAACCGGCGATGATGCCGAGCGGTACGCCGATGACGGCGCCGACGCCGGTGATGATCAGCCCGATCCACAGCGAGGTGCGGGCACCGATGATGACGCGCGAAAGGATGTCGCTGCCCATCTCGTCGGTGCCGAACCAGTGACCGACGCTCGGGCCCATCAGCTTGTTGGCCATGTTGAAGGCGCCGACGGTATCTTCCGGATAGGGCGCGAGCCACGGGCCAAGTGCTGCGAGCAACAGAAAAAGCACGACCAGGCCGAGGCCGAGCATGGAAGAGAAGCTCTTGCCGAACATGTGGGCATAAAGCCGCCATTGGCGGATCTTGCTTTCATGCCGTTCGCGGAAGGTGAGGGGGCGGGAGAGTTCCACGGGCGTCGTCATCAGGCGCTCCTGAGGCGGGGATCGATCCACGCATAGGCGAGATCGACAAGGGTGTTGGCGACAATGAAGAAGAAGCCGATTACCAGCGTGACGCCGATGACAGGCTTGAAATCCGACGAAAGCGCCGAGGAGACGGCATAAAGCCCGATGCCTGGCCAATCGAAGACGGTTTCGACGAGAACGGTCGAGCCGAGCATCCAGCCGAAGCGCAGACCGATCATCGCCAGCGTCGGCAGAAGCGCGTTCTTCAGCGCATAGATCGCGACGATGCGGAAGGAGGCGATGCCGTGGGCACGGGCCGCGACGATGTAGTCCGACTGCAGCACTTCGATCATTTCGGCGCGGTTGACGCGCAGGATCGAGGCGAGGCAGGGGAAGGAAAGCACGATTGCCGGAAGGATGATATGCCGCAGCGATATCCAGAACGTGTCCAGCCGGCCGGCGAACAGGCTGTCGACGAGGAGTAGGCCGGTGATCGTCTGCGGCGGGCGGGTGACCAGCGGCAGACGGCCCGAGACCGGCAGCCAGCCGAGATCGACCGCGAATGTCAGCTGCAGGATGATGCCGAACCAGAAGGCCGGCAGAGCGACGCCCGAGATCGAGAAAATGCGGGTCGCATGGTCGATCGGGCCGTCCTTGTAGACGGCCGACAGCATGCCGAGCGGCACGCCGACGACGATGCCGAGCGTCATGGCGACGAAGACCAGTTCCAGCGTTGCCGGCGCATAACGCAGCACCTCTTCCAGCACCGGCCTCGTGGTGACGATCGACTGGCCAAGATCGCCGGTGACGAGGTCGCCCATATAGACGACGAACTGTTCGGGCAGCGACTTGTCGAGACCGTATTCTGTACGGATCGTCGCCACCATGTCCTCGGTCGCGTTGGGGCCGGCGACCAGCCGGGCGGGATCGCCCGGCGCGACGTTGGTGATGACGAAGGTGAGTGCCGCAATGCCGATCATGGTTCCGACCAGCGTGAGCACTTTGCGGAAGGCGAAGGTCAACATCGTCTTCTCCGGTGGTTATTCTCTTAAAAACCTGCGCATGGCCCGGCCGGTTGGGATGGTCCGGGCCATGCGCATCATGCTGGCTGCAGGAGGGGACGCAAGCCAGTTTCTATTCGGCCTTCACCCACATCGGGTAAAGATCGACTTCGCCGGTGAAGCGGACCGGGCTGAACTGGAAGCCCTGCAGGTAGTCGCGATGCGCCCAGCGGCGGTTCTGCAGCATGCCGAAGACCTCCGGCTGATCGGCGACAATCTGCTTCTGGATGTCGGCATAAAGCTTGGCGCGGTCATCCCAGTTGGTCGCGGCGCGGGCCTGGTCGATCATCTCCGAAACCTTCGGATTGTCGTAGAACATCATCGCGTAATACTGGCCCCAGCTCGCCTTGTGGTACTGGTAGGCGACGGCGTCCGGGTCGGTCGAGACCGGGGTGGTGAACACCGAGGTCATGGCCGGCGAAGTCTCGACCTTGGAACCGGCGGCGACCATGTTCGGCCACTGTTCCGGCTTGACCTCGACGGTGATGCCGAGTTCCTTCAGGTTGTCGAGCAGCACCAGGCCGATGCGGCGGGCTTCTTCGAGGCCTGCGACATGGACGTAGGGAAGCGTGATGCCGCCGTTCGGATAGGCCGATTTCGCCAGGTATTCCTTGGCCTTGGCGAGATCCTTGCGCGGGATGCCCGGAACCGAGACGAAGCCCTTCATGGCGTCCGGCAGCGGGCTGCTTTCGAGCGATGCGGCGCCGTTGTAGATCTGGATCAGGGCATCGTAGTCGACCGCATAGGCGATCGCCTTGCGCAGGTTGATGTCGGCGGTCGGGCCCTTCTGGGTGTTGAACTTGATGCCGAAGGTGGTCATGCCCTTATGGTCCTCGATGACCACGCCCGGCACGCGCTTGATCTGGATGTAGTCGTCCGGCGTCAGACCTTCGACAATGTCGGCTTCGCCGCGCTGCAGGGCAGCCTTCTGGGCGGCGGGTTCGCGGATGATCTTGTAGATGACGCCGGCCGGGCGGTTCTTCTCGCCCTGCGGCCAGCCCTTCCAGTAGGTGTCATTGGCTTCGATTTCATAAAGGACGTTCGGTTCCCAGCGGCCGAGTTTGAAGGGGCCGGAACCGGCTGCATGGTCGGTCAGCCACTTCTGGCCGTAGTCGCCGTCGACTTCATGAGCCTTCACCTCAGCCGGGTTGACGATGTACCACCAGGGCAGGAAGGAGAGGAACGGTGCGTAGGGCGCCTTTAGGTCGAAGCGGACGGTGTTCGCGTCGACGGCGACGATGTTCTCCGGCGCCAGGAAGTCCTTGAGCATCCAGGCGACGCCCTTGTTGAGCTTCAGGCCGCGTTCGAAGGAATAACGCACGGCCTCGGCGGTCACCGGATCGCCGTTGTGGAACTTGGCGTTCTTGGCGAGATGGAAGGTCCAGCTCTTGCCGTCCGCGCTGGTTTCCCACTTCTCGGCGAGCCAGGACTTGATCTCAGCCGGGTTGCCTTCGTACTTGACCAGAGCATCATAGACCGACTGCTGGATCATGCGCGTCGACCAGTCGTAGCGGACATGCGGATCGAGGACCGGGATGGCCTGACGGCCGCCGAAAACAATGACGTTGCCCTTGTCGGTGCGCTCGAAGGCACCGGCGGGCGAGGCGAGGATCGAGGAGGCGAGCAGTCCCGCGACCGCGACAATTCTCAAGGTTTTTCCGAACATGTGGTTCCCTCTGTTTTTAATGTGGCTCGGTATCAGATCATTTGGCGGACGACGCCCGCGACGACGCGGCGCGACAATAGGACCGGGGCGTCGACCGCGCGGCGCACTTCATCCAGCATTCCGGCGGAATAACCCATGCAGTGCATGACGATGAGGTCGCAGCCTTCAAGCGTTTTTGCCCGTTCGCCGACATCGTCGCCGGCATAGGGCGAGGCGGCGACGAATTTCGGCTCGCCGCTGAAGACGTGGCGATCGGCGAAATCCTTGACCTGCCGTTCGAGCGGCAAGATGACGCCGAGCTTGCGGGAGGAAGCGGCAAGCGCCTCGACGGTGGAATCGACGATCCGCTGGGCCTCGACCACCAGCGTGTTTTCGAGCGGATCGATCCGGGTGCCGGTGCAGAGAAGAACGACGAGGTCGAAACCTTGCGCATCGATCTCCTTCAAGAGAACGTTTAGCTTCTCCTCGGTGCGGGCCTTGGACGTGACGATCTCCTCGCCGCTCTTCAGACGCGTCGCGAAGGAATGCTCGCCGTCGACAGCGCGCATCGCACCGAGCTCGGCGGAATTCATGCCATCGAGCACGCCGAATTCACGGAACTCGACGCGACCTTCCGGCAGGCCGATGCCGATCTCGGCCATCATTTCCGGAACGATGTCGACACGTGGTGTCTGACCGATGGTCACAAAGGCGATCTTGGATGTGGAAGGCATGCTCTCATCGTTCCCTGCATGACATTACATTATCGACAGGGAGCCTAGCGCCCGGAAGCGCGGCTTCACTATAGGGTAATGCCCCTAGAACGACATGATTCTGACATGCTCAAGGCGACCAATTTTTAGGCAAAGAGCTCTTCTGGCGCAATTTTCTTGCGCGAACCGGATTATTTCGATCAGGGATGGCCGGCGGTGATGACCATGCGGATCAGGGCGTTGGACGACGTGACTTCCATCTTGCTCATGACGTTCGAGCGGTGAATCTCGACCGTCTTCGGGCTGATGCCGAGCTGGCGGGCGATCGCCTTGTTGGACAGGCCTTCGGCCACCAGCGACAGAACCTGCCGCTCGCGCGGCGTCAGGCGAAGCAGCTTTTCGGCAAATTCCGGCGAAACGCCCGGCAGAGTGACGGGCTGCGAACGATGCAGGAGGAGCCGGATGGCGCTTGCGACGATGCGGCGGGCGAGGACGACAGGCTTGCCGCTCGCCTTCGCCACCATCTGCCGGTCGGCCTCGGTAAAGCTGACGGAATTCAGGACGATGATTTCCGCATCCGCAAGATCGACGAGCGCGCCGGCAAGCAGTTTCCTGTCGCCGTCGGCGGCATAGCTGGCGCAGATCTTGTAGGGCGCCAGTGCCGGGATATCGAGTTCCTCGATCTGCTGCTGCAGCGGTTGGATGAGGCCGACGGAAGAGCCGTGCGCAGCGAGCGAAATCACCGCCGATTCCATGGCGCGCTGGGCATTGACGGTCGGGCAGGTGCTTTCGAAATCGCGGAACAGACCGGTCGAGAGGATGACGACCAGATCGAATTCGTTGGGGTGAAACGCGGCGGCGATCTTCGCCATACGCTCGGCGATCCGCGGCTTGGACACGACGATGTCGGTATTGTCGGCAAGCCGGGTGACGATGCTCTGTTCGCCCGGCCTGACCCTGAGATCGTCGATCTCGGCTTTGGAAAGCGCGTCCAGCGCGCCGATTTCGAGCGCTTCGATCGGCACATCGAGATTGGTCAGCATGTCCCCAATAAGATCGGCACGCGGCGTCTGACCGACGCTCAAAAACATCACCCGATGGCGCGATTCCGCACCTTCCGGCGAGGTCGGGGCCAGCGCATATGGGCTCTTCGTCACCTGCAGGGAATCGGTCCTTTCGATCGTCAAACCATGATTGCGCCGAGCGTGCCCAAAATCAAGGCAAGCTCATTCTAGGGGCAGTCCCCTATAGGCATCCTTCGTCACTCATGGCTAGGTTCTAGCACATTCTTCGGAGGTAAACATGATCCGTGATTTCGAAGCGGGCGAGATCGACCCGCTTGCCGTGGGCGCCTGGATTCTCGGCACCGGCGGCGGCGGCAGCCCTTATCTGGCGCAGCTCAACCTGAAAAAACTCTACAGGGACGGCAAGCGCGTCAAGCTGATCGACCCCCAGGCGCTCGATGACGGCGATGCCGTCGCGGTCGTTTCCAAGATGGGCGCACCGCTGGTCGGCCAGGAGCGTCTCGTCGATCCCGCGCATCTGGCGCGTGCCATGCAGCTGATGGAAGAATATACCGGCCGCAAGTTCCGCGCCGTGATGAGCGTCGAGATCGGCGGCGGCAATGCGCTGTCGCCGTTCCTCGCCGGTGCCATGCTGGATATCCCGGTCGTCGACGCGGACGCGATGGGCCGTGCCTATCCGGAAGCGCAGATGACCAGCTTTGCGATCGGCGACCTGCCGATGTATCCGCTGACGCTGGTCGATTGCCGCGACAACGAGGCGATTGTCGCCAAGGCTGCCTCCTGGAAGTGGATGGAGCGGATTTCCCGCAAGATCTGCACCGAGGTCGGCTCGACGGCGGCGACCTGCAAGGCGCCGCGCACCGGCCGGGAAGTCAAGGACTGGGGCGTGCTCTACACGGTCACCAAGGCGGTCAGCCTCGGCCGCGCCGTGCTTGAGGCCCGCGCCGCCCATACGGATCCCGTCGAGGCCGTGCTTGCCCATGAGGGCGGCAAGGTGTTGTTCAAGGGCAAGATCGCCGATGTCGACCGCACCACGACGGGCGGCTTCCTGCGCGGCTCGGCGATGATCGAAGGTCTCGACGGTGATCGCGGCTCGAAGGTCGAACTCGCCTTCCAGAACGAATGGGCGGTCGCGTTCCGCGACGGCCAGCCGATCGCCATGACGCCGGACCTGATCTGCCTGCTCGACACCGTGTCGGGCGAGGCGATCGGCACCGAGACGGTGCGTTACGGCCAGCGCGTCACGGTCGTGGCACTGCCGGCGCCCGAGGTGCTGACCAGCGCCAAGGGCCTCGAACACGTCGGCCCCCGCGCCTTCGGATATGACCTGGATTTCAAATCGGTGTTTGCAGCATGAAGCGGATCGGAATTGACGTCGGCGGCACCAATACGGATGCCGTGCTCATCGATGGCGAGAAGGTTCTCTCGGCCATCAAGTTTCCCACCACGTCGGACGTGATGCAGGGCGTGGTCAATGCGATCGGCCATGTGGTCTCCTCGCAGGCGCCGGGTTCGGCACCGGTCGATGCTGTGATGATCGGCACGACGCATTTCACCAATGCGGTGGTCGAGCGCGCCCGTCTCGACCGCGTCGCGGCGATCCGCATCGCCATGCCGGCCGGCGCCTCGCTGCCGCCGATGG
>NZ_JALBGV010000170.1 GCF_023006505.1 Neorhizobium sp. SHOUNA12A
GGCCGCGCGGCTCGTCGGGCCGAGCGTGCCGTTGGGTGAGGCGGAGCAGGGAGATGTCCTGCTGTTCCGCTGGCGGCCGGATTGCGCGGCCAAACATGCCGGGGTGTTGGCCGGGCCGCAGCATTTCATCCACGCCTATGAGCAGTCGGCGGTGACGCGTTCGGCCTTGGTACCATCGTGGCGGCGACGGGTTGCGGCGGTATATCGGTTTCCTTCGGCGTGTCATTGAAAAGAAATGCCGTTTGGAATATGTTTCTGGAGTGGTGAGCGGGGCTGCTACCCCGCCCACCGTTTTGCTTATCTGTTGAAATTGATCCGGACGGCTATAGACCAGCCCGTCCGGGTCACCTTCAAGATAAGCGTAATGCCAATCGGCCTGAGCCTCATAAACATTACCTCCATTTTCGAGAGCAAGGCCCTTGCCTGGGTCGGCGCGGCCTGTCCTCGCCGATGCGCCGGCTGGCGCGGCGCGTGCTGCTTCTGCTCCCGAATTTCCTGACGCTATCACAATCTGAGCGAGCATCCAGTGGCAGCGCTGGGCGGCGGCGAGGTATTTCTATGGCCACTATCCTTTTCCAGGCGGCGGGTGCGGCGCTCGGCAGCGTGTTCGGTCCGGTTGGGGCGCTCATCGGGCGGGCGGCGGGGGCGCTGGCCGGCAGCATGGTCGATCGGGCGCTGATCGGCGGCAGCGGCGCGACCATCTCCGGGCCTCGTCTTGCGACCGCACGCATTCCGGGTGCTGATGAAGGAACGGCGATCAACCGCATCTACGGGACGGCGCGGATCGGCGGCACGCTGATCTGGGCGACGCGTTTCGAGGAAGAGGTGACGCGCGAGCGCTCCGGCGGCAAGGCGACCAGCAGTCCGCGGGTGGAGACGTTCCGCTATTTCGCAAACCTCGCGGTCGGGCTCTGCGAGGGACCGATCGCCGGCGTACGGCGGGTCTGGGCCGATGGGCGTGAACTCGATCTGACGGCAATCGAGATGCGGGTCTACCGTGGCGACGGAGAGCAATTGCCCGATCCGCTGATCGAGGCGAAGCAGGGCGAGGGCAATGCGCCGGCCTATCGCGGGCTGGCGTATGTCGTGTTCGATCGGCTGCCGCTCGACAGTTTCGGCAATCGCATTCCGCTGCTGCAGTTCGAGGTGCTGCGGCCGGTCGGCAGGCTCGAACATCAGATACGCGCCGTGACGGTCACGCCGGGCGCGACGGAGCATGGTTATGCAACTGTGCCGGTGACGGAGAAGACCGGCGAGGGCAGCGGGCGCATTCTCAATCGCCATACGCTGGCGGCCGGCACCGACTGGCAGGCGTCGCTCGATGAGTTGCAGGCGCTCTGCCCCAACCTCGAACGGGTGGCGCTGGTGGTCTCCTGGTTCGGAACAGACCTCAGGGCAGGGCATTGCCGCATCGTGCCGGGCGTCGAGGTGCCCGAGCGATGGGAGGAAAGCGCAGAGTGGTCGGTGGCCGGCATGTCGCGCGGCGATGCGCATCTGGTGAGCCAGGACGGCGGGCCGGCTTTCGGCGGCACGCCGAGCGACGCGAGCGTGGCGCAGGCGATCACCGACCTCAGGGCGCGTGGGCTGAAGGTCTATCTCTATCCGTTCGTGATGATGGATATCCCGCCCGGCAACGGCCGGCCGGATCCCTATGGCGGGGTGGAGCAGGCGGCCTTTCCCTGGCGCGGGCGGATCACTTGTTTCCCGGCGTCGGCGGATAAGACAGCGGATGCGCGGGCTCAGGCGCAGGCTTTCAGCGCCGGTTCCGAGGGATACCGGCGCATGGTGCTGCATTATGCTGGCCTGGCGGCAGCCACGGGCGGGGTCGATGGGTTCATCCTCGGCTCGGAACTACGCGGGCTGACGCAATTGCGCGACGAGACGGGGGCCTTTCCTTTCGTGCAGCAACTGGTTGGGCTTGCGGCGGATGTGCGGGCGATCGTCGGGCCGGGGACGAAGCTCACCTACGGCGCCGACTGGAGCGAATATTTCGGCTATCACCCGCAGGACGGTTCGGACGAGGTGCATTTCCATCTCGATCCGCTTTGGGCTTCGGCGGATATCGATGCGGTCGGCATCGACAACTATATGCCGCTCGCCGATTGGCGCGACGAGGATCTTGTCGCGGACAATCCGGATGTTTTTCGGCTCGCGGATGATGCCCAAGCGATGGCTGCGCAGATCGCCGCCGGCGAGGGTTTCGACTGGTATTATGCGAGCGATGCAGACCGGCGGAACCGGCTGCGATCGCCAATCTCGGATGGGCTGGCGGGCAAGCCGTGGGTCTATCGTTACAAGGACCTCTTGGGCTGGTGGTCGAACAAGCATCATGACCGTGTGGGCGGTGCCGAGAATATAACGCCGACGGCCTGGGTGCCCGGCATGAAGCCGATCTGGTTTACCGAACTCGGGTGTCCGGCGGTCGACAAGGGCGCCAATCAGCCGAACGTCTTCATCGATCCGAAATCAGCCGAAAGCGCGCTGCCATATTTTTCAAGTGGCGGGCGGTCCGACAGCATGCAGCGGCGGTTTCTGGAAGCGCATCATGGGTGGTGGCAGGGTGACGCGCCGCCGGCGGGCTTGGTCGACCCGGACCACGTGTTTGTCTGGACCTGGGATGCCAGGCCTGTTCCGGCCTTTCCCGGCGACCTTTCGGCCTGGAGCGATGGCGGTAACTGGCGCGCCGGCCATTGGCTGAACGGCAGGCTGGGTGCAACGACGCTCGCCGATGCGATCGCCGCGATCCTGACAGAGCACGGTTTTGAGGATTTCGACGTTTCCGAAGTGAACGGCGACCTGACCGGTTATGTGCAGGGCGAGGTGACCTCGGCGCGGGCGCTTCTGGAACCCCTGCTCGAGGTGTTTCAGGTGGATGTGGGGGAAGACAGCGGCAGGCTGCGTTTCCGGTCGCGGCTGAAGGTCAGCCTGGCGGCAAAGGAGATTACCGTCGTCGCGGATACCGAGGATGAGGCCCTCTGGTCTGAAAACCGTGGGCACGACAGCGATTTTGCGGCGGAGGCGGTGCTGACCTCCTACAATCCACGGCTCGATTACGAGCAGTCGGGCGTGCGGTCGCGGCGGGCACGGGCGGAAAGCCAGCGTATCCTGAGCTACGATCTGCCCGCCGTGCTGCCGGAGGAGACGTCGCTCGATGCCGTCGAGACGCTGCTGCGTACCCACAGGATTGCGAAACGGTCGCTGAGTTTTGGGCTCTCGCCGGCCGATGTCGCGGTCGAGCCCGGGGATGCGGTGCGGCTGGTTTTGCCGGATGGGGCCGGGCCAGATGGGACCTTTATCGTCGAGCGGATCGAGGAGGGGGCGGTGCGGCGGATCGACGCACGGCACCACGCGCCGCTCGCGCCATCGAACTACGCCGCTGACGAGGGGCACAGGAATGGCGGCCGCGCCGTCTCCGACGCATTTGCGCCGATCCTGCATCTTTTCGATCTGCCACGATTCGCGCCCGGCGAGGCGGCGAGCTTTGCCCGGGTCGCAGGTTTCTGCCGGCCATGGCGGCGGATGGCACTGTCCTCCTCCGTGACGACGGAAGGATATCGCGCGCGGGCCGCGCTCGATCGGCC
>NZ_JALBGV010000171.1 GCF_023006505.1 Neorhizobium sp. SHOUNA12A
GGTGCCCACGCCGAATAACGTCGCCCCGCCCGCCAGCACCCCGCCGGCGAACCCGGCGGAGGCTCCGGCGCTCGCAGGCCAAAAAATGTTCCTCTACGAGGAGCGGATCGGGCAGACGGCGCCGACGGCCATCGACGGCACGGTGTCCTGGTCGCTTCAACGCGAAGCCGGTGCGAATGGCCGGCAGGAGCCTGTCGTTCAGGGGCGGATCAACGTGCCGGGCAGGGGACTGACGGCGCTGATGACCTTCAAGCGCAATAGCGACCCGTCGCTGCCGGCAAGTCACTTGATCGAGATCGTCTTCGCCGTGCCGCCGGATTTCGAAGGCGGCGCGATCGAAAGCGTGCAGCGCATCGCCATGAAGTCGAGCGAACAGGATCGCGGCAACGCACTGATCGCGGTGCCTGCCAAGATCACCGACGATTTCCACATGATCGCACTCAACGATTTCCCGGACGCACGCTCGACCAATCTGGAACTCCTGCGCAACCGCAACTGGATCGACATTCCGATAGCCTATCGCAATGGGCGCCGTGCGCTGCTGACCCTCCAGAAGGGGCCGGACGGGGAACGCGCCTTCAACGATGCTATCCGCGAATGGGGCACGCTCGGAGCGACCGCCAGCGGACAGTGACAGCTTGTCACCCAATAGGAATACAGGAGCCGGCGGTGGTGACATCGTCGGCTTTTTACTGTCGTGATGCCGTTTGATCTGCGCAAACCCGGTTGCCGAACCTCCCATGCCAGGAAGATTAGGTTTCAGGTGGCTTTGTATCACCTAAACAAGCGTGTGACCGGCCGCCTGCAGCAGCTCGCGGACCTTCGGTCTGTCGGTCGTCTTGATCAGCAGATGGTCGCCGTCGAAGGTGGAGACGACGAAAATGCCGATGCCGTTTTCCGAAAGCGGTTGGATCACTGAGAGCACGATGCCGGTTTCTCCGAATGCGAAAGGCCCCTGCAATTTATAGCAGGTCCAGCCGCCATCCTGTTTGATGCCGGAAGGCACGCGCTCCTCGCGGCAGGCGATCGAAAGTTCGTCGTCGGTGCGGTTGATGCTGACGAAACCGTCGCCGTCGGCCCATGCGGGAATACGGTCGGCAGCTTCAAGCCTGGCAATGGCGTAGCTGCCGGCAAGCTCTCTGAGTGTGATGCGCGATGCCATCCCTGCTTCTCCCTTTCCAGTAGATGGATGCTCAAGATAAAGAAAAGGGGCCGCCGAAGCAGCCCCTTTCATATCGTCAGCGTCGCGGCGGACTACGCGTCGACGACGCGCAGAGCGTTCGCCTGGGCGAGCGCTTCCTTCTGAACCGCTTCCTGCACCTTTTCAAAGGCACGGACTTCGATCTGACGGACGCGTTCGCGGCTGATGTCGAACTCGGCCGACAGTTCCTCAAGAGTTACCGGATCGTCGGCAAGACGACGGGCTTCGAAGATGCGGCGTTCGCGGTCGTTCAGCACGCTCAGCGCCTTGGCCAGCATGCGGCGGCGCGTGTCGAGTTCGTCCTGCTCGATCAGTACGGCTTCCTGGCTTTCGTGGTCGTCCACCAGCCAATCCTGCCACTGGCCGGATTCGCCTTCGGTGGCGCGGATCGGCGCATTCAGCGAGGCGTCGCCGGACAGGCGGCGGTTCATGGAAACCACCTCCTCCTCGGAGACGTTCAGCTTGGTGGCGATTTCGGCCACCTGGTCGGGCTTCAGATCACCTTCGTCGATCGCCTGGATCTTGCCCTTCAACCGGCGCAGGTTGAAGAACAGCCGCTTCTGGTTGGCGGTGGTGCCCATTTTCACGAGCGACCAGGACCGCAGGATATATTCCTGGATCGAGGCCTTGATCCACCACATTGCGTATGTTGCCAGGCGGAATCCGCGTTCCGGGTCGAACTTCTTGACGGCCTGCATCAGGCCGACATTGCCCTCGGAAACGACTTCGCCGATCGGCAGGCCATAACCGCGGTAACCCATGGCGATCTTTGCCACGAGACGAAGATGGCTGGTGACCAGCTTGTGGGCCGCATCCCGGTCGGCATGTTCGGCATACCGTTTCGCCAGCATGTATTCCTGCTGGGGTTCCAGCATGGGAAACTTACGGATTTCGTCGAGATAGCGGTTGAGGCCGGCTTCACCGGCAGTAATGGAAGGCAGAGTATTGCGGGCCATAAAGCACCCCTTTCCGATCTATGTATCGGCTCCCTTTTTGATCTTGCTGTACATGCTGAAGGCGAGCCAAGCGGCGCAGGTCATTTTCGACCCCGCACCGACCCAAGTGACAGATAAGTACGGCAGAACAGTGATTCAAGTCATCACGGAAGCGTTATATCATTACAATGTCGTAATATACGACGCTCTGGTGGAGCCGCTGGGAAGGGGGATTTTGGCGTTTCTTTGCCTCACCTATTTCTGCCGGGTCAGAGGCATTTGCGTTCCAGACTGTGCGCGCTGCTGCGGCGGTAGCGGCTGATATCGCCATAAGCCTGGCTGCGGGAGACGCCGATATCTTTCAGCTGATCATCGGTCAACTCGAGCAGCGCCAGCCGGTTCCGGTATCGGCGGAATGTTCCGACGATGACGGCGACCAAGCGGTGCAGGAGCGACGGTTTGGCCGATGGAACGTCCGCTGCGGGCGGCTGGTGCTCCGCTGTGGGCGGTAGTTCCAAGACAAGGTGATAGCGTTCCGATGCGCGGTCGAAGACCGCCCGGTTCTCGTTTTTCATGGTCTTTCTCCAGATGGGGTGGCCGATGCACGGCCGGTGTTTGGGAGGCGGGCGTCTGGCGCCCGTCTCGATGTCGGTCGTTTACGTGTTGGCTGTCATTTACTTACTGGCTGCCTGGGCCGTGCGGGTCGCAGCTTCCGCTTCGCGCAGTGCTTCGGCGCATTCCTCGCAGCAGACCTCGACCGTCTTGCCGCCGATCTTCACCGCAATCCGCGTTGCATCGAGTTCGCAGTCGCAGGCGGCGCAGGTATTCTCTTTCATGATGGCATCTCCCGATGTTGACCTTACGGGAAGAAGAAAAGCACTTTTGGCCGGTCTTGCGCTGTCAGAATCTTTAGCGACTTTGCGCCGTGTTATCTCAAGCCCGCAAAGCGCTGGAATTCTGCCGGCGTCCGGCTATAGGCCTGCCGGAAAGCCGAGGAGAAGTGGCTGTGGCTCGAAAAGCCAAGGTCCAGCCCGAGCTCCGTCAGGTCGTCATAAGTGCCGAGCAGGTCGAGTGCGCGGGCGAGCCGGAGACGCAGCTGATAGCGGTAGAGCGGCGTGCCCTCAACCTGCTGGAAAACCTGGGTCAGGTAGACTGGCGAGACGCCGGCCTCCCGGGCGATCTCGGCAAGCGTCCAGCGGCGGGCGAGATCGGAGGAGAGGGCGAGCTTGGCGCGATCCACCAGCTTTTGGCGGCCGGCGCTGGCGGT
>NZ_JALBGV010000172.1 GCF_023006505.1 Neorhizobium sp. SHOUNA12A
GGGCTGAAGACCGGGCCGGCCGCTGCCGCCGACGCGATTGCCGCGGTCGACGCGATCGGCATCGGTTCGCGCGAAGAGTTCCATGCGGCGCTGTCGGCCGTTTTCGTCAAGCGCCATGAGGACCAGCCGGTGTTTGACGAGGCGTTTCGCCTGTTCTGGCGCTCCCGCGATCTGGTCGGCAAGATGATCGCGATGATGTCGCCGAAGGCTGCCGATAATCGCGAAAGGGAAAAGCAGAAGGCCGGTGCGACACGCGTCAGCGAGGCGCTGACCGCCGACCAGCCGGAAACCCCGAACCGCAAGAAACCGCCGGAGATCGAAGTCGACTCCCGCTTCACGACCTCTGCCGGCGAAATCCTCAAGCGCATGGATTTCGCCCAGATGAGCGCGGCCGAACTGGCGGAAGCCCGGCGTGAACTGGTCAAGCTCGCTCTGCCGCTGGACAAGGTGGCGACACGCCGATTCCGGTCGTTCAATCATCCGCCCAGGATCGACCCGCGCGCCACCATGCGCCAGGCGATGAAGAGCGGCGGCGATCTTATTCTGCCGCGGTTTCGCGAGCGCAAGACCGCGCCGCCACCACTCGTGGTGCTTGCCGATATTTCCGGCTCGATGAGCCAGTACACCCGGATCTTCCTGCATTTTCTGCATGCGCTGACGGAAAAGCGCACCCGGGTGCATACCTTCCTGTTCGGCACTCGGCTGACCAACGTCACCCGCCAGATGCGCCGCCGTGATCCGGACGAAGCGCTGGCCGGCTGCACGGACGCGGTGCGCGACTGGTCGGGTGGCACGCGGATCGGTGCGACGCTTGCCGAATTCAATCGGCTCTGGTCGCGCCGCGTGCTGGGGCAGGGCGCTGTCGTGCTGTTGATCACCGACGGCCTCGAGCGGGAGGGTGTCGAGGAGCTGGCGCAGGAAATGGACAGGCTGCACCGGTCCTGCCGCCGTCTGATCTGGTTGAACCCGCTGTTGCGGTTCGATGGTTTCGAGGCACGGGCGCGTGGCGTGCGCGCCATGTTGCCGCATGTGGACGAGTTTCGTGCCGTCCACAATCTGCAATCGCTGGCCGATCTGGCGATTGCATTGTCGGATGACCATACAAAGACCGCGGACCCGCGGCGCTATTTGAACATGAGGAGGGTCGCATGACTGTTTCCGAAATTCTGGACCCGCTGCTGACCGCCGAGAGTTGGAAGCAGGCCGGCCGCGACGTGGCGATAGCAACGGTGATCGAGACGTGGGGCTCCGCGCCACGCCCGACAGGCAGCCATCTCGTCATCGACAGCGAAGGCAATTTCGAAGGCTCCGTCTCCGGCGGCTGCGTCGAAGGCGCTGTCATCACCGAAGCGCTCGACGTCATCGAGAGCGGCGCGGCGAAAATGCTGGAATTCGGCGTTGCCGACGAGACGGCCTGGCGGGTCGGTCTGTCCTGCGGCGGCCGGATCCGCGTTTATGTGGAAAGGCTCGGCTGATGCAGCTCGAAGCACTGATAAAGCTCAACGCCGCCCGGCGTTCCCGCAGGGCTGCCGTTGTCGTAACCGATCTCGCCAGCGATGAGGTTCGGGTCATCCTCGAAGGCGAAGCCACCTCCGGCCCGTTCGGCGAAGAGATAGCCAAGGCATTTCGCAGCGGCAAGGCAGGAACGGCGGAGATCGAAGGACAGTCGCTGTTCCTCAATGTTCACCTGCCGCCGCCGCGCATCGTGGTGATCGGCGCCGTGCATATCAGCCAGGCACTCGCGCGGCTGGCCCCGGTCGCCGGATATGACCTGACGATCATCGATCCGCGCACGGCTTTTGCGACCGAAGAACGTTTCGAGGGCGTCGATCTGATCGCCGACTGGCCTGAGGACGTGTTGAAGGACCGCCCGCTCGACGCCTATACGGCACTGGCGGCTGTTACCCATGATCCGAAAATCGACGATTTCCCGCTCTCCGAAGCGCTGCGGGTCGGGTGCTTTTATGTCGGCGCGCTCGGCAGCCGGAAAACCCATGCGAAGCGTGTCGAGCGATTGAAGGAAATGGGTCGCACCGACAACGAGATCGGTCGCATCGCCGCGCCGATCGGCCTCGATATCGGTGCCGCGAGCCCCGCGGAGATCGCGCTCGCCACGCTTGCCCAGATCGTCCAGGCGTTTCGCCGACGTGATCTCGTCACTGCCGGGTGACGCCATGAGATACGGGACGTTCGAACTCGACGAGGCGGAAGGCGTGGTACTGGCGCATAGTATCAGACTGTCCGCCGGCCGCATGTCGAAAGGGCACATGCTGTCGCAGGAGGACATCGCCCGGCTTTCGGAAGACGGCGTCGAATCCGTGGTCGCGGTGCGGCTCGATCCCGGCGACATGCTGGAGGACGACGCGGCCCAGGCGATTGCCGATGCGATTGCCCCGGACAATCTCCGTTTCTCGGAGGCGACCACCGGCCGCGTCAACATCTATGCCAAGGTGGATGGCCTTTTTGTCGCCGACAAGAGGATAGTCGACGCGCTGAACCGTATCGATCCGGCGATCACGCTCGCCTGCCTTGCCGACCATGTAGCGGTGCGTGCCGGCGACATGGTGGCGACCGTCAAGATCATCCCGCTTGCCGTTGGCGGTGCGAAAGTCGCTGAAGCCGTGGCGCTGGTGGTAGAATCAGTCGCCTTCGAGGTAAAAGCCTTCAGTCCCCGCGCGGTGACCCTGGTCGCCACCGAGCTTCCTTCGCTGAAAGTATCGGTCATGGATCGCACCGCCAAGCTGCTGGAGCAGAGGTTGATGCCATCCGGTAGCCGGATAATAAAAGAGATCCGCATTCCCCATTCCGCCGAACGCCTTACCGAGGTTCTTCAACAGCTTCGGCCGGAGGAAATTAATGAGCCGGCTATGATTATCGTCTTCGGAGCCTCGGCTGTGGCCGATCCCGACGACGTCATTCCCGCCGCCATCCGCCGCGCGGGCGGAGAGGTCGATCAGGTCGGCATGCCCGTCGACCCCGGCAATCTCTTGGTTCTCGGGCGGATCGGCAATGTCCCGGTGCTGGGTGCGCCGGGCTGCGCCCGCTCGCCGAAGGAAAACGGTTTCGACTGGGTCCTGAACCGGCTGATGGCCGGCGAGACGCCCACTTCCTTCGATATCACCGGCATGGGCGTCGGGGGGCTGCTGATGGAAATTCCGACCCGGCCGCGCCCGCGCGATGCCACGGCGGAAAAGGCGGCGAGCCTTTCGGTCGGCGCCCTGATGCTCGCGGCC
>NZ_JALBGV010000173.1 GCF_023006505.1 Neorhizobium sp. SHOUNA12A
ATCCCGCGCACCACCGATACGGTCCTTCGCGGCGAAAGCCTGTTCAACGATGCGGCTGCGCTGCTGATCTTCGACGCGGCGCTCTCCGTGCAATCGGCCGGCAGTCTCGATGCGGGCGTGGCGCTGCATCTTGCCGTCGCGGTGCCCGGCGGCCTGCTGCTCGGGGTCCTGGCCGCCTGGGTGGTCCGGCATCTCATGCGGTTCGTCGCCGGTACGCTCGGCGGCATCCTCCTGCAGTTCGTCCAGACCTTCCTTCTGTGGATCCTCGCCGAACGGCTCGGCCTGTCGGCGGTGCTTGCCATCGTCGCCTTCGCGATGACGCTCGCGAGAAGCAGCGAAGCCCGCTCCTCGGCGCGCATGCGGGTGCAATCCTACGCGGTCTGGACCGCCGTCGTGTTCGTTCTCAACGTCATGGCCTTCCTGCTGATGGGCATGCAGGTTCGCGACATCGTCGGCGGAATGCCGGCGGATCACCTCTGGGATGCGGCCCGCTTTTCGCTGCTGACGATCATGATCGTCATCGTCGTGCGGTTTGCGGTCTGCGTCGGCTACAATCGGCTCACCGCCTGGCATGAGCGCAGCCGCGGCAGGCCGGAACCCGCGACGACGACCCAGGCACTGCTGGCCGGCTGGTGCGGCATGCGCGGTCTGGTGACGCTTGCGACCGCCTTCGCCCTGCCGGTGGACTTTCCGCAGCGCGACGTCGTGGTGCTGACCGCTTTTTCGGTGGTGCTTGCGACCCTTGTCGTCCAGGGATTGACGCTTACCCCGATCATCCGCTGGCTCGGCCTCGACCGACGCGCCGAGGGGCATGGCGAACTCGCCGTCATCCGCGGCAAGATCGCGCTCGCCGGCCTTTCCAGGCTCGACGGTGCGACCGAGACGGAAGCCGAATTGCTGCGCTCGAAATTCCGCATCGAACAGCTGGCCGCCTCCCGGATCGAGGACGCCAACTCTCTCGAGACCTACCGGCGGCTGGCCTTGAAGGCGATTGCCGCACAGCGGGAAGAGCTGGAAAAGCTTCGCTCCGTGCACAAGGTCAATGTCGACGAATATAATCTGCTGCTCGAAGAGATCGACTGGCGCGAGCTTTCGGTCCTGCCTGAAGATGCGCGCCGGATCGAGGAGAGCTGATCCGCCCGCCAGTCATCATCGTCTCCTTTTATCGAACAAACCGTCAATCATTGTTCATCTTCCGGATACGGACAAAATGGGGCACATACGGTCCCAGAGAATTCACCCCGCGTGTCCAACCAGAGACACCGATCCGGAGATCTGAAAATGTCCACCACAGCCACCAATTCCCTGCTTCTCGTCGGCCGCGTTCTTCTGGCCGGCATGTTCGTCATGTCCGGTTTCCAGAAGCTCGTCGATCCCGCCGGCACCGCCGGCATGATCACCGGCGCCGGCCTTCCCGCCGCCACGCTGCTCGCCTATGTCGCAGGCCTCTTCGAACTGATCACCGGCCTTGCCGTTCTGACCGGCTTCCAGACCCGTATCGCAGCAATCCTGCTTGCGCTCTTTTCGGCTTTCACCGCATTCGTCTTCCATTCGGGCGCCATCAACGTCCCGGGTTTCCCGGAGGCCGCCAACGGCCTGCTGACGGTGTTTAACAGCCTGATGATGATGAAGAACCTGACGATTGCCGGTGGGTTCCTGGCTCTCGCCGCCATTGGCGCCGGTGCATTTTCTGTCGACGCCCGCCGTGGTTCTGTCGCAATCGCTGCCTAAGCTTTCGAAATTCCCTGCCCAAGACTGCCCGCCGGATGAGAAGTCCGGCGGGTATTTTTTTGAGCTCAATCGGTCTGGACGGCTGGCAGTTCGCTCATTTCGGGCAGCCAGGAAACGGCAGAGCGGCACCACATCTGCCGTTGCGGCTTCAACTCCGCCCGCTGATCGATGCTGCCCCAGCGAATGCCCCAGATCCTGGCCGCCTCACCTTCGCCATTGACGAAAAGGGGCGAGCCGCATTCGGGGCAGAAATACTGCTGGCGGACGCGGCCGCTCTCGGCCACCTTGCGGTAGAGTTTTGGCTCGTGCCCGGTGAGTTTCAGATCGCTTTCCGGGACGACGGCGGTGACACGAAACGGCGAGCCGCTCAGCGTCTGGCAATCGGTGCAATGGCAGATACCGACCCGCTTCGGATCGAGTTCCGCCTCATAGGTGACATAGCCGCAATGGCATCGACCGGTTACATGCATCGTCCTTCCTCCCCTTCAAAAACTCAGAGCACGGCGCGGACTGCCTCGATGATCCTGGCTATCCTCGGATCCTCTTCGTGAGCCGGCTTGCGGGCCCTGACCAGGCAGGCTTCCGACTTCAGGATCACGCCATCCGACAGGATCTTCAGGTGATTGGCCCTGAGCGTCGATCCCGTCGAGGTGATATCGACGATGATGTCCGCCTGGCCGGCGGCCGGCGCGCCTTCGGTTGCGCCGAGGCTTTCGACGATGCGGTAAAGCTGGATGCCGTGCTGGCTCGAAAAGAACTGCTGGGTAAGGCGCCAGTATTTCGTGGCGATTGCCAAACGGCGGCCGTGGCGGGCGCGAAAATCCGCTGCCACGTCGCCGAGGTCGGCCATGGTTTCGACGTCGAGCCAGATTTCCGGCACCGCGACCACCACATCGGCGTGGCCGAAGCCGAGGCGGGCGCAGAATTCCACCCGTCCGTCGGCGCCGGCCATGCCTTCGCGCACCAGGTCTTCGCCGGTGACGCCGAAATCAACGGCGCCGCTTGCAAGCTCGCGGGCAATCTCGGAGGCCGAGAGATAGGCGACCTCGACGCCTTCCATGCCCTCGATGCGGCCGCGATAGGAACGGTCGTTGCCGACCGCGGAAATGGCAAGGCCGGCGCGCTCGAAGATCTCGGCGGTCTCTTCCTTGATACGGCCCTTGGAGGGCAGAGCGATGGTGATCGTGCTCATCTCAGTGCCCTCGCAGCTTCGATCCGGTCGAGCCAGAGCGAGAAACCGACCGCCGGAATATGCTCCCTGGCGCCGAGCAGGGTCAGCAGCCGGTCGAAACGGCCGCCGCCGGCAAGCACCGCGGACGACCCCGCCTCGGTCACTTCGAAAACGAGGCCGGTATAATAGTCGAGCGGCCGGCCGAAGGCGGCGCGGTAGGTCATGGCGGAGAGATCGGCGCCGGCATTGGCGAGCGCTGCGAGCCGGGCGTCGAAGCGGGAAACCGCTGCGCCGAGCTTCAGGCCGGC
>NZ_JALBGV010000174.1 GCF_023006505.1 Neorhizobium sp. SHOUNA12A
GGCGAGCCCTGCCCCGGCAGCACCCGCAGCTCCGGCACCGAACACCATGGCTGCAGCTCCGGCGAAACCTGCTCCGGCAGCGGCTCCCGCCGCACCGAAGCCGGCCGGCCCCACCAAGTACACGGTCGCCAAGGGTGACTCGCTCTGGAAGATCGCCGAAGCCACCTATGGCAATGGTGAGAAGTGGACCGAGATCGCCAAGCTCAACGCGCTGCGCCATCCGAACGTCATCCAGGTCGGCGCCGAGCTGGAACTGCCGGCGAAGTGACATCGCTTGACCCGGATCAAGGTTCGGGCCGGCGACTTCACGCAACACATTGGGACGATTTGTCCCGATGCCATGATCGGCCCGGGCTTTCCCGGGCCGATTTTTGTTTCTAAGTAGTTTGCGAAACAAACGAGCGCGTCGTCGCCCGTGCAAGACTTAATCGAAAGTATCCGCATGACCTCCCATTCCGCCCATATGCCCTCCGATCATCCGAAGGTGAGTTTCGGCAAGGTCGGCGTATTGCTCATCAATCTCGGCACCCCGGACGGCACGGACTACTGGTCGATGCGGTGCTATCTCGCCGAGTTTCTGTCCGACAAGCGGGTGATCGAGTGGTCGCGGTTCTACTGGTACCCGATCCTCTACGGCATCGTGCTCAACAAGCGGCCGCAGAAGGTTGGCAAGGCCTATGAGGCGATCTGGAACAAGGATCTGAACGAAAGTTACCTGCGCACCTATACCCGCAGCCAGGGCGAACTGATGGCCGAGCGGCTGAAGGATCTCCCGAATGTCGTGGTCGACTGGGCGATGCGCTACGGAAAACCTTCGATCGCCGAGCGCATCGACGCGCTGAAGGAAAAGGGCTGCGAAAAGATCGTCCTCTTCCCGCTCTATCCGCAATATGCCGCCTCGACCACCGCTACTGTCAACGACAAGGCCTTCGAGCACCTAATGAAGCTGCGCTGGCAGCCGGCGTTACGCACTGTGCCGCCCTATCACGACGAACCGGCGTATATCGAGGCGCTGGCGGACTCCGTCAGGGCGAAATACGCGGCGCTCGACTGGGAGCCGGAAATGCTGATCGCCTCCTTCCACGGCATCCCGCAATCCTATTTCAAGGCGGGCGATCCCTATTACTGCCATTGCCAGAAGACCGCCCGGCTCCTGAAGGAAGCGCTCGGTTTCACCGACAAAAATTTCATGATCACCTTCCAGTCCCGTTTCGGGCCGGAGCAATGGCTGCAGCCCTATACCGACAAGACGGTCGAAAAACTCGCCCAGGACGGCATCAGGCGCATCGCTATCATGAATCCCGGCTTCGTCTCCGACTGTCTGGAAACGCTCGAGGAAATCGCCGAGGAAGCGGGCGAGATCTTCCGCCACAATGGCGGCGAAAAATTCGCGCATGTCCCCTGTCTGAACGACAGCCCCGGCGGCATGACGGTGTTGGAAAAGGTCGTCCGCCGCGAGCTCCAAGGCTGGGTTTAAGGCGCCTTACCGAACTTCGGTCGCCTTGAAACCATCCGTGGCGGCCTTCCAGAAATCCGGATCCTCGTACTCCGTCGGGTCTTCGATGCCTGCGAGGTGGAAAGCTTCGCGCCGCTCGACGCAGGTGCCGCAGCGGCCGCAATGCAGGGTACCGCCCTTGTAGCAGGACCAGGTTTCGGCGAACGGCGTTCCGTGCCGGGCGCCATCGGTGACGATATCCGCTTTCGATCCGGCGACGTAAGGCGCAAGCAGCCGGACCGACGCGTAACCGTCCAGGGCATGATCCTGCATCGCCTGGAACGCATCGATGAAACCTGGCCGGCAGTCGGGATAGATGAAATGGTCGCCGCCATGCACGGCGATCGCCACCGCATCGGCATGCCGCGCCGCCGCCACTCCGAAGGCGATCGACAGCATGATCGCATTGCGGTTCGGCACCACGGTCACCCGCATGGTTTCCTCCGCATAATGTCCGTCCGGCACGTCCAGATCGTCGGTCAAGGCCGAGCCGGTCAGCCGGCTGCCGATCCCACGCATGTCGATGATCTCGTGGAAGACGCCGAGCCGCGCGGCGCAGGCGGCGGCGAAATCGAGTTCCTTGCGGTGCCGCTGGCCATAGTCGAAGGAAATCAGCCCCAGCAGCAGCTGTTCGGCGGCAATCCTGTGGGCGAGCGAAACGGAATCCAGTCCGCCGGAGCAGACGACGATGGTTTTCATGGTCATTCATCCTTGTTTTGACCGGGTAGGCTGCGACCGGGTGTTCTCACCTGCTCTCTAGACCGCCGGTGCGTCGATGTGAATAACCCGGACGACATCGACGGCGTCCGGCTGTCATTTCTTCCCTGCAAAGAACGTGCTAACTCATCACGTGTGACCTGGCGGGCTTACCGCCTGCAATGGAGGAATGTCATGAACTTGGGCGGCCTGGGTGGCTTCGATATCGTCGTGATCGGCATCGTGGTGCTGATCATTCTGGTCCTGTTTGCCGGGATCAAGACCGTGCCGCAGGGTTATCGCTACACCGTGGAGCGCTTCGGCCGCTACACCCGCACGCTGGACCCGGGCCTCAACCTGCTGACACCTTTCATCGAGCGCATCGGCGTACGCATGAACGTCATGGAGCAGGTCCTCAGCATCCCGACCCAGGAGGTCATCACCAAGGACAATGCCAGCGTCTCCGCAGATGCGGTGTCCTTCTACCAAGTCCTCAATCCGGCCCAGGCCGCCTACCAGATTTCCAATCTCGAAAACGCCATCCAGAACCTCACCATGACCAATATTCGCTCGGTCATGGGTTCGATGGACCTCGATGAACTGCTCTCCAACCGTGAAGTCATCAACGAGCGGCTGCTGCGCGTCGTCGACGAAGCCGTCGGTCCCTGGGGCATCAAGGTCACCCGCGTCGAGATCAAGGACATCCAGCCGCCCGCCGACCTCGTCGAATCCATGGGCCGGCAGATGAAGGCCGAGCGCGAGAAGCGCGCCCAGATCCTCGAAGCCGAAGGCTCGCGCAGCGCCCAGATCCTGCGCGCCGAGGGCGCCAAGCAGGCAGCCGTTCTGGAAGCGGAAGGCAAGCGCGAAGCAGCCTTCCGCGAGGCAGAAGCCCGCGAACGCCTCGCCGAGGCCGAAGC
>NZ_JALBGV010000175.1 GCF_023006505.1 Neorhizobium sp. SHOUNA12A
CGGCGATTGCCATCGGCCTCTGCGTCGGCCTGACGGCCGGTTTTGCCGGCGGGCTGGTCGACGAGGGGCTGATGCGCGTCGTCGATGCCTTCCAGATCGTCCCAAGCTTCCTGCTGGCGCTCGCCTTCGTCAGCGTCATCGGCGCCTCGGTGCCGGTCGTGGTGCTGGCGATCGCGCTCGGCGCCTGGGCCGATCCGGCGCGGCTGACACGAGCGCAAGTGCTTTCCATCCGCGAGCGGGATTATGTTGCCTCCGCGCGGGTGATCGGCATGCATCCCGCAGAAATCGCCTTCCGGGAAATCCTGCCCAACGCCCTGCCACCCGTTCTGGCGCTGTCCGCGATCATCGTCGCGGCGGCGATCCTCACCGAAGCCGCCCTTTCCTTCCTCGGTCTCGGCGATCCGAACGTCGTCACCTGGGGTTCGATGATCGCCGAGGGCCGCAACATCCTGCGCTCCTCGCCGTCGCTGTCGATCTTCCCGGGCATCGCGCTGGTGGTCACGGTGGTCGGCGTCTACCTCTTCAGCGAAGGCCTCACCAAGGCGCTTGGCGGCCGGAGGCTGGAGCCATGAGCACGCTGTGCGAGATCAGCAACCTGTCGGTCACCTATCGTGGCCAGACGCTGCCGGCGCTGGATCATCTCAACCTCGACATCGTCGCCGGCGAGCGGCTGGCGATCATCGGCGAAAGCGGTTCCGGTAAAAGCACGCTCGCGCGAGCCCTTGCCGGACTCTTGCCGCCGGGTGCCCGGCTGACGGGCGAGATGCGATGGTCCTCCGGCCTGCCGCCTTTGCCCGGCCGCGATCTCGGCTTCGTTTTCCAGGACCCATCCTCCAGCCTCAACCCGGTGCTCAGCGTCGGCGAACAGGTGGCCGAAGGTGCCCGCCGGCATCTCGGCCTGTCGTGGAAAGAGGCTTATGCCCGCGTGCTAAAAATGCTGGAGCGAGTACGCATTCCGGAGCCGGACAAGGTGATGAAAGCTTTTCCGCACCAGCTTTCCGGCGGCCAACGGCAGCGCGTTGCAATCGCGGCCGCTCTCTCCGCCAAACCGGGCTTCCTGATCGCCGACGAGGCGACCAGCGCGCTCGACATGGTCGTGCAGGCCGAGATCGTCTCGCTGCTCGACGAACTGGTTCGTGAGGCCGGCATGACGCTGATCTTCATCACCCACGACATCGCGCTGGCTTCAGGTTTTGCGAACCGGGTGGCAATCTTCAAGGACGGCAGGTTGGTAGAATCGGGCCAGACCGGACATGTCCTTGCCTCCCCCAAAGAGACCTACACAAAGACGCTGATCGCCAGCCATCGCGACCTCACGACGCCTCCGCTCATCCGGGAGGCCACGCCGTGACCCTGCTTACGATCGAAAACCTCTCGAAGCGTTTTTCGTCCGGTGGCCGTGAAGTCGCGGCGGTCAGCGATGTTTCGTTGACGCTGGGACCCGGTGAGACGCTGGGCCTCGTCGGCGCCTCGGGCAGCGGAAAATCCACCCTCGCCCGCATCCTGATGCGACTGCTGCCGGCCGATGCCGGCGCCATCCGATTTGAGGGCGACGACTGGCTCTCGCTGTCCGGCGCCAATCTCCGCCATCGCCGCGCCAGGATGCAGATGGTGTTTCAGGATGTGCTCGGCGCCTTCAATCCGCGCGCGACCGTCGCCTCGGTGCTGGACGATCCGCTCCGCATCCACAACATCGCGCCGAAAGCCGAGCGAACGAGGGAGATAGCAGCACTTCTCGACCGCGTCGGCCTGCCGGCAAGTTATGGCGAACGATCGATCCGCGAGGTTTCCGGCGGCCAGCGACAGCGTATCGCCATTGCCCGTGCCATCGCCACAAAACCATCGCTGATCGTGCTCGACGAGGCAGTATCGGCGCTGGACGTCTCGATCCGCGGCAAGATCCTCGAACTGCTGGTCGAGCTACAAGAAGAGCGCGGCATCAGCTATCTTTTCGTCTCGCACGATCTCGCCGTCCTGCGCGCCGTCTCGCACCGGATCGCCGTCATGGAAACCGGGCGGCTCACCGAGATCGGGCCGATGCGGCAGGTGATCGAAAACCCGCAATCGCCTGCAGCCAAGGCGCTGATCAACGCTGTACCGCGACTTTTGACAGAACCAACGGAAGGACCCTCCCATGACGTTTGACCGCTGGAACCCGCTGAACGACGCGCCATCCTTTCCCGCTGTGCGTTACGCTGCGATCGCCGACCGGATCGCCAGAATCCTGAAGACCCGCAACGACGTGCTGCTGATCCAGGCGGAAGCGGTCGTCGCGCTGGAAGCGGCCGCCCTCAGCCTCGCCCGACCCGGCCTGAAGGCGATCAACATCGTCACGAGCATGTATGGCGGCTGGTTCGGCACCTGGCTCAGGCGTGGCGGTGCGGAGGTTGTCGATCTCGCCGCAGAGCCCGCACGCCCGATCGGGCTGGAAGCGGTCGAGGCGGCGCTGAATGCGCATCCGGACATCAAGGTCCTGGCCATCGTCCATGCGGAATCGGCAAGCGGCATCCGCAATCCGCTGGAGGAGATCGTAGCCCTCGCGCGTTCCCGCGGCATCGTCACGGTGGTGGACGCGGTCGCCTCGATCGGCGGCCATGCACTTGGCATCGACGAACTCGGCATCGACATCGCCGTTATCGGACCGCAGAAGGCGCTGGCGGGACCCGCCGGGGTTTCGGCGCTTTCCGTCAGCCCTGCTGCCTGGAAACTGATTTCTCAACAAGGGGCGCCAAGGGATTCCATTCTCTCGCTTATCGACCAGAAAGCCTGGCTCGAAACTGGCCGCGGTGCGCTTTCCGGCACCACCGCTCCCCTCGAATTCTTTGCGCTCGAAGCCGCCCTCAATCGCGTCGAGACGGAAGGCATCGATGCGATTGTCGCCCGCCATGTCCGTGCCGCCCGAGCGACCCGCGCGGCACTTGCCGCGATGGGCGGCGAACTCTGGATCGATGCCTTGCATGGTTCGAACCTGGTGACGGCGGCCAGGCTTCCGGCCGCAGCCGACCCAACCGCCGTTCTCTC
>NZ_JALBGV010000176.1 GCF_023006505.1 Neorhizobium sp. SHOUNA12A
GTTACGAGGCCGTCGCCACCTGCCTTGCCACGCCCGACGTCCGCGCCCGCACCGAAGGCGTCATTGCCTGGCGTCCGCAGGTCGCCTGAACCGCATGGGCCCATCCGCGGGCAATGCGAGCCGCAAACAACAAAAAGCCCCGCGGCGGCAGCCGGCGGGGCTTTTCAAATTCAAATGGCAGAGAGCGATCAGATTTCGCTCTGCGACGTCACGATCCTCGAAACCAGGCCGTAGACCTTGGCTTCTTCGGCTGACAGCCAATAATCGCGGTCCGTGTCGGCGGCGATCTTCTCGACCGACTGGCCAGTGGCTTCGGCCATGATCCTGTTCAGCCGTTCGTTCATCTTGATAATTTCGCGGGCCTGGATCTCGATATCGGATGCCATGCCGCGGGTGCCGCCGGACGGTTGATGAAGCAGGAAGCGGGTGTTCGGCAAGCAGATGCGGCGTTCCTTCGGAACGGACACATAGATCAGCGCGCCGGCCGATGCGACCCAGCCCGTACCGATCATCCAGACCTTCGGCTTGATGAACTTGATCATGTCATGGATCGAATCGCCCGATTCCACGTGGCCGCCGGGCGAGCTCACATAGACGCGGATGTCTTCGTCGCTGGCGGCGGCAAGCGCCACGAGCTGCGTGTTGACCTTCTGCGCCAGTTCCTGGGTAATCGTTCCATAGATGAAGATCGAACGCGACTTGAAAAGATTCGCTTCCGTTTCCTTGCCGAGCGGCAGTTCCTTGGTCTTGTCGTCCTTGTCGTCTTCGTCGTCGAGCACGCTGAGAGTCTCCTGCATCAGATTCATATACCGGACATAATGTGTTCGCCGCCGTAAAACAATGGAGCGTAGAGTCTAAGACGGCACCTTCCACGGACTAAGGTGAATGACGTAGTACCGAGCCTTCTGTCGCGGCAATTGCCGATGGACAGCCACAAAGCGCTTGCCTATCTTCGCAGTCATTCCGCATGCACATAATTTCCAGGGGACCCAAATGCTGAAACGCCTTTCGCTCGCCGCCGCCGTTCTTGCCGCCGCCACCGCACCTGCCTTCGCGCATCTCAATCCGGCAGAACACGGATCGCTCCTCGCCGGTTTCTCCCATCCGCTGTTCGGCGCCGACCATATCCTGGTCATGGTCGCAGTCGGCCTCTGGGCGGCGCAGATCGGAACCGGCAGCAACCGCAATGCGCTGTGGATCGTCCCCGCAGCTTTCGTCGGCACCATGGCTGCCGGTTTCCTGCTCGCGCTCGGCGGCATAAGCCTTCCCTTCGTCGAACCGGCGATCCTCGCCTCGGTGATCGGGCTTGGCCTGCTTGTCGCAACGGCGGTGAAACTGCCGGTTTCGGCGGCAGCTGCCGTCGTCGGCATCTTCGCGCTGTTCCACGGCCACGCCCATGGCGGCGAACTCGGCTCGGCAGGTGCCTTGCAGTTCGGCATCGGCTTCATGATCGCCACCGCCCTCCTGCATGCAGCCGGTATCGCGCTCGGCTTCGGCATTGCCCGGCTCAGCCCTTACATCGCCCGTATCCTCGGCGCCGCGACCGCGCTTCTCGGCCTGTCGCTGGCCTTCGCCTGAGCCCCCGGTCACGAGCCAAGATTACCGAAATGTAAGGGATCCCGGCTTTGAAATGCCGGAATCCCTGCCTACCTTGTTGTCCACGGCAAACGCCCCCAAGGAGGCAAGCATGTCACCCGAAGAACGCCAGCTCCTCACCGCCCTTTTCGACCGCGTCCGCACCGCCGCAGCCACCCCGCGCGACCGCGACGCCGAAACCCTCATCGACCAGGCCACCCGCGAACAGCCCTACGCCACCTACTACCTGGCACAGGCCGTGATCGTGCAGGAAAAGGGCCTCGAAGCCGCCGCCAACCACATCAAGGAACTGGAAGACCGCGTCCGCCAGCTTGAAGCAGAGACGAGCGATCATCACCGTGCCGAACAGAGCGGCGGGTTCCTGAGCTCGATCTTCGGCACCGGCCAGGCCCAGCAATCCCCTGCCCCGCAGCCCGGTCTTCGAACCGGCCCTCAGGCAGGCCCTCAGTCGGGCCCATGGGGCAGCACCCCACGCCAGAACTACCGCACCGGCAGCGACTATGATGACGGTTATCGTGCGCCTCCGCCGCCTGCCGCACCCTGGAGCGGCCAGACATCGGTTCCCTCAGCCGGTGGCAGCTTCCTGCGCGGCGCGCTCGGCACCGCAGCCGGCGTCGCGGGCGGCATGCTGCTCGCCAATTCGCTCTCCGGCATCTTCGGCAGCCACATGAACTCCCTCGGCTGGGGCTCGCCGCTCGCCGGCAGCAACCCGTTCGGCAGCGGCAGCGGTCCTGTCGAGGAAACCGTCATCAACAACAACTATTTCGGGGATGACGCGGTCCGCCAGGCCTCGGGTAACGACAGCACCGCCGCCAACACCAACGATGGGCCCGACAATTCTGGCTCGAATGCCGGCCTGCAGCAGGCCGATTACGGCAACGACGACTTTTCCGACGACCAGGCCGATTTCGACAACAGCGACATGGGCAGCGACGATTCGATGGATGTGTGAGTGAGAGGCTCTGCGGTGGCTGAAGCGCCGGGTCCCTTGATGTAAGGACGGAAGGCCTACCTTCGACGTTGGAGTGCGTCCGCCCCCCTCTGCCCTGCCGGGCATCTCCCCCACAGGTGGGGAGATCGGCTGGCGGCCTTCTCGCCGCCTTTAATCTGACGTCTCTTTCCCCGCAGCCGTTCTTTGAAAGCGGCGGTCGTGCCACATCCAATCTCCCCCCTTGAGGGGGAGATGCCCGGCAGGGCAGAGCGACTGTCTTGTGCGTCAAGCGCTTTGCCATGGTTTATTGTCCCGGATGATGGCGTTGAGGA
>NZ_JALBGV010000177.1 GCF_023006505.1 Neorhizobium sp. SHOUNA12A
GGCCTGCAGCCAGTTTTCACCGGAGAACGAAGCGGAGGAAGCGATGCTCTTCAGCTGGCTCTGCAGCTGGGTGATTTCTTCCTGGACCTTGGACTTGTCGACGCCCGGTTCGGAAGCTGCAACCAGCTTGTTCTTGATTTCCTTGACGACGTCGATTGCCGATTCCATGGCGGAATAGGCAGTGTCGACCTTGGCAGCGCCGAGGCCGAGTGCGTCTTGAACTGCCGAGAGCGCACCATTGTCGGAACGCATGGTGGTCGCGATCGACCAGTAGGCAGCGTTGTCAGAGGCGGTTCCGACGCGCAGGCCCGAGGAGACCCGGCTCTGTGTGGATTCCATGTCGGACGCGATGCCGCGCAAAGTTTGGAGAGCAGACATAGCTGCAATGTTGGTAAGAATACTAGTCATTTTAGGTGCCCCTTGAGTGGCTGATTACGAAAAGGGACATCCCGGATTTCACCGGGAACAGCGCACAGCGTCATGCTTGTTAACCATTTAATTTTCTTGGTTAACTCACTGTTTCGATGATCCTAGGTAAACCCAATATGGTTAATGAAGATTGAAGCGAATTAAGAAAATGAAAAAGCCGCGTCCGAATTCGGACGCGGCTTCTTTTTGGATCCATGGCGCGGTCAGCCTCCGCGCCATATTTCCAGTTCGGATTAACGGAAGAGCGACAGGATGTTCTGCGAGTCGGAGTTGGCGATCGAAAGCGACTGGATCGCCAGCTGCTGCTGGGTCTGCAGTGCCTTGAGCTTGGTCGACTCTTCGTTCATGTCGGCATCCACCAGTCGGCCGACGCCCTTGTCGATGGAGTCCGTCAGCTTCGAGACGAAGTCCGTCTGCAGATCAAGACGCTTCGAAACAGCACCGAGCTTGGCAGTCGCGCTGTTCATTGCTTCCAGCTGACCGTCGACGAACGAGGTCAGTGCAGCCATGAGGTCTTCATCACTGGCTCTGGTACCGAGGCCAAGGTAGCTGACGCCGCTGGAGTCGCGATAGTCCTTGAGCTTGGTGATGTCGAGGTCGGAAACCGAGATGTCAGTTCCGTACTTGATGCCGGCCGTTGCAGTCGCACCAGCCGAGAAGTCGTAGCCCTTGGTGGTGTAGACGGCATCGATGTACGCGCCGCCGACCTTCATCAGGTAGGTGCCGTTGGAACCCGACGAATAGACGCCGTTGGTATCGCCCTTCATGAAGACGCCGCCGCCAATGTCCTTCCAGACAGCGTTGGTTGCATAATACGAGGACGTATTGATCTTGCCGAAGTATTCCTTGTGGTTGGTCGTGCCGTCGTCGAAGTTGATGGCACGGAAACCGTTGAGGGCGTTGGCGTCGAGAAGACCGCCGTGGCCACCGCTCAGGTCGAACAGGACGTTCTGCTCGTCGAGAAGAACGTTAATGGTCTTGACCGAGACGTTGCCGTCGCCGTCACGAACGAACGAGCCAACCAGCTGCTTGGTGATTTCGCTCGAGGCGTAGATGACGCCCGTGGTGGCGCTCTGCGAACCACCGATTTCGGCCTGCAGCCAGTTTTCACCGGAGAACGAAGCGGAGGAAGCGATGCTCTTCAGCTGGCTCTGCAGCTGGGTGATTTCTTCCTGGACCTTGGACTTGTCGACGCCCGGTTCGGAAGCTGCGACCAGCTTGTTCTTGATTTCCTTGACGACGTCGATTGCCGATTCCATGGCGGAATAGGCAGTGTCGACCTTGGCAGCGCCGAGGCCGAGAGCGTCCTGAACCGTCGAAAGAGCGCCCTTGTCGGAACGCATGGTGGTCGCGATCGACCAGTAGGCAGCGTTGTCAGATGCGGTTCCAACGCGCAGGCCCGAGGAAACCCGGCTCTGCGTGGATTCCATGTCGGAACCGATACCACGCAACGTCTGAAGCGCGGCCATCGCCGCAATGTTGGTAAGAATGCTAGTCATATTGATTGCCCCTTGAATGGCTACTTGCAGGAAGGGACATTCCGGAATTCACCGGGAACAGCGGACAGCGTCATGCTTGTTAACCATTTAATTTTCTTGGTTAACTCACCGTTTCGATGGCTCAAGATAACCGCAATATGATTAAGGAACATTGAAGCGAACCGGAAAAACAAAAGGGCCGCGCCCGAATTCGGACGCGGCCCTTTTTCTGAGGTCAATGGCGCGGTTAGCCTCCGCGCCATATTTCCAGTTCCGATTAACGGAAGAGCGACAGGATGTTCTGCGAGTCGGAGTTGGCGATCGAAAGCGACTGGATCGCCAGCTGCTGCTGGGTCTGCAGTGCCTTGAGCTTGGTCGACTCTTCGTTCATGTCGGCATCCACCAGTCGGCCGATACCCTTGTCGATCGAGTCCGTCAGCTTCGAGACGAAGTCGGACTGCATATCGATACGCTTCGATACCGCACCGAGCTTGGCTGCCGCGCTGCTCATCGATTCCAGCTGACCGTCGACGAACGAGGTCAGTGCAGCCATGAGGTCTTCATCACTGGCCTTTGTGCCGAGACCGAGGTAGCTCGCCCCGTTGGAGTCGCGATAGTCCTTGAGCTTGGTGATGTCGAGGTCTGAAACCGAGACGTCCGCTCCATACTTGATGCCGCTCGTTGCAGTCGCACCAGCCGAGAAGTCGTAGCCCTTGGTGGTGTAGACGGCATCGATGTACGCGCCGCCGACCTTCATCAGGTAGGTGCCGTTGGAACCCGACGAATAGACGCCGTTGGTATCGCCCTTCATGAAGACGCCGCCGCCGATGTCCTTCCAGACAGCGTTGGTTGCGTAGTAGGAAGACGTGTTGATCTTG
>NZ_JALBGV010000178.1 GCF_023006505.1 Neorhizobium sp. SHOUNA12A
CGCATGGCGCTCGATGTCGAGGCTGCCCGCAAGGCGGTCGACGGCAAGGTCGCGAACCCGCTCGGTCTTTCGACGGCGACGGCAGCGCGGGGCATTCTGGCGATCGTCGACAACCACATGGTCGGCGCGGTGCGCGTCGTTTCGGTCGAACGCGGGCATGATCCGCGCGACTTCACGCTGGTGCCCTTCGGTGGTGCCGGTCCCTTGCATGGCTGCGCGCTCGCCGAACTGCTCGGGATTTCCCGGGTCATGATCGCGCCGGCTCCGGGCATTCTCTGCGCCGACGGCCTGCTCGCCGCCGACCTCAAGGCGGAATTCAGCCGCACGCTGCCGAAAGCCGGTGCCGTGGATGTGGCGACCGCCAACGGTATCATCGCCGAGCTCAAGACCCAGGCCTCCGCCTGGTTCGAGACCGAAGGCGTGGCCGAAAAGGATCGCCGCATCGCGACCGTGGCGCTGCTGCGCTATCACGGCCAGGGCGGCGAGCTTGCCGTGACCTGGGACGAGACCCGCGAGGCAGTAGAAGCTGCCTTCGCCGCCGAACACAAGGCGCTTTACGGTTTTGCGTTGGAAGCGGCGATCGAGCTCGTGACGCTGCGGGTCGAAGCCGCCGGCATAACGATCGAACCGCCGCCGGCGATCCTCGATAAGGGTTCCGACGTTACTCCGTTCGACTATGTGCCGGTGCATTTCGAAAGCGGCGTCACCAGCGTTCCGGTCGTCGACCGCTCGACGCTCGGTGCAGGCGCCACGTTCAAGGGGCCGATGATCCTCACCCAGCTCGACACGACGACATTGGTCGCACCCGGCTGGAGCGGCACGGTGCATGGTTCCGGCGCCCTCCTTCTGACAGCCAAGCAGGATGCATGAGATGACTGAGCAAGAGAGTGATCTGGAGCGCGTCTTCGCGCATATCGAAGAAAACCGCGAAAGCTTCATCGAGCGGGTGATGGATTATGTCCGCCATCCCTCGATCAGCGCCCAGAACACGGGCATCGCGGAAGTGGCGGCCATCCTCGTCGACATGCTGAACGGCATGGGCATGGAGGCGGTCACCATCCCGACCAAGAACCACCCGATGGTTCTGGGCCGCATGGAAAAGCAGCCGGGCAAGCCGACCGTCCTGCTTTACGGCCATTACGACGTGCAGCCGCCGGAGCCCTACGAACTCTGGGACAGCCCGCCCTTCGAGCCGACGATCCGCAATGGGCGCATCTATGCGCGCGGCATCGGCGACAACAAGGGTCAGCATTTCGCCCAGCTGATGGCGCTGGAATCGCATCTGAAGGTGACCGGCGAACTGCCCTGCAACGTCATCTTCCTGCTGGAAGGCGAAGAGGAAATCGGCAGCCCGCATATCGCCGAATTCGTGGCTGAGCATGCCGACAAGCTGGATACCGCCGATCTGGTCGTCACCTCCGACGGTCCGCTGCATGAATCCGATACGCCGATCATCACCTTTGGCGTACGCGGTGTCGCATCCTTCGAGCTGCGCGCGAAGACCGCCAATCGCGATGCCCATTCCGGCAATTTCGGCGGGGTGATGCCGAATGCGATCTGGAAGCTCGTGCATCTGCTCGCCACGATGAAGACCGACAAGGGCGAGATCACCATCGACGGCCTGCACGACGTCGTCGTGCCGCCGACCAATATGGAGCGCGAGGCGGTCGACAAGCTGCCGCTCGATCTCGAGGCGATCAAGGCGGACCTCGGCATCAAGGAACTCGACGCGCCCCTCGACCGCGGTTATTTCGATCGGCTGATGTTCCACCCGACGCTGACCATCAACGGCCTGCATGGCGGTTACGGCGGGCCGGGCCAGAAGACGGTTCTGCCCTGTGAGGCGTTTGCCAAATGCGACATCCGCCTGGTCGAAAGCCTGACGCCGGACTACGTGTTCGAGAAGGTACGGGCGCATGTCGCCGCCCATGCGCCGGACGTGGAATTCGTGCCGCTCAACGCCATGCTGCCGTCGAAGACGCCGATGGACAGCCCGTTCGCGCCGGTCATCCGGGACGCGATCTTTACCGCCCGCGGCGTCGAGCCGCTGCTCTACCCGACCGTTGGCGGCTCGCTTCCGGACTACGTGTTCACGAAGATCCTGAAGAAACCGGCGTTCGTTGTGCCTTACGCCAATGCGGATGAAGCGAACCATGCGCCGAATGAGAACCTGAAGCTGGATTTGTTCATTGCCGGCATCAAGACGGGGGCGGCGCTTTTGACAAAGCTGGGTGAGATGAAGCCGTAATCCTGCCTTTGTGCCGAAAGAAATCCCCGCAAAGATTGGAACATCATCGAGAGGAATCCGGTTTTATGAACCGATCAAATGTCCCTCTCATCGACCCGGTTGTCTCTCTTTGCGGCAGGGCGCTTGAGGAAGGTTCTACGGACAGCCGCCGACGTGGTTGAAGCGACGGGCATCCTAGCCGTTAACGGCGGCTTGTTTACTGGAGTGCATGCTCGTAAAGGCGAGCCGCGGAAACCTTGACGGGATGTTCTTTTTACTAAAACGCACTCCAACCGGAGGCTCGGCTAGGCATGCCCGGCGATCGACTTGGGAAGGTAATGCTGTTCGAGCTCTGCAACATCCTGCTCGCTCAACTTGATCTCCAGCGCTTCGACCGCATCCCCGAACTGTCCTGGCTTCGAAATGCCGACGATCGGTGCGGTGATGGCGGGGCGGCTCGCGACCCAGGCGTATGCGACCTGCGCCATCGGCCGTCCGTGACGCTCGGCGACCGCCTTCAGGCCGGCGACGACCGCATCG
>NZ_JALBGV010000179.1 GCF_023006505.1 Neorhizobium sp. SHOUNA12A
TGCTGGACGCGGACGCCATTGACGGTCTGCGGTGCGCGCGAGGCGACGAACGGCGCATCATCGTCCTCGTCGTCATCGGCCAGGATGCCAGCGGGACGCGGCGGCATGTCGTCCCGGTCGAACGGCGGGTCGTAATCGTCGTCTTCGTCATGGCTGGAAATCGGCGGAGCCGCGACCACCCGGCGCGGCGAGGTGACCCGCTCGGCCGGACCGTCAAGCGAAGGTTCCATGCGACGGCCGGGCACGACAGGCGCCGATCTCGCGCGGACCGGCTCGTTCAGCGTCCCGAATTCGTCCTCGTTGAAATCGTAGGGCTGGTCGAATTCTATCCGGCGGCGCGGCTTGATGCCGGCGAGACGGCGTAACCGCGCCTGGGCGATATACCAGTAGTGAGCAAGAGCGCCGAACGCCAGGAAGCCGGCAAACCGGTCCTCGTCGTCCTCTTCCTCGATCTCCTCGCGCTTGGAGCGGGTCTTGGCGGCGGCAACAGGCTGATCGTCATCCTCGGCGTCGTCCTCGAAGGCTTCGCCGACCAGGCCCGATGCAAACAGCATCAGCCAGGCGCAGGGGACGGTGAAGATGCAACCGAGGACGACCGCCACGGTACCGGTTGGATAGGCGCCGACGAACAATGCCGGGAACCGCAGGATCATATCGCCGATGACGCCGCCGATGCCGTTTGGGATCGGCCAGGTGAGCGGTGCGGGAAAGCAGCCCAATGTCGCAGAGGCCAGCAGCGTGCCGCCGCCCCAGGCCGCAAGGCGCGCCGGAACGCGGTCGTATTTACGCCCCGCGATCAAAGCCAGAGCGAAGGCGAGCACCGGCAGCAGGGCGACGAGACTTGCAAGGCCGAGGAACTGCATCATCAGGTCAGCGAAGGCAGCCCCCGGGAAGCCCAGGAGATTGGTCGGCGCATTGTCGGTCGCATAGGAGAAGCTCGGATCTGCGACGTTCCAGGTTGCCAGTGCGGCAACCGCCAGCGCCAGCGCGAAGAATATCCCGAAACCGGCGAGCGCCAGCGCCTGGCGCCACACGAAGGCGGTGAGCACCAGGCGGGTGGACCGGTTTGCCATAGCCGCTGAACTGCTTCTGCCCATCGTGTCTGCCCGCCGTCCTTGAACGCAACTACAAGCGCGAATCGGCAACCTGAGAGCTGATTCACGCAATTCCAGCGGAGAATAGCGCGATGGTGGTTAATGTCCCTTTAACCACAACGGGTCTGGCGGAGGCTGAAAACATGAATAAAAAGCCCGGGTCGAAACCCGGGCCGATGCAGTTTTAACAAAAACCACGATACAACGTGCTGCGGCAGCGGTCGCCCGCCGCCGCGAGCCGTAGATCAGGACGCGTGATACGCCGCTTCGCCGTGGGTCGCGAGGTCGAGACCTTCGCGTTCGGCTTCGACGGTGACGCGCAGGCCGACGATCAGGTCGACGACCTTGTAGAGGATCGCCGAACCGATGCCCGACCACAGGAGGGTGGTCAGGACGCCCTTGAACTGTGCCCAGACCTGGGTCGCGGTGCCGGAATAGGAGGCAGCGAAGTCGGCCGTCGAATAGTCGACGATGCCTGCACCGCCGAGTGCCGGGTTGACGAGGATACCGGTGCCGATGGCGCCGAGGATGCCGCCGACGCAATGGACGCCGAAGACATCGAGCGAGTCGTCGTAGTTGAACTTGTTCTTCACCACGTCGACGAAGAAGTAGCAGACCGGCGAAACGATGAGACCGAGAACGATCGAGCCCATCGGGCCGGCAAAACCGGCAGCCGGGGTGACGGCGACGAGACCGGCAACAGCGCCCGAGGCGGCACCTAGCATGGAGGCCTTGCCGCGGGAGAAGGTTTCCACCAGGCACCACGACACGGCAGCGGCAGCCGTCGCAACGAAGGTGTTGATCATCGCGAGCGATGCGTAGGCGTTGGCTTCGAGGTTGGAGCCGGCGTTAAAGCCGAACCAGCCGACCCAGAGGAGCGAAGCGCCGACCATGGTAAGGGTCATGGAGTGCGGAGCCATGATGTCCTTCTTGTAGCCGGTGCGCTTGCCGAGCATGATCGCGCCGACGAGGCCCGCGATACCGGCATTGATGTGCACGACGGTGCCGCCGGCGAAATCGATCGCTCCATAGGAGAAGATCAGGCCGGACGGATCCGTGTAGGCGCTCGGGCCGCCCCAGAACCAGACCATGTGGGCCATCGGGAAATAGATGAACGTAACCCACAGGATGACGAAGAGCATGACGGCCGAGAACTTGATGCGCTCGGCAAAGGCGCCGACGATCAGGGCCGGCGTGATGCATGCAAACGTCATCTGGAAGCAGACGAAGGTCAGCTCTGGAATGGCGACGCCCTTGGTGAAGGTTTCGGCAAGCGACGACGTGGTGACGCCGGCAAGGAACATCTTGGAGAAGCCGCCGACGAAGCTGTTCAGCGAACCGCCGTTGGTGAAGGCGAGCGAATAGCCGTAGGTGACCCAGATGATCATCACGACGGCCGTGATCATGAACACCTGCATCAGCACGGACAGCATGTTCTTGGCGCGAACGAGACCACCGTAGAAGAGCGCGAGGCCCGGGATGGTCATCAGCAGGACGAGAATGGTCGAGATGAGCATCCAGGTGTTGTCACCCTTGTCCATCGTCATGGCCGGAGCGGCGGCGGCGGCAGCCGCCGGTGCGGCGGCCGTCTGCGCAAAAGCGAC
>NZ_JALBGV010000017.1 GCF_023006505.1 Neorhizobium sp. SHOUNA12A
TGCACCGCATGGCGGCGAGGCTGGACGACCAGTTCGACCTGGTCGCCGGCGCGCTCTCGTCGACGCCGGAAAAGGCGATCGCGTCGGGCCGCGACCTCGGTCTCGATCCGTCGCGCACCTACGGTTCCTACAAGGAGATGGCGATCCGCGAAGCGCGGCTGAAGGACGGCATCGAGGCGGTGTCGATCGTCACCCCGAACCACGTGCATTACGAGGCTGCCAAGGAATTTTTGAAGCGCGGCATCCACGTCATCTGCGACAAGCCGCTGACGTCCAATCTTGCTGACGCCAAGAAGATGAAGAAGGCGGCCGACGAGAGCGGTGCGCTGTTTATCCTCACCCACAATTATACCGGCTATCCGATGGTGCGGCAGGCCCGCGAAATGGTCGCAAACGGCGATCTCGGAAAGATCCGCGTGGTGCAGGTCGAATATCCGCAGGATTGGCTGACCGAGGCGGTCGAGCAGACGGGTGCCAAGCAGGCCGTCTGGCGCACCGATCCGGCCCAGTCGGGTGCCGGTGGTTCGACTGGCGATATCGGCACGCATGCCTATAACCTCGCCGCCTTCATCACCGGCCTGACGCTCGAAAGTCTCGCCGCCGATCTCGACAGTTTTGTCGAAGGCCGCCGTCTCGACGACAACGCCCATGTGATGTTGCGCTACGAGGGCGGCGCCAAGGGCATGCTCTGGTGTAGCCAGGTGGCGCCCGGCCACGAGAACGGTCTGAAGATCCGCGTCTACGGAACCAAAGGCGGCATCGAATGGGTGCAGGCGGATCCGAATTATCTGTGGTTCACGCCGTTCGGCGAACCGAAGCGCCTGATCACCCGCAACGGCGCCGGTTCGGGTGCCGCGGCAGGACGCGTCAGCCGCATTCCGTCCGGCCACCCGGAAGGTTATCTCGAAGCCTTTGCGACCATCTACACGGAAGCCGCCCGCGCCATCAACGCCGCCAGACAAGGCGTCGCTGTGGACAAGGCGGTGATCTACCCGACCGTCGACGACGGCGTGAAGGGGGTTGCGTTCGTCGAGGCGTGCGTGGCGTCCTCGAAGAAGAACGGTGCGTGGGTGAAGCTTTAGGCGCCTGGGAGCCTAAGCTGAGATATCGCCGACAAGCGCGCCAGCCGGGATGTGCCATGCCCGGCTGATCTTCCTGATCTGATCGAGATTGATCTCGCGCCGTCCGTTCAACAGGTCGGCGGCGCGGGATTTCGAACCGACGATCTCGATCAGGTCGGCGCGGGTGTAGTTGTTGGCTTCCATGACCGATTTCAGCACCTCGACCGGCGAGGCCTGCGGGATCGGGTAATGCTTGGCCTCATATTCCTCGATCAGCAGCACAAGCGCGTCGAAGTGCGCGGATGCGATCGTGCCGGCTTCCGGTTCGTTTTCGAAATAGGGGCGCACGGATTTCAACGCCGCTTCGTATTCCGTCTCGTCGATGAGGGTTCGTACAGAATCGATATCCATTTCATCAGGCCTTCTAAAGTTCTACCACGTCGATGCGATCATATTCGGCGTGGGTTCCGACAAACAGAATGAAAACCCGCTGGGTGCAGAAACCAATGAGCGCAACTATGCGATATTTATTACCACCGACATCAAAGACGATCTTTCCGCCGGAGACGTAGTCCGCCGAATTGAATGTCGCCTTGACGTCCGCAAAATTGGCCCAGACGGCATTCGAAACCGTCGCGTACCACTCCGCCATTGCAGCTTCCGCGATCGCCCTTGGTCCCTTCGGCAGCCGCTGACAGAACTTCACGAGGGTCGATTTCGCTATGACACGCATTCCGCTTCCAGATATCACGTTCCCAATTTGGAAACAAGGCTGGCGCTGGATCGGATTCTGGGAAACAGCGCGGCACTTTTCACTGCCTTGCAGAGAATAGCGCGGGCGGAGATCCTGCAACGTTTCAGAATTCTCATCTGTACAACTGCGCCCCGCTTGGTTAAACCGCCGCGAAAGGTGGTCCGGCAGACCCCTCGCGCAACAGATATGGCGGCATCCTCATGACCGATCCCAAGATGAGCAATCCTCAGCCTCGCGATCTTAAAACGCCCAAAGCCGAAAAATTCGCGGTCGGGTTTCCCGGTGATTTCCTCTGGGGCGTCGCGACGGCTTCCTATCAGATCGAAGGGTCCACCAAGGCGGATGGCCGCAAGCCCTCGATCTGGGATGCGTTCTCGAAGATGCCGGGCCGCGTCTATCAGGGGCACAACGGCGATGTCGCCTGCGATCATTATAATCGCTGGGAAGAGGACCTCGATCTCATAAAGGAGATGGGCGTCGAAGCCTATCGGTTCTCGATCGCTTGGCCGCGGATCATTCCGGACGGCACCGGGCGGATCAACGAGAAGGGGCTGGATTTCTACGATCGCCTCATCGACGGCTGCAAGGCGCGCGGCATCAAGACCTATGCGACGCTCTACCATTGGGACCTGCCGCTTTCGCTGATGGGCGAGGGGGGCTGGGCGGCGCGCTCGACGGCCTATGCCTTCCAGCGTTACGCCAAGGTGGTGATGGCGCGGCTCGGCGATCGGCTCGATGCGGTGGCCACCTTCAACGAGCCGTGGTGCATCGTCTGGCTCAGCCATCTCTACGGCATCCATGCGCCGGGCGAGAAGAACATGCAGGCGGCGCTCGCCGCCATGCATCACGTCAATCTCGCGCACGGCCTCGGCGTCGAGGCGATCCGGCATGTGACGCCGGACGTGCCAGTCGGCACCGTCATCAACGCCGCATCGATCATCGCCGGCTCCGACAGCCCGGCCGATCTCGCAGCTGCCGAGCGCGCCCACCAGTTCCACAACGGCGCCTTCTTCGATCCGATCTTCAAGGGTAAGTATCCGCAGCAATTCCTGGAAGCGCTTGGCGGCCGCATGCCGGTCGTCGAAGACGGGGATCTGAAGGTCATCAGCCAGAAACTCGACTGGTGGGGCCTCAACTACTACAAGCCGGACCGCGTCCATGACGAGCCCGCGCGCAGCGGCGATTTCCCCTGGACGATAGAGGCCAAGCCCGCCAGCGACGTCAAGTCGGATATCGGCTGGGAAGTCTATGCGCCGGGGCTGAAGCTGCTGGTCGAGGATCTCTACCGCCGCTACGACCTGCCGGACTGCTACATCACCGAGAACGGCGCCTGCTACAATATGGAGCCGGTGGACGGCGAGGTGGATGATCAGCCGCGTCTGGACTATTATATCCAGCACCTCTCGGTGGTCGCCGACCTTATCAAGGACGGTTACCCGATGAAGGGTTATTTCGCTTGGAGCCTGATGGACAATTTCGAATGGGCGGAGGGCTACCGCATGCGGTTCGGCCTCGTGCATGTGAATTACGAGACCCAGGAACGGACGATCAAGAAAAGCGGCAAGTGGTATCGCGAGCTCGCTTCGTTATTCCCCAAGGGCAACCACAAACAGGGTTGATTTCGCAGGTGCTGGAAGATTTTTTCTGCTTTGTGAGATAATTGAAAAAACATCCCTGTCAAACGCAGGCGCATCCGGGCATTTATGCGGCATCAAAAAGGCCGCCGGCCTTACATATTGCCCTTTGAGAAAACCGACCAAGATGCTCCGGAAAGTCGCCTGTCATCGAATGTGCCGCTCCGTCCTATAGCTGGACCGCGATGAAATATCCGGTGTTCCGTCGCCGGGATGATCCGACTTAAATCTGAGAGCTGAAATGACATTCCTTCACACTGCGGTCGAAACCGCGCCGTCTCCCTTGGCTGCCGAAACGCCGATGGTGGCGTTCGAGGCGGTAACCAAGCGGTTCGGCGGTGCCGACGACAAGAGCCAGTTCACCGCGCTCGACGGCATCGATCTGTCGGTCGCGCGTGGCGCGATCACCGGCATCATCGGCCGTTCGGGCGCCGGCAAATCGACGCTGATCCGCCTCGTCAATGGGCTGGAAAAAGCGACCTCCGGCCGCGTCGTCGTCGACGGCGTCGAAGTGGGCGCCCTCTCGGAAACCGGGCTGCGGGATCTGCGCCGCCAGGTCGGCATGATCTTCCAGCACTTCAACCTTCTGTCCTCGCGCACCGCCTTCGAAAACGTCGCCCTGCCGCTCGAGATCGCCGGCCTTTCCGCCAAAGAAATCCGCGACAAGGTGGCGCCGCTGATAGATCTCGTCGGCCTCGGCGACAAATCGGACCGTTATCCGGCCGAGCTTTCCGGCGGCCAGAAACAGCGCATCGGCATTGCCCGGGCACTCGCCACCTCGCCGAAACTGCTGCTTTCGGACGAGGCGACCTCGGCGCTCGACCCGGAAACGACGCAGTCGATCCTGGCGCTGCTGAAGCGCATCAATGCCGAGCTCGGCCTCACCGTGCTTCTGATCACCCACGAGATGGAGGTGGTGAAGACCATCGCCTCGGACGTGGCGGTGATCGATCGCGGCAAGATCGTCGAGGCGGGCCGCACCTTCGACGTCTTCACCGGCGCCAAGCATGAGACGACCCGCTCGCTTCTGTCGGCCGCCCTCGGCACTAACCTGCCGGAATGGATCCGCTCGAACCTGAAGCCGCAGCCGTCCGCCGGCGATCGGGTGCTGGTGCGGCTGATCTTCTTCGGGTCGACGGCCTTTCAGCCGCTGACCGCCCGGCTGGTCACCGAACTCGGTGCCGACATCAACATCCTGGCCGGCACGATCGAGGAAATCGCCGGCGAACCCTACGGCTCGCTGGTCGTCGCCTATCCGGCCGATCCTGCCGTCACCGAACGCGCCGAGCGCTTCTATGCCGCAACCGGTCTTTCCACGGAGGTGCTCGGTTATGTCGCCTGACATGCTCTTCAACCTGCTCCTGAAAGCGCTTGGCCAGACGCTGCAGATGGTCGCGGTAGCCGGCCTGATCGGCGCATTGATAGGCCTGCCGATCGGCGTGTTCCTGGCAACCAGCGGCAAGGGCGAGCTTTTTCCCGCGCCGGTCACCAACCGCATCATCGGCGCGGTGGTCAATGCAGCGCGCTCGACGCCGTTCATCATCCTGGTCGTGGCGATCATCCCGTTCACGCGCTTCATTGCCGGCACCTCGATCGGCACTTATGCGGCGATCGTGCCGCTGACGGTGGCGACCATTCCCTTCGTCGCCCGCCTTACCGAAGCGGCGATCCGCGAAGTGGACAAGGGCCTGATCGAGGCTGCCCGCGCCATGGGGGCAACGCCGCTGCAGATCGTCTTCAAGGTGCTGCTCGCCGAGGCCAGGCCGGGCCTGACGCTGGCGTTGACGCTTACCCTCGTCAGCCTGGTCGGTTATTCCGCCATGGTCGGCGCGGTCGGCGGCGGGGGGCTCGGCGATCTCGGCATCCGCTACGGCTACCAGCGCTTCATGCCGGATGTGATGCTCGCCGTCGTCGTCGTGCTGATCGTGCTTGTCCAGGCGATCCAGAGCCTGGGCGACGCGCTGGCCCGCCGCTTCGACAAGCGCAACCGCAAGACCTGAAATCATTCCGAAAAACCAGCCTCACAAGACGCAGACCCCAAGAAGACTGGCGCAGATAAACAAACCCAAGGAGACACTTATGAAGAAGCTCATCATCGCTGCGGCACTCGCCGCCTTCGCTGCCGGCCCGGCGCTTGCCGAGGACATCAAGATCGGCGTCACCCCCGGCCCGCATGCCCAGATCATGGAAAAGGTGAAGGAAGTCGCGGCCACCAAGGGCCTCAACATTCAGATCCTCGAATTCTCCGACTACGTCGTGCCGAACCAGGCGCTGGCCGATGGCGAACTCAACGCCAATTCCTTCCAGCACCAGCCTTATCTCGACAACCAGGTCAGGGATCGCAAATTCGACATCGTCGGCGTCGCGCAGACCGTCAACTTCCCGATGGGCGTCTATTCCAAGAAGGTGAAGAGCCTCGCCGACCTGAAGCAGGGCGCCACCGTCGCCATCCCCAACGACCCGACCAATGGTGGCCGCGCGTTGCTCATCCTCGCCGACCAGGGCCTGATCAAGGTCAACGCCGCAAAGGGCCTGAAGATCGGCCCCGCCGACGTCACCGAAAACGCGAAGAAGATCGAGTTCGCCGAACTCGACGCTGCCCAGCTGCCGCGTTCGCTTGACGACGTCGATGCGTCGGTCATCAACACCAACTACGCATTGGAAGCCGGCCTCAACCCGAAGACCGATCCGATTGCCAAGGAAGGCGAAAAGGCCCCTTACATCAACGTCATCGCCGTCAAGGCCAAGGACAAGGATGCCGCCTGGGTGAAGACGCTCGTGGAAGCCTATCACAGCGCTCCGGTGAAGGACTTCGTCAACACCCAGTTCAAGGGTGCCGTCATCGCGGCCTGGTAATATCGAGTTTTCGAAAATTCTTGAAGGCCGGTGCTCAAGTGTGAGCGCCGGCCTTCTTCTTTTAACTCTATCTGAAGGAATACCCGCGAAAGATGTAGGACTCCATGAGGTCTTCGATGCGGCTTCTTCCGTCTCGCTTTCGCCGCTCCGCAACACTTGGCCGTCGCTCTGCCGTGACGTCGATGCTGCTTGTCTTCGCGGTGGTCGTGGTGCTGGTGACGATCTTCATCCTGACCGCCATCGACCGCATCGCCGATTACGCCAATCGTCTCGATGAGGGGCGCTCGCAGGAAACGACATCAGGCGCGATCCAGACGTTCCGGGAGCAGCTGCACGCGACGCTGAACGATTACGCTGCCTGGGACGACGCAGCCCAAGCGGTCTATGCGGATGATCAGGCCTGGGTCGCCAGCAACTATGGCGACATGACCGCCAACAGCGATCTCTTCGACATTGCCGTCGTCATGGACATGAACCAGAACGTGCTGATGGCCTATCAGGACGGCGCGCCCGTCAGCTGGTCGCCGCGTGACTATTTCGACACTTCGCTCTGGACGCTGTTCGACAAGGCGAGTTCCGCCGGCGCCGAAAGCGTGCCGGAGGCAGTCAGTTTCGTCCAGACCAAAAAGGGTGTCGCGGCCGTCGGGGTGGCGCTGATCCGGCAAAAATCGGGACAGCTCGATCAGCCGGTCGCAAACCGCCGCTTCCTGGTCTTCGCCCGGCATCTGGACGAGGCCAAGGTTCGGAAGCTCTCCGAAACCTACGTCCTCGACGGGCTTCGTTTCGCGAGCGCCTCCGATGCCGTTTTGAACATGGTGGAGATCCGCAATATCCACGGCAGGGTGCTGCAGCGGCTCGTCTGGCATCCCCGCAGGCCGGGCGACATGGGTTACGCTCAGGTCCGGCCGCTGGTCTATTGCGCGCTTGCGATGGTCGGCCTGTTCTTCCTCCTCCTCTTCGTCAGCGGCAGCAATACGCTCAATCGGCTGACGGCGGACGAGGCGGCGGCGCGGCATCTGGCCATGAGCGACCGGTTGAGCGGGCTCCTCAACCGCGCCGGCTTCTTTGCCGCGCTCGATGCCCTGGTGGTGCAGAGCCGCCGCAGCAACCATGATGTGGCGCTGCTCTATCTCGATCTCGACGGCTTCAAGGAGGTCAACGACGCCTATGGCCACGGCACCGGCGACAAGCTGATCCGCGGTGTCGCGGCCGGCCTCAAGACACTGGTCGGCGATACGGCGACCCTTGCCCGCGTCGGTGGCGACGAATTCGCCATCGCGCTGGCCAGCACGGACATTGGAAGGGTCGTGGATACGCTGAGCGACCGCATTCTCGGTTTCTTCGACGAACCCTTCGTGATCGGCGAACGGGTCGCGACGATCGGCACCTGTATCGGCGTCGCCGTTTCGCCACGCGGCAAGGTCTCCGGCGAGGAACTGGTGCGGCGTTCCGACATGGCGATGTATCACGCCAAGGAAACCGGCCGGGGCCGGACCGAATATTATCAGCCGGAAATGGATGCCGAGCGCGAAGAGCGCAACATGCTGGAAATCGATCTCAGGATCGCCATCGAGCGCCGCGAACTGACCATCGTCTACCAGCCTGTGGTGGACGCCCGGACCTGGCGGATCATCGGCATCGAGGCGCTGGCGCGCTGGAACCGCACCGGTTATGGCCCGGTACCGCCCGACATCTTCATCCCGATCGCCGAATCGACCGGGCTCATCGACCAACTCGGCCTGTTCGTGCTCCACCGCGCCTGCGAGACGCTGACGCTGTGGCCGGAGCTGAAGCTCGCGGTCAACATCTCGCCCGGCCAGTTCCGCGATCCGGCATTTGCCCTGCATGTCGCCTCGGTGTTCCGCAAGACCGCAACCGATCCTTCACGCATAACGCTTGAAATGACCGAGGGTTATTTCATTCAGAACCCGGAACGCGCCCGCGCCGCTCTTGCCAAGCTGAAGCAGCTCGGGGTGAAGATCGCGCTCGACGATTTCGGCGCCGGCTTTTCGAGCGTCGGTTACCTGCGCCAGTTCGGCTTCGACCGGATGAAGATAGACAAGTCGCTGGTGCACGCGCTGGAAGAGGGCGGCCGCGCCGTCGATCTTCTTCAGGCGACCGTGGCTCTCGCCCGCTCGCTGGAAATCCCGGTCACGGCCGAGGGCGTCGAAACTGAGGCACAGGCGTTGCAACTGCGCCTGACCGGCTGCGACGAGCTGCAGGGCTATCTGTTCGGCAAGCCGATGTCGTCGGAACAGATCGACATCATCTACCGCGGCAACCGCCTGCCGGGCGGGATAAGCGGGGCGGCATAGGCCGGCCCTTCAGTTACCGGCAGTTCCGTTTGTGCGGCAAAATCTGCGGAACTACGTAGCAATGCGGCAAGTCCTTCCGGGAATAAAATTGGCCGGGTTGCGTCGATTGCCGACATAGTGGCATCGTAAACTCTTGCTATTTCTCCCTCAACTTAATCACGGTCGCCAAGGTATAACCAATGGGATGGGAAGCCCTCGGCCAATGGGGTGAAGACGCGGTTCGCATCGAACCGCTCGCTGGCGGATCTGCCAACGATGTGTGGAGCGTTCGCATCCACGGGCAGATCGCGGTTGCTCGTCTCGGCTCCAGGAGCGACGCTGATCTCGCATGGGAAACCGACCTGCTCCAATACCTCGACCGTGAAGGTATGACCGTTCCTGCACCGATCCCGACGACTGACGGTCGCCTGTTCGCGGACGGTCTGGTGGTGATGAAATACATGGAGGGCGGACCGCCCGAGACCAAGTCCGACTGGCGTCGCGTGGCCGACGTACTTCGCGAGTTGCATCGGTTGACACAAGGCTGGCCGCAGCGCCCAGGCTGGCGATCCTCGACCGACCTCCTGCATGCCGAAACCGGAACGAGGATCAACCTTACCGCGATGCCGCCTGAGGGCGTTATTCGATGTCGAGCAGCGTGGGCCCGGCTCATCGGGCGCCGGACCTGCGTTGTCCACGGCAACCCGAACAACCCCGGCAACATCCGCGTGACCGCAGATCGGGTCGCGCTGATCGACTGGGATGAGTCACATGTCGATGTCCCCGACCTTGACCTGGTACTGCCCGACAACGCCGCCGATCTCGACGATGGCGCGCATGACATCGCCGCGCAAGCGTCAGCCGCATGGGAAGCCGCCGTCTGCTGGCAGGACGAGTACGCGGTCAAGCGACTTGCCGAAGTGCGAGCGGTCTGAAAAGTTTCTGCGGGCCGACGGCCGTATCCATTCAGGAACCTCCGGCGGCTGCGTTGCGCCAATGGTTCTATCAATAACATTTGATCGGCAGTTGACGCGGGGACCTGAGGGTCAATTTATTTCGCTATCTTCCGAGTTAGGAAACAGAGCGATGACCTATCTGTTCGTTTTTGTCCTTTTGCTTGGCTGTGGTCTTGCAGGTGCGCTTGGCCCTAAAAGGGATACGCGTGGTGCAAATCTCGAAAGAGCGGTGAATGACGCGCGCGAAAGTCTCAATCATGTCATCTCTAAACGCGACGCAATGCGAACGGAACTCAAAGTCCTCGCCCTTCTCGTCTGGTGGGTCGCAATGGTTGCGCTATTGATATCGCTCTTTGACGGCTTTTGGTGAAGTATTGGGCAGGCGGCGGGCGCTGACTTACACCTTCCAAGGGCAAACACACACTCTGCAAGACTATCTCGACCGCAATCCCACGACCAGCCTGCTCATCATGCAGGACGACACAATCCTGTTCGAGCATTATCAATACGCTCGCACAGACCACGACCGCTTCTATTCGCGTCCGCCCACCCGTCGCGGAGGCCGTTGGAGGTATGGGGCGACCAAACCAGTCGGTTCGAGCATGGTTCGGCCGCTTGTGAGATAGAGCAGTACCCAAAATCCGTATTCGGGATGTCGGCGTCAGCGTCGCTCGATCGTCCTTGGGAACATCAAGACCGTCCGCCCGCGCTCTCCGCTTGCCTGAACGAGCTTTTGCATCAATAGCCACCCGCAGAGCGAATTCCCACCGCCTCAATTTGGAAAAAGACCGCAGGAGATAAAAGTGTCTGCATCAGTGCTCTTCATGTCCATGTCACTGGACGGGTATATCGCGGGGCCCAACGATGAAGTGGGCAATCCCGGCGGCGACGACTTTATGCGGTTGCACGAGTGGTACGGGGATTTTTCCCGACCGACCGGGCCGGTCGGACAATTGTGGGACGAATGGAACGCGCCAGGTGCGATTCTGGCGGGTCGGCGAACCGTGGAGCAGGTCGATCACTGGGGCGGTGACAATCACGGTGTCGCGATCTTCGTACCCAGTCACAGGCCGCCCGGGCCATCCGTCGCGAATTATCCATTGGTCAAATACGTGAGCGACGGGATCGCGAGCGCAATGGCGCAGGCGAAGGCCGCCGCCGGGGACCGGGACGTGTTGATGCTTGGCGCGTATACGGCGCAACGGGCGCTGGAAGCTGGCGTGCTCGACGAACTGCAAATACACCAGGTTCCAGTCTTGTTCGGATGTGGCCGCCGAATGTTCGAAGTCTTACCATCGAGGGTCGAGTTGGAGATCGTTCGAGTGATCGATACACCCAAGGCCACGCACATCCGCTACCGCGTCTGCCGCTGAGCCCATCGAGAAGCCGCACCATTCTTCAGCTAGCGGCGGTTGCTTGGCGCCGGCCGGATGGTTTCAGTGTGGGCTCGGATGGGGCGACCAGATGGGGGCATTCAGCCGTGTCGAAAAGCTGGACGCGGGGTGCCGTGCTCACGAAGGCTGCACAGGAACGCATGTCCTTCATTCTGCATACGCCGCGTATGCCAATTGACATACGCGGCGTATATTGAGATACGGGCGCATACGGGGCGTATGTCAACGCGCTCGTATGATGAAGCCCAGGCCGGACAGGAAGAGCCGACACGGTGTTGCCACTCTGGCGGCATCGAGGCGCTGCGGAAACCGGCCTTTGAAAAAAGGAATGAAGCAATGAGCTCACGCGAGGCAATCTTTCCCGCCGGTCGGCACGCACTCTACGAGCAGCACCGTTATTCGGCGGCCATCCGCTCGGGAGACCTTCTGTTCGTTTCCGGCCAGGTCGGCAGCCGGACGGACGGATCACCGGAGCCCGACTTCGAACGTCAGGTGCAGCTGGCCTTCGACAACCTGGAGGCCGTCCTGAAGGCTGCCGGCTGCACGTTTCGGGACGTCGTCGACGTCACGAGCTTCCATACCGACCCTCAGAGTCAATTCGAAACCATGATGGCCGTGCGGGAAAAGGTGCTTGGCGAGCCGCCCTATCCGACCTGGACGGCCGTCGGCGTCACCTGGCTCGCCGGTTTCGATTTCGAAATCAAGGTGATCGCCCGAGTGCCACAGGCGGCCTGAAACAGCGACGATCGGCTCGCGCCAGCCCGTCTGGCGCGAGCGGAACCTCAGCCGCCGATATGCCTCACGCCACGCTTCTTCGCGAGCGCGATCTGGAGCTGGCGCTGGCGGTAGCGATCGCGGTCGTCCTCGGTGCGGGTCGGATAGCAGGTCGAGCAGGAGACGCCTTCCTCGTAATGGGGCGAGCTCACTTCTTCAGCGGTGATCGGGCTGCGGCAGGCGTGGCAGAGCTTGTGGTTGCCTTCCTTCAAGCCGTGCTCCACGGAAACGCGCTCGTCGAAGACGAAGCAGGCGCCTTCCCACAGGCTTTCCTCTGCTGGCACCTCTTCCAGATATTTCAGGATGCCGCCCTTCAAGTGGAAAACCTCGTCGAAGCCCTGTTCCTTCATGAAGGCGGTGGCCTTCTCGCAGCGGATGCCGCCGGTGCAGTACATGGCGATCTTCGGCTTGTTGTGGAGGCCGGGATTGTTCTTCACCCAGTCGGGAAACTCGCGAAACGTCTTGGTCTGCGGATCGACGGCGCCCTTGAAGATGCCGATCGCCGTTTCGTAATCGTTGCGGGTGTCGATGACGATCGTCTCCGGATCGGAGATCAGCGCGTTCCAGTCCTTCGGCTTGACATAGGTGCCGACGATGCGCTTGGGGTCGATATCCTCGACACCCATGGTGACGATTTCCTTCTTCGGACGCACCTTCATGCGCAGGAAGGGCATCTTCGACGCCCGGCTTTCCTTGTGCTCGAGGCCTGCGAATTCCGGCTGGGCGCGCAGATAGGCGAGAAGCCCTAATATCGCTGCGTCGGAACCGGCAACCGTGCCGTTGATCCCTTCGCGGGCGATCAGCAGCGTGCCCTTGATGCCGTTTTCGTCGCAGAAAGCCTGCAACGGCTCGCGGAAGCTCTCATAGCGGTCGAAACGCGCGAAATGATAGAGCGCGGCGACGAGCCAGGCGCCCGTCGCTTCCGGTTGAGCCTCCGGGCGGGTTTGCATGATGTTTTCGGTCATGGCGCTGAAATACAGTTTCCGGGCTATCCGCGCAACGCGGTTTCTTTCTCGTGGGCTTCGTGGGCCCTGTGCAGCTTTGCCGCACGACGTTCCTTGCGCGGCGTCGTGGCTGCCTTTTCCCATAGCAGCGCGATCAGGCCGCTTTCCGTCTCGGCGCTGTCGGCGAACACCTCGTGGGCCGCTTCCAGCGCCTCGTGCCGCAGCGCCTGCTGGCGGGTGATGATGGCGCCGAGCACCCGGGCCAGCGTATCGCTGTCGCCGAACAGTTCGGGGCTTTCGTTGACGAGCCCGGTCAGCACCGAAAGATCGTGTTCGTGGCCGAGCAGATCGACCAGAGCCTTCGCCTGCTGCTGCTTGGCGAGCATGGCGGAAGGCCAGATCCCGCCGAGCAGCGACAGGTGCATCCAGTAGGTCTGTCCGCATTTGCGCAGCCCGTGATAGGTCTCGGCATCGCCGTGTTCCTCGCAGCCGGCGAGCGCGCCGAGTGCCTTCTCGCGCTGGTCCTTCCAGGCTTTGGCGAGCCGCTTGGCCGTCTTGTGCGGATCATTGTCGAGATCGAGGTCGTCGAGAGCTGCGATCGCCGCGCGGCAGGTGTCGACCGCGGCCGCCATCTTGGCCCGCAGGTCGTGTTCCTCCGAGGCGATCCGATCGCGCCGTTCGGTCAGCGCCTTGGAGGCGGTGGTGAGGGCGGAAAGTTCTTCGGGGGAGCCGGCATGGCCGGCGAGATAGTCGACCGTCTCGACCAGCGCGGTCGCGTCGCGCACCGCCGACAGCGTCTGCGCCATGTCGCGGATGCGGGTGTTTTCCTGCCGGCGGAACGTTTTTGCGTCCGGCTGTACCAACCGGTAGAGGGCGCGCACCCGCTTGAAGCGTTTTCGCGCGTCGTGGATCGCTTCGTGTTGGCCGTCCGGCTGGTCTTCGAGCAGCCGGATCGCGTGGGAAAGCTGGCTTTCCGCAACCGACCGGAACTCGTCGGTGAAGGATTTAGCGGGCCGCAGACGGTACGCCATGACACAATTCTCCGCTCAAATCTTCGGTCGCCATCACCATGTTGGAATATCGCCGGTCGCCGGTGATCTCCTCGCCGATCCAGTCCGGGATGTCGGGCAGGGCGCCTTCGTCCTCGATCTCGACCTCGGCGACGACCAAACCCTTGTAGGCTCCGTCATAGACATCCACTTCCCAGGTATAACCCCCGTGCCGGACCTCGTGGCGGGTCTTTTCGAGCACGATGCCGACGGCGGCGTTCGCCATCTCCTCGGCATCGCCCAGTGGAATTTCGTATTCGAATTCGTCGCGGGCCAGCAGTTCGCGGCCGATCTTGATGGTCAGCTTGGCGCGCTTGCCGTCCATGATCCGCACCCGCACCGAGCGGTCGTCGCCGGATGCGACATAGGCCTGCAGGAAATCGGAGGATGACGACACCTCCGAGCGCCAGCCGTCGCTCTTTACCAGAAATTTCCGTTCGATTTCCTTGGCCATACTTTGCCCGCCACCCCGGGAACATTTACCAACCGCTACAACCCTAGTGCAAACTCTTCGTCCCGCAAACCTGTTAGACGATGGAGCCTGTTTTTTCTCGACAATGACGGGCTTGAGGGGTATCTCGGCCTTAAAGTTTTCAATCGTTTTCGCGGAGACCTGACCCATGACCGGCAAGACCGAAAAGCTGCTTTCCATCCTGAAACTGCAGCCGGTGGTGCCGGTGCTGATCGTTGATGACGCCAAGTCGGCGGTCGGCCTGGCGCGCGCGCTCGTTGCCGGCGGCCTGAAGGCGATCGAGATCACCATGCGCACGCCGGCAGCCCTCGATGCTGTCAGGGCGGTGGCCGACGAAGTCGAAGGCGCCAATGTCGGCGCCGGCACCATCCTCAATGCCCGCGACTACGAGGCGGCCGTCAAGGCGGGCTCGACCTTCATCGTCTCGCCCGGCGTGACCCCCGGTGTACTGTCCGCCGCCAAGGATTCTCCCGTGCCGCTGCTGCCGGGCGCTGCGACCGCCAGCGAAGTGATGACGCTGCGCGAGGCCGGCTACGAGGTGCTGAAATTTTTCCCCGCCGAACAGGCCGGCGGCGCCGCTTATCTGAAGGCGCTTTCCTCGCCGCTCGCCGGCACGCTGTTCTGCCCGACCGGCGGCATTTCGCTGAAGAACGCCAACGACTACCTGTCGCTGCCGAATGTCATCTGCGTCGGCGGCTCCTGGGTCGCACCGAAGGAGCTCGTTTCCGCAGGCGACTGGGCCGGCATCACCAAGCTCGCTTTGGAAGCGGCGGCGCTGAAGGCGTAGCCGGAACGCGTTTCCGAGCTCTGACTGGTGGCAGGGGAGGGCTTGCATGCACAAGGGATCATGTCTCTGCGGCGCGGTCAGCTTCGAGATCGAGGGTGAACTGTCCGCGCCGGATGCCTGTCATTGTTCGAAATGCCGAAAGCATTCCGGCCATTTTTTCGCATCCACGGATGTCGAAAAGGACCGGCTGACCCTCAAGGGTGCCGAGAATATTACCTGGTTCCAGTCTTCCGAGAAGGTTCGGCGCGGGTTTTGTACCACATGCGGCTCTTCCCTCTTCTGGGACCCGCCGCACAGGGATTGGATCGCTGTTGCCATGGGCGCGTTTGACGGCCCGACCGGAACCGGGTTGAACAAGCATATCTTCGTTGCCGAAAAAGGCGATTATTACGACATTGCAGACGGCCTGCCTCAGAACCAGCAATGAACTTCTTCGAGCCTCTGTCTCCCTCGCGACACCAGGCCGCCCGCAACCGGCCTTTGTAATTTGACGGTCGAATTCCTATGTCTCCCCGGAAACACAACAGGGAGATGTGCGATGTTCGACGCGAAGAAGCTTCTCGATCAATTTCTGGGGTCGCAGATTCCAGGCATGTCGGGAGGAAGTGTGAGGGACCGGGCAGGGCAGGCAACCCAGCTTGCCAAGAACAACCCGCTCGCCACCGGCGCCATCCTCGCGGCCGTCCTCGGCACCAAGACCGGCCGCAACATCGCCGGCAATGTCGCTGCGGTCGGCGGCATCGCGGCGATCGCCGGCCTCGGTTATCTCGCCTACAAGAACTATCAGTCCGGCAAATCGCCCGAAGCCGTGCCGCAGCCCGCACCGCAGGCCGACAAGCCGCTCCTGACGCCGCCGGCCGATTCCCCCTTCCATCCGCAGTCTTCCGATCTCACCAACGATTTCGCGTTGACGCTCGTCCGGGCGATGATTGCCGCCGCCAAGGCCGACGGCCATATCGACGCCGGCGAGCGCGCCAACATCATGGACAAGGTGCATGCCGTCGATCTCGGCGCCGAGGCGGAAGCCTTCATCGAGAACGAACTTGCCAATCCGGTCGATATCGACGACCTCGTCGCTGCCGCGCGCACTGAAGAGCAGAGGGTCGAGATCTACGCCGCCTCGCGCCTGACCATCGATCCGGACACCCGCGCCGAACGCGGTTATCTCGACCTGCTGGCCGGCCGCCTTGGATTGAACGATGCGCTGATCGAGCATATCGACGCCACCGTTTCGGCCGCGAAGGTCAAGGCGTAAACCGCGCCAGTCGTAGGTCGCCAACGGCTGCGCATCTTTTCGGTCTCGGCCCGCCCTGATGGGTTAGGGAACGGGAATGGCGCGGCCGCCCGGCAGACTGCTGTCAGTCGGCGAGCTTGACGGCTGTACCGGTCGCCGCAACAAACAGGATGCCGCCGCCCCCTGCCATCGACAATTCACTGAAATCGATCTTGATTGCGATGATCGCGTCGGCATTCAGGCGGATCGCTTCGCGGCGAAGCTCGATCATGCAGACGGTCCGGGCGTCGCGAACGGCGGATTGTACCGTCTTGCTGCGGCCACCGAAGAAATCGCGGAAATTGTTGGCGATATCCTTGAATATGCTGAGGCCCAGCGCCGTCTCGGCGCCAACGACATCGACGATGCTGTCGATCCGCCGGCCGGGAATTTCGCTCCCCGTCGTGATGATGATCTTCGCAAGGGCCGGATCATTCAGGTCTTCCGGGGAAATGATGCCGTTCTCGATCTTCTTGAATGCCGAAGCCATGCTTTCGGCCTCCGTCTTGGCGCGGCAGTCGCGGCAGATGCCGCCCCTGAGATCCGCGAACCCGAATTCCCGATTGCATGAGGTGCAGACCGCCATTGGACAACTCCCATGATGATCCTCGAAGGGAAGCAGACAGCGAGGATTGTGTCCATCTCAAAGTGCGGCCGCCCGTCGGCAAGCGACCATATCGGACGTCGAGGATATGTCGACGACAGCGTGCCCAGACGGGCTATGCTGGCGGCAAATCGAGGCCGTTCGGTAGCGAGATCCAGATGACAGTTTGCGCCTCCGGGGAATGGCGTGACAGATGGCCCTTGCCGTGTGTGTCTTCCACCAACACGAAGCTACCCGCCTGAACGTGGCGCACCTCTCCGTCGCTCGTCTCGTATTCAACCGAACCATCCAGCCTGACCGTAAGCACAGGCTCCGGGACCTTATGCCAGGCTACCTCTCGCATGCCCGCCGGGATGTGGGTGACGCGGACGCGGGACGCCGGATAACTGGCCGTAACGTCGAACGGTACAGCATCGGGGTGCATTGACCTCTTAGTCGTCGGCAATTCGACTTCGTCGAAATGCGACTCGCCATCCGAGGTGGCATAGATGCGCAGGCATTTCATTGCGGCTGACTCCTTGTGGCTCGCCATGCTGAAACGAAGCATGCCTAGCATGAAGAATTGAGGTAATACCACGCATCCGGTGCGAGCGTGCGTTATAGACCGCAAGCCACCAGTGGTGGCATTTGCTACCGAACTCTGGAGATAGGCCGCTCCGTTTTCGCTTCTCTATTCCATTGCAACCGACGCCCGCGCTCCCCCCGTTGCCTTTCCCCCGTCGCTGGCCTAAGCCACTGGCACGGTAGAAGAGGCTGATATGCGCGATCTGAAGAACTACAAAGTTGCCGCCCCCGCTCCGGTCACCCTCAAGGGGCGGTTCGTGACGCTCGAACCCTATGACAGGGACAGCCACCTCCAGGCACTGTGGGACGGGTTCGGCGGCGCAGACGGCATCAATCCGCTTCTCAAATATTTCCCCAACGACGATTTTGCCGATGTGAACGCGTTTGGCGACTGGCTGGAAAACGCCCGCGTCCATTCGAGTTTCGTGACGCTCGTTTCGCGCGACAATGCGACAGGAAAAGTGGTCGGCATGGCAAGCTACATGCGACCGGATCCGAAGAACGGCGTCATCGAGGTCGGCTCGGTCGCGCATGGGGCATCCATGAAGCGCTCGCCGCTGTCGACCGAAGTGCATTACCTGATGGCGAAACATGTTTTCGAAGGGCTCGATTACCGTCGCTACGAATGGAAATGCCATAACGACAACGAGCCGAGCAAGACGACGGCGCGCCGTTACGGCTTCACCTTCGAGGGCGTCTTCCGCCAACATCTCATCTCCAAGGGGGCCAATCGTGACACCGCCTGGTTTTCGATGATCGACGTGGAATGGCCGCTCCTGAAGGCCGCGTTCGAAGCATGGCTTTCGCCCGAAAATTTCGGGGCTGATGGCGCCCAGAAGCGCCGGCTCGAAGATATCCGCGCCGAGCTTGCCAAGGGAGCCAGCGCATGACGCCCGAGGCAAAGTCGCAGGCGATTGCCGCGGCGGTGATCCTCGCATGTATCGGGCTGGTGATCTATTTCCTGCCGACGATCGTCATGTGGATTGCCCAGTTTTCTCCGGTGCTCGCCGTCGTCATCGGCTCCATGCTGTTGCTCGGTTTCTTCGCGATCTTCTGGCTGAGGGCACGCTACCAGCGCAATCGCGGCCGCTGACCATCTCCGCCTTCGAGCGGGCGCAGTCCTAAGGCGTAGTCGCCTAGCCTGATGGCCGGATTGTGCAGTGTTCCCAACCCTGTAAGCTGCCTCGGTAGCCTGGTTTCCAGGTCCTGGGGGGTGCTGCGATGGCGGTGGGCGAAATCAGGTCGATGACGGGTATTCGCGGGGCGGCGGCCGTGTTCGTGATGGTCTACCATTTCGAGCTCGACAGGGTTCCGTCGGACGGGGCGTTCTCGACCTTCCTCAACCACGGCTACCTGTCGGTTGACCTGTTTTTCATTCTCAGCGGCTTCGTCATGGCGCATGTCTACGGGCCGTCGTTCCTGTCGGGCGCGTTCCGGTTCGGCGACTTCCTGTGGCACCGCATCGCCAGGGTCTACCCGCTCTATCTCGCCGTGACGCTGGCGTTCATCGCGCTCGCCTTCCTCAAATCCTCCGAGCTCGATATCGGGCCGGACGTGTTCATCTCGAATGTCCTGATGCTGCAGTCGCTCGGCAACTGGCCGAGCATCGATCCGCCGGCGTGGTCGGTGAGCGCCGAAATGCTGGTCTACCTGCTGTTCCCGGTGATCGGCCTGTTGTGTCTGAAGTCGAGCCGCATGGCAGCGCTGCTGCTCGGCATCAGCGCGATCCTCGCGATCCTGATCCTGACGCTTGCCGCCTCCCTCCATTATATCGGGTCGACGATTTCCAAGGGCCTGCTCGATCTCATCGCCGCACCCTTCACCCTGATCCGCTGCCTTGCAGGCTTCACGCTCGGCCAACTGGTCTGGCGGCTGCACAACGATCCGGCCGTCGCCGCCTTCGCGGCGCGCACGCCGGTGCAGATCGGTGTCGGGCTTCTGGCCCTGGTCGCGCTCACTCAGCCGGATTGGGATTTTGCGATCTATCTGCTGATCATCTCGCTGCTCTTCTGCCTCAGCACCGATCGCGGGCTGTTCGCGGATTTCTTCGCCTCCCCGCCGATGCATTTCCTCGGCGACATCTCCTTTGCCGTCTATCTCACCCACTACCGGGCGCTCGGCGTCTGGGCCATGGTGGAGGGGAAGCTCGGCAATGCGGGCTTCGTGCTCCGTAACGTAGTTGCGACGGTGGTGACGAGCATGGTGGTGATCGGCGTGTCATGGCTGTTGCATGTGGCGATCGAGCGGCCCTGCCGGCAATGGATGCGCAAGGGCAGCCCGGCCATGGTGCGTAAACGCGCGGCCTGAAAGGGGCAGCGGCGTTACACCTGCAGCGCAGCGCCGAGCAGCGACAACCCGACCAGCAGCACGAACAGTGCGCCGCCGATCTCGATCGCATGGGAGATCCGCCGTCCCGAGCGCGAGCCGGGACCGGCGAAGCGGACCGCGAGATCCTTGGCGGTGACGGCAAGCGTCGCGAGAATGGTGACGGTGATCGCCGTGCCGATCGACATGGCGAGAACCGACAGCACACCGCCGAGATAGAGGCTGTTCAACAGCGCAAAGCTCATCACCAGGATCGCGCCCGAGCAGGGTCTGAGGCCGACGGCAATGATCGCCGACCAGGCCTCGTGCAGGCTGAAATCCTTTGACTTCAGCAGGGCGGGATCGGGCATGTGGCTGACGCCGCAAGTCTCACAATAATCGCCGGTTCCCTGATAGTCGTGATCGTCGATTTCGACCGCCTGGAAATTCAGCCCAGTCGGCCCGCGCCCGTTACCGGCGGGGACTGCGACGGGCATGCTGATGACGCGCATCCGCAGCGCCCGGATCTTTTTCACCAGCAGCCAGGCGCCAAACAGCGCGACCATGGCGAAGCTGGCAATCTCCATTGCCTGGGTCGCCGCCGTCATGGTGATGCCCGAGCCGCGCAGCAGGAGATAGGCCGCGCCAACCAGCAGCACCGCCACCAGGCCCTGCAGCAGCGCGGAGATGAAGGAGATGACGACGCCGCGCCGGAGCTCGATCTCGTTGGCGATCATGTAGGAGGAGATCACCGCTTTGCCGTGGCCAGGACCTGCGGCGTGGAAGACGCCATAGGCGAACGACAGCCCGATCAGGCCGGACAGCGCCCAGGGATCCCCGCGCATCGCCTTCAGCGAACCGGTCAGCGCCCGGTAGAAGGACTGCTGGTAAAAATTGATCCAGGCGAAAAACGGACCGAGCGGTCCGCCGACCGAAAACGAGGGCTCGGCCGAACCGACGCCGAGCGGCGATTGCGCATGCGCCGACCCCACCGTCAGGATGCCGACCGCCGCAACAGCGAGAAGGGCAGGAATGACGACGGAAGGGGAAAGGGCGCCGCGGGTCTTCAGCATGTCAGTTCCAGTCGGGTGGCGAAAAGTTTCGACATGTCGGTGCCGGTCGGATCGTTGAAGAAGGCATCGGTCAGCGACGTGGTATTCTGGGAGATCACTTCGTCGGGGTCGGGGCGCACCACCTTGTGCTGGCAATGGGCAAAGCCGTCGCCCTTGACGATCAGGTCGCCGTCGGTCGGGAAGTCGATCGAGGTGTACATGGAAGGATCGTAGATACCAAAGGCCAGCCGGCCCTTGAGCGGCACCGGTTTTTCGGGCTTCACCGCAAACAGGACCAGAAGCTGGTTGCCGTCGAGCGAAACGTGGATCACGGCCGGCTTCTGCACCCCGACATTGGCGCCGTTGGCCGTGATCGTCGTGAAATAGTGATAGTCGGCCAGCGACTTGCGCATCACCTCGCCGAGCGCCGCGAGTTCCTTGGCGTCGAGCTTCAGGTCGGTATTCTTGTCGAAATCGAGCAGCACGCTGGATGAGAAGACCTCATCGAAGCGCCAGACATTGTGCAGCTCCGCGACATTGCCGTCGGTGCCGGCCACCACTTCGAGCCGCGCCTCGGCAAAGATATGCGGATGGGCGACGGCGGGGAGCGGAATGCAGGCAGCCGCCAACGTGGCAATGGTCAAGACTCGATATCGCATTCGCCCTGTGGCTCCCGGTTCGTCCGCCCCTTGCAGTGCAGCGCAAATGAGACGGAATTTCGACTCGAACCGGTCACATGTCCAGCCCAGGTCTAGTGCCGGGTGAGATTTTCCAGATGCTCCATGCGTTTGCGAAACTGGCTTTCGAAGTCCCACCCGCGCGCGAACCGAAGCGCGTTTTCGGCCCGCTCCAGAATGGATGCGCGGTCCTTGTCGAGGGCGGCCAGTCGATCGGCCATCGCCCTGATGTCGCCGAGCGGGGCGGCCCAACCGGCTTTCGATTCGATCATCAGCGCCGACCACATCTCGTTGTCATAGCCGGCGATCGGAACGCCGCAGCCCATCGTCTCGATATAGGTGCAGGAAGGATCGGACTGTCTGTGGCAGCTGAGGAAGATATCCGCACCGGTTCGCGTCAGCGGTACGAGTTCCTGCTCGAAATCGACCGGATCCTTGAGGAAGACACAGTCCTGAAGCCAATGCTTGTGGATGTCGGCGTTGATTACGGCGGAAAGGCTTCCCTCGCCGTAGATCGTCAGGGTGAAATCGACGCCCCTCTCGTCAAGCAGCCTGGCGATCGGAACGAGGTCCTGCACGCCCTTCATCGGTTCGAGCCGTCCCGAATGAATGAGCCGCAACGGCTCGCCGTTCTGGAGATGCCGTTTTCGCGCGCTCATCTCCTGCGGCGTCGCGAACATTGCCGGTTTCATGCGGTTGTCGAGGTAGAGGAGCTGGCTGCCGCACATGTCGTGATAGGCCGCGTGGGCCGGGTAACCGTTTGCCTGGATGCCGCGGGCGGCGCGGAAGGCGCGCTTGCGCTTGTATTCCTGCATCACCGTCCAGGCCATGCCGTAGATTTTCCGCGGCAGGCTGCGGGTGTCGTCGAGCGAGATGATCTGCAGCCGGGTCTGATGGGTGTATTCGATCGAATAGACCACTGCGCTCTTCGCTTGCCGGATCACCGCCGGCGGCAGCAGGTCCAGATAGGAATCTCCCGATAACAGCGCGAGGTCGAAGTCGGCGAGATGGTCTGCCGAGACCCGTTCCTCCGGCTCTAGAATCCGCACCCGGAAATCGAGGTCGCCGATATCGTAGCGACCGCCGAAAGGTATGTCGGTCGCACCGCGGCGGATGAAGCAGGTGACCGGCCCGGACCAGTGCTGCACATGCAGGGCCATGCCGGAAACGAACTTCTTGTCGAGCACCAGCTTGCCGTTTTCGGCCTCGATCACCGGCGCCGACACGAACATCGCCAGGCTTTTCTGCATGGACCTCGATCCTCCGCGATGCCGGGACTTTCGCACGCTGAGCCGCACTATGCGGATCGAAGCCAAGCTCAAGCAAGCCGGCCAATAGGTCGACCAGCCGAGGAGGCGTTACCTCATTCGCCGTAGGGACCGGCGAGGCGCCGGGCAGCCGGATCGGTCAATGTTGGCGGCGGAACCAGGTGGAGAGGAAGTCGACGAAGCTCCTGACCTTGGCCGGCAGGTAGCGGCGATGCGGATAGACCGCATAGATGCCGCGGTCCTTGGCAATATAATCGTCGAACAGCGTCACCAGTTCGCCCGACTGGATCGAGGCATTGGCGATGAAATCGGGGATAATCGCGACGCCGAGGCCCGCGCGGGCAGCGCGCAGCGTCGCCTGCGGGCTGTTGATCTCGACCGGGCCGCTGACGGCGACAGAAATGGTCGAGCCGTCCTTGTCGGTGAAACGCACATTGTTGTGCCAACGGGAATTGGTGTCGATGATGAACGGGACGCGGTTGAGGTCCTGCGGGTGTTCGAGCGGGCCGTATTTGGCGACGAAATCGGCGGTCGCAACGGTGTAGACGCGGAAGTCGGAGAGTTTTCTGGCGATCAGCCCGGAATCTTCCAGTTTGGTGATTCGGATCGCGAGGTCGAAATTTTCCTCGATCAGATCGACGAAACGGTCCTCGGCGACGATTTCCAGCGACACTTCCGTGTGGCTCTTGGCGAAATCGATCAACGACTGGCCAACCTCCGCATCGACGAAGGTCCGCGGCACGGAAACGCGCAGGCGTCCCTTGAGATCGGCGTTGTTCTCGCGCACGAGGTCGGCGAGATTGTCGATTTCCTTGAGGATATCGGCGGCGGTCCGGTAATAGGTGTGCCCGGCCTCGGTCATCGAGAACTGGCGGGTGGTGCGATTGAGCAGCAGGGCACCCAGATCGTCTTCCAGTTCGCGCACATATTTCGACAGCAGCGCCTTCGACCGCCCGGTCCGCCGGGCGGCGGCTGAAAAGCCTTCTGCTTCAACCACATCGATGAAGGCCCGCATGCGGGTGAGAGTGTCCAAATGTCGCCCCTTTTAGTCTGGTCGATCCTAGTTGGGATTTAGCACGGAATTGTGCAATGCGAAATTTTGGTGAGGGGCAAAAAAACTCTTGATTATGACCGCGAATATTCTTATCTCCCGGTCAGCCCAAAGTCGCACGTGCCCGTGGGTGTCCGCCGACCCTCTATTTGGTGAGGTCATCGGTAAGGTACCTGGAACTAACCCCTCCAGTCGCTATTCCGGCCATCCGGGAAATGCGAGGACATCTGAAGCAACGACGGTGCGGGCCTTTTTGTTCTCTCCCTGCTTTCCATCAGCGGGGGTTACTGAAGAGGCACACCATCATTGCCGGAAGTGCGGTAGGGACCTCCCTCCAATCCATGGCAGACAAAGCCGGATCATTGTTCGTGGCAGAGCGTTGATCCACTTATCGCGCGTTTGAGCGTGTTCACGGTACCGGTGTCTCCACCAACCGGGCTGAACGCATTCTCATCCGTCCTTTGTCCTCCGGTTCGCAGCCGGAGCTTTGAGATTTGAAGGGACTGACCATGACCACTGCTCGCATCCTTGACTTCATCAAGACCCAGCGTCCCGAAGGACCGTTTCTTGTTGTCGATCTCGACGTCGTGCGCGACAATTTCAACGCCTTCCGTCATGCTCTGCCGGACAGCGCGATCTATTATGCGGTCAAGGCCAACCCGGAACCGGCAATCCTGAAGCTGCTTGCTTCGATGGGTTCCAATTTCGATTGCGCGTCGGTCGCCGAAATCCAGATGGCACTCGACGCCGGTGCTTCCGCCGACCGCATTTCCTTTGGCAACACGATCAAGAAGGAACGCGACATCGCCCGCGCCTTCGCGCTCGGCGTTGGCCTCTATGCCGTCGACAGCCATGAGGAAGTCGAGAAGATTTCCCGCGCCGCCCCCGGTGCGAAGGTATTCTGCCGCGTGCTGACCGATGGCGAAGGCGCCGAATGGCCGCTTTCCCGCAAGTTCGGTTGCGTGCCGCAGATGGCCGTCGACGTGCTCGTCTACGCGCACCAGATGGGTCTCGAATCCTACGGCGTGTCCTTCCATGTCGGCTCGCAGATGACCAAGGTCGATGCCTGGGATGCGGCTCTTGCCGATGCCAAGCGCGTCTTCGGTTCGCTCGCAAAGCAGGGCATCGTTCTGCAGATGGTCAACATGGGCGGTGGTTTTCCGACCAAGTACCTGCGCGACGTGCCGAAGGCCGAAGAATACGGCAAGGCGATCTTCGCTTCGCTGCGCAAGTATTTCGGCAACAACCTGCCGAAGACGATCATCGAGCCGGGTCGCGGCATGGTCGGCAATGCGGGCGTCATCAAGGCTGAAGTCGTCCTCGTGTCGAAGAAGTCGGACAACGACAATCACCGATGGGTCTTCCTCGACATCGGCAAGTTCGGCGGTCTCGCCGAAACCATGGACGAGGCCATCCGCTACCCGATCCGCACCGAGCGGGACGGCGACGAGATGGAACCCTGCGTTCTCGCCGGCCCGACCTGCGACAGCGCCGACGTGATGTACGAGAAGAACATGTATCCGCTGCCGGTGACGCTCACCATCGGCGACGAGGTTCTGATCGAAGGCACCGGCGCCTATACGACGACCTACTCGGCCGTCGCCTTCAACGGCTTCGACCCCCTGAAGGCGTACGTCATCTAAGGCGGCTTTGCCTGCCTGACTGGCGTCATCCAATACCGCCGGCCCCGTAACCAGCCGGGGCGGCAAATTCACAATTCCTCTTCATCGCCGCTGATAACGGTATTGGGTACGGGAGGCCACGATGGCCGCTGTTCTTGATTCTGTGCGCGCATTCTTTGCGCCCAACTCCACTTTCGCCATCGACGCCGAAACTCCGGCTGACGTGGTCGCCCGCGAAACCCTGCTCGACCGCGCCATGGGCCCGGATCGCCGCAAAAAATCGTCGGAAAAGATCCGCCGCAACCGCGTGCCGGCCGAAGGCCTCGCCATCGTCGCCCGTGACGGCGCCGGCCACGTGATCGGCACCGTGCGGCTTTGGAACATCGAAGCCGGCATCTCCTCGGAAGGCCAGGCGATCGATGCGCTGCTGCTCGGCCCGCTCGCGGTCGATTGCGCTTACGAAGGCAAGGGCATAGGTGCTGCGCTGATGCGTGCGGCGATCACCGAGGCCCACAAGCGCGGCCATGGCGCGATCCTGCTCGTCGGCGATGCGGCCTATTATGAACGGTTCGGCTTCTTCGCCGACAAGACCCGGCATCTCGTCATGCCCGGCCCCTTCGAGCGTTCGCGTTTCCTGGCGCTCGAACTCAAGGCCGGCTGGCTTGAAGGTGCCGCTGGCATGATCGTCGCCAACGGGCGCAAGCTGGCCTGACAAAGGCCGAGTTTTCGACCAAGGCATTCAGCACTCAAGGCCTCGCGCCCCGACGATCTGCCCAGACCCCGTCTCCCCTTGGGAGCACTCCCGTGGGAGCGCCCCCAAGGGGAGGCGGGGTTTTTCGTGCGACAAATTCTCCCTTTCAGGCCGCCGCCGTGCATCCGCCGGCCGCGGTTGATCCGGATCAATCCGACTCTCGCAGCCGGCTCCTAAGCCTCTCCTCGCAAGATCGATATACAATCAAGGAGAGCTTACATGAACACGAGCGGGGCACGGCATCTGAGATGGATCGCGGGCGCGGGTGCGGCTTTTTTCGCATTCGGGGCGGCAGCGGCGGATCTGACGCCGGCATCCGTCGCCCCGGTGGCGCAGGAGGCCGCTACCGGCCAGAGCCCCTGGCAGATTCGCGTGCGCGGCTTGGGCGTCATCACTGAGAACCGCGGCTCGGTCAACGGCGTGCCGGGTTCGGACCTGTCCTTTTCCGATTCGGTCATCCCCGAACTCGATATCAGCTACTTCTTCACCGACAATATCGCCGCCGAACTGGTCCTCGGCACGACCTATGCGAATATCAAGGAGGACGGTGCCGTCGGCGTGCCGGTCGGCCGCGCCTGGCTGCTGCCGCCGACGCTGACGCTGCAATACCACTTCACCGATTTCGGCGCCTTCAAGCCCTATGTCGGTGCCGGCGTCAATTATTCGCTCTTCTACAACCAGTCGGAAAAGCCGGGCTTCCACAATCTCGACGTCGAGAACCATGTCGGCGCTGCCCTGCAGGTCGGCTTCGACTACATGATCGACCAGCATTGGGGCGTGAACTTCGACGTGAAGAAGATCTTCATGGAGACCGACTGGAAGGCTGATCATGACGTCCTCGGGCCGCTGAGCGGCAAGGCGAAGATCAATCCCTGGCTGATCGGCACAGGCGTTACCTACCGGTTCTAGAAAAACCAACGAGGGCGGTAGGGACGGGGCCGGCGCCAGAACAGGTGGCGCCGGCCTTTGTTTTTAGGGCCTCAACGCATGCAGAGCGGCAATGCCGCCGTCGACGACGAATACTTCGCCGTCACGCATCGCCCTGAACGGCAAGCCATTTTCCCCGAACCAGGCGAGCGCTTTGTCGGCCGCCTTCGCTTCGTCGTGGTCGGAATGGTAATGCGGCACGATCGAGAAATCGACTAGCCCCAGCCCTTCCCAGACGATGTCCGCATCATAACCTTCGGCAATCACATTCGGCTCATCCATTAGCTCGATGCCACGCAGCGTCGGGGTGGCGACGACCGCGCCCGCGCTGAAGCCGCCATAGGCGACGGCATCGGCATCCAGCAAATCGCAGATCACTCCGTCGAAGCCGCTCTGCCGCATGGCGCGGCGGAGCAGGAAAGCATTACCGCCGAGCGCCCAGACGAGGTCGAAGGGCCGCAGGCGTTGGGCCAGCGTCTCGGGCTTGCCGAAATAGTCGCGCAGATCAAGCGGCTCGGCCGTGAAGCCGAGTCCGGCAAATTCCTCGATCGGGCTATAAACGGTCGTCTCGTAGCGCCGGCGGGCCTCCGCTGGAATGAAGTCGAGTGCGTTGCTGATCACCGCAATGCGTTTACCGCCGTGCATCAGTGCGGATAGTTTTTCCACATGGTCGCCGAGTCGGTAGGAGGAGAGGTAGAGCCTCATGACTTGCTCTCGACGCCGCCAAGCAGCCGCTCGGCGATCTGCACCGCGTTGAGTGCCGCGCCCTTCAAGAGCTGGTCGCCGGCAACGAAGATCGCCAGCGTCCTGCCGGACGGATCGCCGATGTCGGTGCGGATGCGACCAACCAGGACGTCGTCTTCGCTGGATGCCTCCGACGGCATCGGGAAGTGATTGCTGGCGCGGTTGTCGACGAGGCGCAGGCCGGGGGCGCCAGACAGCAGATCGCGGGCTTCTTCGGGCGATACCGGCTGGTCGAATTCGATGGAGATCGCCATGGCATGGGCGCGCAGCACCGGCACGCGAACGCAGGTGATGCCGATCGGCAGGGCGGGCACGTCGAGGATGCGGCGGGTCTCCGCCACCACCTTCAGCTCCTCGCCGTTATAGTCGCTCTCCGGGTCCATGTCGGCATTGTGGCTGAAGAGGTTGAAGGCATAAGGGTGCGGCAGCACCTTGGGCACGAAGATCTCGCCCGCGAGATAGGCAGCGGTCGACAGCCGCAGCTCCTCCATCGCCGCAGCCCCTGCGCCGGACGCGGCCTGATAGGTCGAGATGTTCAGCCTGCGGATCGGATGAGCGCGGTGGAGCGGGGCGAGAGCCACCGTAGCAATCGCCGCGACGCAGTTCGGGTTGGCGACGATGCCGCGATGCTGGCGGAGCGCTTCGCCATTCACCTCCGGCACGACCAGCGGCACTGTCTCCTCCATTCGGAAGGCGGAGGAATTGTCGATCACCACGGCGCCGGCCCTAACCGCGATCGGCGCGAAACGCCTGGAAATGCCGCTGCCGGCGGAAAAAAGGGCGATATCGACACCCTTGAAACTCGCCTCCGTCAGTTCCTCGATGACGAGTTCGGCGCCATTGAAGGGAAGCGTCTTGCCGGCCGAGCGCGCCGAGGCTAGCAGTTTCAATCCGCCGAGCGGAAAGTTGCGGGCGGCAAGGCAGTTCAAGAGTTCGACACCGACCGCACCGGTAGCGCCGACGATCGCGACGACTGGCGTTGCGGTCGAAAGGCCAACAGGTTGGCTGGGGGCGAGATTTTCGAGGTTGGTCAGCATTTTTGTCTCTCCTTGGAATTTAGGAGAGAGACAGGGCTATTTGTCACCTTTGAACCCCGTCCGTCTCCGGCGGGGTTTTGAGGATGATGTCGCTGTTACCGCGCACGCACCCAAAAACGCCCCGCGTCAGCGGTCGTTTTGGTGGCGGTTTTGGTCGTCAGGTTTGCGAACATGGTGGCTTGAATAACACGAGCTTGTGGTGTCGCCAAGCCGGCCTTGCCCGGATATTTTGTAGTCACTCTCTCGCCCGATCGGAGAACCGGGCGGGAGAGTGAACAGGCGATTTCTCAAGCGCCGTCTTTGGCGCGATAGGCATCCGGGATCACGAAAATCTCGTCGGCACGGCCGTATCCGCCGTCCTTGACCTCTTCGATCAGCACCATGGTGTGGGGCCGCGCGGCCTCGCTCATGTATTCGACCAGCATCTCGGTCATGCGGTGGACGATCTCTTGCTTCTGGGCCTTGCTGAGTGCGGCTTCTGGCGTCTTGATGTTCACGAATGGCATCGGGTTTTCCTTCAGGTTGATGTTTTGGTGTTTCAGATCATGCCGCCGTTGGCGCGCAGCACCTGGCCGTTGACCCAGCCGCCGTCCGGGCCGGCGAGGAAGGAGACGACGCTGGCGATGTCCTGCGGCTGGCCGAGCCGGCTGAGCGGGATCGTCTTGACGATGTTCCGAACCAGTTCGTCAGACTTGCCGGTCATGAACATCTCGGTTTCGACAGGGCCGGGCGCGATCGCGTTGACGGTGATCCTCCGCCGCCCGAGTTCCTTGGAGGCAACGTGGGTCATCGCTTCGACGGCGGCCTTGGTGGCGGCATAACCGCCATAGGCCGGCCCGTAGACACCGACGACGCTCGACGAGAAGTTGATGATGCGGCCGCCGTCGCGCAGCCGCTTGCCTGCCTCTCGGATGCCGCGGAACGTGCCCATCAGGTTCGTGGCAAGCTGAAATTCGAAAGTCTCGTCGTCCATCTCGGCGAGCGGAGCAAGCCGCATCACACCGGCATTGTTGACGAGGATGTCGGCACCGCCAAAGCTCTGTTCGGCAGCGTCGAACAGGGTTGCGGCAGCGGTCGGGCTGCCGACATCCGCCTGCACCGCGACCGCCTTGCCGCCGCCCGCTTCGATCTGCGCCACCACCTCGTCGGCAGCCTGCCGGCTGGTCGCATAGTTGACGACGACGGCGATGCCGTCTTCAGCGAGGCGGAGCGCGATGGCTCTGCCGATGCCCTTCGAAGCGCCGGTGACGATCGCGACGCGTTGTCCGTTGGTGGTCATGGGATCTCTCCTTGGTTGGTGGCCAGGAGATATTGCTGACACGATCCAAGAACAATTGCCGGTGAATTGACATCAGAATTCGCCTGTGGTGAACAAGGCCATGGATCGCCTCGACCGCATGCAGCTCTTCGTCCGGATTGTCGAACGGCGCAGTTTTTCCGCTGCGGCCGCGGATCTCGGCCTTGCCCGTTCGACCGTCACCGAAGCGGTCAAGCAGCTCGAGGAGGGGATCGGCACGCGGCTGCTTGAGCGGACGACGCGCTATGTCACTCCGACGCTGGACGGCCGGGCCTTCTACGAGCGTTGCCTTGCGATCCTCGCGGAGGTGGACGAGGCGGAGAACATCTTTCGTGACGCGCAGCCGCGCGGCCTGCTGCGGGTCGACGCGCACGGCTTTCTGACCCGCACCTTCCTTTTGCCGCGCCTTCACGAGTTTCTTGACCGCTATCCGCTGCTGGACCTGCAGATCGGCCAGGGCGACCGGCTGGTGGATCTCGTTCGCGAAGGCGTGGACTGCGTCATCCGGGCGGGCGAGATCGACGACAGCGGGCTGATCATGCGCAGGCTCGGAACCATCACCGAAATCACCTGCGCCAGCCGCGCCTATGTCGAGAAACATGGGCTTCCGAAATCACCGGATGCGCTGGAGGGGCATTTCGCCATCGGCTTCCTGTCGTCGCGCACCGGCCAGATCATGCCGCTCGAATTCATGGTCGGCGACGAGGTGCGCTACGTCACCCTTCCAAGCCGGCTGACGGTCAACAATTCCGATACGATGGTCGATCTCGCCCGCCGCGGTTTTGGCCTCATGCAGGCGCCACGCTATCGCCTGCAGCGGGATATCGACGAGGGCGTGCTCGTCGAGGTGCTTGCCGATTTCCCGCCGTCACCGACACCGCTTTCGGCGCTCTATCCGCAGAACCGCCAACTTTCGCCGCGGGTGCGCGTTTTCCTCGACTGGATCGTCAAGGTGTTCGCCGAAGCTGGGCTTTGAGGTGTCTTACGGCCGATAGATCGCCTGCAGCCTGGAAAGATCGGCGATCTTCAGTTCGACGGGATCCATGTCGTCGCGCGAAGGCTTGAACCACGCGACCGCCTCCTGGATGTGCCGGCCATAGGGTTCCGGATACATGCTCAGCCCCATGACCCACTGGCGGACGATTTCGCGGTCCATGCGGCCCGAGGCATAGCGGTCGTGCATGGTCTTGGCGGATGTGGTGAGGTCTTCGACATTCTTCATCAATGTACCGCGGGATTGGGTTCGGGTTCGCCGAAGAAGGAGCGGATGCCGTCGCGCTCGACGGTCGCCAGGAACTCGTCGAAGGCTTCGCGGTCGGTCGGAAACGGCTCTTCCCAGGTGGTGACGTCGTCCTCTTCGGTGATGACTTCCAGCGTCCAGTCGCCCTGGGTGCCGGCAGGGCGGTAGATATCGACCAGCACGGTAATGCCGTCGTCGGTGAATTCGCCGGCGAGTTCGGAATGTTCAGTCTTGGGTGCCTTGGCCATGTCGTATCCGATCGTATAAACGGCTGTCCCGGCGCTGCGGGTCCGGTCCAGTGAGGGAATCGGATACGCAACGATCAAGACGGTCGGGATGGTCCAATACACTGCTTTCTGTTTTCGCTCCACCGTGGATGAGAATGGCTTTTCGGGAATGGGGTGTCGCGGCTGTCGCTTTGCCCCTCATCCGCCTGCCGGCACCTTCTCCCCGTCAGGACGGGGAGAAGGATATGTGCCGCGAGGTCGCAGTTTCGCTCGCCCCGCTTGCGGGGAGAGGGTGCGCCGAGCGAAGCGGAGGCGGGGTGAGGGGCAAGCCGCATATTCGGTTGTCCATGCGCGGGGGAAGTGGCTTCACACTCCTTCATCTTTGCGTGAATCGAGCCTTTCCGCCTTAGTCTCGGCGGGCTTGCCGTCCTAGCTTCGGTGCATGATCACACGCCGCGCAACCCTTCTATCTCTGCCGTTCGCCCTGACCGCCGCCCGCAGCTTCGCCCAAGGCTCGCCCCAGGCGCCAGTTCCGCAGCCGCCGGTGACGCTCGATACCGTGCTCGGCGGCGCGGCGGAGCTGGAGCCGCTGAAGGTCGTGCTCGTCGCCCGCAATGGCGAGATGATCGCCGAACGGGCATTCAACGGCCATTCGGCGAGCGCCTCGACCAACATCAAATCGGCCTCGAAATCGATCATCTCGGCGCTGATGGGCATCGCCATCGACCGCCGGCTGCTCGAGGGGCCGGACCAGAAGATCGCGCCGATCCTGAAGGCCGACCTGCCGGCAAATCCGGACCCGCGCATCCACGCCATCACCGTCGGCAACCTGCTTTCGATGCAGGCGGGGCTCGGGCGGCTGTCGGGGCCGAACTACGGCCGCTGGATCGCGAGCCGCAACTGGGTGAGGTTCACACTCGCCCAGCCGTTCGACGACGATCCCGGCGGCTCGATGCTCTATTCCACCGCCTCGACGCATCTGCTCTCGGCGATCCTCACCAAAGTCGCCAAGAAATCGACGCTGGCGCTGGCGCGCGAATGGCTGGAGCCGGTCGACGGTTTCCGGATCGGGTCCTGGGAACGAGACCGGCAAGGCATCTATTTCGGTGGCAACCAGATGGCAATGACCGCCCGCTCGCTACTGGCCTTCGGAGAACTCTACCGCCGCGGCGGCAAGACGAAGGACGGCCGCCAGGTCGTCTCGAAGGACTGGATCGACCAGTCCTGGACGCCGCGCACCAATTCGCGCTTTTCCGGCGACGGTTACGGATACGGCTGGTTCCTGCGCAATATCGGCGGAGAGGAGGTCAAGTTCGGCTGGGGTTATGGCGGGCAGATGCTCTATATCGTGCCGTCGCTCGGCGTCACCGTGGTGATGACGTCAGACGAAAGTGGCCCCTCGGCCCGCAGCGGTTATCGCGACGACCTACACAACCTGCTTGCCGAAATCATCGGAGCCGTCCGCGTCGTTTGAAGCCAGTTCGTATAAACTTGAACGACCGGACAAACCGAATCGTAACCGCCCAACGCTATTATGCCCGCGTCGCCATTGGGGGTGTTTCATGCTGGATCTGCGGACGATCTATATCGTCTCGGCTATGACCTGCTCGGTCCTGGGCATCGTCCAGATGATCGCCTATTCCAGCGGCCGGTTCGAACGCTGGCTGTTCTGGTGGAGCGCCAGCGGCATCGTCATCGGAGCCGGCCTGTTCAGCGTCGGCCTGCGAAACGTGTTGCCGGACGTCGTCTCGGTCCTGATCGGCAACAACCTGATCCTGGTCGGTTATCTGCTGCTGATCGTCTCCGTCCGTCTTTTCGGCGGCCGTCCGGCGCATTGGGGCCTGAGTTGGCTGATCCTCGCCGTTCTTTCGGCGCCGCTGATCCTCTTGTGGCGAGACGATGCCAGTACTGCGCCGCGCATCGCCATATTTTCGCTCGTCTGCGCTCTCGGCGACCTCCTGGTGATGCTGGAGGGTATTCGCCTCGCACGGCAGGAAAGGCTGCGGTCGGCATGGCTGGTCGCTGCGATCTACCTGCCGACTGCCGCCATCTTTGCAGCGCGCGCCGTTCTGGCGGTGACGGGCTGGATCGGCGAAGGCGGCCTGTTTGCCCCTGGCAACGGCGCCGATGCCTGGCTTGGGCTCTGGGCGGCGCCCTTCCTGGCATTGCGAAGCATCGTCATCAATCTGATGGCGGCCGAACGGGCGGGAAACAAGCTCACCTATCTGGCGGATCGCGACGCCCTAACCGGCGTGCTCAACCGCGGCGGGCTCATGCGTTCCTATGCTGGTCTCGAGCCGGGCCCGATCGCCCTGATGCTTATCGACGTCGACCATTTCAAGCAGATCAACGACACGCATGGGCACGCGGTCGGCGATGAAGTGCTGCGGCGGTTCGCATCCTCCGCGTCTCTGCACCTGCGCAGCCACGACCTCTTCGCGCGGCAGGGCGGCGACGAGTTCGTGATCGTCCTCAAGGGATGCCCGGTCGAAAAGGCCGTCGAGACCGCCCAGAATATCCGCGCCGCCTTTGCCTGTTCACTCGCCGAAATGGCGGACCTTGTCGTGCAACCGACCCTCAGCATCGGCGTGGCGACCGAAATATGCGGCCCCGGCGATCTCGAAACCCTGCTGCAGCGGGCCGACCAGGCGCTTTACGCGCGCAAGCGCAACGGCCGCGACGGCATCGATACGTTCGAGGAAGACCGCCACGCGGCGTGAATGAGGGGATGATTTCGCCGCGGCGAACGGAAATTCCCTTTTCGTTTGAAGCAAATTCCCGTTGAAAGAATTCCCCGGCATCCCCGCCTGCGCCGGCGCGGTTATAGTGGTCGCGTCATAGGGCAGGGGCCGGGTCGCGAACCGGGTCGCATCCCACGGAGAGCATCCGGGCCCGTGATGGTCGTAAAGGTGAGGAAGGCGCCGTCAGGGCGCCGACCGCCGCAAGGTTCAAGTTCCGGATCCAGACCATCCGTTACCTGCCTTTCGGAAAACACCGGAGCGATCGGGCAGGCAGCAAAGCCTGACACCCATACCATTTCATACACGCTGCCTGCCCATCCCCGCATGGACCAGGCCGCGGCGGAGATTTTTCCGCCGCGGTTATTCATGCTGCAAGCTTTCAGGCTGCAATATCGATGACGCCGCAGTCGCCGGCATCGGACGCAAAGGCGACGAGCTTGCCGCTGGCGCTCCAGCTCAATCCGGTAATGCCGCCCTTGCCGGGCCGGCGTAGAAGCGCTTCCTTTGCGTCGGCAAGCCTCACGCCAAGGATCATGCCGTCGATGAAACCGATGGCGAGCACTTCCTCGGCCGGATGGAAGGCCACTGACGTGACCATGATATTGGCGCGGGTGCCGAGTTCCTGCGGCGCCTTGCCCATCGGCCCGTCCTTTGCCGAAAACGGCCAGACGATAGCAGCCGGGGCGCCCGACGAGGCAAGCCACTTGCCCTTCGGCGACCAGGAGAGCGATTTCACCTTGGCCGGATAACCGGTCATCCGCATATGGCGATTTTCGCCCGGCTTGCCGTCGAGCTTCCAGCCGTGCAGGGCGTTTTCCTGCATGGTCGTCACCAGGAAACGTCCGTCGGGCGAGAAGGTGACGGCGTTATGGGCGCCCTTCCATTCGAGATCGACCGGCGGCGCATTGGTGCCGACCCAGTGCAGCGAGACGCCGTTGTAACGGGCGGCAGCGATCCTGAGACCCTTGCCGGCGAAGGCGAGGCCTTCGACGCTGCGCTCTTCGGGAAATTCCTTCAGCGTCCCGTCGCTCTGCTTCACGAAGCTCGATTTGCCATGCGCATAGGCGACCGCATTCTGCGGGCCGCCGGCGACGACGCTGATCCACTTGCGCGGCGCTTCGGCGATCAGGGTTGCCTCGCCATTGCTGCCGATGCGCATCACCTTGCCGTCCTCGCCGCCGGTCAGCAGCGTGGCGCTGAAGGGATCGCGGATGCAGGTCAGCAGACCCTGATGAGCCTCCGTGACCTTCTCGCCGCCATCCAGGCGGTGGATGGTGCCGGCGGCGGTGGCGAAGAATGGGACGTCGCCGAGGAAATGCGCGGCGACGACATGGCCTTCGAGATCAAGCGGTGCAACAGTCGGCATCAGGCAGCATTGCTCCCGGGCATGACGTGGTCCGAAAACCGCTTCACACTTTTCGGCGTCATGCCGCTACCTCACATGCCCTAAAGCTCTTCTCGATCTTGTCGACATCGAGATCGCGGCCGATGAAGACGAGGCGCGATTCGCGCTTTTCGCCGTCTTTCCAAGGCCGCTGGTGATCGCCTTCGACGATCATGTGGACGCCCTGCACGACATAACGTTCCTCGTCGCCCTTGAAGGCGATGATGCCCTTCAGGCGCAGGATGCTCGGGCCGTCCGTCTGGGTGATCTTCTGGATCCAGGGGAAGAACCGTTCCGGGTTCATCTCGCCGCCGCGCAGCGAGATCGACTTCACGGTCACGTCATGGATCGGCGACATTTCGCCGTGGTGATGGTGGTGGTGATCATGGCCGTGATGATCATGGTCATGGTCATGATGGTCGTGATCATGATGATGGTGGTCATGCCCATGGTCATGGTCGCAGTCCGGGCCACAGACATGGTCGTCATGGCCGTGGTCGAGGAAATGCGGATCGTTTTCGAGCGCGCGCTCCAGATTGAAGGCGCCCTGATCGAGCACGCGGGCGAGATCGACGCCGGAACGGGTGGTCTTGTAGACGCGCGCGGTCGGGTTGATGGCGCGCACCACGTCTTCGATGATCGCCAGTTCTTCCGGGGAAACGAGGTCGGTCTTGTTGATGACGACGACATCGGCAAAGGCGATCTGGTCTTCGGCTTCGCGGCTGTCCTTCAGGCGCAGCGGCAGGTGTTTTGCATCGACGAGTGCCACGACCGCGTCGAGCTCGGTCTTGGCGCGCACGTCGTCATCCATGAAAAAGGTTTGGGCGACCGGCACCGGATCGGCAAGGCCGGTGGTCTCGACGATGATGCCGTCGAAGCGGCCCGGGCGGCGCATCAGGCCCTCGACGACGCGGATCAGGTCGCCGCGCACGGTGCAGCAAACGCAGCCATTGTTCATTTCGTAGATCTCTTCGTCCGACTCGACGATCAGGTCGTTGTCGATGCCGATCTCGCCGAACTCGTTGACGATGACCGCGTATTTCTTGCCATGGCTTTCGGAGAGAATGCGGTTGAGGAGCGTCGTCTTGCCGGCGCCGAGATAACCGGTGAGCACGGTGACGGGAACGGGCTTGACGGTGGCTGTTTCGGTCATGAAAACCTCGAGGACTTGAGAGCGCCCGATCGGCGCGGAAGCTTTGTTCGTCTCATATAAGGGCAAGCCGGGACGAGTTCAAAGGGTTTGTATGTTATAAGATCACATCGAGATTGCGACCGATGCCGGGTGATCTTATTGCTCACGCTGACGGCGTCGCGATTGCAGACACCACGTCCGTTCTGGCGAAGTCCTGTCCGACATAGAGAAGCGGACAATTGAATTCCTTGGCCGTCGCATAAGCGAAGCAATCGCCGAAATTGAGCGAAGCCTTGTGAAAGCCTTTGCCGAACAGAGCGTAAGCGGCCGCAGCCCGTTCTGCTCTTACAACATCCAGTTCGATGATGGTAATGGGAAGCCGGTCAATCAGGTTGGTAAGACCAGCCAGGCATTTCTTTCCACGAGCCACGATCAGTGCTTCGGTGAGAGTGGCGGCGTTGAGGAGGACCTTCGATTCCCTCGTGAGCACCTCTTGGCAGTCAAAGGCACCAATTTCATTCTTGACGATGGCGATCAACGCTGACGTGTCGACCACAATCATGCCGGCAGGCCATCGTCACCATAGAGAAAATCCTGGCTTCGCTCCGCGGGTACGTCGTTGCCATCGGGTGCAGGCGCCATTGCTCTGATCTCTTCGATCAGCGCTCTGCGTTGATCACGCGTCAGTTCCGGCTCAATGGGTACAAGCCTTGCAATCTTATGACCTCTTCGCGTGAGAACAACATCTTCTCCAGCCTCCGCGCGATGAAGGAGTTCAGTCAGACTTGCTTTGGCTTCACTCACTGAAATTTCCACGATGTGCTCCGTTGGACCAATTAGATAGTCCAACTATACGCTCGTCATGCCGTCGATTCAACTATCCTTTAATGTTCCCACATCAAACCGCGCCACATCCTCCAGCAGTTCGATAATCCCCTTCACAGCATGCGCGACCAGCATCTCACCGCGTTCCGCCGTCGCAGCAGCCGCATTGCCGGCGACGCCCTTGGGGTTGAGGTCGGACATCTTCCAGCCGAAGGCGTGCGGGCCATAGGCGCGCAGATGCCTGAAGTCGCGGGAAAAGTCCGATTGGCGGGAGGGGAAATTTTCGGCCCTGGCCATGTCGACCCGGTCCGGATGGAGCGCCAGCATCACGGACGTCTCGATGTCTCCGCCGTGGATGTCGACGGCCTTGTCTTCCGGGGCGATCCAGCCGGCAGGCTGCCCGAAGCGGGTCCAGCTTGTGGCGACGACCAGCATGCCAAACCGCACCCGGGCCTCGGTCGCGACGATGGTCATGAGCGGCGAATTGCCGCCATGGGCGTTGAGCAGCACCAGCTTGCCGATGCCCTTGGCGTGAAGGTCGGCGGCAATGCCGAGCCAGCGGTAAACGGCTTCATCGAAGCCAAGCGTCTTCGTACCGGCGACATCCATATGCTCAATCGAATAACCAATCGGCTCCGTGGGCAGGAACGTCACCGGCAGGTGGGCAGGCAGGGCAGGGATCAGGCGGGCGACGAGGCCCTCGGCGATGAGCGTGTCGGTCTCGAACGGCAGGTGCGGTCCGTGCTGCTCGTGGGCGCCGAGCGGCAGGACGGCGATCCAGTCTCGCCTTTCTGTGGACGCAAGTGTCGTATCATTGTCATGATAGCGTGGCGAAGGGTGCGACATCTGGCGGTGGTTTCCCGGTTTCGATATGGATAGCGCGCCACAGATATAACGGCTACTTCTTTAGGGCAAAACGGGCGGAGCGAATGAGCAAGAAGAAGGGCGATAAAAAAGCCAAGTCCGGCAAGAAGAAGGAACTGGAAGGCCTTTCGGCCACCGACCTTGCGCCGGCGATCACCCAGGCCGCCCGCTCCATGCGCACAGCACTCAGCCGCAGCCTCGGCGAAAGCGGGCTTTATGCCGGCCAGGACGGCGTCATCCTGATCCTTGCGGAAGAAGACGGCATGACCCCCGGCCAGCTCGCCATACGGCTCGGCGTCAAGGCCCCGACCATGACCCGCACGATCGGCCGCATGGAAGCTCAAGGATTTCTCGAACGCCGCGCCGACGGCACCGACGGGCGCCTTACCAAGGTGCATCTGACGGAAGCCGGATTGCAGACCGTCGAACAGATCGGCCGCTCGGTCTCCGAGTGCGGTTCGATCGCCGCAAAAGGCCTCTCCGACAAGGAGATCCGCACGCTCCTTAAGCTCCTCAAGACCATCGAACAAAATCTTCAGTCGGAGTCCTCCGACGACAGGGGCTGATTTCCCTCCAGATTTTCTGCCGTCACAGGATTGTCGCACGGAATTAAATTGTTTATTTAAAGTTTAATTCGAGCATCGGATAGCGATGCCGGCCATTGCGGGTGGGGGAAATGGCGCAAAAGATCAAGTTGTCGACGATTGGCGAGAGCCTTGGTCTTTCAACTGCCACGATATCGCTCGCGCTGCGCGACAGCCCGCTCGTGGCGGCCGATACCCGGGAAAAAATCAAGGAACAGGCAAGAGCCCTCGGTTATATCTACAATCGCCGCGCAGCCAGCCTGCGCACCTCGCGTTCTGGCATTATCGGCGTCGTGGTGCACGACATCATGAACCCGTTCTACGGGGAAATCCTCAAAGCGATCGAAAGCGAGCTCGATCGCAGCCGCCATACATTCATCCTTTCCAACCATTACGATTCGGTCGAAAAACAGCGCACCTTCATCGAAACGCTGCTGCAGCTCGGCGGTGACGGGGTGATCATGTCGCCGGCGATCGGCACGCCGATCGAGGACATGAGGCTTGCCGAGGAGAACGGCATGCCGGCCATCCTCGTTGCCCGTTCGATGGAAGGCGTCGAACTGCCGACCTATCGCGGCGACGACAGCTACGGCATCTCGCTTGCTACCAATCATCTGATTGGCCTCGGGCATCGGGTGATCGCGATGATCGGCGGCACGGACCAGACGTCGACCGGCCGAGACCGCTACCAGGGTTATGTCAACGCGCTGCGCAAGGCGGGCATCGAGGTCGATCCGAACCTGCGCCTCCCCGGTCCGCGTTCGAAGCAGGGCGGGTTCGAGGCGGCTGTGCATTTCCTCTCCCTGCCACAGAAGCCGACAGCTGCGGTCTGCTGGAACGATCTGGTGGCGATCGGCCTGATGAACGGCATTGCCCGCGCCGGGCTGTTGCCCGGCCACGATATCTCCGTCACCGGTTACGACGATCTCGAAGAGGCTTCGATCGCGACGCCGGCGCTGACGACGGTGTGGAACGGCCAGACGGAAGTCGGCCGGCTTGCGGCGCGCGCCCTGCTCGACCGCCTCGCCGGCAGCCACGAGCCTGATGGCATCCATCTGATCAAGCCGGAAATGCGCATCCGCCAGTCGACCGGAGTGCACCGGCCAAGGGTTTAGGTCGCGACGGGTGCCGCCGTCTCCGGCCACAGAAAGAGCGCTATCCGATTGACGAACAGCACCAGGCATGCGGCGAAGACGGTCGCGTAGAGCCGGTCCCACAATGTGGCGGCCGTCAGAACTTGATCGGCCGTGCCCATGGCCATCATCATCAGCGGCGTCATGACGATCGAATAGGCGAGATAGTTCCTGGCCCGCAGGAATGGCCGGCAGCCGCCAAGAACGGCGATGCTGAGCACATCCGCCCAGGCGGGCAGAGCCAGGAATGAAAGCAGGCCTGCGCAGCAGACGCCGAAGATGACACCGATCACCCTTTGCGTCGTCTTCCGCGGCATGCGCTCCGGCCGGCGCTCGACCAGCAGCACAAGCGTCAGCGCCGCCCAGTGAACGTCGTGGGAGGGAAAAAGCGCGTGCGCGAGCAAAACAGCGCCGAGACTGAGGACCAGCCGGATCGGATATTGCCAGCCGGCCCATTCTCCCAGCGAGCGTTTCAGCCGATTGAACTTTTGCCTGGCGGTCGGGGCACGGTTGGCTTCGACCGGCTTTTCTTCAGGCATGCGGATGCGATCGACGACGGCGGACATGCCGATGTGCAGGATCGCCGCGAAGAGCGCGCCGCTCATGACGACGGCAAAGATCAGCAGCGGATCGGCACTCGTCGTTGCCACGATGCCGCCCACCATGATGAGATAGAAGACGAACCGCATCGACGCGGCCACCATCGCCCGGTCGAACCCGCCGACGATGCCGGCGATCGTCGCCAGCAAAAGCATCGCTGCCTGGCCTGCCATGCCCAGGCGGCCGACGAGGCAGGCAAGCCCTGCGGCAATCGCCAGCGTGGCGAAGGCAGCACCCGCACTGCCGGCTTGCACCTTCAACTTGCCATGCGCTACGGTTCCGCTCATCGCCATGCCGCCTACGAGGCCGAGGCCCATGTGATGGCCCTTTGCGACCAGCAGTGCCGGCACGGCCATGGCAAGCGCCGAAACGACGATCTCGATCGCCGTCACTTCTTTTTCCGTCGACCAGCGAAAGGCTTCGGCAACGTGATTGAATGTCTTTTCCATCCGCCATCCCTCGGGCTCGCGATTGAGCAATGGCATAATAATACGCAATGCGTATCATATGTCCAGTGACGACGCCTCGACGCTGATCGTTCGCAGCGTGCTGCTGCTCGGCCGCCGGCTGCGCGCCGCGCGAGCGGAAGGCTCGGTCAGTCTGTCGACGATCGCCATGCTCGCCACGCTCCATCGGTTGGGGCCGATGCCGGCGTGGCGCCTTGCGCTGGAGGAGCGGCTGCAGCCGCAATCGGTGACCCGCATCGTCGCGGCGATGGAACGCGACGGCCTCATCAGCCGCAGTCGCAACGGGCAGGACCGCCGCGAAATCGAGTTGGCACTGACGCCTCACGGCCGCACGGTTCTTTCCGAGGATATCCGCGCCCGCCGCGCCTGGCTGGAAAAGGCAATCGAAGCCTGCCTCAGCCCGGAAGAGCGCGAAACGCTGATCGAGGCCTCGCAGATCATGCTGAAGCTTGCTTATGTGGAGGCGGGGGAAAGGCCGGAGGAGGACGAGGAGTAGGTTTCCCGATATCCTGCTTCATGCTGATGCTTGGCCGTCGGCAGGCTGCCACGTCGCGAGCGTCAGGCCGCCACGTTGGTCAGCGTCCTGCGGGCCGCATAGGCGCGGACGGCTTCGCCGAAAGCGTGAAAGAGTGCTCGCGACGGTGCGTCGGTTTCGGCCCAGTATTCGGGGTGCCATTGCACGCCCACGGCAAAATTCTTGGCGTCGATGACCGAAACCGCCTCGATCGTGCCGTCCTCAGCGGTCGCTTCGACCTTCAGCCGAGGGGCAGTTTCGGCGATCGCCTGGCGGTGCAGGGAGTTGACTTGGACCTCGCCCGCCAGGCCCAGATAATTGGCGATGCAGGAGCCTTCGGCAACGAACACAGGCTGGCGGATCGCGTACATGCCGTCGCGCTCCGTTACATCGGGTTTGCGGTGGTCCCAGATGCCCGGCTGGTCCTGGATTTCGCTCGCCAGCGTGCCGCCCAATGCGACGTTCAGTTCCTGGATGCCGCGGCAGATGGCGAGCAGGGGAATACCTCGGTCGATCGCCCGGCGGATCAGCGGCAAGGAGGTCGCGTCGCGGGCCGGATCGAAGGGGCCGTCACCGTCGGTCGCTTCTCTGCCATAGAGCGACGGGTGGACGTTGGTCGCCGATCCTGAAACCAGCACGCCGTCGACGCGGTCGAGGATGGCATCGGTCTCGTTGCCCTCTTCGAAAGCCGGAATGATGAAGGTCATCACGTCCGCCACTTTCAGCGCCGCCTGAACATACTGGTTCGGCGATGCATGCCAGATCGCTCCATCCAGCTGGCGGATGTCGGCGGGCAGGGCGACGATCGGTTTCGGCATCAGGCTCTCCAACGAAGCATGCTGTTGCGTCTGATGTCGTTGTGCCGCGGGAGGCCGGTTCAAGTCAAGTTGGAGGCGTGTTTCCGGGTCGGGCGTTGCCCAAAGAATAAGCATTGCCCCTTTGAAATGTCTGGTGAATCCAGTTTCGGCGGGACGCTACGAAAGTCTAACGATAAAAGACCTTCCCGCATTGAGGAATATTAGCTCCGGCGCTTGCAACCGCTAGACCAAAATGTTTACCTCGCCCCAGGACCGGGGGGAGTGGGAACAGATAGGCCCTACGGTTGTCTTACTGGGAGGTATTTCATGGATCGTCGTTCATTTTTCAAAAAGGCTGCCGTGACCGGCGCCGGTGCAGCTGCCGCCACGGTGCTCGCCGCTCCGGCCATCGCGCAGTCGAGCCCAAAAGTCACCTGGCGTCTGACGTCTTCATTCCCGAAGTCGCTGGACACCATCTATGGCGGCGCGGAAGACATCGCCAAGCATGTCGCCGCAGCAACCGATGGCAATTTCACCATTCAGCCGTTTGCCGCCGCCGAAATCGTGCCGGCCATGCAGGCAGCGGACGCCGTCAGCAATTCGACGGTCGAAATGTGCCATACCTGCTCCTATTATTTTGTCGGCAAGGATCCGACATTCGCGATCGGCACCGCCATCCCGTTCGGCCTCAATGCCCGGCTGAACAATGCCTGGTTCTACCAGGGCAACGGCAATACGCTGATGAACGAGTTCTATGCCAAGCATAACATCTACGGCATGCCCGCCGGCAATACCGGCGCACAGATGGGCGGCTGGTTCCGCAAGGAAATCAACACGGTCGACGACTTCAAGGGTGTCAAGATGCGCATCGCCGGCATTGCCGGTAAGGTGCTGGAAAAGCTTGGAGCAGTGCCGCAGCAGATCGCCGGCGGCGACATCTATCCGGCGCTGGAAAAGGGCACGATCGACGCGGCCGAATGGGTCGGCCCCTATGACGACTACAAGCTCGGCTTCTACAAGGTTGCCAAGTACTACTACTATCCGGCCTTCTGGGAAGGCGGCCCGACCATCCATGCCTTCGTCAACCTGGAAAAGTGGAATGCGCTCCCGAAGGCCTATCAGGCGGCACTGACCGATGCCTGCGCCTTCGCCAACACCAACATGATGGGCAAATACGACGTGAAGAACCCCACGGCGATCAAGCAGATCGTTTCGCAGGGCACGACGCTTCGCCCCTTCAGTCAGGAAATCCTCGAAGCCTGCTACAAGGCCACTCTCGAGGTCTACAAGGACATCTCGGCGACCAATGCCGATTTCAAGAAGGTCTACGAAGATCAGGTCGCCTTCAAGAAGGAAGCCTATCTCTGGATGCAGCTGTCGGAATATACCTACGACACCTTCATGATGATCCAGCAGCGAAACGGCAAGCTCTGATCACAGGTCAGGCAGTTCTTGATATCGAAGCCCCGGATCGAGAGATCCGGGGCTTTTGTCTGGCGGGTACCGGGGGATCGGTTCAAATGGCAAGGGCGGCCGAAGGGCGGTTCGTGAAGCGGCTGAACGTATCCTGCGATGGGAATGCCAGTATGTTTTCGTAGGTGCGCGGCTCGGGACGGTCGAACCGGTTCAGAACGGGTGCGCCGCCATGGCGGAAGTTCCATTTCAGCTTTTCCAGCGTGGAAGCCGATTCAGGCGCATATTCCAGATCATAGAATTGGTAATCCGGCAGGCAGGCGGCGAGCTTGCCGAAGTCGTCCGGTGCCGCGAGATGGCCATGGAACTCGAAGGACACGATCGGCCGGTTGAAGGCGATCGTCGAACGCAGTCCTTTCAGAACCCGCAGCTCGAACCCCTCGACATCTATCTTGATGAAATCGACCCTGGTTATTCCCAAGCGCCGGATGAGCTTGTCCGCTTCGAAAACCGGCAGACGCAGGATACGGCTTTGCCCCGATGGCCGGTCATCCTCCACGAAGCCGCTGGCGCCGAGGTTGCCTTCGAGATTTTCGCGGAACATGAGGGTGTCGTCGCAATCGCCGAGAGCCGCCTGATGCAGTCGGATGTTATCGAGCCGGTTCGAGCGAATGTTCTCGGTCAACCGCCTGAAGACGTCGGGGTTGGGTTCGAAGCAATGGATCTCGGCGAAGTCTCGATTGAGGTGAATGGCGTGGTTGCCGATATTCGCGCCGATGTCGAGCGCGACGGCACCGGGCTCGAAGCGGCCTTGCAGGAATTCCAGAAACCGTCCCTCAAACCAGCCTTCGACGAAGATAGCCTCGTCGATACTTTGTGCAGGATCGAGGTTGAAGATGTATCCCCGATTGGTGCGGTGGGTGAATACGTCGCTCTCTCTTGCAAACTGTCTGCGCCGCAATGGCTCGACTATGGTCCGATTGATCGACCGGCGCACGACGTACATCGCATTCGGCAATACGTGGTTCATCTGCATGTCGTGCCCCCGACCGATCCAGCCAAACCGGGTTCTGGCTGGCGACGGCAAACCCGGCGCGCGATGCCGCCCGCGCCAAGTTTTATACGCTCAGTAAGCCGGTTAGTACGTCTACCAAAGTGTTAGCGGCAACGGGATTTCGCGTCGAGCCTCCACCGGCATACCGCTTTTTCGGTAGAGAAAGGGCCGAAAGACGCCTTTGACGCGGGCCTCCAAGCAACGTCTTCGCTTGCGTTTGCCGCTGTCGCCGGGGGAAATCGGAGGAGGAGCGGCCTGGACTGTTGGACAATAATAAAAAGGAGGACAGGGCGCCAACCCTGTCCTCCTTTTTCGGAAATATACTTAGCGACAACTGGACGGAAAAAGCCGCCCTTACGGGTTGATCTTCGGGGGCTGGCCGAAGTTCGGCATGCCGGGCAGTCCCTGCTGGCTGGGCTGGGCCGGAGCGCCGTCCATCGGCGGCAAGCCGAAATTCGGCATCTGGTTGCCGCTGCCGTTGCCGAAGCCGGGGATTTCGATCTTGATCGTATTGAGGTCGACGTCCGGCGACTTGTCCAGCCAGTAGGTGACCGACTCGGGCCAGAAGATGATGATGCCGACCAGGATGAGCTGCATGCCGAGCCACGGAATGGCGCCGAGATAGATGTCCTTGGTCTTGACGCTTTTCGGGGCGATCGAGCGCAGGTAGAACAGCGCAAAGCCGAAGGGCGGGTGCATGAACGAGGTCTGCATGTTGACGCAGAGCAGCACCCCAAACCAGATCAGGTCGATGCCGAGCGCGTTCGCCACCGGCGCCAGCATCGGCAGGACGATGAAGGCGATTTCGAAGAAATCGAGGAAGAAGGCAAGGAAGAAAACGAAGATGTTGACAAAGATCAGGAAGCCGACCGCGCCGCCCGGGACGTGAGACAGCAGGAATTCGATCCACAGTCCGCCGTCCATGCCCTGGAAGACAAGGCTGAAACAGGTGGCGCCGACCAGGATGAAGACCACCATGGAGGTGATCGTCATGGTCGAATGCATGCCCTGCTTGATCAGGTCCCAGGTGAGGCGGCGGTGCATGGCGGCAAGCACCATGGCGCCGACGACGCCAAGAGCGCCGGCTTCAGTCGGGGTGGCCAGGCCCATGAAGATGGTACCGAGCACGAGGAAGATCAGCACGATCGACGGGATCATGCCCCAGAGGACCTTGAAGACCAGCGCCGCATTGAGTTCACCGCGGGCTTCCAGCGGCAAAGCGGGCACGTCCTTCGGGCGGAAGATCGACATGGCGAGAATGAACAGCAGGAAGATCACCACCTGCAGGATCGACGGGCCGATCGCACCGAGATACATGTCGCCGACCGAACGGCCGAGCTGGTCGGCAAGGACGATCAGCACGAGCGACGGCGGGATGACCTGGGTGATCGTGCCGGATGCGGCGATGACGCCTGTCGCAATCCGCGGATTGTAGCCGTATTTCAGCATGATCGGCAGCGAGATCACGCCCATGGTGATGACCGAGGCGGCGACCGTGCCGGTGATCGCGCCGAGGATGGCGCCGACCAGGATGACCGCATAGGCGAGACCGCCGGGAATGGCGCCGAACAGCTTGCCGGTGCCTTCGAGCAGGTCTTCGGCAAGGCCGCAGCGCTCGAGCACCGCTCCCATGAAGGTGAAGAAGGGGATGGCGAGCAGGAGATCGTTGGAGACGATCCCGAAGATGCGGAACGGCAGCGCCTGCAGGAAGGCGAATTCGAAATGGCCGGTGGCGATGCCGAGAAGGCCGAAGAACAGGCCGACGGCGGACAGCGAGAAGGCGACAGGGAACCCGTAGAGCATGAAAATGATCATGCCAAGGAACATTGCCGGCGGCATTATACCGTATTCGAACATGAGCGGCTTATTCCCCCGAAATTCTTGTTATTGAAGCGGCTTTTCGTAGGTCGTATCGACCTGGAGGACGCCCATGAGGCCGGCGATGCGCTTTACCAATTCGGAAAATCCCTGCAGCGCCAGCAGGCTAAAGCCCGCGACGATGATCAGCTTGACCGGCCAGCGGATGAGGCCTCCGGCATTCGAAGACACCTCGCCCTGCGCCAAGGAAAGCGAGAAGAAGGGCCAGGAGAGCCAGGCGAGGTAAAGGCAGGCCGGAATGAGGAAGACGATCAGGCCGATCGCATCGATCCACAGCCGGGCGCGATCGGAAACTGCGCCGTAAATCAGGTCGACGCGGACGTGCTCGTTCAGCCGCAGCGTGTGGGAAGCGCCGAGCAGCACGATGAAGGCGAAGAGATACCACTGGATTTCAAGCCAGCCGTTGGAGCTGTAGTTGAAGAGGTAGCGGATGATGGCGTTGCCGGCGCTGATGAGCGTGCAGGCGAGGACCATATAGCCTGAAAATTTGCCGAGGATTTCGCTCACGCGATCGATGAGACCGCTGATCTTCAACAGTGCAGCCATGCTTTCCCCAATTCCAACAGGTCTCTCTTACCCCGCCCGTTCTTGGATGGCGATGTAAACGAAGGTCTAAGAAAAGGAAAGTCCCAACAAGTCAGGTTTTCGTCTATAAAAAGCCGGGATCGCAGGGTGTTTGTGCAGGCTCCGGAGGGGGTGCGCCTGTGCCGAAGGTTGCCTCCTAGAAATTTTAACCATCTCGTTGTCAATTTGTTCAGCAAACTCTCAAGAACCCCCCAATGAAAGGGGGTTACGTGGCTCGTGAACAAGCAATTTTTAAAGGGTTTCCCGCAGTGTCGACCGGAAGACAAGGGATGAACCCGATGAAAGAGACAGAAGCGAAGACGCTGTCGACGGATGTGTATCTGTCGTTCGTCACGTCGCTATTTGGAAATCGCGGCACATTGTGGACCGGCGTGGTCGTTCACGTCCTGTGGTGCCTGCTCGTTTTCCATTACAGCGGTGCGCAATTCTATCTCCTGTTCGCCTGCGGTTTCGCGGCCGTCTTTGCCTATCGCATGTACTGGTTCCAGCGGTTCGACAAGGTGGACAAGGCGTCGCTCACCTATGACGGCATCGCCGCCTGGGAGCAGCAATATGTGATCGGGGCGTTCCTGGCTGCCTTTCTGCTCGGCATCGCCAGCGGCTACGCCCTGCTCGTGCTGGAAAACCCGTTCGTCGGCTTCACCTGCATCGCCATGACGCTTGGCTCGATGATGTCGATCGTCGGCCGCAACTACGGCTCGCGCATCGCCGTCGACCTCCAGACGCTCGGCTGCTGCGGCCCGATCCTGATCGCCTGCCTGTTCACCGAGGACCTGCATCTCGCTCTGATGTCGCTGCTGCTCATCCCCTTCGGTCTCACCACGCGGTCGATGGCCAACGGCGTGCGCGAGTTTCTTTATGAAAACGTCATCGCCTCGCGGAAGATGGCGATCATCGCCGGCCGCTTCGATATCGCCTTGAAGACGATTTCCCACGGCCTGGTGATGCTCGACGGCGAAGGCAAGATCCAGGTGATCAACCGCCGCGCCCGCGATCTGCTCGGTCTCGACAAGAAGAGCGACCTCAAGGACCGCGATTTCGCCGCCGTGCTCTGCGAAGATGCGGAGAATGCGCCGGAAACCATCCTGCGGCAGCTTTCCAAGCTCGCAGACGGCTCGCTCGAACGCGCGCTCTTCAAGTTCAAGGACGACCGCCATCTCGAATTTTCGGTCAGCCCCCGTTCCGACGGTGGCGTCGTGCTGATCTTCGAAGATGTTACCGCCCGTCTCGCCGCCGAGGAGAAGGTGCTGCACATGGTGCGGTTCGACGCCCTGACCGGCCTGCCGAACCGCGGTCATTTCGCGGATCTTGCCACCAAGAAGCTGAAGCGCCGCGGCGAAGCCCTGGCAGCACTCGCCGTGTTCGACGTCGACGGCTTCAAGCATGTCAACGACCTGCGCGGCCATGTGATCGGCGACCGGCTGCTCGCGGCGATCTCGGCAAGGCTTTCGGCAATGAAGACCGACGGCCTGCTGGCAGGCCGCCTGGTCGGCGACGAATTTGTCGTGCTGCTGACCGGCGGCGACGACGATTGCGAACTGGAGCGTCAGGTCCGCCGCATTCACGCCGAGATCCAGGGCGACTATTATGTCGACGGACTTCGCCTTCCCGTTTCGATGAACAGCGGCTGCGTCGTGCTGCCGTCGCAGGACTTCGATATGGAAAACTGGCAGATCAAGGCGGATCTTGCCCTCAACCATGCGAAATCGACCGGCAACGGCACGCTGACGGCGTTCCGTTCGGAGATGGACGCCCAGTATATCGACGAGCAGAAGCTTCGTGTCGACCTCCGCCAGGCGATCGAGAACCGCGGTCTGCATGTCGTCTACCAGCCGATGTACCGTCCCGACGGCTCCGGCATCGAATGCAGCGAGGCGCTGGTGCGCTGGCGCCATCCGGAGCGCGGCATGGTCGGGCCGAATGTCTTCATCCCCATGGCCGAGGATATGGGGCTCGTTTCGCATATCACCCATCTGGTGCTCGATCAGGCCTGCCGCGACTGCGCGACCTGGCCGGAGCCGATGGCTGTCTCCGTCAACCTCTCGATCCAGGACCTGCGCAACGACGATATCGTCGGTTACGTGGCGGACGTGCTGAAGCGTTATTCGGTCGATCCGTCGCGGCTGCATCTCGAAGTGACGGAAAGCTGCTTCATGGACGAGCCGGTGGCGGTCAGCGCCATCCTCAACCAGTTCCGCGTGACCGGCGTGACGATCGCCATCGACGATTTCGGCACCGGCTTCTCGAGCCTCAGCTATCTGGATTCCCTGCCGCTCGACGTGGTCAAGATCGACCGTGCGTTCATCCGCAATATTGTCGAGGACCAGCGCAAGCTGAAGCTCCTGCGCGGCATAGTGCATCTGTCCCGGGAGCTCGGCCTCAAGATCGTCGTCGAAGGCGTGGAGACGAAGGAGCAGCTCGCGCTGGTCAATCGCCATCGGTTCTCCGACCTAGTCCAGGGGTACGTGTTTTCGATGCCGGTGGCTTCCGAAAAGATCATCGAATTGGCTGCCGAGGGCGCTTCCGCGGCCAAGCTCTCGGCCGTTCGGCGTGGTGCCAAAAGCGCACAGGCCTCGCCTCTTCGGGCCGCGGTGCGTTAAACTCCGCTTAAAATCAGGACAGTGTTAACGGTTTTGGGACGTTAGGAAACGTCCGTTAACCGTTTGTTAACCATATCATTTAGAATTTTACTCAATTCGCGTATCATTCATTGCGGGCTATGGGTCTTTTAGGGTTAATCCTTGGTTAAAGCCCATGGAACAAAACCCAATGCCAATAGATAAGTCCTTTTCGGACGGAAACTTTTCAGCCAAGCTTCTCTCCACCCTCGACCATGTCGAATACCGACGGATCGAGAGCAACGAGGATTTCGAAGATATCGCCCGGCTTCGATACAGGGCCTACAAGACACACAACGTGCTGCCGGTCGCGGCGACCAAGCTCATCGACGAGATCGACTTCGACAAGAATGCGCATGTCTTCGGCGTCTATTACGACGAGGAACTTGTCAGTACGATCCGCCTCCACCACGTCACGCCGGAGCATCGGGTCTGCCAGTCGATCAGCATTTTCCCGGAAGCCGTGAATGGCCTTCTCGATGCCGGCATGACGCTGATCGACTCGGCGCGTTTTGCGATAGCCCCGGAATATGCCAGCGAACTTTCGGCCATGCCTTACCTGACGGTGCGGCTGACGCCGGTTGCGGCGATCTATTTCGATGCGGACCGCGTGCTGCAGCCGATCCGTCCGGCGCATGCGGCATTTTACCGCCGGTTCTTCTATGCCCAGCCGGTCGTGCCGCCGCGGCGGATCCCGCAATACGATTTCGATCTGATGCTGCTCGCCTCGCAGACCCGCGAACTGCGCTCCAAGATGATGAAGCGCTTCCCGGCATTCCAGTCGGAGGCCTACGAGCGCCGTCTGCTGTTTGCACGCTCCTCGAATTTCGACACCGCGCCGCTTACCATCCTGCCGACGGCCCGTATCGCCGGCCGCCCGAACTCCCCCGAAATGTCCTACCTCACCTGAAGGTCGCGCTCCGGCGTACCGGAAGCCATTGTGGCGGCATTGCGCTTTCCTGCTGCTTTGTGTAAGGCCTGAAGAGACGCCGATCCTGCCGAACGACGGCATGATTCCGGATGTCGACACGGGTTTTCCCGCACGCGCCGACGCTTTGATCAAGCGGGCCGCGTGCGGCTGATGAAGGAGACGGGACTGATGGACAATCACCATAGCGGGCCGGTGGAAACGGGTGCTTCGATGGACTATTCGGAACACGACAAGACCTACAACGCCTTCATCGCGGGTGCGAAATGGGGCACGATGGTCATCGTTGTTCTGATGATCGCCATGGCTGCCGGTTTCTTCGGCGGAGCGGGCTTCATTGGCAGCCTCCTCGTTTTCATCATTCTCACTATAGCCGGCGTTTTCCTGCTGCGTTGATCCGGTTCGGCCAACCCGGCCACCGGCTTTGAGGCAGGGCGAAGTCTTTCGCCCGCCTTGCGATATCGACTGGGAGGAGACAGTCTTTGCCGAAGATCGTATTTGTATGCCGTGAAGGTTCCGACGAACCGCGCGTCGCCGCTTCGCCCGAGAGCGTCAAGCGGCTCACCGGCCTCGGGCTCTCGGTCGTGATCGAGAGCGGCGCAGGCCTTGCCTCCGGTGTTCGCGATGTGGATTTCGAAGCCACCGGTGCCCGCATAGCCGGTGCCGGCGAGGTCGGCTCGGCCGATATCATCCTTCGGGTCAACCGGCCTACGGTGACCGAGATGGCGTCCTACAGACCAGGCGCCGTCGTGTTTGCGGTCATGGATCCCTACGGCAACGAGGCCGCTCTTGCGGACATGGCGAAAGCCGGGCTCACCACGTTTGCCATGGAACTGATGCCGCGCATCACCCGCGCCCAGTCGATGGACGTGCTGTCCTCCCAGGCGAACCTTGCCGGATACCGCGCCGTCATCGACGCATCCCATGAATACGGCCGCGCCATGCCGATGATGATGACCGCCGCCGGCACCGTTCCGGCCGCAAAAGTCTTCGTCATGGGCGCCGGTGTCGCCGGCCTGCAGGCGATCGCCACGGCCCGTCGTCTCGGCGCCGTGGTTTCGGCGACCGACGTGCGCCCCGCTGCCAAGGAACAGGTCGCCTCGCTCGGCGCCAAGTTCATCGCGGTCGAGGACGAGGAATTCAAGGCGGCCGAAACGGCTGCCGGTTACGCCAAGCCGATGTCGGAAGCCTATCAGGCCAAACAGGCGGCTCTGGTTGCCGAGCATATCGCAAAGCAGGACATCGTCATCACGACGGCCCTCATTCCCGGCCGTCCTGCGCCCAAACTGGTGTCGCGCGCCATGCTGGCGTCGATGAAGCCGGGTTCGGTGGCGGTCGACCTCGCCGTCGAGCGCGGCGGCAATATAGAAGGCTCCGAAAAGGGCAAGGTTGCGGATGTCGAGGGCGTCACCGTCATCGGTTATGCCAATGTCGCCGGCCGCATCGCCGCCTCCGCTTCGGCGCTTTATGCCCGCAACCTGTTCGCCTTCATCGAGACTGTGGTCGACAAGGGCACCAAGGAGTTTGCGGTCAATCCCGAGGACGAGCTCGTCAAGGCGACCATGCTGACCCATGGCGGACAGGTCGTGCATCCCAATTTTGCGGCAGCTGCGGCCGCATTTGTCGTTGACGCTTCCGTTGCTGCGCCAACCGCAGCCCCGGCAGCCGGACCGGCCCGCGCCCGCAAAAAGCCTGCCGCCGTTGACGCCGAAAGAGGCGGGGACGCCACAGCCGAGGAGAAGCTTTGATGGCCAGTGAAGCAATGGACAAGGCGCTGGAACAGCTCGATCAGGCCGTGACCGCCGTGATGAGCGCTGCCGCCCAGGCGCCGGAAGCCGCGAGTGCTGCAACCGGTGGGGCGATCGATCCATTCGTGTTTCGGCTGGCGATCTTCGTGCTGTCGATCTTCGTCGGTTATTACGTGGTCTGGTCGGTGACGCCGGCGCTGCATACGCCGCTGATGGCGGTCACCAACGCGATCTCTTCGGTTATCGTCGTCGGCGCGCTGCTTGCGGTCGGCATATCGGCGAGCGGCTTTGCGACCGGCTTCGGTTTCGTGGCGCTGGTGCTCGTTTCGGTGAACATCTTCGGCGGCTTCCTGGTGACCAGCCGGATGCTCGCCATGTACAAGAAAAAAGATCGCTGAGGGTTCGGATACATGTCGCAGAGCCTCGCAGCCTTCCTCTATCTCGTCTCCGGCGTGCTGTTCATTATGGCGCTCCGGGGCCTTTCCCACCCGACGACCAGCCGCAAGGGCAATGTCTACGGCATGGTCGGCATGGGTATCGCCATCGTCACCACGCTGCTGCTTGCCACGCCGACGTTCGGCGGCTTCATCCTGATCGTGCTGGCGCTCAGCCTCGGCGGTGGGGCAGGGGCTTATATCGCCCGCACCATTCCGATGACGGCGATGCCGCAGCTCGTCGCCGGCTTCCACTCGCTAGTCGGCTTTGCCGCTGTGATGGTGGCGGCGGCAGCACTTTATGCGCCGGATTCCTTCGGCATCGGCGCGATCGGCCATATCCACGGCCAGGCGCTGATCGAGCTGGCGCTCGGCGCGGCGATCGGCGCGATCACCTTTACCGGCTCGGTCATCGCCTTCCTGAAGCTCGACGGGCGGATGTCCGGCAAGCCGATCATGCTGCCCTACCGGCACGCCATCAATATCGGCCTGCTGGTGCTGGTCGTCGTCTTCATTTTCGGTCTGGTGCAGACCGAAAGCCATTTCGACTTCTGGCTCGTCGTGGTGCTGGCATTGGCGCTCGGCGTTCTCCTGATCGTGCCGATCGGCGGCGCCGACATGCCGGTCGTCGTCTCGATGCTGAATTCCTATTCCGGCTGGGCCGCCGCCGGCATCGGGTTCACGCTTGGCAATCTCGCGCTGATCATCACCGGTGCGCTGGTAGGCTCCTCGGGCGCGATCCTTTCCTACATCATGTGCAAGGGGATGAACCGCTCCTTCGTTTCGGTCATCCTGGGCGGCTTCGGCGGCGAGACGGCGTCTGCTGCCGGCGACGACGGCGTGCAGCGGACGGTGAAGCAGGGTTCCGCCGACGACGCGGCCTTCCTGATGTCGAACGCCGAGAAGGTGATCATCGTGCCGGGTTACGGCATGGCGGTCGCCCAGGCGCAGCATGCGCTGCGAGAACTCGCCGATACGCTGAAAAGCCACGGCGTTGAGGTCAAGTACGCGATCCATCCGGTCGCCGGCCGTATGCCGGGCCATATGAACGTGCTGCTCGCCGAAGCCAACGTGCCCTATGACGAGGTCTTCGAACTGGAAGACATCAATGCGGAGTTCGCGCAGGCCGACGTCGCCTATGTCATCGGCGCCAACGACGTCACCAACCCTGCGGCCCGCGACGACAAGACCTCCCCGATCTACGGCATGCCGATCCTCGACGTCGACAAGGCCAAGACCTGCCTGTTCGTCAAGCGGTCGCTCGGCTCGGGCTATGCCGGCATCGACAACACGCTGTTCTACAAGGATGGCACGATGATGCTGCTCGGCGATGCCAAGAAGATGACCGAGGACATCGTCAAGGCGATGAAGCACTGAGTGAATAGCGAGTAGTCCATAGAAGCCCGGCATTGCCGGGCTTTTTTGTGAAGACGGATCGTGCGACATTGGAAGTGAGCAGGAGGCCAGAATGGCAGATATTATCGGTTCCCTTCCAGACACGACCAAGGACTGGATCGAAGATCAGGTTCGCAGCGGAAGATTTGCGAACGTGGCCGAATTCGTCAGCGAACTCGTGATCCGTGAACGCCTCCGCGAGGGCGAGGAGCTTTCGTTGGATGAGATGCGTCAGGTCGTGAATGCTTCTCGCGAAAGCGGAATAAGCTCACGCAGCATGGATGAGATTTTCGCCGAGGCAGAAAAAATCGTGGCCCTTCGAAAGGCAAAGCGTGCCTGAATTCAGGCTCACCAAACACCCTTACGATTTCGACCCCACCTATGGCATGGGGCTGAAGGAGCTTCAGGCGGTAGTGCCGCCTCAGGCGCCAGAGGGTTTCGATGCGTTCTGGAAGGACCGCTATCGGCGGGCGATGGCCGTCGATCCGGAGCCTGGCCTGCGCAAGAGCGGGCTTGACCATCCGAAATGGCATGTCTTCGACATCGCCTATATGTCGACCGGCCGGTTTCCGATCGGCGGCTGGCTTCTTCTGCCGCGGCGGGGGGAGATCAGACGCGGGCTGGTGGTCGGTCATGGATATGGCGGGCGCGACGTGCCGGATCTCGATATTCCGGTCGAGGAGACAGCCGTCCTGTTTCTCTGCTTTCGAGGCATGTCGCGCAGCACCCGCCCGCCGATCTCGCCGGATTCGCAGTGGCACGTGCTGCACGATATCGACAAGCCGGACCGGTACATTATCGGCGGCTGCGTCGACGACCTTTGGGTCGCGGTGAGCATGCTGATCGCCCTCTATCCCTGGCTTTCCGGCCATGTCGGCTACAGCGGCATCAGTTTCGGCGGCGGCATCGGCGGGCTTGCCATTCCCTTCGACAACCGGATCGATCGGGGGCATCTGTCGCTGCCGACCTTCGGGCATCAGGAATTGCGGCTGAAGCTGAAAAGCATCGGCAGCGCTGCCTCGGTCCAGGCCTATCAGGCGAAATACGGCAATGCGCTGAAGACGCTGCGCCTGCATGATTCGGCGGTGGCGGCGAGCCGCATCACCGTGCCGATGCTGACGAGCGTCGCGCTATTCGATCCCGCGGTTGCGCCGCCCTGCCAGTTCGCCGTCGCCAACGCAGTTCCGAGATCGAAATTTAATGAAATCTTCATCCTGGATGCCGGACATTTCGACTATCCTGGTAGCATGTTGCAAGAGGCGGCGCTTCGCGAGAAGGCCGGACAGTTCTTCAAGGTGTCATGAACCGCGAATATCTGCGCTGGTACAGCCAGCGGCTCCATCGAGACATGGAACTCCTGGTGTTCGGCCATGCCGGCGCCAAGGTGCTGATGTTCCCGACCCGCGAGGGACGTTTCTGGGAATATGAAGAGCTTGGCATCGTCGGAAGCCTGGCAGACAAGATCCGGGCCGGCCAGTTGCAGCTCTACTGCGTCGACGGATTGGCGACCGAGACCTTCTACGACGCAAGGCAGCATCCGTCGGTGCGCATCCGCAGGCATGCGGCATTCGAGGATTATATCCTCAACGAGGTCCTGCCGCTGATGGCAGACCGGAACGGGCATGACTGCACGATCGTTCAGGGCTGCAGCCTCGGTGCCTTCCAGGCGGCCAGCATCGTCTTTCGCCATCCGCACCTGTTCCGCAAGCTCGTCGCGTTTTCGGGGCGTTACGACCTGACGCTGAAGGTCGAGGCGTTCGACGACCTGATGGACGGTTATTACGACGAGACCGTCTATTTCCACACCCCGTCGCATTTCCTGCCCGGCATCACCAGCGAATGGCAGATCGAAAGGCTGCGGCAGGTGGAGATCGTGCTGACGATCGGCGATGCCGACCCTTTCCTCGACAACAACCAGCATCTCAGCCGGGTTCTTTCCGAGAAGGGTGTCGGGCATCGGATGCATGTCTGGGACGGGCGCGCCCACCGGGCCGGTGCCTGGCGCAAGATGGCGGCGCTTTATATCTGAGGCGGGTCGGCTGCTCAGCCCGAAAGGCGCGGCGTCGAGACGATCTTTAGGAAGAGGGTATTCATCGCGTCGCTGATGCCCTGCGACGGGCTGACCTCGAAGAAATAGCCGCTGGATGCGCAATTCTGCATCCGGGTGCTGATCTCGCTCTGGAACGGCTTGATCCACGAATTATACCAGCTGTTGGTCGGCAGCGGCAGGTAGGTCGTATAAAGGACGGCGATCTTGTATCCCTTGTCCTTGAGCAGCTGGCAGGCCCTTGTGTCGATCGGCTCCTGGCAGCGGGTGCCGGTGAGCATTTTGGTGCAGGTGGTCGGCTTTTTGCTGTCGCCGACGCCGTCCGACACGAAGAACACGATCTTCTCCGGGTCGGAAGGCGTCAGGCCCGTACCCGGCGTGCCCATCTTGTCGCCGATATTTTTCATGGCGAGATCGAAATCGGTCTGCTGGTCTTTGTTATAACCCTGATAGGGGATCGACATGAGGTCGATGAGCGAGGCCTTGCTTTTCGCGTCGGCAAGATTGTCGGTCAGCGGGCTGATCTCGAGAAGCTTGGTATCCTCGGCTTTCTGGCCGAAGGTGTAGACCGCCATCCGATACTGATTGTCGCTTCTGCGCACCGACACGGCGGTGTCCATCAGCGCGGCCGTCGCGTTGGCGACAACATCGATACGGATCGTGACGCCGAGGCTTTTGGCGAGGTTGTAGTAGCTGTTTTCGTCCTCGACGCCGTTATTGACGATATGGCAGGCGAACGCACATTTGTCGGATGTATGGGCGACCATGGTGTTGATATCGGCCGTGGTGGCGCCGACCCCCATGGAGGGCGTGTTGTCGAGCAGAAGGTAGAAATCCCGGTAGGTTTCCGTCTGGAAGACTGCCGTCGCCTGACCGGTCACGGTGAACTCGTTCTTGCCGATGACCTTCAGAAGGGTGGTCGGAACGGTCGCGGTATAGGTGAACATCGCCGTCAGCTGGTTGTTGACCTTGGTGACCGTCGCCGCATGGTCCGTCAGCGTGTAGCCGGTCGCCGATGCGATCTGCGCCGCGAAAATCTTTTCGGCATCCTGAACGGCCGGGGTGATCGCGCCGTCCGTCATCATCTTCATAGCTTCCGCCGTACCGATGGATTTTTCCGCGACGGCACCCAGGGCGGCGGCGTCCGCCGCACCCTGCAGTTGGTTACGGGCCTCGAGGGCATCGGTAAGATCGATGGCAAGGCCGGCGGCCGCGATCAGCGGCACGAGCAGCAAGGCGCTCATTATTCCGAAGTTTCCGGACCTGTCGCCCAGGAGTTTATCCAGCATGCACGTACCCCATTCCATCCGGGAACAGTAGTACAAAATAGTAACGCCTTTATTAGTTTCATCTGTTATTAATGTTTGGCGGGGTGCCGTCCCGGCGCAAACAACGCGCCTTGCGTCGGATGAAACGTTAACGGTTTCAGGTGTTGCGCCGCTACGCGGATCTCAGGTGCTGGCGCGGGTGCGGCTCGCGCCGTCCTGGGCCGGCTTGTAGTTCGGGTCGAGGCGCATGGCGTGCGAATAGGACTTGTAGGCGCGCGCCTTGTCGCCGCGGCGCTCATAGACCAGCGCCTGGTTGGCCCAGGATTCGGCCAGCTTGTCGTTGAGCTCGATCGCGTGGTTGAAGTCGGCAAACGCGTTGTCGTCGTCGTTCAAGGCGACGTAGGAAATGCCGCGGCCGTTATAGGGCTCAGGCGAATTCGCCGACAGCGAGATGGCTTTCGAGAAATCGTCGATCGCCTGGGCGTGCTGGCCGCGCATCTGGTAGATCAGGCCGCGATTGTGCCAGGCCCGGCCATCGGTGGTTTCCAGCTGGATCGCCTTGTTGAAGTCGTTGAAGGCTTCGTTGGTGCGGCCGGCCTGGCGATAGATATTGCCGCGGCCGATATAGGCGACGTCGTAATTCGGGTTGATCTGCAGCGAGCGGTTATAGTCGTTGGCCGCTTCGACGGGCTTGCCCATGTTGCGGTAGACGAGGGCCCGGTTGGCATAGGCCTGGTAGAACTGCGGATTGAGCTGGATGGCGCGGTTGAAGTCCTCAAGCGCGCGCGAAAACTCGCCGGCGCGTCCGTAGGCCGTACCACGGACGTTATAGCCTTCCGGATCCTGCGGACTGGAATTGATGACGGAAGAGAGCGAGGCGATGTTCTCTTGGGATCCCTGGGCACGGTCGACGGTGATCATGTCGGTCGAGCTGGTGGTTGCGCAGCCGGCAAGCGCCAGAAGGGCGATCAGCGCGGCAGGCAACGCTGTTTTGCGACGGACGGGAGAAGCTTGGGTCAAGAGGCCGGAAATTTCGGTTCCACGATCGAGAACGGCATTTTTGGCGGCCATCAGGCGCATTTCCTCATGTCGGGGCAAAGGCATTGGAAGTCTCGGACCAAATCAAAAGAGCGGCGGCGCCCATGTCGCCACCGCCCTGAAAGCACATGAAAACGTCCAAAAAACGGCCGATCAACGAGCCGGGCGCGCAGGAACCGCACGAGCGGGAGCGGCAATCAGACCTTCGCGCTGCATGCGCTTGCGAGCAAGCTTGCGAACGCGACGAACAGCCTCTGCCTTTTCACGGGCGCGCTTTTCAGACGGCTTCTCGTAATAATCGCGCATCTTCATTTCACGGAAAATGCCTTCGCGCTGCATCTTCTTCTTAAGAGCGCGGAGCGCCTGATCGACGTTGTTGTCGCGGACAAGTACCTGCACGTGAATCCCGTTCCTTTGGTTTGTTGCTCGCCTGGATCGGTACGATTCGAGGCGAAAGAATAACGTCCGCTCGGCTTGGAGCCGTGCGATTGATGACGGCAGATAGCAGAAGAGATGTGTGAAGTCCAGACGCATTAAGGCCGATCTGCGGCAATTCCGCCGCCTTTTCAGAAACTGCCGTAAAATCTGAATAGCCGGTCGCAATTTACGGTCGGAGTGCCGGTCGATCCTCCCGAATTCGCGGACGATCTTGCCGGTGTCGATGGGGAGGGCGAATGCGTCGCAATAGAGCCATTGCGACGCATATTGATTTGCGATGGGTATGGCACTACCCAAATGCTGGCCCTGCGATGAGGGCTGACGATCCCTAGGAGTTCGAGGCGAGATGCGCAGATATTCGGTTTTCGCCGTGGCCCGCGAGGCGATGCGTGCCCACAAGGGCTGGGAAGCGCAGTGGGCCTCCCCGGAGCCGCGCAGTGCTTACGACGTGATCATCGTCGGCGCCGGCGGGCATGGCCTGGGTGCTGCCTATTATCTGGCCAAGGAACACGGCATAACCAATGTCGCGGTGATCGAGAAGGGCTGGCTCGGCGGCGGTAATACCGGCCGCAACACGACGATCATCCGCTCCAACTATCTCTATGAAGAGAGCATGGATATCTACGAGCATTCGCTCAAGCTCTGGGAGGGGCTGAGCCAGGATCTCAATTACAATGTCATGTATTCGCCGCGCGGCGTGATGATGCTGTCGCACAACACCCACGACATGCAGAGCTTCAAGCGGCATATCAACGCCAACCGGCTCTACGGTATCGACAACGAATGGCTGACGCCGGAACAGGCCAAGGCCTTCGTGCCACCACTCGATATTGCCAAGACGGCGCGTTACCCGATCAACGGCGCCGCCCTGCAGCGGCGCGGCGGTACGGCCCGCCACGATGCGGTCGCCTGGGGTTATGCGCGTGCGGCGTCCGACCGCGGCGTGCACATCATCCAGAATTGCGAAGTGACCGGCATCCGCCGCGGCCCGAACGGCGATGTCCTGGGCGTCGAGACGAGCAAGGGCTTCATCGGGGCGAAGAAGATCGGCGTCTCGGCCGCCGGGCATTCATCCGTCGTGATGGAGATGGCCGGCGTGCGTGTGCCGCTCCATTCAACTCCGCTGCAGGCGCTGGTCTCGGAGCCGCTGAAGCCGATCTTCCCCTGCGTCGTCATGTCGAACACGGTGCATGCCTACATCTCGCAGTCGGACAAGGGCGAACTCGTCATCGGCGCCGGCACCGATCAGTATAATTCCTATTCCCAGACCGGCGGGCTGCAGATCATCACCCATACGCTCGACGCAATCTGCGAACTCTTCCCGATGTTCCGGCGGGTGAAGATGATGCGCCAGTGGGGCGGCATTACCGATAACACGCCGGATCGTTCGCCGATCCAGGGCGTCACGCCGGTGCCGGGCCTGTTCGTCAATTGCGGCTGGGGAACCGGCGGCTTCAAGGCGACGCCGGGTTCGGCCAATCTCTTCGCGCATCTGATTGCCAAGGGCGAGCCGCACCGGCTGGCAGCGGGGCTGAACCTCGACCGGTTCCGCACCGGCCGGCTGATCGACGAGGCGGCGGCCGCCGCCGTGGCGCATTGATGAGGGGCGGGATGCTTTGCCTTCCGGACCAAATTGTGCCTTTCGCTCCAACTCCACGGCGGTCACGCATGGGAGAAGACGGTGCGGCATACCGATCTCCCCCCTTGAGGGGGAGATGCCCGGCAGGGCAGAGGGGGGTAACCCTCTCGGTATATTCTTCCGACGCCGTATTTGCCGCACCGTCGCTACCCCCCTCTGTCACCTTCGGTGACATCTCCCCCTCAAGGGGGGAGATCAGTGGGAGCCTGCCTCGCTCACATTCATCCTCCCAACCCCTGCGGAGCCCCGCATGCTGCTGATCCATTGCCCCTATTGCGAAGAAGACCGCTCGGAACTGGAATTCCGCTGGGCCGGCGAGGCGCATATTGCGCGGCCGGAGAATATCTCGGCGATTTCCGACGAGGAATTCGCGGAATATTTCTTCCTGCGCAACAACGAAAAAGGCCTCACTTATGAACGCTGGAGGCATATCCACGGCTGCGGACGGTTCTTCAACGCGGCGCGCGACACGGTGAGCGACCGGTTCCTGATGACCTACAAGGCGGGAATGCCGAAGCAGATGTTGCCTGAAACCGGGGCTTCCGAAGAGACCGTCGAGACCTATGAAGCAACAGAGGGAGACGCCCGATGAGCACCTCCTCCAATTCCGGCACCTTCCGCATCAAGGGTGCGGGGCGGCTGACGCCCGCCCGCACGGCGCGCTTCACCTTCGACGGCAAGAGTTATACCGCGCTGGAAGGCGATACCGTCGCCTCGGCGCTTTTGGCGCATGGCGTCCATCTGCTTGGCCGCTCGTTCAAATATCATCGGCCGCGCGGCATCTTGTCTGCCGGTCCGGAAGAGCCGAACGCGCTGATCGACGTCTCGCGCGATGCGGCGCGGCGCCAGCCGAACGTGCGGGCGACCGTGCAGGAAGTCTTCGACGGGGCCAAGATCGCCTCGCAGAACCGCTGGCCGTCGCTGAAGTTCGATGTCGGAGCGATCAACAATCTGTTCTCGCCGTTCTTTGCGGCCGGCTTCTACTACAAGACCTTCATGTGGCCGCGCGAGGCCTGGGTGAAGATCTACGAACCCTTCATCCGCCGTGCGGCCGGCCTTGGCGTTGCGCCGACCGAAGAAGATCCGGATCACTATGCCAACCGCTATGCCCATTGCGACGTGCTGGTTGCCGGCGCCGGCGTTGCCGGCCTGACGGCGGCGCTTTCGGCGGCTGCCACGGGGCAAAGCGTTTTCCTCGTCGACGAACAGCCGGAAGTCGGCGGCGCCCTGCATTACGACACGGCGACCACGATCGACGGGCAGAACGGTTACGACTGGGCGCAGGCGACGGCGGCAAGGCTGAAGGCGATGCCGAACGTGACGGTGCTGACCCGCACGACGGTGTTCGGTTATTACAATCATGGTTTTCTCGGCCTCGTGGAGCGGGTGACCGACCATGTCGCGAAGCCCGGCAAGGACCTGCCGCGCGAGCGGCTGTGGCAGGTGCGAGCCAAGAAGGTGGTGCTGGCCACCGGTTCGATCGAGCGGCACATGGTGTTTGCCAACAACGACCGGCCAGGCATCATGCTGGCGTCTGCGGCCCGTACCTTCCTCAACCATCACGGCGTCGCTGTCGGAAGGCAGGTCGGCATCTATACGGCGCATGATTCGGCCTACGAGACGGCCTTCGACCTGAAGCGGGCGGGCGTCTCGATCGCGGCGATCGTCGATTGCCGCGCCGATCCCGGTGAGGCGCTGCTGGCGGAAGCCCGCGGGCTCGGCATCTCCGTGCTGAGCGGCCACTCGGTGACCGATACCGGCGGCCGGCTGCGGATTTCCTCGATGACCGTGGCGCGCAACGGCGGCGGCGATGCCCGCAAGATTGCTGTCGACGCCCTGATCGTCTCGGCCGGTTGGACGCCTTCGGTGCATCTGTTTTCGCAGTCGCGCGGAAAACTCCGGTTCGACGACGTCAACCAGCGTTTCCTGCCGAATATCTATGCGCAGGATTGCGTTTCCGTCGGCGGCTGTAATGGCACGGATGATTTGGCCGAACTGATCGACGAGGCGATTGCGGCGGGCGGCGGTTCGTTCGCGCTTTCTGGCGAGAACCGGTTCGAATGGACCGGCGGCATGATCGGGGCTGCGGAGGGAGCCGGGCCGGATACAACGGTGAAGGCCTTCGTCGATTTCCAGCACGACGTGACCGCCAAGGACATCCGCCTTGCGGTGCGCGAGGGCATGCATTCGATCGAGCATATCAAGCGGTTCACCACCAACGGCATGGCCTCCGACCAGGGCAAGCTTTCCAACATGCACGGCCTCGCCATCGCCGCCGAAATGCTCGACCGGCCGATCCCGCAGGTGGGGCTGACCACGTTCCGTGCGCCCTACACGCCGGTGACCTACGGCACGCTGGTGGGGCATTCGCGCGGGGAACTGTTCGATCCGGCGCGCAAGACGCCAATGCACGCGCTCGAAGCGGGCGAAGGTGCAGAGTTCGAGGATGTCGGCAACTGGAAGCGCGCCTGGTATTACCCGAAGCGCGGCGAGGACATGCTGGCCGCCGTCAACCGCGAATGCCGGACGGTGCGCGAAGTGGCGGGTGTGTTCAACGGTTCGACGCTCGGCAAGATCGAGGTGGTGGGTCCCGATGCGGCGCAGTTCCTCAACCTCATCTATACGAATGCCTGGGGCAGCCTGAAGCCTGGCAAGAGCCGCTACGGGATCATGACCCGCGAGGACGGTTTCGTTTATGACGACGGCGTCGTCGGCCGGCTTGCCGAGGACCGCTTCCATGTGACGACCACGACCGGCGGGGCGCCGCGTGTTCTGCACCACATGGAAGACTATCTGCAGACGGAGTTCCCGCATCTCAGGGTCTGGCTCACCTCGACCACCGAGCAATGGGCGGTCATCGCCGTGCAGGGGCCGAAGGCACGCGAGATCATCCAGCCGTTCGTCGAGGGCGTCGATATTTCCAACGAGGCCTTTCCGCATATGAGCGTGGCGGAATGCAGCGTGATGGGCGTGCCGGCGCGGCTCTTCCGCGTCTCGTTCACCGGCGAACTCGGTTACGAAATCAACGTGCCCGCCGACTACGGTCCGGCCGTCTGGAAGGCAATCTGGGAGCGGGCTGAGCCGATGGGTGCCTGCCTCTACGGCACCGAGACCATGCACGTGCTGCGCGCCGAAAAGGGCTATATCATCGTCGGCCAGGATACGGACGGCACGGTGACACCGTACGATGCGGGTCTCGGCTGGGCTGTCTCCTCCAAGAAGCCCGATTTCGTCGGCATTCGCGGGCTGAAGCGCCCGGACCTGGTGCGCGAGGGCCGCAAGCAGCTCGTCGGACTACTGACGAAGGACCCGGCACTGGTGCTGGAGGAGGGCGGCCAGATCGTCGCCGACCCGAACCAGGCCAAGCCGATGACCATGCTCGGCCATGTGACCTCCGCCTACTGGTCGGAGAATTGCGGCCGCTCGATCGCGCTGGCGCTGGTTGCCGGCGGAAGGGCGCGGATCGGCGAGACGCTCTATGTGCCGCTCAAAGACAGGACGATCGAGGTGGAAGTGACCGACATGGTATTCTTCGACAAGGATGGAGGCCGCATCCATGGCTGATTATGGGGCTGATCTGGTAAACCGCACTTCGCCTCTTTCCGGTTTCCACGGCGGTTCGTCGACCGTCCGCCTCGAAGCGGCGCCACCCGCCGAGCGCATTTCGCTGCGCGCCAGGGCCGAGGATGTCGCAGCACTCTCCTCGGCGCTCGGCGTCGATTTGCCGGTCAGGCCGAAAACATCGGCTTCCGCCAACGCTCGTTCGGCGCTGTGGCTCGGGCCGGACGAATGGCTGGTGATCGCGGAAGAGAACGGCGGACTGATGCAGGCTGCGAAGAATTCCGGCGCTCTGCATTCGGCAACGGATGTATCCCACCGGAATACGGCGATCCTGGTGTCGGGGCCGGGGGCCGCAGCGGCGATCAATGCCGGCTGCCCGCAGGACCTGTCGCTGAAGGTCTTCCCGGTTGGCGCCTGCTCGCGGACCGTTTTCGGCAAGGTGGAAATCGTACTTCTGCGAACCGGTGACGAAGCGTTCCGGATGGAGGTATGGCGGTCGTTCTCAGACTACGCCTTCGGCCTGCTGGCGGAAGGCGCACAGGACGCGGCCGTCTAGAGCCTTTCAGGGTTAAATTGAATCGTTCTGTTGGCTCAAACGGAGTCGGATGATCGACCGGCCGGCGCGCGTCGTAGCCATGCTCTACGGCCAAGCCGGCCGGTCGATCAGGCGGCCCATTTCAGCCAACCCGAAGGGCCGGGCATCTTTCCGCCAGGATCAGAGGCGATCGGCTCGGACGTACATCGGGGTATGCCCTTCGCCAATCGCCTCTGCCCTGACGAAAACCTGCTCCGGCAGAACGCTTCAATTTAACCCTGAAAGGCTCTAGGACAATCGCCTGGCTTGACTTGCTCTCGCAGAACCGCACTCTCTCCCCACAAGGGGGAGGACATCATGGAACAATTCGGACTGATGGCGATTGCGGTCGTCGCGGCGGTGATCGGCGGGGCGATTGCCGCGAAGCTTGCGGGTATCGAGATCTGGAAAGGCGCGCTGATCGGCGCCTGCGCGTCCGTCGCTGGCGTGATCGCCTCCTCCGCACCGGGTGTCGACCGGAACCTGTCGATCCCGATGGCCGGCCTGATCGCCGCCGGCATTTCCGGCTCGGCCGTCGGCCTGACGCCGACGCGCACCGCCCAGATCGCGATCGGTGCGGCATTGCCGCCGCTCATCGGTTTCGTGCTGATGGAAATGGCCGCTTAGGTAGCGGGCATCACTCACCGGGCTGGGCCGACTGTCGACCGAGCCTCTCACAGCGAAAGGTTTAAGCCTGCTTCCCGCTCAATATAGGCGCGCTGCTGATCGGTGATATAGTCGCGCACGATTGGTGCCGCATCGCGCGAGCGGGACAGCTGCATATGGAAGACCAACTGGCTGCCGGTGCGGAACATCATCTCGGCGCTGATCAGGTAGAATTCCCACATGCGGGCGAAACGCTCGTCGTAAAGAGCAATGACCGCATCACGGTTCTTTTCGAACCGTTCCGACCAATGGGCAAGCGTGGTGGCATAATGCATGCGCAGAAATTCAAGATCGGTCACCCACAGGCTGTTGCGCTCGACCACCTCGAAGACCTCCGACAGGGCCGGCGAGTAGGCGCCCGGGAAAATGTATTTGCGCAGCCAGGGGCTCGCCATGCCGGGCGGGCTCATATGGCCGATCGAATGCAGCACCACGAGGCCGTCGTCCGGCATCAGGCTGTTCAGCTTGGCGAAGAACTCGTCGTAGTGATGCACGCCGACATGTTCGAACATGCCGACCGAAACGATGCGGTCGAATGTTTCCGTCACGTCGCGATAATCCTTGAGCTCGAAGCGGACACGGTTGTCGAGCCCGGCCGCCTGCGCCCGTGAGGAGGCGAGCGCCTGCTGTTCCTTCGACAAGGTGACACCGAGGACTTCGACGTCTTCGAGCCTCGCGAGGTAGAGCGCGAGGTCGCCCCAGCCGCAGCCGATATCGAGTACCTTCATGCCCGGCTTGAGGCCGAGCTTGGCTGCCAGCAGCCGCAGCTTGTTACGCTGTGCCTGTTCCAGCGTCTCGGACGGCTCGCGGAAATAGGCGCAGGAATAGAGCATGTTGGCGTCGAGGAAGAGTTTGTAGAAGTCGTTGCCGAGATCGTAATGGTGCGCGACGTTCTGCTGCGCCTGGCCCTTGCGGTTGGATTGCTGCCGCTTGCGGAAGCGCATCTTGATGCTGCGCAGAACCTTCTGGAGCGGATAGGAGCCGAGCGACAGCCGGTTGACCGAAAACAGCGTCAGGAAATCGCGCAGCGTCGAGCCCTCCTCGAACCGCATCGTACCGTCCATATAGGCTTCGCCGGCCGCCAATTCCGGATTGAACACCAGGGTCCGGTAGAGCCGTTTGTCGGTGAGGCGCATGGTGACCGACGGGCCGGGCGTACCCGCGAATACATGGCGGTTACCCTCTGCATCGATGACCGTCAATCGGCCGCGGCGAATGAAGGATTTCATCATATGCGACAGCGGAAACATCAGTATCCCCCCGGAACCATTAGCACCCGAAGGACAGGCTAACATCAAGTTTCGGGATTGGCGATCAACAGTTCGCGCGCGGGTTCTAGGCTTGCCAGCCCTTCCACTTCACCCAGCGGCCGTGGGGATCGATGCGGGCGAGCTCCCGGGTCTCGCCGGTCGGCCAGATCTGCAGGCTGAGTGCTGCGCTGTTCGGATCGTCGTCCATTTCCATCTGCAGGCGGGCGAGTGGGGCTGCTTCCGTCGCTCGGCTGCCGGCTTCGGCGATGATCGCCTCGCCTGCCGAGCGGGCTTCCGGCGGCAAATATTGCCAGGCGATCGAATGGTAGACGACATGGACCGTGCCGGGCACGAGCACCTTCAGGCGCTTGTCGCGCAGCCAGGCGAGCGCATCGCCCTTTTCGACGAGCGCCGGATGTTCTCTGGCGATCTGCAGCGCCGCGCGGGTACGTTCCACCCGGTCCGTCTGGTCGGCCCAGATGTAGGACAGCAGCCGCAGGCAGTCTTCAGGCGAGTTGGGATCGAGAGGGTTGAGGTCGCAGCCGGCGCGATCGATAATGGTGATCTCGACGTCAGGTGGGGACGGGCCTTGCCAGTCGGGCTTCAGCCGGACCGGCGATGACGGATCGCCCCAGAGCAAGCCGCCGAGATCGTGGTGATATCGGTCCCAACTGAGATTGAGGCCCATGCTGGCACCGAATTCCGACAGGATCAACGGCCTGCGGAACAGGTCGGCGACGGTGAGGAAGCCGGCCAGTAAGCCGCTCGACCGGCGCACCTCGTTGGTTTGCGGAGCAAAACTCATCCGTTCGAGAATGAAGGCTTCGTGGGTTTCGAAGGCACCGGCAATCGCCGTCCAAAGCGTGCCGTCGCTCACGTCGTTCGGCGGGTAGGCTGCTTTCAGGCGATCGTCCTTGCCGTCGATGATCAGCGCATGCAGGGCGCCGGCGAGGCGGGTGGGCACAAGATCGCCCCGGGTGCCGGGGTCGCCTTCCCAGCTTAAGATTCGCCGACCCACTTCCGTCGAACGGTCGAGATGGTCCAGCATCAGCCTGCCGAGGCGGGCGGTAAAGGGTGACCCGAGGAGCTGGCCTCCGACGATCTGTTCCCGGAACGCTTGCCTGATTTCGTCTTCGGATGCCATCGCGCTCACACTCCTTCCGGCCGGTCCTTCGGGTCGAACTGGATGATGGTGATCCAGATGGCCGTGAGCGCCAGTTTCCTTTCGTTCTCGATCTCGACCGAGACGTCGTAGGTGGTCATCAGCATGCCGGCACCGCGGAAGCGGGTTTCGGCCAGTGTGAAATGGCCGCGAATGCGGCTGCCGCTTTTGACCGGCGACATGAAGCGGATGCGGTCGAAACCGTAATTAATGCCCATCGTCTGTTCGCGGATCCTCGGCACGCAGTCGAAGTTCATGGCGGACAGCAGCGATAGCGTCAGGAAGCCGTGGGCGATGGTGCCGCCGAAGGGGCTTTCGACCGCCGCGCGCTCCGGATCGACATGGATGAACTGGTGATCGTGGGTGGCGTTTGCAAAAAGGTCGATCATCGGCTGATCCACCGTGATCCATTCGGATACCCCGACTTCCGTGCCAACCAAACCTTCGACTTCGGTTAGCGAAATTTCACGCATGCGACCTCTCTGATTTCTTCTGGACGTTGACAATCCCGGACGAAACGCCGCCTTGCACTTCCCCAAAAATGCTCAATAGCTGTCGGACTTTACAGGGTTTGCCCTGGTTGGCGAGTGATTTTTGCAGCGCGTCATTCCTCGATGCAGAAACGCACGGAACGGGCGGAAAGCACTTGGTTCCACAGCTCGCCGGAGGCGAAATGTTTCCAACCCCAGCCGGGAAGCGCGAAGCTTGCCGGCTCGTGGCCGCGGTTGAAGAGGATGGCGATGCGGGTGTCTTTGTCGGTCTGCCGGTCGAGCGTCTTCAGCACCATGCCGAGCACCGGGTTGCCGGGATTTTCCCAGTCGCCAACCTCCATGGGCTTGCCCGAGGCGGACAGCCATTCGACATCGCCGTTGCCGGCAAAGAAGGAGGTTTCCGAAAAGACCGCGAAGCGTTTTCGAAGCGCGGCGAGCATGGCGGTGTGTTCGATCAGCGCCTTGTCGATCTTGCTCCAGTCGAACCAGGTGATGGCATTGTCCTGGCAATAGGCATTGTTGTTGCCGCGCTGGCTGCGTCCGGCTTCGTCGCCCATGGTCAGCATGACGGTGCCGCGGCTGGCAAACAGGGTGGAGAGCAAGGCCGCGACATCGCGGCGGCGGTTTTCGAGGATGGTCACATCGTCGGTCTCGCCTTCAACGCCGTTGTTCCAGGAGAAATTCTCGCCGTGGCCGTCGCGGTTCTGTTCGCCGTTCGCCTCGTTGTGTTTGTGCTCGTTGGAGACAAGATCCATCAGGGTGAAGCCGTCATGGGCGGCGAGGAAGTTGACGGTGCGGCTGCGGCCGGAGCTTTCGAAAACATCCGATGACCCCGAAAGTCGCGTCGCGAGCGCGCCGGTCGTCCACTGGTCGCCGCGCCAGTAGCGGCGCATGTCGTCGCGGGCGCGGTCGTTCCACTCCAGGAAGGGTTCCGGAAAATTGCCGAGCTGGTAGCCGCCGGCCCCGATATCCCAGGGCTCGGCGATGAGGATGCGGTCCTTTAGCGCCTCGTCGGAGATCATCGCCTTCAGGGTCTCGCCCTTGGCATCGAAACCGCTTTCCGTGCGGCCGAGGACGGGGGCAAGGTCGAAGCGGAAACCGTCTATGCCGGCATGCACGACGAAATGGCGGAGCGTATCGATGATCAGGCGGCGGACGTAAGGGTGGTCGCAGGCGACCGTGTTGCCGGTGCCGGTATCGTTGACCAGATGGCCGGGCTCGCCATGGACATGGCGGTAATAGGAGCGGTTGTCGAGGCCGCGCATGGAGAGCGTTGCGCCAAAACGGTCGCTTTCGCCGGTATGGTTGAAGACGAGGTCGAGGATGGTGCCGATGCCGGCCTGGTGCAGCGTCGCGACCGTCTCGCGCAGTTCCTTGATGCCGCCGGGGCAGAGGCGCGGGTCGAGTGCCATGAAGGCGATCGGGTTGTAGCCCCAGCCGTTGGTGAGGCCGAGCGGGGGCAGGTGGCGTTCGTCGATCCAGGCGGTGATCGGCATCAGCTCGATTGCATCGACGCCGATCTTCTTCAGATGCGCGACGATCGAGGGATGGGCAAGCGCTGCGACCGTGCCGCGCTGTTTTTCCGGGATTGCCGGGTGGAGCATGGTGAAGGGTTTGACCGCGACCTCGTAGACGAAGCCGCCGGACGGCAGGATCGGCCGGCCGATCTTGGCGAGCGGGTCGCGGGTGACGATCGCCCTCGGAACCAGATCGGCGGTGTCGACGCCGAACATCGTGAGCCGGGCGTCGTGCCGGAAGGGGCGGTCCAGTTCGCGGGCATAAGGGTCGACCAGCAGTTTCGAGGAGTCGAACCAGGAGCCGTTATCGGGATCGTAGGCACCCCAGGCACGGTAGCCATAGCGGGCGCCGGCACCGAGCGCCGGCACCGAGATGCGATGGATATCGTCGCGGCCACGCACCAGCCGGTGGCGGGCGATTTCCTTCTTTCCCTCGGCGTCGAAAAGGCAGAGCTCGATCCGCTCGGCATGGTGTGACCAGACGGCGAAGTCAGCGCCGTCTGCCGTTAAAGTCACGCCGCCCTGGATCGCCGTTTTTGCCATAGGGTCAGGTAATCACGGTCGGCTTGTCGCGGCCTGTCCTCTTGCGCAGATCGGAGATCTGGTCAGCGACGGCGATGAGGTCGGCGAGCGCTTCCTGGGTGTCGATCGCATGGCGCGACGCGTCCGGCTCGTAGCGCTCGACATAGACGCGGATCGTGGCGCCCGAGGTGCCGGTGCCGGAGAGGCGGAAGACGACGCGGGAGCCGCCTTCGAAGAGGATGCGGATGCCCTGGTTCTTGGAGACAGAACCGTCGATTGGATCGTGATAGGCGAAGTCGTCGGCCGTTGCGACCTTCAGCGCACCGAACGACTGGCCGGGGAGGGTCGCCAGCTTGTCGCGCAGAGCGGTGATCAGCAGGTTGGCGGCTTCCGAATCGACCTCTTCGTAATCGTGGCGGGAATAGTAGTTGCGGCCGTATTCGGCCCAGTGCTTCCTGACGATCTCTTCGACGCTTTCGTTGCGGGCGGCCATGATGTTCAGCCAGAAGAGCACCGCCCAGAGGCCGTCCTTTTCGCGCACATGGTCCGAGCCGGTGCCAAAACTTTCCTCGCCGCAGACGGTCGCCTTGCCGGCGTCGAGCAGGTTGCCGAAGAACTTCCAGCCGGTCGGGGTCTCGTACATGCCGATGCCGAGCTTTTCGGCGACGCGGTCGGCGGCAGCACTTGTCGGCATCGAGCGGGCTATGCCGGCGATGCCGCGGGCATAGCCCGGCGCCACGGTGGCGTTGGCGGCGATGATCGCGAGACTGTCGGAAGGGGTGACGAACATGCCCTTGCCGACGATCATGTTGCGGTCGCCGTCGCCGTCCGACGCGGCGCCGAAATGCGGCCCGTCGGGGCTCATGACGTCGTCATAGAGTTCCTTGGCGTGGACGAGGTTCGGGTCCGGGTGGTGGCCGCCGAAATCCGGCAGGGGCACGGCGTTGCGGACCGAGCCTTCCGGGGCGCCGAGGCGGTTTTCGAGGATCTGCCGCGCATAGGGGCCAGTGACGGCGCCCATCGAGTCGATAACGACATTGACGCCGCTGGCGATCAGCGCCCGGATCGACGGGAAGTCGAATAGCTGCTCCATCAGCTCGGCATAGTCGGCTACCGGGTCGATCACCTCGACCGCCATGCCGGCGACGTCGAAGGAGCCGATCGCGTCAAGATCGAGATCGACGACATCGGCGATCTTATAGGTGTCGATGACCTTGGAGCGGGCGAAGATCGCGTCGGTGATCTTTTCCGGGGCCGGGCCGCCATTGCCGATGTTGTACTTGATGCCGAAATCCTCGGTCGGACCGCCTGGATTATGGCTGGCCGAGAGGATGATGCCGCCGAAAGCCTTGTACTTGCGGATGATGTTGGAGGCGGCGGGCGTCGAGAGGATGCCGCCCTGGCCGACCATGACCTTGCCGAAGCCGGCGGCCGCGGCCATCTTGATCGCCTTCTGGATGACCTCGCGGTTGTAGTAGCGGCCGTCGCCGCCGATCACCAGCGTCTGGCCCTCGAAGCCTTCGAGGCTGTCGAAGATCGACTGGATGAAGTTCTCCGCATAGTTCACTTGCGCGAAGACCGGGACCTTCTTGCGCAGGCCGGACGTGCCCGGCTTCTGATCCTGATAGGGAGTGGTGGTGACGGTCTTGATCATGGTCAGGAACCTTTTTTGGCAATGAGGCTGGAATAGAGGCCGGCATAAAGTCCGGCGCTCCTTTCCCAGGATACATCGGATTTCATGCCCTGCTTCTGCATCCCCGTCCAGACCTTGGGCTGATGGTAGAGGCCAACGGTGCGGCGAAGCGCCCGGCGCAGGTTGTCGGTGGTGACCGGGCTGAAGGAGATGCCGGTGGCGGCCTTGGCGGCGATCGCGGCATGGCTTGCGTCGATGACGGTGTCGTTCAAACCGCCGGTGCGGGCTACGACCGGAATGCAGCCGTATCTGAGGCCGTAGAGTTGGGTGAGGCCGCAGGGCTCGAAGCGCGAGGGGATGACGATCGCATCGCAGCCCGCCTGCATCAGGTGGGAGAGCGGCTCGTCATAGATGGAGAGGACGGCGACCTTGCCGGGGTGGCGTTTGGCTGCGGCATGGAAGGCGTTTTCGAGCGCCCGGTCGCCGGAGCCGAGCACCGCCAGCCGGCCGCCCATCGCGACGAGGTCGTCGAGCGTTTCGGCCAGCAGGTCCATGCCCTTCTGCCAGGTGAGCCGCGAGATGACGCAGAAGAGCGGTCCGGCCTCCCGGTCGAGACCGAAGCGCTCAGTGACCGCCCGCTTGTTCTCGGCGCGGGTCTTCAGCGTGGTGGCGTTGTAGTGGGTTTTCACGGCGGGATCGGTCGCCGGGTCCCAGATCTCGGCGTCGATGCCGTTGACGATGCCGTGCAGATCGCCCTGGCGGATCGTCAGCAGGCCTTCGAGACCCATGCCGAATTCGGGGGTGAGGATTTCCTCGGCATAAGAAGGGCTGACGGTCGAGATTGCCCAGCTCGTCTGCAGCCCGGCTTTCAGGAAACCGACGCCGCCGAAATATTCGACGCCTTCGATGCTAAAGGCGTGCGCCGGCAGATCGAGATAGGGGAAGATGTCGGCGCCGTACTGGCCCTGGAAGGCGATGTTGTGGATGGTGGTGAGCGTCGGCACTTCGGGCTCGTCGGAATAACGCATATAGGCCGGCACCATCGCCGCCTGCCAGTCGTGGACGTGGACGATATCAGGCCGCCAGCCGCCATCGCCGTCCGCCATGGCGCCCTGGGCGATCATCGCACCGGCCTTGGAAAGGGCTGCGAAACGACGCCAGTTGTCGAAATGATCCTTGCCGGTCGCATCGGCATAAGGGCCGCCCGGGCGGTCGAAGAAGACTGGCGAATCGAGGATCAGGAGATCGAGCCCCTGATGCTCGACTTCGAGCAGGTCGGCCCTGGCGCCGAGCAGGTTTTCGAAACTCAGGCGGAGCTTGGCGCCCTTGACGGCCCGCATCACCGCCGGATAACCGGGCATCAGCGTCTTGACCGAAACGCCATGGCCCTTCAGCGCCAGCGGCAACGCCCCGGCCACATCGGCAAGTCCGCCGGTCTTGACCAGCGGATAGACTTCGGACGCAACCGAAAGCACTTCCATAACGCGTTACAGGTCCAGTTTGTCGATCATCGTCTGGGTGATCAGGCAGATGCCGTTTTCGGTGCGCCGGAAACGCTTCGCATCGATTTCGGGATCCTCGCCGACCACCAGGCCCTCCGGAATGGTTACACCGTGATCGATGACGACATTGCGAAGCTGCGCGCGTCTTCCGATCCGGACGTTCGGCAGCACGACCGCGCCCTCGAGGCGTGAATAGGAATTGGCGCGTACCCCGGTGAACAGCAGGCTGCGATTGAGCGACGAACCGGAAATGATGCAGTCGCCTGAAACGACCGACGAGGTCGCCGAGCCGCGGCGGTTTTCGTCGTCATGGACGAATTTCGCCGGCGGGGTGATTTCCGCATAGGTCCAGATCGGCCAGGACTTGTCATAGATATCAAGCCCGGGAACGATTTCCGTCAGGTCGATATTGGCCTGCCAGTAGGCGTCGACCGTGCCTGCGTCGCGCCAGTAGGGTTCGCGCTCGAAATCGGACCGAACGCAGCTATCGGCGAACCGATGGGCGACCGCTTTGCCGTGCTCGACAATATAGGGAATGATGTCCTTGCCGAAGTCGCGGCTGGAGCCGGGCGTTTCGGCGTCGCGCTTCAGCACGTCCATCAGGAACTTGGTGTGGAAGACGTAGATGCCCATCGAGGCGAGCGCGAAACCGGGATTGCCGGGAATGCCGGGCGGATCGGCGGGCTTCTCGACGAAGGCGATGATCTCGTCCTTCTCGTTGACATGCATGACGCCGAAGCCGGTGGCTTCCATGCGCGGCACTTCCAGGCAGCCGACGGTGACCTGGGCGCCGCTGTCCACATGCTGCTGGAGCATGTATTCGTAGTCCATCTTGTAGACGTGGTCGCCGGCGAGGATGACCATGTATTCAGGCGCGTAGGCCTCGATGATGTCGATGTTCTGGAAGACAGCGTCGGCGGTGCCTTCGTACCATTGCGTCTCGGAGACGCGCTGGGAGGCGGGGAGGATGTCGAAGCTCTCGTTGCGTTCGGGCCGGAAGAAGTTCCAGCCGCGCTGCATGTGGCGGATCAGCGAATGCGCCTTGTATTGCGTCGCCACACCGATGCGGCGGATGCCGGAATTCAGTGCGTTCGACAGTGCGAAATCGATGATGCGCGCCTTGCCGCCGAAATAGACCGCCGGCTTGGCGCGGCGGTCGGTGAGTTCCTTCAATCGGCTGCCGCGACCGCCGGCAAGCACATAGGCCATGGCATCGCGCGATAGAGGCTGAATTCTTTTCTCGTTCATCGTTCCCTCCCAAGGTCCCTTATGCTTGTTCCAGTTCGAGCATGATCGTCGCCAGCGGCGGTAGCGTGACTTCGGCCTGGATGGTTCCTCCCGCGTTCACAGCGTGAACGCGACCGCCATTGCCTTTGCCGCTGCCGCCGTAGATCTCGGCGTCGGTATTCAATATTTCCCGCCATCTGCCTTCGATTGGCAAGGGGATACGGAAATTCTCACGATAGACGGGGGTGAAACTGCTGATCACCGCCACGGGCTTTTCTCCCGGCGACATACGCAGCCAGGCATAGACGGAATTTTCCGCGTCGTCGGCGATCAGCCACTGAAAACCTTCGCCCTCGCAGTCGCGGGCATGCAGTGCGGGTTTCGAGCGGTAGCAGAAATTGAGATCGCGCACCAAGCGGCGCATGCCCTCGTGCGGATGGTACTGGAGCAGGTTCCAGTCGAGCGAGCGGGCTTCGCTCCATTCGCTCCATTGGGCGAATTCCTGGCCCATGAACAGCAGCTTCTTGCCGGGATAACCCCACATGAAGCCGTAATAGGCCCGCAGGTTTGCGAATTTCTGCCAGTCGTCGCCGGCCATCTTGGCGATCAGCGAACCTTTGCCGTGCACCACTTCGTCGTGGGACAGCGGCAGGACGAAATTCTCCGAGTAGGCGTAGAGGAGGCCGAAGGTGAGTTCGTGGTGATGGTGTTTGCGGTGGATCGGTTCACGCTGCAGGTAGCTCAGCGTGTCGTGCATGAAACCCATGTTCCACTTGAAGCCGAAACCGAGGCCACCCTCGTGAACGGGCTGCGAGACCTTCGGCCAGGACGTGCTCTCCTCGGCGATCGTCATCACGCCCGGATGGGCGCCATAGGAAAGCGAGTTCATCTTCTGCAGGAAGCGCACCGCTTCGAGGTTTTCGCGTCCGCCATATTCGTTCGGTACCCACTCGCCCTCTTTGCGCGAATAGTCGAGATAGAGCATGGAGGCGACGGCATCGACGCGCAGGCCGTCGAGATGGAATTTTTCCGACCAGTAGAGCGCGTTGTTGACGAGGTAGGAGAGGACTTCGTTGCGGCCGAAATTGTAGATCGCCGTATTCCAGTCCGGGTGGAAGCCCTGGCGCGGATCGGCATGTTCGTAGAGCGCCGTGCCGTCGAAGAAACGCAGGCCGTGGGCATCGGTCGGGAAATGCGCCGGCACCCAGTCGAGGATGACGCCGAGACCGACCTTGTGGCAGCCGTTGACGAAGCGGGCAAACCCTTCCGGCTCGCCGAAGCGGGCGGTCGGGGCGAAAAGCCCGGTCGTCTGGTAACCCCAGGACGGGTCGAAAGGATGTTCGGTGATCGGCAGGAATTCGATATGGGTGAAGCCCATGTCGGTGCAATAGGGGATCAGTTCCGAAGCGAGATCGTCCCAGGAGAGGAAGGAGCCGTCCGGCTTTTTGCGCCAGGAGCCGGCATGCACTTCGTAGATCGAGATCGGCTGGCGGCGGTGGTTCGCTTTTTCCCAGAATTCCCGGTGGGCGGCATCATCCCATTTCTGGGAGAGTTCGGGTGCAGTGACCGAGGCGGTGTTGGGCCGCAGTTCGGCACGCCGGGCATAGGGATCGGCCTTCAGCGGCAGGAGCTTGCCGTTCTTGCCGACGATCTCGAACTTGTAGGCAGAGCCGGCCCGTACGTCGGGGGCGAAGATTTCCCAGATGCCGGTATCGACGCGCAGCCGCATCACGTGTCGGCGGCCGTCCCAGCCGTTGAAGTCGCCGACGACGGAAACGCGCTTGGCGTTCGGCGCCCAGACGGCGAAGTGGAAACCTTCGACGCCCTCGTGTTTCAGGGCATGGGCGCCCATCTTGTCGAACAGGCGCAGATGCGAGCCTTCGCGGACGAAATAGTCGTCCATTGGGCCGAGCACCGGGCCGAACGTGTAGGGGTCCGTCACCGCCCATTCGTCATCACCGCGGCGGGCGCGGTAACGGATCGGCTGGAGATGGGTGGCGTTGACGACGCCTTCGAAATATCCGGCGTCGTGGCGGCGCTTCAGTTCCCCGAGTTCGGCGCCGTTCAGCGAAAGGGCGGTGACCGCTTCCGCTCCGGGCACGAAACAGCGGACCCTGAAACCATCCCCGAGCTTGTGGAGCCCGAGGACGGCAAAGGGATTGGTATGCCTGCCTTCCAAAATCGCCTCGATCTCGGATAACGGAATCTCGCCTGGGGCTCTCCCGTCATCGACGCGCGGCGATTTTTTCATCAGGCTCTCCAGATTTCCGACGCATACTGACGAATAGTTCTGTCCGAGGAGAACCATCCCATCCGGGCGGTATTGCGAATTGTCTTCGAATACCAGGATTTAGGGTTGGACCAGATTTGGTCAACGTTACGCTGGGCTTCCGCGTAGGCGTCGAAATCTGCGGCGACCATGAACCAGTCATGATTGTAGATGCCGTCGATCAGGCCGGTGAAGCGGGAGCGGTCGTCCGGCGAAAAGACACCGGTCGCGATCGCGTTGAGCGCCTGGGCCAGTTCACGCGACTTCTCGATGATGGCGCGGGGCTGGTGGCCTTCTTCGCGGACCTTGGCGACTTCGTCGGCAGTCATGCCGAAGATGACAATGTTTTCCTCGCCGACATGGTCGCGCATCTCGACATTGGCGCCGTCGAGCGTGCCGATGGTCAGTGCGCCGTTCAGAGCGAACTTCATGTTGCCGGTGCCGGATGCTTCCATGCCGGCGGTGGAGATCTGTTCGGAAAGATCGGCGGCCGGAACGATGATCTCGGCGAGCGAGACGTTGTAGTTCGGCACGAAAACGACCTTCAGCAGGCCGCGAACGGCCGGGTCGTTATTGATGGTGCGAGCCACGTCGTTGGCGAGCTTGATGATCAGCTTGGCGTTGTGATAGCTCGGCGCCGCCTTGCCGGCGAACAGTTTTACGCGCGGGACCCAGTCCAGTTCGGGATGCGAGCGGATCTGATCGTAAAGGGCGACGGCTTCGATGATGTTCAAAAGCTGGCGCTTGTATTCGTGGATGCGCTTGATCTGGATATCGAACATTGCCGACGGATCGATGCGGATGCCCATGCGGCTGCCGACGAGATTGGCGAGCTGCACCTTGTTGGCCCGCTTCACGGCGGCGAACTTCTCCTGGAACGCCTTGTCGTCGGCATGGGCATTGAGCCCCTTCAAGGCATCGGTATTGTCTAGGAACTCGTCGCCGATGGCTTCCTGAATGAGCGAGGTGAGACCCTGGTTGCATTGCATCAGCCAGCGGCGCGGGGTGATGCCGTTGGTCTTGTTGTTGATGCGGGCCGGATACATCGTGTGCAGGTCGGCGAACACCGTGACCTTCATCAGGTCGGTGTGCAAGGCCGAGACGCCATTGACCGAATGGGAGCCGACAAAGGCAAGGTTGCCCATGCGGACGCGACGGTCGCCGCTTTCGTCGATCAGCGAGATCGAGCGGATCTGGGTATCGGAGAAGCTCTTCTGCTTGCGCGCCTCGATCAGGATCAGGGCGTTGATCGCATAGACGATCTGCATGTGGCGCGGCAGAAGGCGTTCGAACAGCGGCACCGGCCAGGTTTCCAGCGCTTCCGGCAAGAGCGTGTGGTTGGTGTAGGAGAAGGTCTGGCGGGTGACAGACCAGGCCTGCTCGAAATCCATGCCGTGGATGTCGGTCAGGAGGCGCATCAGCTCGGCGATCGACACGGCCGGGTGGGTGTCGTTGAGCTGGATCGCGACCTTCTCGTGCAGATTGGTGAAATCCGGATATTGCTGCAGGTGGCGGCGCAGGATGTCCTGAAGCGAGGCCGACGAGAAGAAGAACTCCTGGCGCAGGCGCAGTTCCTGGCCGGCCGGGTTGGCATCTGCCGGGTAGAGGACTCGGGTCAGGCTTTCGGCCTTGTTGCTTTCGCGCAGGGCGCCGATGTGGTCGCCGGCGTTGAAGGCATCTAGCAGAATCGGGTCGATCGGCTGGGCCGACCAGAGGCGCAGCGTGTTGACGCGTTTTCCGCGCCAGCCGACGGCCGGCGTGTCATAGGCCATGGCGATGACGCGTTCGGCCGGCTTCCAGACGTAACGCGGCGTCTCGTCGTAACCGCCGACCGTCTCGACCGTGCCGCCGTAGCCGATCTCGTAGGAGCTTTCGCGGCGTTCGAATTCCCAGGGGTTGCCGTGGGCGAGCCAGCTTTCCGGAAGCTCGACCTGCCAGCCATCAGCCATCTGCTGGCGGAACAGGCCGTGGACGTAGCGGATGCCGTAGCCATAGGCCGGAATGTCGACGGTCGCCATGCTCTCCATGAAACAGGCAGCAAGCCGGCCGAGGCCGCCGTTGCCAAGTGCGGCATCCGGTTCCAGAACCGCAATCACGTCGATGTCGACGCCGAGCGAAGACAGCGCGTCGCGGATTTCCTGCATCAGGCCCATGTTGCTGACCGCGTCACGCATCAGGCGGCCGATCAGGAATTCAAGCGACAGGTAATAGACGCGCTTGCCGCCGGTCCGATAGACCTTGCGGGTCGATTCCATCCAGGTGTCGATGATGCGGTCGCGCACAACCAAGATGGTGGCGGTCAGCCAGTCGTGGGGCTTGGCCACCTTCGCGTCCTTGCCGATACGGTAGGTCAGGCGCTCGATGATCTCTTCCGCCATGATTTCGGGGCGAGAGCTGCGGGGGGCCGGCTGAGGAATTTCGACCGGAGAAGACGTGTTGTTCATATGTCGCCAACTTTCTGGGGAGCGGGAGGAAGGGCGTCCGATTCAGTCCATCTGGCATGATGTATAGAGACAGTTTATGCACCGTTATGACACTGCGCAATGACCGATTTATCTTTGCGTGTATCGGCTGGACAAGACCAACGAAAAACGCCCCGCCGGTGAGGGCGGGGCGTTTTTGCGGCCTTTCTGGAAGGCAGGTTCAGTTGGTCAGGCGGGTACCCGTCTTGGCGGCCTTGCGGGCGATCTCGCCGAAGCTCTCGACCAGCGTCGTCATGTCGTCCGGTTCGTAATAATATTCGGCCTTGCCGCTTGAGCAGTATTCGAGCAGGCTCTTGCCATTGGCCGGGGCCATGAAGGCGATCGTGTAGATCTTGATGCCGTCGGTCTTGGCCTGATCGCAGATGCCACGCACCTTGGTATCCAGCGTCTTGTTCCAGCTCGAGCTGTTGCCGGTCATTTCTCCATCCGTCATCAAAACGATGAAACGCTCGAAAGAGGTGTTCTTCTTGCTGTCGTGCGCGGTCTTTTCGGTGGCATTGGCGGCCTTCAGCGCGTTGACGGCGTTGGTCATCGCGCCACTGGCGTCGGTACCGCCGTCCGGGACGGCCGGCAGCTTGTTGACATAGGTGGACACGGCGGTTGTGCCCCAGTCGATTTTCTGCTCAGTCTTGGTCTTGTCGTCGTAGCTGTCGGCGCCGACGCGGATCAGCTCGTTGCCGGGGTCGGCCTTCTTGAGTTCCGCGAACATCACTGCGGCCGCGGTCTTCAGCGACAGCATCTTGGACAGGTAGTTCGGCACGGTCCTGGTGCAGGTCTTGTACTGCCAGCCGGTGGAGCAGTCGTAGCTTTCCTGCTTGGTGGGGTTGGTCGGGTCGACCGTCGTCGTATCCCAGGCCATCGAGCCCGATTCGTCGAGCGCCAGATACATGGAGAGCGCATTGCCTTCGCGGCCGCTCGCAGACTTGCTGTCGACGCTGACACGCATGGTGGTGAAGCCGACGAACGACGTCAGCCCCGTCAGCGGCACCTCATAGGCGGACTTCATGCTGACTTCGTAACTGGCCGCAGTGTTCGAGGTCGTCGCGATGGTCGCAAGGGCTGTGGTGTCTTTCTCGATCTTGGCGATCGCGGCGTCCTGCTCAGCGGTAGGCAGGCCGGAGTTCCGGATGTCGGCCTTCTTGGGCCCAAGCAGGAAATTCTTGGCGAGGGTCTGAGCCTCCTCAACCGTCATGGTGCCCTTGTCGGCCATGGCGGCCGCGGCGGCGAGCGTGGCGCTGTCGGCGAGCGCCTGCAGCTTGTTCTTTTCTTCCATCACGTGGGTCAGATCGACCGCGACACCGCCTACAGCCAGCAGCACAGGAAGCATGGCTGCCGTTATGATGCCGAAATTACCTGCGCGGTCCTTCACCAACCGCCTAAAAAGCGTGTGCCTCATCATAGCCCCCAGATCCGTTCAATTCATTTGAACATCTCCGGTGTATTCCTGGCGGGTATAGGAAGGTTTAAACCATTCGTTGCAATTTTAGCGGACCACAGGAATCAGCGCCAAAACGGGGCGGGATTTCATGATTTCAGTGGAATGACGTCGACGGCTTGCTCGGCTTTTTGGTTTCCGTAACCTTTGAGCATGCCGATGACCGGGGCGACGTCGGAATAATCGCGGCCGTAACCGACGACGATGTGGTCGCTGCCGGCCGGAATGTTGTTTGTCGGATCGAGTTCGATATAACCCATGGTCTCGCCGCACCAGATCCGCACCCAGGCGTGCATGGCGTCGGCGCCTTCGAGTCGTTCCTTGCCCGGCGGCGGAATGGTGCGCAGAAAGCCGCTGACATACCCGGCCGGAATGCCGAGGCTGCGGAGCGCGACGATCATGATATGGGTGAAATCCTGGCAGACGCCGCGCTTCAGCCGGAAGGCCTCTTTCGGCGTGGTGTCGACATTGGTCGCCTTGGCGTCGTAGGTGAAGTCCTTGTAGATGCGGGCGCAGACGGCGAGGGCGATCTCGCGCACCGTCTGGCCGGGCCTGGCGATCTCGCGGGCATAGGCGGCGATCAGCGGCTCTTCGGCAAGCCGCGGGCTTGCACCCGTCAGGTGATGGGGCGAGGCGGCATCGACCGACCAGAAATCCGCCAGCTCGTCGGCGAGCGTCGTCAGTTCCGGCGACAGGTCCGCGGTCATCGAGGTGGCTTCCACCATGACCCGGGCCTGCATGCGGATGTCGAGCGTTTCGTGCGGCGCGCGCAGCAGCACGGAGGTCGCCGACTGGCCGAAGAAATCGATGAAGGTGGTCCGCTCCTCGGCATTCGGGCCGACGGTGATCGAGCCGGCGATCAGCCGCTGCCGGTCGGGCAGCGACAGTGGCAGCAGGCGGATGACGTGGCGGGCGCCCGAGGCCGGCACGTCGTAGGTATAACCCATGTGAAGCGAGAGATCGTAGAGCATCAGCTGAAATAAGTCTGGCCGAGAATATCGGACAGCTTCTCCATCTCCTGTTCGAGCTTGCGGTAGGTATCCTCGCTCATCCCTTCCGGGGTCATCACCGCAAGGCCGGAATGCAGCCGCATCGCCTCGCGGTAGAAGGGCGACATCTGACCGTTGACGAAGGCGTTCGGCAGCTGTTCCACCTCGGTGCGGATCTCGTTCAGCTGGAAGAGGATCGAGCGCGGATTGAGCGGGTCGAGCCCCAGGAGGTCGGCGACCGTCAGCCTCGCGGTGGCGACGTTGTAGCGGCGGCGATGGGTCATCACGCTGTCGCCGATTTCGAGCAGCATGTCGAGTGAGCCGTCCGGCGCATCCGGGCCGGACATGTGGCCGAGCAGGCGGGTCATGTGCATGCCGCGTTCGAGATGACGGCCGATCGACAGGAAGCGCCAGCCGGTGAAACGGTACATGTTTTCATGCACCAGACCGGCAAAGCCCGCGAGCTTGCGCAGGAGGATGGTCATGGCATGCGAGGCGTCGTCGCCTGCATGCACGGTGTCGTGGAAGCGGCGGGCGGTCTTGGCAAGATCGGTCAGCGCCAGCCAGCCATCCGGCGAGAAGCGGTCGCGGATATTGCTCGCCGAATAGATGGCGCTGTCGATGTTGCGCAAAAGCGTTGCAGGCACCGCCTTCACCATCTCGATGTCGGTGCCCTTGAGGTAACGGGTGACGTCGGCGAGCAGCGGCGCGTTCGGATCGGCGGATTCGGCATAACGCTGGTGCCAGGCGCGCAGGATGCGCAGTGCGCCTTCGGCCCGCTCGATATACCGCCCCAACCAATAGAGATTGTCGGCGGCGCGGCTCGGCAGGCTGCCGGGCATGTTGCGGGTGAAACTCTCCTCGGGCGGCAGAAGCGTCGCCCTCGCGACCGGCTTGTCGCTGACGATCCAGACGTCTGCCGCAGCCCCGCCGGACTGCATGGCGATCGCCGCCACGTCGTCGCCGGCGCCGATGCGGGCAAAACCGCCCGGCATGATCTGCCAGCCGTGTTCGGTGCGGGCGGCGAAGACGCGCAACGACATCGGCCGCGGGGTGAGCTTGCCGTTGACATAGACGGGCGTCGTGGAAAGCGTCACCACCTCCTGGCCGACCAATTTGGCGCCTTCGGTCGCAAGCCATTCGCCGACCGTTTCCTTGGCCGTCTTGCGCAACGACGAGCCGAGCACCGACTGGCCATTGTCGTCGAAGAAGGGCAACCGCGAATAGGCGGGACCGATGACCATCCGCTCGATATTCTTGGCGACGTGCTCGCGTTCCTTTTTCTGCCCGCACCACCAGGTGGCGATCGAGGGCATGATCAGGTCCTCGCCGATCAGCCGCCGACAGACGGTCGGGGCAAAGGCGAGCAGCGCACGAGTTTCGAGAATGCCGGAGCCGAGCGCGTTGACGAAGGTCAGCGCGCCGGCCCGTAGCGCCTGGACCATGCCGGGGGTGCCGATATGGGAATGCTGGTTGAGCTCGAGCGGATCAGCGTAAGCCGCATCGAGACGGCGCCAGAGCACGCCGACCGGCTTGAGGCCGGCGACGGTGCGAACCATGACGCGGTCGTTGACGACCGTCAGGTCCTCGCCTTCAAGCAGCATGAAGCCGAGATAGCGGGCAATATAGGCGTGTTCGAAATAGGTCTCGTTGGCGGGACCGGGCGAAAGCACGGCAATGCGGTCGTCGGGGTGCTGCTTGTGAGACTGCAGCGCATCGCGGAAGGCGCCGAAAAAGGAGGCCAGCCGATGGACATGGCTCTCGGCATAGATATCGGAGAAGGCGCGGGTGGTGGCGACGCGGTTTTCCAGCGCGAAGCCAGCGCCTGACGGCGCCTGGGTACGGTCGGCAAGCACCCACCAGTTGCCGTCCGGGCCGCGTCCGATCTCGAAGGAGCAGAAATGCAGGTAATGGCCCCCAACCGGCTTGACGCCGACCAGCGGGCGCAGGAATTCGGAGTTTCCGGCAATCAGCGCCGGCGGCAGGAAACCCTCCTGCACCAGCTTGTTCTCACCGTAAATATCGGCGATCAACGCTTCCAGAAGGTTGGCGCGCTGGGTCAGGCCCTTGCAGACCGTCTCCCATTCCTTGCCGTCGATGAGGACGGGCACATGGCTGATCGGCCAGTTGCGCTCGCCGCTGCCCTGGGCGCCGTAGGTGCGGTAAAAAACGCCGGCATCGCGTAGGTAACGGTCGGCGCGGGCGAAACGCTCACGCAGCTCGCCCTCGGTCATGCGGCCGAGATGCGAGATCAGGTTGCGCCAGACCGGCCGGATCTGGCCGTTCGCGTCGAGCATCTCGTCGGCAACGCCCGGCAGCGCCGCATAACCAAGCAGGGGATCGCGCGCGATCCCCTCTTTTGCCTTGCGTTCGGTTGCCGGCGTCTTGGACATCGGGCGTTTCAGACTCCTTGCGGCCGGCGCAGATCGAGCGTCAGCGGGAATTCGGGTGAGGGCGTTTCGGCCAGAAGCGTATAACTTCCAGCGGTATGCCCCCATGGTTCGAACCGGGCGAGCCGGCGCGCTTCCGCCTCGTTGCCGTTGACCGGGAAGGTGTCATAACTACGCCCGCCCGGATGGGCAACGTGATAGATACAGCCGCCGATCGAACGGCCGGACCATGTATCATATATGTCGAACGTGAGCGGCGTATTAACCGGCAGGACCGGGTGCAGGCCGGCGGACGGCTGCCAGGCCTTGAAGCGGACGCCGGCAACCGAGACGCCGGACGTGCCGGTGCCCTTGAGCGGCACGGCACGGCCGTTGCAGGCGACGGTATAGCGGGCCGGGTTAGTGGTTTCGAGCCGGACCTGGAGGCGTTCCACCGACGAATCGACATAACGCACGGTGCCACCGATCGCCCCTTGCTCGCCCATCACGTGCCAGGGTTCGAGCGCCTGGCGCAGTTCGAGCTTGGAACCTTCGTATTCGACCTCGCCGAAGAAGGGAAAGCGGAATTCAAGCTGCGCCTCGAACCATTCAGGACGCAGGTCGAAGCCGTTTTCGCGCAGGTCCTGGAGGACGTCCATGAAGTCGGCCCAGACATATTGCGGCAGCATGAAGCGGTCGGCGAGCGCCGTTCCCCAGCGCACGACCCGGCCCTGCAGCGGGTTCTTCCAGAAGCGCGCGATCAGCGCCCGGACCAGCAATTGCTGGGCAAGCGACATGCGGGCATTCGGCGGCATTTCGAAACCGCGGAACTCGACGAGGCCGAGCCGTCCGGTCGGGCCGTCCGGCGAGAACAGCTTGTCGATGCAGATTTCCGAGCGGTGGGTATTGCCGGTGACATCGGTCAGAAGGTTGCGGAACAGGCGGTCGACCAGCCACGGCAGTGGCGGAGCACCCTGTCCGGGCGCCGGCACCTGGGCAAGCGCGATTTCCAGCTCGTACATCGAATCGTGGCGGGCCTCGTCGATGCGCGGCGCCTGGGAGGTCGGGCCGATGAACAGGCCGGAGAACAGGTAGGAGAGCGACGGATGGCGCTGCCAGTGGAGCACCAGGCTCTTCAACAGGTCGGGGCGGCGCAGGAACGGGCTGTCGTTCGGGTTGGCGCCGCCGACCACGACATGGTTGCCGCCGCCGGTGCCGGTGTGGCGGCCGTCGATCATGAACTTGTCAGCGCCGAGCCGGCTCTGGCGGGCTTCTTCGTAGATCGCGGTGGTGATCGACACCGTCTCCTTCCAGCTCGCGGCCGGATGGATGTTGACCTCGATGACACCGGGATCCGGTGCGACGCGGATGACGTTGATGCGCTCGTCATGCGGCGGCGCATAACCTTCGATATGGACGGGAAGGCCGAGTGCGGTGGCGGCGTTTTCGGCAGCGGCGATCAGTTCGAGATAGTCCTCGATCTTTTCGACCGGCGGCATGAAGACGCAGAGCCGGCCGTCGCGGGCTTCGACCGAAATCGCGGTACGCACCGCGCCGCCGATTTCGCCGAGTGTTTGCTCGACGCGGCCGGGATTAGCGGCGTCGCCTGCCTTGAACGAGGATTCAGGCATGGCGCGGCCGGCCGGGATGATCGCCTCGGGCAGCGGCTGGCGGGGGATCGAGGGGTCGGCCTCGTGGATATAGGGAAACTGCGACGGTGGAACATAGGGCAGGGTGCCGAGCGGCAGGCGGTAACCGACCGGGCTGTCGCCGGGCACGAGGAAGATCTTGCCGCGGCGGGTGCGCCACCTCTCGCTGATCCAGCGCTTAGCGGCCGAGCTTCCGGTGGCCTGCGCGTTCCATGCCTGGACGGGTAGGACATAACCGCTGGCACTGGTCAGGCCGCGTTCGAAGACACGGGCGATGCGGTTGCGTTCCTCCGGATCCTTGAGCTTGGAATTGGACGGATCGACATTGTCCGGCAGGTTGCCTTCCTTGATGATCCATTCCGCCGGATCCTCATAGGCCGGTACGACCATGTCCGGGGCAATGCCGAGTTCGCTTGCGATGCCGGTCAGGAGTTTGGCGGAATCCTGTTCGCCGATGCCGTAATCGCGGCCCTCCTCGGCGACGAGGTCGGGATTGGTCCAGATCGGCCGGCCGTCCTTGCGCCAGTAGAGCGAAAAGGTCCAGCGCGGCAGGGTTTCGCCCGGATACCACTTGCCCTGGCCGTAATGCATGAAGCCGCCGGGCGCGAAACGCTCGCGCAGCTTGCGGATCAGGATGTCGGCCTTTTCGCGTTTGGTGGGGCCGACGGCATCGGTGTTCCATTCGCCGGATTCGAAATCGTCGATCGACACGAAAGTCGGCTCGCCGCCCATCGTCAGGCGTACATCCTGCGCCTTCAGCACCCGGTCTACCTGTTCGCCGAGGTCGTTCAGCGCATCCCACGACTCATCGGAGAAGGGTTTGGTGATGCGCGGATGTTCTGCGACGCGGTTGACCTTCATGTCGAAGGCGAAGGAGGTGTCAGCCTCTCCGAAATAGCCGCCTGATATCGGCGCGGCGTTGCGGAAATGCGGGGTGGCGGCCAGCGGGATATGGCTTTCGCCGGTCAGAAGCCCGGAAGTCGGGTCTAGACCGACCCAGCCGGCGCCGGGAAGATAGACTTCGCACCAGGCATGCAGGTCGGTGAAATCGACTTCGGTGCCGGAGGGACCGTCGAGCGCCTTCAGGTCCGGGGTGAGCTGGATGAGGTAGCCTGAGACGAAGCGGGTGGCGAGGCCGAGATGCCGCAGGATCTGGACAAGCAGCCAGCTGGTGTCGCGGCAGGACCCCATGGCGGAGGTCAGCGTCTGTTCCGGCGTCTGCACGCCCGGCTCCATACGGATGACATAACCGATCGCCTGCTGCAGGCGGGCGTTGATGCCGACGATCATGTCGACCGTCGGCTGACCCGGGGACATGTCGAAGGTCTTGAGGTAGTCGACGAGCGCCGGTTCCGGCGGCTCCGGCACCATGTAGATCGACAGGTCCTCGACCAGTTCCGGCGGATAGCTGAACGGCCATTTCATCGCGTCCTCTTCGACGAAGAAGTCGAAGGGATTGTAGACCGTCATGTCGGCGACGAGATCGACCTCGATCTTGAACTCGGTGACGGGGTCCGGAAAGACAAAGCGGGCGAGGTAATTGCCGTAAGGGTCCTGCTGCAGGTTCACGAAGTGATTGGAGGGGGTCACCTTCAGCGAATGGCTGAGCACCTTGGTGCGCGAATGGGCGGCCGGTTTGAGGCGGATGATCTGCGGTCCGAGACGGACGGGCTTGTCGTACATGTAATGGGTAAGGTGGTAGATACTCGCCTTGATCGACATACTTCCCCTTGCCGGCCTTTACGCTGACCGATCGATGATCGTTGCCGGGATTTTGTGCAATGCACGAGAATAAAGCAAGGCGTATTCCAAGCTTATCGCGATGCGGCAATACCGGTGAAATACGTAGGGTTTGCAGTCTTCAATCCAGCGTGCGGCGGAAACGGCGGACCGCGATCAGCATGGCGACGGCCATCAGGCCGGCGAGCGCCAGCGTGTCATAGGCCAAGGTCTCGATGCTGGCGCCCTTCAGCATCACCGCCCGGACGATGCGGATATAGTGGGTGAGCGGCAGCGCCTCGCCGATCCACTGCGCCCAGTTCGGCATGCCGGCAAAGGGGAACATGAAGCCGGAGAGAAGGATGTTCGGCAGGAAGAACATCATCGCCATCTGCATGGCCTGAAGCTGGTTGGCGGCAACCGTCGAGAAGGTGTAGCCGATCGACAGGTTGGTGATGACGAAGAGGGCGGTCGCGGCGGTCAGCGACAGGGGATCGCCGAGGATCGGAACCCGGAAGACAAGGACGCCGACGCCGATGATCACCAGAGCCTGGATGAGGCCGATCAGCACGTAAGGCGCGATCTTGCCGAGCATGATCTCCAGCGGCTTGATCGGCATGGAGAGCAGGTTCTCCATCGTGCCGCGCTCGACCTCGCGGGTGACGGAAAGGGCGGTGAAGATCAGCAGCGTCATGGTGAGGATCGTGCCGAGCAGGCCGGGGACGATGTTCAAGGTCGAGGAACCGGCGGGGTTGTAGCGGCGGTGCTGGACGATCTGGAAGGCGGGCTTTACCGGCTCAGTGAAGGTGACTTGGCGGTCGTTTTCGAGCGCGGTCGAGATGATGCCGGAGAGCGCACCGAGCGCCGAGCTGGCAGCGACCGGATCGGTGGCGTCTGCCGCGACCAGCAGCGAGGGCGAATCGCCGCGGCGCAGCGACCGCTCGAACCCTTCGGGGATTTCGACGACGAACAGGGCCTTTCCGGACTGCAGCAGGGCATCCATGTCCTCGGCGCGGGTGACGACGGTCTTCACCTCGAAGAAATCGGTGTTTTTCAGCGCGGCCAGGATTGAGCGGCCGACATCGCTGTTTTCGCGCATCAGCACGGCGGTCGGCAGGTTGTGCGGGGTGGTGTTGATCGCAAAGCCGAACAGGAAGAGCTGCATGATCGGCAGCATGACCATGGTCGCGAGCGTGATGCGGTCGCGGGTCATCTGGATGAACTCCTTGACCGTCATCGCCCAGAAGCGGCCGAAGGAGCTGCCGCCCGGAGAGCCATTACCGTTGGTATTGCTGGGCGCCGGGGTCATTTGAAATTGTCCTCCGAGCGGCGCATCAGGTCGATGAAGGCGTCTTCGAGCGTCGGCTCGCCCTTTTCCCATTTGAGGCCGGGCCTGTCGCGATAGGGAGCGATCGCCTGTTCGAGAGCCGCGGCATCGCGGCCGGCGACATGCAGGCTGGTACCGAAGGGAGCGATCATGTCGACACCGGGTGCATGTTCGAGTTCCGCTTGCAGACGGTCGGCGCCCGGGCCGGAGACGGTGAAGGTGACGAGGCCGGTGCCGGCGATCACCTCGTCCACAGTGCCTTCGGCGAGCAGTTTTCCGTAGGCGATATAGGCGATCTCGTGGCAGCGCTCGGCCTCGTCCATATAGTGGGTGGAGACCAGCACCGAGAGGCCGTTGGCGGCAAGCGCGTGGATCTCGTTCCAGAAATCGCGGCGGGCCTTCGGGTCGACGCCGGCGGTCGGTTCGTCGAGGAGAAGAAGTGCCGGTTCGGGCAGGATGCAGGCGCCGAGCGCGAGGCGCTGTTTCCAGCCGCCGGACAGTTCGCCGGCCAGCTGCTTCTCGCGGCCCTTGAGTCCGAGGCGTTCGATGGCGGCGGTCGCCTTGCCGCGAGCGTCGGAGAGGCCGTAGACGCGAGCGACGAATTCCAGGTTCTCTCGGATGGAGAGGTCCTGGTAGAGCGAGAATTTCTGGGTCATGTAACCGACCCGACGGCGGATGCGGTCGCTTTCGGTCAGGATGTCGAAGCCGAGGCAGGTGCCGTTGCCGCTATCGGGCGTCAGGAGGCCGCAGAGCATGCGGATGGTGGTCGTCTTGCCGGAACCGTTGGGGCCGAGAAAGCCGTGGATGCGGCCTTTCTTCACCGACATGGAGAGGTCGTCGACTACCTTGCGGCCGCCAAAACTCTTTGTCAGGTGGTGGACGTCGATCACGGTTTCCGGAGCGTCGACTTTGTAGGTTTCGGCGGCGGTCATGGGCGTGGCCCGGGCAGGACGTCGACCGGCTGGCCGGGGCGGAGCGCCTTGGGATCGGTCGGGATGGCCTCGACGCGGTAGACGAGTTTTGCGCGCTCTTCGAGGCTGTAGATTTCCGGCGGCGTGTATTCCGCGTTTCTGGCGATGAAGCTGACTTTTGCGTCGGACGGCCGGCAGGCGTCGCAGGTGACATGGACCGGCTGACCGAGCGACAGGCGGGCGATCTCGGTTTCCGGCACGAAAAAGCGGATGCGGACATTTTCGGGAGGCAGGAGCGCGACGATCGGCCGGCCGGCGGGAACGACTTCGCCGTTCCTGTAATAGAGCGTCTCGATGCTGCCGGCGGCGGGTGCCGAAACCGAGCGACGGGCCAGCGCCGCCTGCGCCGAGGCGAGATCGGCCTTG
>NZ_JALBGV010000180.1 GCF_023006505.1 Neorhizobium sp. SHOUNA12A
GTCCGGGCCGCCGCTAGCTATGTCAACCGGCCGGGCCGCACCGCGCGGCAGGTGCGCGAGGAAGCGGCGCTGCACGACGCATTGCTCACCACGCGCCTGACCCATCCCGAAAAGGCGCCCGAGACACTTTGGCCGCTGCTGCGCAAGGCGGCATCGGCCGTTACGCTGACGCCTCTCGAGACTCCCACGATCGGCGAGCGGTTCGCCAGTTTTGCCCACCTGCTCTCGCTTCCCATGCTGGCGATCCTGCTATCGCCTCTGCTGTTGCTCGCTTCTCCCGTCCTCATCGTGATGCTGCGGCGGCGCGAGACGACCGATCCTGTCATCGCACCCCGCCCGTCGCGTGCCCGCAACGTGATGCTGTCGGCGATCGAAGATCACGACGTCGTCAACCAATATAGTGCGATTGGCAGCCTGAAGCCCGGTCGTTTTCGGCGCTGGCTCACGGTCGTAATCCTGTGGGTCATCAACTGGGGCAGCCGCCACATCTATGGTAGCGGTCGGCTAGCGCGCGTGAATACCATTCACTTCGCCAGCTGGACCTTTCTCGACGACAAGCGTCGGCTTCTATTCGTGAGCAACTATGACGGCAGCCGCGAGGCGTATAATGACGACTTCATCAACAAGGTCGCCTTTGGGCTCAACCTGTCCTTCTCGAACGGGCTCGGCTATCCGCGGACGAACTGGCTGATCGTCGGCGGCGCATGGCACGAGCAGGATTTCAAATGGTACCTGTTTCACCACCAGATCCCCACACAAGTCTGGTACAATGCGTTTCGCGGGCTGACGACCTACGACATGGCGCGCAACGCGAGGCTGCGCGTCGCGCTCGAGCGGACCCCAACAGGCGCCGACCTCACCCGGTTCGTGGCGGAGATCTGAGCCGATGGCCGTCGACTTCAACGATGTACAGGCACTTGTCCGATCAGGCTTCGGATCTCTCGGTGGTGCGCGTTACGTGCTCCTGCGCATTGTGGATGCGACGCGCGCCAAGGCTTGGCTGGCACGGGCCGAGCCGACGCGGGCGAGCCAGGTGGGCGGAGCGCATGACCTCCGCTGCGCGATGCAGATTGCCTTCACCCGTGCTGGCCTGATCGCGGCGGGCTTCGACGAAGCCGAGCTCGAAACCATGGCGCCGGAGTTCCTAGATGGCATGGCGAGTGACGGCCGGCGCTCTCACCGCCTTGGCGACGTCGGCGAGAGCGCGCCGGAGCACTGGAATTGGGGCGTCGGCGCGCGCGAACCGCACGCCTTGATTATGCTGCTGGCCAAGAAGACGATGATCGCCGACTGGGCGTCCGGCATCGAGGCCGCAGCCCTCGCCAACGGCTTCGCGCCGGTCGCGTCGTTCGATAGCTGCCCTGCCCGAGAGGATGGCGACGCATCGCACGAACCGTTCGGCTTCGCCGACGGCGTGTCACAGCCGAAGATTGATTGGAACGGTGAGCGCTCCATAAGCCCCAGCGCCAATCACGACTACAATCCCTTGATCGCGGCGGGCGAGATACTGCTCGGCCATTCGAACGAATATGGCGTTTCCGCTGGCGATGCGAACGGGGCGCTGGTCCAGCGTAATGGCAGCTATCTGGTCTACCGTCAGCTCGAGCAGGACGTAACCGGCTTCTGGCAATGGGCCGCTGAAGCTGCCGGCCCGGAGAACGCACGGTGGATGGCGGAGCGGGTTGTTGGGCGGGGTATCGATGGCAGCCCGCTTCCGGGACTGGCGACGAGCGGCGGACGAGACGATTTCCTATTCAAGGGCGACCCCGACGGTATCGTCTGTCCGCTCGGCTCCCATATCCGCCGAGCCAATCCGCGATCGGGCGACAATCCGCACGGACGGCGGGGTTTCCTGCGAGACTTGGTCTCGGCGGTCGGGCTTGCAGGCAAAGCCACCGACGACCCCGTCGCCAGCGCGCGTTTCCACCGTATCCTGCGACGGGGCCGCCCTTATGGGACGACCATCACCCCCGAGCTGGCGATGCTACCGGAGCTGCCTCACGTGGAGGCGGGGCTGCATTTTCTCTGCCTCAACGCTAGCCTCGCGCGACAGTTCGAATTCATACAGGGTGCATGGCTGATAAGCCCGACTTTCGGCGGGCTATCGCAAGAAGACGATCCGCTACTCGGCAGTCGCTGCCCGTTTCCCGACGACCGCCGCACCGACCTATTCCGATACCATGACGCGCATGGCGTCCCGCGCATCGCTCAGGATATGCCCCGCTTCGTCACGGTTCGCGGCGGCGCCTATTTCTTCCTGCCGAGCATCACTGGGCTGATGTCGATCGCATCACGCTGACGTGAGATTATCTCCGGCGATCTTTTTTGGCCTCCACCATTGGCGGGCCTTAGCGCAAGAGCGTTCACCTGATACTGAGGGTCTTTTAGGATCCGTCAGCTTGTCGAGAATGAAATTCACGTCCAGCGAATGGAAGATTTTAGGCAAAATTTTCAGTAACAAGGCTCGCTCCTGCGGTTCCACAAAAGCTTGCAACACGTCGAATGACTGTGGTTGCTCATCACCTTGCGCCATCATTACCCGGTTGTTGAATTCCCTAGGTCATGTTGACAAAGTGTCTTCTCAAATCAGTTATGGTCTGATTCAAAGCTGCTTTTTAGGAGGCAGCGATGGCACGTGGAGACCTAACCGACGCAGAATGGCGGAT
>NZ_JALBGV010000181.1 GCF_023006505.1 Neorhizobium sp. SHOUNA12A
GACGGCGGCGCGACATACTGCTCATCTGATGATGTCCTTATAATAAAAGGGGATTTTGAAGTGGGTTGTGAGATATCGGACGCCGTGATCGCCTGGCATCGGCCTCGTGGCGCACGGTGTCGTGTTGAAGGTCGGAAAGTTTGATGATCCAAGGCGCTCCGGTGCATAACTGGCGCGCGGGAAGGACGCCGCTGCTGACCATCCGGTAGGCCGTAGCTCGACTCACCTTCAGAATGGCGGCGGCCTCGTCGAGGGTTCTCTCATCGCGTTCGGCCCGTTCACCTTCTCGATAGACGGAGATGCCGTGGATGTTGCGAAGACTACAGACGTGGCTTCGCGTCCAACTGGCGCCATGCCCGGTCCGCTTGCCGGATCGATTCAAGATCGCTGCGATCGACAAATCGGGCAACTGCCTCGCCAAGGCGCGAACGAGATCGACAACATCAGCCTTAACTGCCCAGCGGGTCTGGCCGATCTTGTTCTTCTTCACCGTCATTCGGGTGTGATCGCCACCCTGCCAATGAATGACGAGCGCCAATGTGTCGTCAACGGTATCGACAATGATTTCCTTGATCAGCAGCCGAATGATCTTTTTGCGTGTCTCGATAGACGCGTCGGGACTGTCCCATGCCTTACCCAGATCCCTACCGAGCGTCATCAATCTTGTATGGTCGTCGGCCGATAAAACGGGCGTGTCACGGTCAGTCGAGAGCATCTCGAGCTGGACCTCGAGATCACGCAATTGGATCAGCTTCTCATTCCAGCGCCGCTCCAGTTCGCCTGCGACCAACCGATTGTCCGGATCGACGGCATCATACTGGCGGCGCGCCCTGGCAGCCTCATATTGTGCTTGCTTGATTGAGTTCTCGAGTTGCTGTTGCTTGTCGCTATGACGCTGCGTGTGCGCCTCCATCGCCCGCAAGGCCGCCTCGATTCCCAGAGGTTGCAATCGCTCGATCACCTCCTGCGCGACGGCCCGATCGACCCGCATGCCGCCGAACCCGATACAGTTGCCGACCGCCATGGCGCCGAACGTGCCGCGACACACATACCGCTGCGTATTGCCGCCTTTCCCGGAGTATTGAATGTGCAGTCGGCGACCGCAGCGACCGCAACGGAATAGTCCAGGCAACAAAGCTTCGCCGCGTCTTATCGAACCCCGCCCCATATAGCTTTTTCCATTCGCGTTCTCGGCGATCAGATGCTGATTCCTTTCGAATTCGGCCCAGCCAATATAGCCTTCGTGATGGTCGTGGATCAAAACGTCCCAGTCTTTCGAATTGCGACGCAGCGTATCACGCGTGACCCGCTTCCGCCCATCCTTGATCATCACACGTGTCGCACGCCGACCGTAGGCGTAGGAGCCGGCGTATACCGGGTTCGTCAGTATGTGATGAAGTGTGTGGTAGACCGGGGCTTTCCACTCGATCGGCCGTTTGCCGCGTCCTTGCATGACGGACGGGACCAAGACATTCTCCTGCCTGAACCAGAGTAACACTTGGCGGACGGTCTGAAGTTCGGCGAATTTACGGAAGACGAGCAGAATGCTCTCCTGAACGCGCCGATCCGGATCCTTCTCGACACGGACATCATCCGTCTTCACGTATCCGACGGCAACGGTCAGATGAAGTTCGCCGCGCCGCGCTTTTTGGCGCATGGCTTCAACGGATCGTTGCCGAAACACGGACAACTCCATCTCGCTCATCGTGCCCTTCATGCCAAGAAGGAGACGATCGTTAGGCGAACGCGGATCATAAATGGCTTCTTCATCGACAATAAGCGTGCCGACCAGGCCACAAAATTCCAGCAGAGTGTGCCAATCACGACCGTTGCGTGCCAGACGTGACGCCTCAAGCGAGACGACTGCTCCCACCCGACCATCACATATTGCGGCCAGCAGTTTCTCGAATCCCGGCCGTGCGGTGCCACTTCCGGATCGTCCAAGGTCATCGTCCACGATCTCGACGGTCTCCCAACCCAACCGTCGAGCGCGCTCAGCCAGGCTATACTGCCGTCTTTGGCTTTCCAGATTATTGGCAACTTGGTATGCCGTCGACTGCCGGACGTAGACGAAGGCGCTGAGGGCAAGATGTTCGGCGGTGATCTTACTCATTGTCCGCCTCCTTTCTGCCGTCGACGCATCGCTCGGCGGGCAGCTTTGCGGCCGCTTCCGTCAGCAGTAGTTGCAGGAGTGTTAATGCTTCCCGGCGCTGGTTGTCGCTCAGATTCACGGGCCTGGCTGTGGCGAACAGATCCAATTGCATGCGAAATTGCTTTCTCATGGCCTATCCCTTCGGCTTCTTGCACCGAGCAACAGGTTACGAGAGAATCGACGAAAGCACGCAATTCAACGAGCTTGGTTGCCGAAAGGCGCAGCTCAGCTACAATCTCGATCGAACTTGCCTCAGGATCGAACATCCATGCGGGAATTTGAAATGAACCACCGTGGGATTGCCGGATGAGAAAATAGTCAACGCCGTCGTGCTGATGGCTGCCGGTTACCAATACGGTTTGGCCAACCAGGGGGTGGAAGGGATAAGTGACCCTTGCTTCGAACGTCAGAAACCCGGCACCATGAACCCGGCTTGGA
>NZ_JALBGV010000182.1 GCF_023006505.1 Neorhizobium sp. SHOUNA12A
GTAAGCGCGAATTTCTCCGCACCTTCTGTATTTGAGTGAGCTTTGGCATGTGGTGTCCACTTAAAAGAGGTGGACACCAAGTTATGGATGAAGGTCAAAAACTCGCGGTACGGCTGGTCGGTCTGAATGGAAGACGCCGCTTCGATCAAGGGTCGAAGGATCGCCTTGTTGCTGCCTGCCTTGAGCCCGGCGCATCGGTATCGAAACTAGCGCGAGAACACGGGGTCAATGCGAACCTCGTTTGGAAATGGATCAGGAAGCACACCCAAGCCCATCCATTATCGCCGTCTTCGACATCTGCGTTTATCCCCGTTCAGGTCGCCGCCCCGAGCAGGGAGTTCGACATTGAGATGCCTGCCGCGGATCGCGAAGAGCGATTGCCGGGAATGGACAGGAACGGCCCGCTTTCCTCTCCAGCAAAGGTGAGCGCGTCCCTGCCCAATGGTGTGAGACTGACGCTGGAGTGCAATGATCTCAGCGGATTGACGGCGATAATCGGAGCGTTGGGTCATGTTCAGACTGGGCGCTGATCTCAAGGTCTACCTGCATCGCGAACCGATCGACTTTCGGGCAGGCATCAATAGCCTTGCGGTCCTGGTCCAGGAGACGATGGCACTGGACCCGTTTGCTCCGGCGGTGTTTGCCTTCTGCAACCGCCGTCGGGATAGGGTGAAGCTGCTGTTCTTTGATCGCTCGGGCTTTGTGTTGATCCTGAAGCGGTTGACGGAAGACAAGTTCCGATGGCCGCGCCGAGAGGTGCCGGTGGTTAGACTGACGACCGAGCAACTGCACTGGATTCTCGACGGGATCGATATCGATGCGATGATCCGCCATCCCGTGCGGCAATATCAGATCGCTGGCTGAGGTGGCGTGTTGATCTGTTGACGCGGCGACGCGGTTCAGATTCAAAACTGGGATGACCCAAACCGGCGAACCTGATGTTGCAGAGCTGATGGCGCAGTTGGCGGCAAGTGCTGCCGAAATCGCTGCGCTCAAAGCCGAGAAGGAAGCGCTGTCACGGCGGGTCGTCAAGCTGGAAGAGGAACTGGCACTCGCAAGGCTGCATCGGTTTGCACCCCGCAGCGAAAAGCACGTCGATCGCCTCTTCAACGAAGCCGAAGAGGCCGCAGACGAGGATGATCCTGATCATGGCGACGACGTCGCCGATCTCCCGGATACAGGCCTGCCTGCAGTCGAAAGTGCCGCGGGTAAAAAGCGGGGCCGCAGACCTCTGCCAGAAGACCTGCCCCGCGAGCGTGTCGAATACGACCTTCCCGACGATCGGAAAGTTTGCCCTTGCTGCGACAGTCAAATGCATCGCATGGGCGAGGCCATTACCGAGCAGCTTCATATCGAGGTCAAGGCTAAGGTTCTGCAGAATGTGCGGTTCAAATACGCCTGCCGCCATTGCGACCGCACCGGCATCAACACACCTGTCGTGATCGCACCGATGCCGCCGCAACCATTGCCGGGCAGCATCGCCACCGCCTCCACGCTGGCCTTCGCACTCGTCCACAAATATGTCGACGGCACGCCGCTCTACCGCGTGGCGCAAACGTTCGAACGGGCCGGCGTACCGATCAGCCGAGGTGCTCTCGCGCACTGGGTGATCGGTTCGAGCGAGAGGCATTTGCGTCGCATCTACGATGCGCTGAGATTGCGGCTTCAGTCGCAGCCTCTCATTCATGGTGACGAGACGACAGTTCAGGTCTTGAAGGAAAAAGACAAGGAAGCCACCAGCACATCTTACATGTGGGCGTATCGCAGCAGCGACGATAGTGAGGAGCCAATCGTGCTTCTCGACTATCAACAGGGCCGCGGCCAGGTCCACCCGCAGACCTTTCTCGGTAACTATAGCGGCATATTGGTGACCGATGGATACACCGCATGGCGCACATTGCATGGCGCAACCCATGTCGGATGCATGGCCCATTCCCGGCGGCGCTTCGTCGAGGCTCTCAAAACCCGGAAGAATGGAGGCGGACCGCCGGAACAGGCGCTCCGGTTCTTCGAGCAGCTCTACCGTATCGAAAAGCAGGCAAGAGACCAAACGCCCGACGCCGGTGAAACGCAGGCCGATTGCATTCGTCGTTTCCGGCAACAGCACAGCTTGCCTGTCCTCATCGCCCTAAAGACGTGGCTCGACAATATCGCGCCGAAGGTCGTGCCGGATACCAAGCTAGGCGATGCCGTGTCCTACACCCTGAACCAATGGGATTACCTGACGCGCTACATCAGCGACGGCAGGATCCCGATCGATAACAACATTCTGGAACGCGACATCAGAGTTTTTGCGACCGGAAGAAAATCGTGGCTGTTCAGCGATACCGCTGACGGAGCCAGGGCCAGCGCCGTGATCTACAGTCTGATGCTGACCTGCCGCGCCTGTGGCGTCGACCCACTCACCTGGCTACGCCACGTGCTTGCTGAGTTGCCTCAGCGCGAAGAAGCCGCCGACATCGGCGACCTGCTGCCGTTCAACTTCTCCAAAGCCTCCGCTGCCTGACAGACCCGGATATCGCTTCGCGAAAGGGGCTGGTTCAGAGATACCGCCTACGTCAATGTGCATGGAAAATCGCGCTTAC
>NZ_JALBGV010000183.1 GCF_023006505.1 Neorhizobium sp. SHOUNA12A
AACCCCGCCGTCCGGCCCCACAGCCCCCGCGCATACCGGTGCCGCAGCCGCCGCAGGCAGATAATGGCATGCGCGACATCGCCCAGGCGCTGGTCAGCCTGCGCCAGGAGCTGAAGCAGGATATTTCCGAAAGCGTCGCCCGCGAAATGAGCGCGTTGCGCTCCGAGATCCGCTCGATCAAATCCATTGCCGAAGACCAGAACTTCAGCGAGGATCTGCGCGGCGACCTTGCCCGGCTTGCCGAAGGCATCAGCCAACTCGGCTACCAGGCGACGCCGGAGGCGGCCGGCCTGCGCCGCGAATTCGAGGAACTGCGCGCCGTCATGGACGGCCTCGCCCGCGAGGATTCGGTACGGCGGATGGAAACCCGCTGGCAGGGTCTCGAAGATCGTATGCACGATCTCGACTCCACGGCGCTGCGCGAGGAGCTCGTCTCGCTCGCCTACCGGATCGACGACATCAAGGGCCAGCTCGGCGAGATGAGCGACAGCCCGGTCATCCGCGCGCTCGAACAGAAGCTGATCACGGTCGCGAGCGCCATGGAGCAGCTCGGCTCACGCATGCAGCCGAACGATTCGGTCATTGCCGAACAGTTCGCGACATTGGACGAGCGGCTGGACGAGATCAGCCGCGCGATTGCCGCCGGCAGCCGCGCCTCGGCCTCAGCCTCGATCGACCAGTCCTTCCTGCAGCGTCTGGATGGCCGCATCAGCGCGCTTGCCGACCAGATCGAAGCCATAGGCCGGGTAACCCACACCCAGACCGACCCGGCCGAAATGCTCTCCGCCCGCATCGAAGCGCTGACCGGCCGGATCGAGGAGCTCACCGACGAACAGGCGGCCATGCGCCTGGAAGAGCGGCTCGAGCAGCTTTCGCTGATCCTCGAACAGGCCCAGAAGCCTTCCCAGGATCCCGAGCTTTCTGCCTATCTCGCCGATATTTCCCGCAAGATCGACGGGTTGGAACAGGGCAGTGTCAACGACGTGCTCGCCGAACGGCTCGACTATCTCGCCCGCCGGATCGAGGAGATCGGTTATCAGCCGCATGCCCAGTCGGCGATGGACGAAAACGCCTTCGGACGCATCGAAGACCGGCTGACCGACATTGCCGCCCGGCTTGACGAGGCGACGGCTTCGCCGCGTGGCGACGACGGCGCGCTTCGCAGTCTCGAAGACCAGATCGCCCATCTTTCGGTGCTGATCAGCCAGCCGCAGCATGGCGCCGGCGCTCTTCCCGCCGAATTCGAAAACCGCATGACGGCGCTCGAAAGCTATATGGCGACCAATGACGAATACATCATCGAGGCTGCCCGCCAGGCCGCCGAGACGGTGGTGGAAGCCTATTCCCGCAATGGCATGGCAGGCGGGCCGGGTGTCGCTGCCGACATGGCGGCACTGTCTGCGCTTGCGGACGACCTTCGCCATCTCGAAGACCTGACGCGCCATTCGGACGACCGCACCCACCAGACCTTCGAAGCCCTGCACGGCACCCTGGTGCAGATCGCCGACCGGCTGGACGGCATGGAAGAACGGCTCGTCTCCTCCGCCCACGCGGAGCGGGATCGTTATCATGAAGAACCGGCGCGTTACGAGAGCCGCCCTGCCCCGGCCATGCCGGCAGCCGCACAGCTTTCCGTCGCCGCTGCCGAAGAGCTGATGAGCTACGAGCTCGCGGAGGCAGAGGCGAACGAGCAACCGGCCGCAACCTTCGGCCATCGCGCAAAGGCCCCTGAAGAAGCGCCTTCCGACGAGACCGTACTTCGCGCCGATCATGTCGTCACCAAGGACAGCCCCGCCAGGGACAGAGCCGCCAAGACCAGCCTGCTGACCGAACTTTCCCGCCGCTTCCTGCCGGGCGGCAAGGGCGAGGCGCCGAAGGGCGGCCGCACCGTGATCGATCCGACACCGTCGCTCGATCCTTCCGACGTGCTGCCGGCGGATCGCCAGAACGATCTTCTGGAGCCGGGATCCGGCGCCCCCGACGTCAAGAAGATCCTCGAGCGGGTTCGCGCCAGCCAGGCCGCCGGCGAATTCGACACAGACCGGACGAGTGCCGCCGAACGCGCCGACTATATCGCCGCCGCCCGCCGCGCCGCCAAGGCCGCTGCCCAGGAAACCGATCCCTCGCAGATCGGCTCGTCGTCCAAGGAGATGCGCAAGGCCGCCAAGGCATCCGCCAACAAGGGCTTCGGCGCCATGCTTTCGCAGCATCGCCGGCCGATCCTGATGGCTGTCGGTGCCGTGCTTCTGGTGCTGATGGCAATGCCGCTCGCCAAGACGCTGACCAGCGGCACAAAGGCTCCAGCAGTACCGGCCGCGACGATCCAGGCGCCGGCCCGGCCGGTTGCACCGGCCAACGTCACCGGCAGCAACGAGGTCCCGACGGTCGAAGACCAGGCC
>NZ_JALBGV010000184.1 GCF_023006505.1 Neorhizobium sp. SHOUNA12A
AAGAAGGTGTGAGCGCAGCGATCGTATCGGGTGTGAATTCTGCGCCAGTCCTTGAGCCTGCCGAACATGTTTTCGATCTTGTGGCGCTTTTTGTAGAGCGCCGGATCGTGCAGGATGACAACCTTTCGGCTTGCCCGAGATGGAATGCAGGCCGTAATCCTGCGTGCGGCCAAGGCGTCTCGAAACCAGTCGGCGTCATAGCCCTTGTCGGCCAGAAGCGTCTTTGCCTTTGGGAAGGCGTGGAGCATCCGCGCAGCGCCTTTGTAGTCGCTCATTGCCCTTCGCTCAGAAGCAGGATCAGCGGCCGGCCATGGTCGTCGCAAACAGCATGGAGCTTGGAGTTCAGCCCGCCTTTGGTGCGTCCGATACGTCGGGGAACATCCCCTTTTTTAGCAGACTGGCTGCGGTGCGGTGGGCTTTCAGATGGGTGGCGTCGATCATCAATTGCTCAGGTTTGCCCCGCTTTGCAGTCAGTTCGGCCAGGATACGATTGAACACGCCAAGCCTGCTCCATCTGATGAAGCGGTTGTAGATCGTCTTATGCGGGCCGTATTCCTTCGGAGCGTCGCGCCATCGCAGCCCGTTGCGCAAAACGAAGATGATACCGCTCAAAATCAGCCGGTCATCAACGCGCGGAACGCCGTGAGACAACGGGAAATACGGCTCGATCCGGCGCATTTGCGCCTCCGACAACAACAGCAGATTACTCATTGCGAAGGCTTCCTTTCGATCCCAATGAATCAAAGGCAGTAGGCCACCGCAAGCAATTTAATAGGTCCTGAGCCTAGTTCGCGCACGCCCACATCGGATACGCAGGTCACCGTCGCCGGCACAAATGCGGGAGCGGCATCCTGCGCCACCGCTTGCCGACGCCACGTGTAAATGAGCCCCGTTGAAACATCATAACGACGGTCCACCTCGGAAACGACCGCGCCAGGCGAGAATGGCCTTCAATATTCTGCATGCTCGTCCGCTGACCATCGCCGGCCACATACCGGCGCTGCCAGAAACGCTCCGTGTGCAATGAATTCTCAATGCGCTTCTGGAGCTCACTCGTGTGGGCACACGATCACAGTGGCAAACTCGCGTCGCAACACGGCCTCCACCGGAGGCGTACGACGAACCCGCATCGGCCACACAAGCAACTCAAACCAGCTGCCTCCGACAAACCCCGGGGCGTGTGTGGATGCCCAGGTTTCGCAAGAAGAGTTATCTGACCGCTGTCTGCGAGCGAGGATCCTATCTGTCGTGTGTGAGGCCTCGCGATGTGGCCTGAAGCAGCCATGGGCCGGGATGCAGTTCGAAAAATAGGGTCCTCATCGGTTCAGAAAGCTTCGTTGGCTCGAGCCCCGGAGGCTAGTTTGCCCATTATGAACACTAAAGTCGTTTTCCGCATCGTTCCGTCAGTCGATCCTCTCACCAGGGCTCATCACGCCAGGCACTGCCGCGATGTCCTTCGAGAAAGGCAGCGGATCACGCCATCCCGCGATTCGGCCCACTTGTCGTCATTATGGCCCATATGATGCGAGCCACCTTGTTGGGCAGCGCGAGGGCGGCGACCATGTGTCCGAACCAGTTGTCAGGAAGGATGCCCTTGCGGAAGATCCATCGAATTATGCTCATGCCCCGACGACCAGCAATCTGCGGATATCGGTCCGTCCCATTCTACTTACACCGCCAAGGCGTCCTCGGTGCGTGCGGAATACGACTGCTCACGCCTGATGCTCGACGCTCTTGACCGCAAAGTAGTGCATGTTCGGACGCAGCGCAGCCTCCCGATCACGGCTGCATCCGCTCGCGTCATTCTTATGGCGTTTGACGACGGCTTCATAGGTTCGCGGAAACGGCCGTACGTCGTGGCCGTGACTTTTCGCGGATCGGCCCCGGAAATGGCGGGTAGCACAGGCTTCCATCGCACGATGCAAGGCGACTGCTCGCTCAGAAACTGCTGTCAACGAGACCGCGACACACTGCGATTGGATAGGACCGCACCGCCGCGGTCTGCTGCGCTGAACTGGGAGGTTCGCTTCGCGAGGTCGATTGCAAGAATATGAACGGCTGTCATCTGCTTCTCCTTCGTGGAGCCACCACGGCGCTGAGCCGGTATTGTATGCCGAAGGCGGTCGAAAAGGGGCATCCACCGATCAGTTCATTCCAACTCAAATCAACTGATTATTTCAAACCTAAAACTCTTCTTGACGAAGCCGAAAACTGTTTGTAAAAGA
>NZ_JALBGV010000185.1 GCF_023006505.1 Neorhizobium sp. SHOUNA12A
GGCAGTGGCGCCGGCGACCAGGCGGGCGCGATTGCCCAGCGGCTGGTGACCGGCGACCTGCGAGATGCGGCGGGACTGCTGCCGTCGATGGGACAGGTGGCCCTGCTGCAGGGTTACAGCCACGGGTTCTCCTCGCTCCTGTGGCTGCTGACCGCGATCACGGCACTGACAGCGGTCGTGGTGTTCCTCTTCCTCGGGCGGGGAGGGGAGACGGCGGAGGATATCGCGGAGGAGGCGGAACTGGCCGCCGCTGCCGCGACGCGATCCGACGAGAACCGATTACGCCAGCCGGCCCTTTGACAAACGGCCTTTGACAAACCGGCTCATCTGAGCCATATGCAGGCTATCCGGAACCGCCGCAGCGAGACGATCTCGCTGCGGCGGTTTCGCCGTTTTGGGCCTTCGGTCCTGCAAATCATTCGCACGCGCAAAAAGGAAGACATGGTGGCGAGGGAAGTCAAAATCGTCGAGCGGCTGGCCTTCTGGGGCATGCCGCTGTCGCTCGGCGTCATGTTCTTGAAGATGCTGGCCTGGTGGATGACGGGCTCCGTCGCGCTGCTGTCGGACGGGCTCGAATCCTTCGTCAATGTCGCCGCCGCCTTCATCGCCTATTTCGTCATCCGCTATGCGCAGCGCCCGGCAGACCATGACCATCAGTTCGGCCATCACAAGGCGGAATACATTTCTGCGGTCGTCGAAGGCGGGCTGATCATCGTCGCGGCATTCCTGATCATCAGCGAGGCCTGGGACGGACTGTTCGCGCCGAAACTGCCGGATGCGCCGGTGCTGGGCCTGGCGATCAACGGACTGGCGGCGGTCATCAACGCTGCCTGGGCGACGACGCTGATCCGGGTCGGCACCGCCCATTATTCGCCTGCAATGGCAGCCGACGGCCGGCACATCATGTCCGACGTGGTGACTTCGGCCGGGGTCTTCGTCGGCCTCGTCCTCGCCGTTGTCACTGGATACGCAATCCTCGACCCGGTGCTCGCCATCCTGGTCGCGATCAACATCCTCTGGCAGGGCTACAAGGTGATCGCCCATTCCATCGGCGGGCTGATGGACCGGGCGCTGGAGCCGGACGAGGAGGCGGCGGTGCGCGAGGCGATCGCCACCCATTCGGTCGGCGCGCTTGGCGTCCACGACTTGAAATCGCGCCGGGCGGGGGCGGCTGTCTTCATCGATTTCCATCTGGTCGTGCCGGCTGGCATGAGCGTCGCAGAAGCGCATGCGATCTGTGACCGCTTGGAAGATGCGATCAAAGCGAGTATTGCCGGCGCCACATTGGCAATCCATGTGGAGCCCGAAGGCGAGCGCGCCCATGGACAGAAGGTAGACGTGGAAGGAACAGGCAAATGACGATGACCGATGTCAGCGGGCTCTCGCAGCTCGGATCTCACGTGGAAGCCCCGCAGAGCCCGGAAACTGCGGTGCTGGAAAAGGTGCCGAACGGCAACCAGGGCACCGATTACGTGGTGCGCTTCACGGCGCCGGAATTCACCTCGCTCTGCCCGATGACCGGCCAGCCGGATTTCGCCCATATCGTCATCGACTATATTCCGGACGGGTTCCTGGTGGAATCGAAGTCGCTGAAGCTGTTCCTGCATTCGTTCCGGAACCACGGCGCGTTCCATGAGGACTGCTCGATCTACATCGCCAAGCGGATCGTGGACCTGCTCGCCCCGAAGTGGCTCAGGATCGGCGCCTACTGGTATCCGCGCGGCGGCATCCCGATCGACGTGTTCTGGCAGACGGGCGAGGCGCCGGCAGGCGTGTGGCTGCCGGAGCAGGGGGTCGCGACGTATCGCGGGCGTGGGTGAGGCGTAACGGCTTGCCGGCAAAACGCTCCAGTGGAGCGTTTTGAGCGCCGGGATGGTGCGGCAGGCTCTTTCATCCCGTCACTTCAAAACCGAGCGAGTGTGGCGTCCGATCGACATTGATGTTGGAATCCGCCAGCCCCCCTTGTAACTTCCCTTTATCCGCTTTTGGCGATTTACTGCCAGATGCGGTGGCGGATGGGAGACCGAACCTCCCTTGGGACATCAAGCCCGTGGCAGAGCCTGGGT
>NZ_JALBGV010000186.1 GCF_023006505.1 Neorhizobium sp. SHOUNA12A
GTGTCTGCGGGGAGAAAAGCGAAGAATTTGTCAAGGCCCGCCGTCTTCAGCTCAGCCACCATGTTTGTGAGAGCGCCATGGACCCCGGGATTATCGGCAAGGGGGAACATGAACGTGTTGCCGCGTAGGGGAGCAAAGGTCCCATCCGGGTTGACCTTTTCAAAGACGGGCTCTGAGACGTCGCTGGGGTGAGCGGCGGTCAAGCTCGTGACGAGGTCCTCAAGCGGGGATTGCTCAGCCATTTTCGAGGCGGGCGCGGTTGAGCAAAGCGAGTTTCCGTTGCAGCGTGGTTTGTTTTGATGAAGGGAGAGGAAGATCGTCAGCTGGTTGGTGGAAGGTGGAAGAAACCGGTTTGATGAAATTCCGGCGCAAACCCCGGCTTTATGTCGATTTCGCGAGGCGGGAAAAGAGGCCGCCCAATGCGGTCGCGCGTTGCGACAACAATGACGTGGCATGCCACGTCAGCAGCTCGGCCACGTCAGCAATTCGGGGGGCAGGCCGGAGGGCGGGCCGAGCGGGGTAGATATGCCATGCCCTCCGAATACCCTTTGGGCACCGGTATAAAAAGCGCCGGCGTCCGCTCTTTCATCTGCAAAATTCACCACAACTTGCAAACCAACTTCACTGCAATTTCCGTTTCCATATCCAACCCTCTGAAAAGCACGCATCATGTCTCAGAAAACCGTTTCATTCGCCGATCCCGCTACCGACGCCATTGCCACTGGCATGAGCCCCGGAGGCCATCGGTATGTTTTCCGCATTTCCGATTGTTCGATGACTGACAATTTTTTTAGCGAACAAGCTAAGGGTGCTCCCCCAGGTTATACGGGGCCACCGTTTGGCATTTGGACGGCAAAGGAAAGCCGTGTCGAATCTTTGGCAACGTTTCGAGGACCCGGAGTGAGGGCGGAAAGCGGCTCACCCGCACCGGAGGTACGAACGACCGGCGGTGCGGATCATGGAGTGTCCCCCAACTTCAAAGCCCCTCCCGGCCCCACGGTCCAGGATGACGACGACGATGACGTTTCGTCCGTGGGCTCTGACGACATGTCTGTTCTTGGGGATGCAATCACTCTTTATGAGAGTATGAAGTTCATCGTTTCTTACGTTGAGAAGCGAGGACGCAATTCTGGCAACGCCGATGTCGCTCCGTTCGTGAACCTTGCCGAGGAGCTTGCTCTCCGGGGGGCGCTCGATCATTTGAAGACGGCGAAATCATCAATTTCGCGCGTTGAGGCGCTAGCGGGCTGTCTCGCGGCAAGCTCCATTTCGAACCCTCCAGCGCCACCGCCCATTTCGAACAGTCCCAGGCCACTGACTACTATACGCATTTCGCTGCCGGAAACTTCCCACACCTGCGTCGGTAATATGTTCAAGCAATGCAAATTCAATGGATCTGTATCAATCGTCATGGGCGGTGCGACCAACCATATTATGAATGAGGAGGAGGAGGGGGAGAGATCCAGCCCGAAAAGATTTACCGGTGATGATCCCGAGATCCCGGATTGGTTGTTGGCATAAGTGCTTCCTGACGGCGATAATGCTGCTTTAATTTTTCCGCGTTGATATTTCGTGTGCTTCGGGATGCTCTAAATTGCAAACTGCTCCCACCAGATAGTTATCAATCCAATCGTTCTTCCTTTTGCACAACCGATGTATTCAGGTTCAATGCTCCGCTCCTGTGGGACACCGGGATCTTGTCTTCCGTCCAATTTATCCGAACAAGCCACCGCCGAGGCCGAAATGGGCCTGGCTATCGTTCAGCTAGTGACCGGGTTGGGCACCAGGTCATATCGCCGCCACGTCAGCTGAACGGTTCCATGACACTAGCGCATGTAATGACGTGGCATGCTGACGTGGCCCCGGCCGGCACGGAGCGACCGCCTCAGTCGGGGCCGATATAAAAACGGGGCGATGTCCGCTCCTTTTGTCGTCAAACACCCCGACTAACACATTTC
>NZ_JALBGV010000187.1 GCF_023006505.1 Neorhizobium sp. SHOUNA12A
GCCGATACCGTTGAAAAAGTCGCGTGCTGATCTTGCTAGAACGCTTCCGTTGTAGCGACATGCCGAGATGTATTTCCCGTCACGCCGGTTTTGGCGTTGGTTGCGGGATCAGCTTTGCGAGTTTCCGGAGGTTTTGGGCTGCGGCTGCCAGGTGGAATTCATCACGCGCTCCGTTCGGCCCTCTTAATCGCAGACGATCCAGTCTGAGGATGCGTTTGAGGTGGGCAAAAAGCATCTCGACCTTTTTCCTCTGATGCCTCGACGTAACATAGGCTTCGGTCTTGGCTATATCACGCGCCATGTCGCGAGCGCCCTCATGGATGGAGCGTGGTATCTTGCGCGCTGGAGCGTTCGGGCAGCATTGAGGTTTTAGGGCGCAGGCATCGCAATCGAGCTTACTGGCCCGATAACGTACCATGCCATCTTCATCGACGAGAGGACGCTCGTTCTTGTAGGTGATTTGTCGCAAGCGTAACTCCTTGCCGCCAGGGCAGGTATAGAGATCGCGCTTGTGGTCGTAAGCGAAGTCGGCACGTTCGAATGTGCCGTCACGCCGTTCGGACTTGTCGAAGACTGGAATATGCGGCTCTATCCCGCGCTCGTGCACCAGCCAGCCTAACATCTCTGCCGAACCATAAGCGCTGTCGGCGGCCAACCGTTCCGGATAGAGACCGAAGCTCTCCTGAGTGCGTTCAATCATGGTGCGTGCGGCACCGACTTCGGCCTGCCGGATCGCACGGCTCGCTTCGACATCAACGATGACGGCATTATCCAAATCGATCAGATAGTTGGTAGCATAAGCAAAGAAGGCGTGGCCTTTCATCGCTCCGGTCCATTGAGCCGCTGGGTCCGACCTCGATACGAACTTCGGCTTTGTTTCGCTGGCCGCACCCCATGCTGCGTCATCCAGCGTATCGAGATATTCCTGAACCGAGCGACGGGTCACTGCCATAGCTTCCCAGTCGACCGCCTCCGACCCCTCCGCCGAGCGCTGCTTGTTGGCATCCGCCTTGATCAGGCTCGCATCGACGGCGAAGCCTTCGCCACCGACAAGACCCTCTTCAATGCAACGCCTGACCGTCGTCTCGAACAGCTCGCGCAACAGGTCGCTATCCCGGAAACGACCATGCCGGTTCTTGGAGAAGGTCGAATGATCCGGGACATCGCCTTCAAGGCCGAGCCTGCAAAACCAGCGATAGGCGAGGTTCAGATGAACCTCTTCACACAGCCGACGCTCCGAGCGGATGCCGAAGCAGTAACCAACAATCAGCATCCGGATCATCAGGTCTGGATCAATCGAGGGCCGCCCGATCTCGCTGTAGAAAGGACGCAAGTGAGAACGAAGACCAGACAGATCAACGAAGCGGTCGATAGACCGAAGAAGATGGTTCGCCGGGACGTGACGCTCGATGCTGAACCCGTAAAACAGCGCTTCCTGCGCTACCATCCGTTCGCCCATCATCAGAAAATCCTCCTAAATCCCTAGAAGGAGTGAATCAGAACTTCGCACTGACAGCAACGCCGACTTTTTCAACGGTATCTGCCCAA
>NZ_JALBGV010000188.1 GCF_023006505.1 Neorhizobium sp. SHOUNA12A
CAGACTGCTGACAAACCCGTCGATATTTTCGGCGGGTTTTGTTTTTGTGGATTTGTTTTTCCGCCGGGAGGTCTTGGCGGGAGGCGCAGAAGGATGGGCTGGCTCATGCCGCGGCTGGTTTTGGTGTTTTGATGAGCGCCATTGCGATCTTCTTGATGTTCTGGGCGGCTGCAGCCAGCAGGCATTGGCAGGCGACACGGGTGAGACTTCGGAAGCGGGCATAGCGGTGGCCATGCAGCTGCTTGGCATCGGCAAAGGAGCGCTCGACCGTTTCCTTGCGGCGTTTGTAGATCGCCTTGCCCCAAGCGGTCAGTCGGTTGGCATCGGTGCGCTCGCGGGCGTCGGCCCAGACATGGCGGGTGATGGTGCGTGTCGCGGTGGCGTTATGGGTGCAGGAGGCCAGCAACGGGCAGGTGCGGCAGATGGCCGATCGGATGCGTAATGTTTATAGCCGTTGCGGTCGGTGGTGGCATAGGCGAGCAACTGTCCTTCGGGGCAGCGATAGCCGTCTGTCTGAAGCTCGTGGACGAACTTCGATTTGCGCATCATGCCGGCTTTGGGCGGTGTCGGATTGCGATAGCCGGTGACACCGAGGATGGTGCGGTCTTCAAGCCCCTTGGCGATGCCGGAGGTCGCATAGCCGGCATCCAGGCCAACCGCGCCGACCGCCAGGCTGAACCGCTCACGCTGTCGGTCCAGCCGCTCGAGATAGACGATGCTGTCATGCACATTGGCAGGTGTCACATGGGTGTCGGTGATGATGGCATGGCGGCCGTCCACCGTGCGGTGGTCGAGGTAGAAGAAGCCTTTCGGTTTGCCGTCGCGCACCATATAGCCGCTCTCGGGGTCGGTGCGCGACACCTTGGTTTCCTTCACCTCCGGCTGACGCTCTTTCTCCTTCAACGGCTTCTGGTCGTGCAGCGCCCGCTCGACCTCGATCGCCCGGTCGAGGTCGGCCCAATAATCGGCGCGCGACTTCGCGATCATCGCAAGGTCGTATCTGCCCTTGTTGGCGTTCGCCTTCAGATGCGTCGAATCCGTATAGAGCACCGTACCGTCGACCAGGCCATGACCGATCGCCTGCTCAACGATATGATCAAAGATGTCCTGGGAAACCGAGGTGTCGTTGAAGCGCCGGCGGCGGTTCTGCGACAGCGTCGAGGCGTCAAACACCCCATCCGTCAGCTTCATCCGCAGAAACCAGCGATAGGCGACGTTGACCTCGATCTCGCGCACCAATTGGCGCTCCGAGCGGATGCCGAACAGGTAACCGATGAACAGCGCCTTGAACATCAAGGTCGGATCGAGCGGCGGCCGGCCGTTGTCGGCGCAATAAAGCCCGGCAACGCGATCATGGATGAACGAGAAGTCGATCACCGCATCAATCTTGCGAAGCAGGTGATCCTTCGGCACCAGACCCTCGAGCGTCACCATCTCAAGAGCCGTCTGGCAAGGGGCAGGTTTCTTCAACATGTCCCAATGAATCACAAACCCCCGGACCACGCCAGGGGTTTGTCAGCAGTCTGA
>NZ_JALBGV010000189.1 GCF_023006505.1 Neorhizobium sp. SHOUNA12A
CTAGCAGGCTGTTGAAGAAGTCTCTGGATTTGCCTTGAGAATGGCCTCGTCGCCATTGTGGTATGCGAATGCGATCTCGATCGAGCCATCGTCAAGCAATTCGGCATGCCCGTCACCCGAGACCTGGTCCATTTCGTCAAATCCGGACCATGTGAATGAGACCATGGACTGGCTGTAGCCGAGATCGAGCACGGCTTGCATTGCCCCGAAGGCGATTTCACCATGCCCGTTGGCGCCGATGATGATCATGGCGGGCTCGCAGAGGTCGAGATAATCCCGATCCCACAGGTCGGCCTCGACAATTCGCCAACGCCCGATCAAGCTGCAGGTCGCGGCCATCACTGCACCGTCATCAATTTTGGCAACCGCACCAGATTGTAGGCGGCGGCCGCGAAGGTGAAGGCCCAGCCAACGCGGTCGCGGCCACGCAACTTCGTCTTCTCCTGCCCGGCCACGATCTTGATCCAGCCGAACGCCTCCTCGATGCGCTTGCGGATGCGCAAACTGACCCCATAACCCGAGTGGCGCGTCGTGCGTCCGTCAATCGCCGAGCGGCGTCCCTTGGCATTTTGCGCCACATGCGGCGTCACCCTCATCGAACGCAACTCGTTGATGAAGTCCTGCGTATCATAGGCCTTGTCGGCACCCAGCGTGATTGCACGCGGCCGGTCGGCGCGAGGCTCGACCATGTGCAGGGCCGCGACCCGTTCAGCATGTCCGCTCGCCTCCGTCAGACAGGCATCAACCAGCAGGCCATGTCGGTTTTCCATCAATCCATGGCCCATGAAGCAAAGCTTCGCCTCCTTGCCTTTGCCCTTCCTGTAAAGTCGTGCATCCGGGTCGGTCGTCGAGGCGTGCGTCTCGTTGGACCGCTTTTCACCATGAAAGTCTGTTTCAACATTCCGGCCGCCACTATCTGTCGGCGGTTCGCCCGAGCCGTCCTTCGGCTTGAAGCTCTTCATCGACGCCCAGGCTTCGATCAGCGTACCGTCGACAGAGAAGTGGTCCGTTGACAGCAGCCGCTTTATCTTAGGCTGCGAAAGGATTGCCCTGAGAAACTTGGCTGCGAGGTCGCCTTCAAGCAATCGGTCGCGGTTCTTCGAAAACACCGAATGATTCCAGGCCGCATCATCGATTCCGATACCGACAAACCACCGGAACAGAAGGTCGTATTCTAGGCGCTCCATCAAAAGCCGCTCAGAGCGGATCGAATAAAAGGCTTGCAAAAGCATGGCGCGCAATAGCTTCTCTGGCGGGATCGATGGCCGCCCTATCGGCGAGTAGAGCGCTGCAAACTCCCGTTCCAGCAAAACGAGCGCATCGTTCACGATCTGCCGGATTGTCCGCAGCGGATGATCGCTGCGGACACGATCCTCCAGATCGACATAGCTGAAGAGTTCACCCGATCTCACGTCGCCGCCGCGCATCCATCAATTCCCAATCTCGACGGGACCAATGAATCATGAGAGGAGCGCTCAGGCTAGGCCTTTTTCAACAGCCTGCTAG
>NZ_JALBGV010000018.1 GCF_023006505.1 Neorhizobium sp. SHOUNA12A
GCGCTACCATCCGTTCGCCCATCATCAGAAAATCCTCCTAAATCCCTAGAAGGAGTGAATCAGAACTTCGCACTGACAGCAACGCCGACTTTTTCAACGGTATCTGCCCAAAGGTGACAAAGCAGGAGCGGGATGTTGCCACTTTATGGGTTCAAAAAGCTCTTCGGAATCGCCAGATGCGCTTTTTTGAAGGTGACAAGACATATCCGAAGCATATCTGGTATAAGGACGATCTAGGTCAATTCTGGTTTGGCTTTGCTATCAACCAGATTTTAGGAGCCTATAAGGGTTGGCCGATAACCGAGGCGGAGAAAAGTGAAGCATTCGATTGAGTGGCAGGGCGATGGGATCAATGCGGCGCCTGAGGAACGAGCGACCGTCGGAGACCTGCGTTTGTTTATCGATGAAAAGAACGCAACCCAGCATTTGCTCGATGGCCAGCTAGGCGACCATGTGACCGTAGCCCTTTACGGGCTCGCGAACGGCCTTGCACATGATTGGTGGAGAATTTTTGGCGAGCGCGATCACGCGGTGTCAATCACTCGTTACCGCAGTGGTTACCTGTTGCCAGATGTGCGTCTGCAGTTTGACGGCGCGGCTTTCGAAATTAGCGCCTATCAAAGGAACTACGATGGTCCGGACGTCCGCTTTTGGGGCGGGATGTCGGAGTTGATGACGAGGGGGGAAGGCGAGACATGGTTGTCGTCACTGATCGAGGAGGTTCTGAGTCGTCTATCTGCAATTGGCATCGTGGATACGAGCGCGCACTTGCGGTGGAATCGGGTGCTAGCCTCCTGCCAGGTGGACGAGGAGAAAGCGTTCTGCGAGGCCGCAGGAAGCTTGGCTCTCGATCCCTATCAGATCTCGGAGGAAAGCGCGTCCTTCATAGAGGATGCCGAGCGTATATTCCTCGAAAGGGAAACGATGGTAGAGTTTGTTTCCGGCTCGGGAGAGACTGACAAATCCAAGCTAATCGAGTGGGTGCGTCGGATGGCGGCAACCGGATCCATGAGCTACCGTATCCCCGACCTGCGCGACATGGTGGCGGATTTCGACGATGTCACGCCCGCACAGCCGCGGGAAACTGCCTGGAGCCATGGCTACCGCCGAGCGCGCTCGATGCGCGTGAAATGCGGGCTCGAGCAGAACCATCGTTTTTCATCGTTCAAGGATCTGGCGCGTCGCTTCGGGGCAGGTCAGCGGTATTCGCTGGCACCAAAGGTGGACGGGATCAATGCGCTCCGGCATGAAAGGCCGGACGGCGTCCATATTCATTTGCGCAATCACGGTGAATCCGCAGAAGCCAACACCGCGCACTTGTTCTCGATGGCGCGCGCAATTGGTGATGCAGTGTGCTTTCCGTCTACTCAAATCGCTCCAATTAACGGTTTGCAGCGTGCTTTCCGTCAGGCCGCCGGTCGTGCTTTCGCTGCGGAATTTCTCGCGCCAGTCGACGAGGTAATGTCGATGCAACGCGACAAGCGCGATATCTATTCGATTGCGAACGAATTTGCTGTTTCTCCAACACTCATCGAACGGCAGATCGAAAACAAGACCCGGATAGCGCAAGCGTGCCTATAGGCCTGCCGCCTTGGTGAGATTGACCCGGAAGCGGTCGCGGCGGCGCTGATACTTGCGGGTCATTTCAGCAGGCACATGTCCAGCTGTTTCTGGACGTAGCGCTCATCGACCTCCGCGGACGAGGCAAGGCCGGCGCGCAGGGAATGGCCGGAGAATTTTTCGGCGCGTCCGGCTTCGCCGAGGTCGCTCCTGACGCCGGCGGCAAGCGCCGCCGCCTTGACCAGGCGGGCGACTTGCCTGTCGTTGAGGCGGTCCGGTCCGACATCCTTGCCCTTTCCTGTGACGCGACGGAACAGGGGACCCTTGGCGATCTTTCCAAACTTGATCCAGGTCTCGATGGCGACAACCGGGCAGGTGGCATCGGAGGAGCCACGGCCGACCTCCACCTCGTCAGCCGGTTTTACCCCGCAACGTCACCGGCAGGCCTTTGTCGAGGATCTCGATCCAGCCGCGTCCGTCCTCGCTCTGGTCGCGGCCAAGATCGAGCTCGATGATTTCCGAGCGGCGCCGGCCGCCGGCAAAGCCGATCAGCAGCATCGCGCGGTCGCGCAAACCGCGCAGGCTTCCCCGATCCAGCGTCTCCAGCATGGCGATCAGATCTTCCGGCAGAACGGCTTCCTTCTGGCGGGGAGGGGACGCGTGGGTGTTGCAAATACCAGCCATCACGGTGGCGGTGGCGCGGTCCTTGCGATCGAGCGATGCGCCGCGTTGAGCGCAGTTCCGAGTATTCGCGGAGCTTGCCGCCTCGACATAGCCACGCGCTCGATCGGTCAGGTCTTTGAGATGCGCAGGTGTCTGCTCGGGATCCGCCGGAGAGGGGAGGGAGGTGGCTTTCGCCCGACACCTCCGCGGCGGAAACATCATGCGTAGACACTTGTGCTGAGAGATGGAGCTGCGGTGTCCTCGACGTGAATTTCGCTGTTTTGCTCGATGATTTGGCCCATTTCTTTATAATTGTCTGAGACAATGCCGGACGTTCGAGTTTACAATCACGGCCCACTATTCCGACTTGCTGCAGAGGCGATACCAAATGATACTGGCGCACCTAGCTTAGCTGCTGACCACGACATTGACATCGCTCCCCCTACGACATATGTGTCTTCTCGGAGGCTTTGAACGCGGAAACGTGGGCATTGCTTTTTTTATGCCCGTTTCGAACGGCAGGCCTCAGATCCTTGATCTGCTTGATTCCCCAAATCTTTTCGCCCCCTCGGTCTCGCGGCTGAATCGTATACGTTTTACGCTGTTTGCCAGCCCCTCCAGACAGGCTTGTCGAGGAAGCAGCCGAGCTGTTTGAGTGACCTTGCAGAAGCAGTCGTCAACTTCCGGTTCTGCCCCTTAGCCCTAGAGGAAAGTGTGAGCAGTCAATCTGCCGACTGCGTGGGCGCCAAGCCACTTTTCGTTGAGCAAGTCCTGTGCGACTGGAACGTCGTTTTGAAAGGTTAGGCAGACCACCAGTTGGATGCCATTGTCATCTTCTCCACCAAACATTTTCAGCAGGAGAGCCTTGCCTTCCGAATCTAAGCGACCTGTTACGTCGGCATCAACAATCATCATCCACGGAGTGGGACGACGATCTTGCGTACAAAGTCTGTTTGTAAGGGCAAGGATGATGCGCCACTGTTCTGAGGTACTGAGATTTTCTGGGGGTAGGTAAAAGTCGCGCTCTGGAAGGGCAATTTCGATTTCCCTTGAGCCCTTGCGGCGGAACTTGCACGCGTAGCTGCTCGAAACGAAGAAGTCGTCCGTAAGAGAGTTCCAAAGCACGTCTTCCGGGAGCCTGAACTGTCGAGCAAGGTTTAAAATGGCCTGCTTGAACGAGGGCTGCTGACTACCGCGGAGGCCTTCATAAAAAAAATGGTCGAATATAGAGAGGTCGGCCATAGGCAAGCCAGCGCGCCATTGACCTCAATTTGAAACTGACGTGATACCACCCCCTCGATATCAGTTTCGTCATCATCTCCAGACGTGCCGTCCTCGTCAGTTGCCGCAGGCACGTAAAACGGGCGGAAACGCTCCGTAAGTTTGACATTGGTGACGTCCTCACCTCTTATCACCGTGGTTTCGACGCAAGCATTTCCCCAAGGATTGGTGCCGAAACCCCAACGTTCGGCGAACTCGGTAAACAGGGGTTCGCCCGAGAACGCCGCCAGTGCTTCGCATAAGGTACTTTTTCCCGTACCGTTGTCGCCAGCAACTACAGTCACTCTGCCAAGCTTCAGCTCTGTCCGTTGTCGAAACGGCCCAACGTTTGATAGCCTGAGCACCGATATCCCAGCGTGAGGATGCGCGGGACTATTGGCCACTCTCCGAAAAACCCACTCCTCATGCTGAGTCTTCCACCGTCGCAGTTCCGGCGCCGTATGCTTGCTGGCGTTGTCATCGATGAGTTTTGCGTGCGTCTGGCACATCCAAACGCCATTATGAACATCGGCGCGTTCCTCGGACGAGAGTTTTTCGTCGTAGCTTGGTCCCTTCTTACTTGCGGCAGTGATGTGTGCCCCCACTCCAACCATGCTGAGGCCGGATTTCCGATCATCCGACGGACCGACGGTTAATCTTCTGCAGCCAGGGAAGGCGCAGATATAGCCGGATCGACCCGCAAGTTCACGGAGCGTTGGTGGCGAAAAGTCGTCCCGTTCGTCTTTATTGTCCACTTCGCAGATCATGCCATTTCCATCGAACTCACTGAATTCTCATTACGATCTTACGAACAAAATTTTGCGATAACCATGTACCAGATGCAAATCAATGCACAGGCCGCCTCGTCTTTGAGCGAGGCGGCCTGTGCATGTGGCGGAGGGTAAACAACTTCTTGAACAGATTCACAAAACACCGTCTTCATCGGTTCTGAACTGTTGCCCGGCATAGAGGACCCGCAGGACCACGACGTCGTCACTCTCGACGATGAAGGCGATGCTGACACGCCGCCCGAAACCGACGACACGCATGCCATCCCGGATGTCGCGGATACTTCCGCGCTCCGGGAAAACCTCAAATTCTTTCAGCAACGTCCGAATACGCCCGATGTAGTTACGCGCTACGGCCGTGGAGGCCGATTTCCGGCGCACAAACCGGTAGATCCAGGCCACATCCGCCTCCGCCTCCTCGGTCAGGCGGACATAGTAGCGCTTCACTCGCCCTCTTCCCGGTCGATAGCATCCATCTCCGCGTCAATCCGCGACCATGCCTCGTCCAGTGGCCGGGCTTTGCCGGGATTGGCCTTGTGGGCATCGTAGGCAGCCGCCACCTCGATGCGCAACCACTGCTCGACGGCGTTGTCGCGCTCCTCGAGCGCACGCAGCCCTTCCCGGATGACTTCGCTTTCCGAAGCGTAGCTTCCGCTGGCAACACGGCTTTTCACCTGGTTGGCCATCTCGATCGGCAACGTGATGCTCATCTGCTGCGTCGATCTCATGGGTTGCACTCCTGTCCTTCTGCACCCTTATAGCATAAAATGGGATAGAATCCTATCAATTCCTGACAGGTGGTTTTAAACGGCAAAGGCGCCCGCCTAATCCGCGGAAGGCCAATTTCCAACAGCGAAGCCTGGTCGTTTGAAGGAGGCGATTTCAACCGGGGATCCATGCTAACCGGATCGCCACGGGATATCCATTGGCCCGTGTCTCGGCTGGTAACCCGGTATCACTGTCGTACTCGGGCCTTTGCTTAATCTTGGTAAGCCCCGTTTCTGCTGGAGCCAGGGCGATCGGTCCTTTGTTTCTTCGATGCGGAGGGCTCCGTTGCATGAACGTTACATAGCACCGGGCACGACAGGCCTAGAAACGCGTAGGCTATTGAAAAACTTGGCGCGCCTTGAGGGCGATGCCTCGAACGAATTGTTCGAGGTGTTGACCGAATGGAATGCCTTTCTTGAGCACCGGAAGTCGCAAGACTTTCCGGTGCCGCCATGGCCCTGACGGCAAACTTCAACCTTTCAACGGACGGTCAGAGCGGCAAAAAACGCCTTCCGCCCTTCTCCCTTCGTCTGTCTGCGGAAGAACGCACCCACTTGATTGATGTGGCAGCGAGCTCGGAAGACCCGTAATTCGATAAAACTTCAAGATATTCGTTGGACTTCATCAGAGAACGCCTTGTGGCCCTATCGTCATGAGTAGATCAGAGATCCTGAACCGCACCGGGTTTGCCGGAGGCTCCAACTTCTGAGAGAGTGGAGCCGATATGAGCAAGACAACCAACAAGTTTTCACCTGAAGTCCGCGACCGTGCCATCCGTATGGTGCTGGATCACGAAGCAGAACACCCGTCGCGATGGGCTGCCGTTTCATCTATCGCGGCCAAGATCGGCTGCTCGCCAGCCACGTTGCATGAATGGGTGAAGAAGACCGAGGTCGACAGCGGCAAACGAGCAGGCTTGCCGAGTGATGTGGCCGAGAAGATGAAGGCTCTTGAACGGGAGAACCGTGAGCTTCGTCAGGCCAACGAGATTCTGCGCAAGGCGTCTGCCTATTTCGCGATGGCGGAGCTCGACCGCCCCTTCAAACGATGATCTCGTTCATCGACGAACACCGAGGCGTGTTCGGGGTCGAGCCGATCTGCAGACTATTGCCGATTGCCCCGTCAACTTACTACGAGAACGTCGCCAAGCGCTTGGATGTGGACCGCCTGTCGGTCCGCGCCCGTAGCGATATCACCCTGAAGATCGAGATACGTCGTGTCTTTGAACAGAACTTCCGGGTCTATGGCGTTCGCAAGGTCTGGCGGCAATTGAAGCGGGAAGGCTTCGACGTCGCCCGCTGCACCGTCGCTCGGCTGATGAGGTCGATGAGCCTGCAGGGCATCATTCGCGGAAAGCCGATCCGCACGACGTTCCCGGACAAATCGGCTCCGAGCCCACTGGATCGTGTGAATCGCCAGTTCAAAGCTCCTGCGCCAAACAGGCTGTGGGTTTCGGACTTCACCTATGTCGCCACTTGGCAGGGCTTCGTCTACGTGGCCTTTGTGATCGATGCCTTCGCCCGTCGCATCGTCGGCTGGCGAGTGAGCCGGACGGCACACGCGGGTTTCGTCCTTGATGCTCTGGAGCAGGCGCTTCATGATCGGCGTCCCGTTCACGGCGGTGGCCTCGTGCATCACTCCGACAGAGGCGTTCAATACGTGTCCATTCGCTATTCCGAACGATTGGCTGAGGCAGGCATCGAGCCGTCCGTCGGGAGTGTTGGCGACAGCTATGACAATGCTCTCGCCGAAACGATCAACGGTCTCTACAAAGCAGAGGTCATCCATCGACGAGGGCCGTGGCGCAACGCCGAGGCGGTCGAGTTCGCTACCCTGGAATGGGTCGATTGGTTCAACCACCGGCGAATTCTGGAGCCCATCGGAAACACTCCCCCAGCCGAAGCCGAGGAGCTGTATTACGCCATACTGGACGCACCAGCCATGGCCGCATAACTTAAACCAAATGGCCTCCGGTAAACCCGGTGCGGTTCATCCAGCAAACCCGAACTCTCACATATTTAGACAAGACTCACCGCGAGATTCTTGCCAACCGCAGATGCGGCCTTCACCAGCGTATCAAGCTGAATGCGGTCGTTGTTCGGATCAAGCAGCCGCCCGAGTTGGGTTGCGCTTGTCTTCATGCGCCGCGCCATTTCCGATTTGGAAATATTCTGCGCAGCCATTTCGTGTTCGATCTGGAGCGCGAGAGTGCGTTTGATGGCGGTCGCCGTGACCTCATCGAAAATGCCTTCATCACGCAAAAAGCTATCGAAGCTTTCGCCTATATGTGGGTTCCTATTCATAGCGCTGCACCTCCTTCATACGGGCTGTCGCCAGTTTCAATTCCTTGTCCGGTGTCTTTTGCGTCTTTTTGACAAAGCCGTGCAAAAGCACCATCTGATTGCCGATGAGGACGAAGAACACACGGGCAATGCGGCCCGACGAGATATTCGACCTGATTTCGTAAAGGCCCTTGATGCCCTTCATCGGGGAGCATTTCGGCATACCGACAGGCCAGCAAAATTCCAGTGTGGCAATATCCTCGCCGATGGATTTCCGGTCTTCCGGTGGTAGCTCCATGAGCCATTCCCGCACTGGCCGCTTTCCCGCGTCTGTGGTGAAAAATGCGGCCTGTAATATCTTCGCGGGTGTGTTCATAACAATCCTTACCTCATAAGGTATACCTGCTGAGGGTGATTGTCAAGTTTTCATTGGATTGAACGACAAAGCCAAGGGAGTATTCCTCCCTTGGCTGGTTGGTTGTCATGTGTTGGAAGGACGCTGGGACGGTTTTGCTCACGTCATCAGGGATTTGACAATGCTGGTGAGGGTGCCTGAGAAAAGCGCAATCAAGAAGATGATAAAAATCGCGAAATAGACCGCAGCCCTTTAGATTTCATACGCGGTAATAGCCTCTTTTCGACTTTCGCGCCGATTTGCTGGGCCATAGCGTCAATGGCAAGATCGCCGTGCTTGTTGGCGCATGGGGTCTTTATTCCGCAATGAGGGCACGTCTCGGCCTGATCGGACACGGATTGCTCCCATTCGCGGCAGGAAACTATAGCCATGGGATCACTCGCCTCGTTGAAAATCAGGAATTCAGGAAAGACGGACAAAACACCTTGGTCGCCGCGCCGATGCAGTTGGTCTTTTTGCCCCCTACCGTGACGCCGACAGAGGCAAAAACCAGCCTGCTCCGATACTCGACCTTAAGGGTGGGCCTGATTTGCGCGTAGCAGGTTTCCGCGTCGAGGGGTCTCCCATGAGGCTATCTCCCACTACGTCGATCACAAGGGGAACCTGGAAACGACCATGATCTATGATCTTGGTCTGGTTGACCCCCTGCGACCCGTCACAGAGGGCTTGGCGTCCTGTTAGGCGTGGAATGAAGTCCCCTTTGCACCAGTAGCTGATGCTCCGGCTACAGCCCCAGGACAAATAGAGTCTTCATACATCTGCGCTGCCCTGCCTCACCTATTGGAGCACCTATTGACGACGAGGCAATCCCGCTCGATACACCATATATTCCAGGATCGACTTGCGACCGCGCTTGAAATTGCACATGTGACACGCAAGGACCAGGTTATCGGGCTTGAACGGCCCACCCTCAATTCGCGGGATGATATGGTCGAGGGTAAAGGGCCTGCCAGGCTTTCCCTCGGTCAGCGACGCGTGACACCACACGCAAAACGGCGGGTCTCGCTCGTAAATCTGCGTTCTGATCGCTTGCCGCTCGTCGGGTGTGAGGAAATCCAGACGAGCCTGCAGACCTCGTTTTTTTCTCGGACACCGTCCCATGCTTCTCCGCATCGCCACATCCAAAGGATGCGCAGTTGAGACATGTCTGCTCTCGGGTTGTCTAGGCCTCACTTCCAAACTTTTGCTTGGGTCGCCATACCACGCCCATGTACGGTACATCTAAGCTACTGAAGCGGTTAGAGCGGGCGATAGCTAATTGGTCGGTCGTCTCATGGCCGTCTGAGCCGGTCTGGAATGCGTTCAGGATGGCCAAGCTGCGTCGCCGGCTCAATGCGATATCTCTTCTGGAATTCCCGGAGAACCATTTCGAGCGTCGCCTCAAAAGCAGTCACATCAAACCTCACCGTTTTCGTTGGCTCGTGCATATAGCGCCAGTCGATGAAGGCATCCTTGTGCTGATACAGCATGTGACGAATGTTGTCGTCGATGAAGAGACCGTTGGGATGGTACGGGACCACCGACCTCTTGAACTCGGCCTCGAGTTTCTCTTGGCTTTCGGGCTTCAGGCGTTCGAACAGCTTGATCAGGTCGTGCGATTTGGCAACTTTTGGATCGTCGTAGTCGAAAACGAACCACGCTTTGAGTGCCAATTCCATGGATAGCGCCAGAAGCATAGGTTCAACACCGATATGATTACTTTCGCGCAGGTCTGCATAATCGCCGAATCCTCGGTCTGGGAAGCTCCGAGTCTTTCTAAGTATCGCCCTGGCGGCATCTCCGATTCTGATGGCCGTCGACAGGCGCGCACTCATGAGAGCTCCATTGCGTTGATGTGATTGGCGTCCAGGAACGTTGTTGCTTCAGCCAAATATATCTTAACGACAACAAACCAATGCCCGCAATAGGCCGGACAACCTTACACAAGCTGTCCAGGGGCATGACGCTTGACGTCATTTTCCGGCTGTGAGGCAATGGATGGGCGGTGATCTCCAACCGCACCCAATCCCATCAATGAAAGTCCTTGCTCATGGAAGCCCTGCGAGCGCTGGTGCCGGCTGATACCCAACTGCGCGACATGCTGGCGGAAGCCGCCCGACAAGGCGCGGCCCTGGCCGTGGGTGAACTCCGCGCCCAGCTCCACCAGTCCCCCGACGATGCCATATTGCAAAAGCTCCAGGCCTATCTGGCTGATCCGGTCTCACTGGCCAACCCGCACGACACTCAGGCTCATGACCTGTTGAATGATGTTGGGCTGACCCCGGCAGAAAACTGCCGCCACAACAGATACAAGGTCTGCGATGCTTCTTGTCGCCAAAAGCCCCGAGCTTCGACCTCATTGAGAAGTTCTGTGTCTGCAGTAGGAATCACGATCCATGCGCCGACGTCGGTCGGAAGTTTGGAAAGGTCTGTCTCCATTCGGATCTCAGTGTCACCGGCGGGATTGATAACAAAATGTCCGTTCGGGATCATGGAATAACCGCTGTTTTCGACGAACTCGCGAAGTGAGATATTCGGCGACGCCGCGACAAGCTCGAATTCAAACTGGAAGATAAGGGACAGTGGGAGGCTATCGGCGAATTCCACAGCGATACGATAGGTCGTCCCAATGGCGGGTGGATGCCCTTCGACCTGCACAACCGTCCCGATGTCGCTTGGCGTGAAGTGGCGATTACCGACCGTCGTTGGCCGCCGGAAGCTCACTCTATCGCCGATCCGATATCTGCGTTGACGCACACCCGCAGCTTCCGCGCCTTCCTCGATGAAGACAATGCCAGCCGCACGAAGGGCTCTTTTCGCAGCCGCCACCTTGGCCGGATCGCCTTCGAATTTTCGTGTTTCGAAATTGGAGAGCGTATTGCGGTGCACGCCGGATTTCTCGGCCAAGCGATCAAGGGACCAATTAAGTACTGCACGGGCCGCACGCATTTGTTCAGGGAGCATTTGAGACATCTCGTTATGAAAAATTCACTTGTGAAGTGATCATAATAAAAAGCTGATGTAATGCAAATTTCCCGTTTCGAGTCTTCGTCCGCCTCGATTGGGGCTTCGGCCTCATTGCCTCTGGACAGGACATACAACTTTAAGTTATTTCTTCGCTAACGGGAAATTTCATTCAGGGGTTGGGCAATGAAGGGACTTTTTCGCGCCATCACGGCTGCCTTGCTGTTCGTGTCTGCGTCACCGGCTTTGGCCTGGTGGGACCTTGGCCATATGACGATTGCGGTCTCTGCGTACAAAAAACTCGATCCCGCGGTACGGGCTAAGGTCGATCACCTGATGACCCTCAACCCGGCTTACGGCAGATGGACCGAAGGCGTCGCTGACGCCGATAAGGGCCTTGCCGCCTTTAGCCGCGCCTCGGTCTGGGCCGACGATATCAAGCGCGATCCGGCCTATACACGCGATGATATTGCCAAAGACACTGCAGGCCGGAACATCGGGTATGACGACAAGTTCGTGCATGACTACTGGCACTATATCGATATTCCCTTCACGACGGACGAGACCCCGGTCCGGATGCCGGACGCACCGAACGCGCTGACCCAGTTGCGGCTCTTTACCGAGGCACTGTCCTCAACCGCGAGCGAGGGCGTGAAGTCTTATGACCTCGTTTGGATGCTCCATATCGTCGGCGATCTCCATCAGCCGCTCCATGCCACCGCGCGCTTTTCAAAAGAACTCGACGATGATCGCGGCGGCAACGATGAAGAGGTCATTCCGATCGGGGCCGAAAAAGTCAGGCTTCATCTCTATTGGGACGCGCTCCTGGGGACCGATGGCACGCCTGAAAAGGCAGTGGTGGCCGCAGACGCCCTTCCTGCGCCTGATGCGTTAAAGGCAAAGGTCTCCGACCCGGCTCTCTGGCTGATCGAGAGTTTCGCCCTTGCCCAGAACGAGGTTTATACGCCGGTAATCGGGGGCGGCATCGGTCCTTACCGGCTCGACCAGGCATACGAGGACCGCGCGCGCTCCGTGGCCAAATCGCAAGCAGCGCTCGCCGGTGCGCGTCTGGCATTGGTGATCAACACGGCGTTGAGATGAGGGATGGATGGCAATGGCCGACGATGGCGGCAATCCGCCGACAGTAGATCCTCCGCATCCAACAGGTAAGGCCCTCGTCGATCGCCTGCGTGGCTGGCTACCGTCCTTCGATCAGGCTTCCCTGGCACAAAGGGCGCCTGCCATCATTGCAGTCCTGGTTCTTGGGGCCTTGGCCCTGTGGCTGATCGATCCCTTTGATGGACCTGGAGAAGCCGAAACCGACCAGGTCGCGCAGGCGTGGAACCGCACGATCGGCAGGCTTGGGATTGAGGCGGTTTATCCACCTCAGGAGGACATGTTTGTCGGCGACATCTACCTCTCGCTGAAATTGACGGCCACAGGTGAAAAGTATGCTCCACCGCCAGACAGCACCGTTTTTGCCGGACGGGGTATCAAGATCGGCCGGGCCAAGCGTGAAGATCTGGCCCAGAGCTTTGAAAAACGGCCTTACAGGTTCCGTGACGTTCCGCCGCCCCCGACTACCCCGCCGCCCAATGCTGCGGAACGGCCGGCTGTCATGACCGAAGCCATCGTGCCGCAGGAACCTGCCGGAAACGAAATTGATGCCTACCTCACGGCGTTTCCGGGGCTTAGCATCAAACATTATGTCGAGACGGATGCCAGCTGGTGGCAGGTCGCGCTCGGACGCAGAACCGGCGAGACGGAAGAGATATCAATTCCGTCACCGGAGACTTACTCGATCCAGGCCTATCGAGCTTTCAAGCTGCTGCTCGCCTTTTGTAGTGAAAACCAGGAAAATCTCTGCAGAGACGACAATGCCCGAGCGCTGATGGCCATCTCGTTCGGCGACGAAATCAACGAGATGAAAGACAGCGAATATATCTACGAGCCTTACGTCAGCCTCGTCCGGCAAGTGTTTGTAACGCGAAAGATCGAAATCAGCCGGTACCGGGGCGACAGCCTTACCGCTCGGGCGTCGCGGCAGCAGGCGGAGGAAAGCGCGGAAGATAAATCTAAGGGTGAGGGCGGAACATCCTCGACAGGCACTGCCAACGACAGGCTTGTTCACGAAGGCCGCTATTCGACGCGCCTCAACCTGGACCAGACGTTTGCGCGACCGGTCACATTCGGCTTCAGGCGCATTGCCCTTACCGTCAAACCCGCTCCTCAAGCCGCGAGTCCAACCAAATGATCTGGAAACTTCTCGTCACCCTTGCGCTTCTTTGGTCGACCGGCGTTCTGGCGGAGACGCGACCGTCATCGGCCCTCCCTGAGTGTCAGACCGATCCGGAGTCGATACGCTGCCAGCAAAGCAGGGCCGGTCAAGGGCCTGTGGGGGGCGGATCTGGTGGATTTGAGGGTATCGTTCCCTCCAACCGCGATAGGACCGTTCCTTCCGATAGCAAGGGGTTTCAGCGATATGATTAAGCGCCTGGTTGTAAGCTTCGTCCTGATCTGCTCAACCGAAGCCGCTGCGCAGGAAAGGCTCCCTTCTGCAACGAGTAAGGAGCAATGTTTGCCGGATGAGGCCGAGATTATTTGTATGTACAGGCTCTCAGGGCTCGGTCCTGTGAAATCCCGCACAAAGGGACTTACCCAAGGTCACCAGGATATGCGGAGATACGATGATGTAGTCGGCGAACCCTATTGCGGGACCTGCAGCAAACATTGTCTGCCAGCCCTCCGGGTGCGGGGCTGAACGCCCGCATGCCGACCACTCAGGACTGGCAAAGATCCGGCCCGACGGCCGATAAGCTCAAAGAAATGCGAGATCCCCGCCTACAAATCAGGTCGCAACTGATTGGTAGGCAGAAAGTAATGAGGCGACACGTTACGAACATGATTGCTGAGAGCGAGAGCGGTTCAGTCATAACGGCCAAATCTCACTGCCGTCATGACGTCGACGCGCAATGGGAATGTGCTGAAATCTCGTTCGCCACCTAATTGATAGGTTCGATCTCGGGGGAGGATCGCGACAGATCCTCCCCGTTCCCGGCGCAGCCAGTCTTCCATATCGACGAGCGGCGGCTTGTTTATTTCCTGACGAACGACGAGCCGCCCTCCACGTTCGGCCAAATGAACCGACCTTTCTCCAGCCGTCGGGTAAACAGACAAGCCCAATCCATCGTGCCAAATGATCTTCAAAATATCCGATCTGCGCCCCCGGAAGACCAACAGGCGGCCTGACAATGGCTCATGCTTCAAGACTTCCTGTACCCGCAGCGCCAACGAAGGAAAGCCGCAACGCATGTCGGTATGGCCCGTCGCCAGCCATACCTTGACCCCTGATCCCACCGGAAATGGGTTCAGCGCAGCGTCTCCAGGCCACTCATGATCCGCAGCAACACGTCAACATCGACATCTCGGTCCACGACTAAGCGATAAGCGATACTGGCCGATGAAACTTTCCCGGAATGCGTCAAGTGGGCTCATCCCAATGCCGCCGAACACTGCGCCGGTGCGCCCACCTGGGTGAAGAGTGCGAGCCGCTTCGAACTTCATTGCTGTCCTCTGCGATGACATGAGCGGATCGCGTCGGCCTAGTCAAACTCCGCAGGAGCTGGCGCCGACTTGATCGAATTCCCGTCAAATCACGACTTGTTCTGCGAGCTCCACCACCCGGTTGGGGGGAAGGCTGAAATAATCCGCGTGATTGATGGCAGTTCTGGCCATGGTGATGAATAGTCGATCCTGCCATTTCGGAAGACCAAAATTCGGATCTGGGATCAATTTGCGGCGGCCGAGGAAGAAGGAGGTCGACATGATTTCGAACTTGAAGCCGGCCTTCTTGCAAAGGGCAAGCGCTTTCGAGACATTTTGCGTGTCCATGAAGCCGAAGGTGAGTTCGATCCTGGTGAAGCGCTCGGAAAGGTCTGTTATTTTGAACCGTTCGCTTTCTCGGACAAACGGCACCGCCGCGGTTTTGATCGTCAGGATGACATTGCGCGCATGAAGCACATGGTTGTGCTTGATGTTGTGAAGGAGCACGGCGGGAGTTTTGTCGGGAACGCTCGTCAGGAACACGGCGGTACCAGGAACTTCCGCAGGCGCAGGCTCCGACTTTCGCTCCACGGAGGCAATGAAGGTCTCAAGCGGCACGTCGTTGCGGGCCGCCTTCTCCCGCAGAAGAAGTGTCCCTTTGCGCCAGGTCCACATCAAGATCATGATTGCCGCGGCGATCAGGATCGGAACATAACCGCCATCGTGAACCTTTAGGAGGTTAGCGCTGAGAAAGACGCATTCCAGAATGAAGAGTGGCGCAAGGAATCCGACGGCGGCCAACAGCGGCCAGCCCCACGCAACGCGGACAAACGCGAAGGCGAGAACGGTTGTTACCACCATCGCGCCGGTCACCGAGATACCATAGGCGGTCGCGAGCGATCCCGAATCCCCGAACGAAAAGATCAGGAACAGGACGCCGAACAGCAAAACAGTGTTCACGGTTGGAACGTAGATCTGGCCAGTGCTGGTCTCGGAGGTGAAGCAGATCCCGAGCCGCGGCAAAAAGCCAAGATGGATCGCCTGCCGGGCCAGCGAAAAGGCGCCAGTGATCACCGCCTGGCTTGCAATGATCGTCGCCGCCGTGGCGAGGATCACCACCGGCAGCAAGGCCCACTCCGGAAACATCAAGAAAAATGGATCGGAGGAAGCAGCCGGATCGGAAAGAACAAGGGCCCCCTGTCCGAGGTAGTTCAACGCCAGTGACGGGAAGACGAGAGCAAACCAGGCCACCTGGATCGGGCGCCTACCAAAATGGCCGAGATCGGCGTAGAGCGCTTCCGCCCCCGTGACTGTCAAGAATACCGCGCCCAGCACGATCAAACCGACAAAGCCCGCATGCGTCATGAAAGACACCGCGTAGGTGGGGTTAATCGCGTTGAGGATCGACGCGTCATCGGCAATGTGGGCGAGCCCGCCGGCGCCCATTACCAGAAACCAGACGACGGTGATCGGCCCGAAGAGGTTTGAAACGGCGGCGGTGCCTCTTGATTGAACCAGAAAGAGCACCACCAGGATCATCGCTGAAATCGGCAGGACATAATCGGTGAGCGCCGGCGTCACCAGCTTTAGGCCTTCAACCGCCGACAGAACCGATAGAGCGGGGGTGATCATGGCGTCACCGATGAACATGGCGGCTCCTATCACCCCGGCAAAGAACAACACCGCCTTGTGTCGCTCGGCATTCTTCATGAGCAGGGCGAGCAGCGAGAGTGTTCCTCCCTCACCGTCGTTATCGGCTCTGAGGAGAAAGAGCACGTATTTGACGGTCACGATCAGCGTCAGCGTCCAGAGCATCAGCGAAATCAGGCCGACGACCTCGTCATGACTGACGCCGTCATGGGCAAAGGGCCGCAACGCTTCTCGGAAGGCGTAGAGCGGGCTCGTGCCTATGTCCCCGTAGACGACGCCCACCGCGCCCAAAAGAAGGGCAAAGAACCGCGTTTTGTCGCCGTCGGCAGATGGAGCGTGACTTTGAGACATTGTCATGCGTTCCTCACTATGGTCATCGCCGCTGGTGAACAAATATGCAGCATAAAGTTGAGGCTTGATTTGCGACATGCGTCCTTTGAAGATATCTCCCCGGCATTCGCGCCGGGGAGATTAGGTGGCCCGCGCCAAGGGGGATGCGCGAGCAGGGAAAGAGCGTAATCCGGAAATCATCCGCTTGCGATGTGACAGTTTGAAATTGAACCCGAAATACTGTCGAACATAATTGAAATAGTTTCAATATCGGACTTCCACAAAGCTATTTCATATGTAACCAAGATCGGTATAATATTTTATTCTATTGCTCACATCTGTTGCTGTTGGCGCAAAATTTTACTCTTGTTCTCGGAAGGGCACCCATTGCGGAGCATCAGAACCGATCTAAAGGAATTTCGCGGTTCCATTTTTACGATTTCCGCGTTTTAGCACAGGCCGCTCGCCGGAATCGATCGGAGATGCACAAGGGTCTGACGACATTTGGGCAGCCGCTGCCCGGCGCCCCAAGAGTAGATGAGGGGAATGTGTTCTAAACTGAGCTGCAAGACGTGCATGAGCAGGTCGTCGGGAATATTGCAGCCCCTTGTTGCAGACGCACCGTGGCGCGACTGAGATAGACGGTGTTCGATTATACAATGGCGCTGACAGCGAGATTGAGCCCTGCCACCCGAAATGCTGGCTGGCAAGTCATTCGCGATGGAGCCAGAAGCAATTTGAACTGGGTCCATGATCTTCTTGATGCTAACCTAAGCTTCAAAGCATTAATATATCTCAATCCAAAGTGTATCGCTCACTCATTCATTGACAGAAGGAATATATTCACATGATGTTAAAGAATTGTCGAGCTCTGATAGATGGTATGTGGCAGCTAGCTGATATAGAGGTCATGAAAGATAAAATATTGCAAATAGGCAGCCAGACACTTAGAGACATTCCGGGGTATGATTTCGAAGGCGATTACATTGTCGCTGGTTTTGTCGATTTGCACGTCGATTATGTTGATAAGCTAACCATCATTCGTCCAGGATTCAAACTTCCAACCAAAAAGATATTTAGCTTTTACGACCGGGTTATTTCATCGTCCGGCATCACAACCTGTTGCGACTCGATCCAGCTGCAGACGCGCGCCAATGGCGTTCACCCGCTTGACCCTCTCAAGGAGCTGGGCGACGCGCTAAAAGTATTTCGCGGGCAACTCACAAGTAAGCATTGTATTCATATTCGTTGCGAAATACTTGACGAAAATATAGTTGATTACTTAGCGGACTTCCTTCAACATTATCACGAATTGGTTGCTGCCATTTCACTGATGGAGCACGTGCCGGGTAGACGGCAATTTAAGACCCTCGATTCTTGGATGCAGGCATATCATGTTCGTCTGGGCTTTTCGCAGAGTGAAGCAACAAGTCTGCTGGACGCGCGGACCAGGAACGAAGCCTCTCGGTCGTCGCTACTTTCTTCAGTTCACGAAGTCAGTTCTCACTATGGCAAGACAATCTTTTCTCACGACGACGAAAATGAGGTCGATGTGATCGAGGCAAAACAGCTCGGAGTTTCCCTTTCCGAATTTCCAACGACCTTTTCGGCCGCAAAATTCGCCAAGGATTACGGGATTCCGGTTTTGGTAGGATCACCGAACATTTTAAATGGTCGAAGTCACGTTGGTAATGTCGCCGCTCACGAACTAATTGATAACGGGTTGGCCTCTGTTATTTCCTCGGACTATGCACCGCATACACTGATGCCGGCCGTGTGGAGTAACGCTACACACGGTGACCCTTCAGCTGCTACAATCGAGATGGTTACGAGCAACCCGGCCAGCGTGATCGGGCGATCAGACGTCGGACGTATTGAACCGGATCGATCCGCGGACTTTGTGCAAGTGAAATTGGTCGAGGGGGAGCCTTTTATACGCTCAGTTTTTGCTAACGGGATCAGGGTAAGCTAATCCGCTATTGCTGGATCAGATTCCAACTGATCGCGGCTGGGAGCAAAATCGTGCTACGATGCGACGCCGTCAACCGAAATCGTGAAAAGAGCGAAATTCAGCAAGCCAATCGCGAAGCGATTGCTTTGGGCGAGGTAAGGCGCGGGGTTGCTGATCTTTGATACCTACTCTCAACATTCCTGGCCCGCCGGTAGATGCGATGGTGTGTATCGCATCTACTATCTCTTGGACGCTCTGCGCCGACACGGCCACTTGGTAACCAAGAGAATGTGCCACCGATGCAAGATCAAGTTCTGCGACCAATGGTTGACCGCCCACCGAAAAGTGGCATCCGTTATCAAGGACGATGTGGGTGAATGCAACTTTCGGATGCCTGGCAACAACGGCATGGTTCCCCGTGTGCATCAGGAACGAGCCGTCTCCATCAATACAATATACCCTTCGACTACTCTGTGACAAAGCAATACCCATCGCGAGGGGCCCAGCAAAACCCATCCCGCCGACTGCCGGGAGATCTTGACTGGGTGGCTGAAACAGCCGTTCCCGAAGAGCAATCAGCTCCCGCCCGGTATGCCCAATCCCTCCGATGAATATTGAACCTTTGTCCGCCGCAGACACGATTGCCTCCAAAACAGTCTCTTTGTCGAGAGCGTATTCGCTGCCTGTCGTTGATCTAACGGGTGAAGCGGTAACCTCCGATTCCGCGGGTGAAACCAAGACTGCTTGTCGAGAATTTTCCTTCTGGCCCTGAATCAAGCGCGCCGTTAATGTGTTTTGGTCGATACTATCAATATCGATAATTTCAAAACCGACTGACGCCAGCAAGTAGGGTGTTAACGAACCGATGGCTCGATGCTGAGGTTCATCCTGGAGTCCGGGTTTACCTCGCCAACCGACGACCAAAACGATAGGGATATCGAAGGCGGATCCGTGCAGCAGTGATAATAAGGGATTGATCGCATTTGGTAGGCCGGAGTTCTGCATATAAGCGAGACCGCGACATCCCGTGGCTATCCAATGTCCAGCAGCAAGCGCAACGGCCCCTCCCTCGCAAGCAGCGCTGACGTGTTCGATGCCTGCGTCCGTCGCCACAGCCGAACAAAAAGCCTTCATCGTGGAATCCGGCACACCGCTGAAGAATTTGATGCCACTTTCCTTCATCGCCTCGAGGAGCCGCATCGCAATAGATCCTAATGTGATGCCGGAATCAATGAAAGCAAATCGTTCACATCAGCGAGTACATCTCTCGTCCAGTCATCGTCAGATCGACCATTCTCGAGAATATGGCGAGCGGTTTGCACCATATGAGGATATGCCGCACGAAGCAGATGGTTGGCATATATCACAGCGTTTATTCCACCGTCGACGAACTCGTCTTCATGGGTCGAGCCGTACGTTGTAGGTACCACGATAATCGGCGTTATAATACCATTTGCGCGAAGGTTCTTCGAAAAGGAAAGAACTTCGCCGGGATCAACCGCAATCGAATGAATGAGGATAGCATCGGCACCCGCGTCAATGTAAGCCTCGGCCCTGGCAACACCATCGCTAAGACCTGCGCCCAAAATAAAGCTCTCGATTCGGGCAATGAACATTAAACCAGCAGCGGTTGCGTCCTTCGCTGCGTAAATTCTTTCCTTGTATTCTTCAATGGAAGTCTGCCGCTGACCGGCGGCGGTTCCGTATAGGGAATTCCGCTTAGCTCCTTCTTTATCCTCTAAACAAAGAGCCGACACGCCTGCACGATCCAGGGACCGAGCTAGGTGATAGACACGCTCAGAAGTACCTCCCGTGTCTCCATCATAGATGAGGGGGAGAGGTACGGCATCGAAAATCTCGTTAACTGTGGCCAAACGAGACCCGGCGTCAACGATCTCAATATCCGGCTTTGCTCGCATTGTTGCATCTGTCAGACTGCTCTGCCAAAGAGCGTCAAACCTTCGTTCAGCCACCCTCGTTCGATGCGATATGAGAGCCGAAAGCGCACTATGCGCCTCAATTATCCGCACCAGCGGCTTGACATTCAGCAGGTGACGAAAGCGTGCTTGGCGAGTTCGCGCCATTATCCCTCGCTCCTCCAAGGCTTGATGTAACAATGTAGAAGAAATGCCCAGTGTATATGGCACTTCAATCAACTCGCCGCCCCATTGGGATAAAATCTCAATCACCTCCCGACGCGCCGCTGACACCATATCCCCGTACTGCCAGTCATCACCGTGAACGACATAGTCGGGCCGCACCAGCTCCAAATTGCTGCGGTAACTCAGCGAATCTTGAGGGATGATTTTGTCGACCCCGGCAAGGCTACTGATAACCCGGACCCTATCTTCATAAGGCATGAAAGGTAATCGCTTATAAGTGGTCGCGGCGGTATCTGTTATTACCCCTACCACAACCTTCCCAAGTCCACGTGCTTTTTCTACAATATTAATGTGACCCGCATGAAGCATATCTCCAACCATGCTTATGTAAACAATCTTGCTATGCATACCCCAGAGGCTCCCTTTAATATTGGTTTTCAGTCCAAGTTTTCCGCCCTTTCCTCAGACGGTTTTCGCGGTTAAAATCCTTATTGAACTGAGCGGCCAAACTGGCGATCTCCACTCCGCGCCAAAGGCCAGGCACATCTATAAGCCCTTGCTTATATGACATTCGATATAACGGGGTGTTTTTCGCAATAAAATCTTGTCGTAGACACTCGGACAAGAGGACAGAGCCGACTATTGGTGTCGCCGTGAAGAATGATGCGCTATGAAACCCTGCGTCTTCGGCAAAACGGTAGGACTGGTACATTTCGTCCACCGTTTCTCCAGAGTGACCAAACATTGGCGGCATGCCGACAATGAAAAAACCGTGGACGGATAATCCAATACTGCTGGCGTACCTTATTAAGTGTTTTGTTCTTTGTAGATCCAATGGTTTCCGAATGAGATCATTCAGAACCCTTTGGCAACCGCTTTCAATTGCGAAGGTAACCTGGTAGCAGCCGGAATCGACCATCAGGTCAAGAAGCGCCTCGTCCATCCGCCATAATGCCGTGCCCTGTGGCGTGCACCATGGAAGCTTCAATTCTTTTAAATGCTGAAACAGAAACTTCGCGTGTTGAAGATCATTCGTTATATTGTCATCCTGGATGTGGAATTCGTTTATGGCGTAGCCGTCTTGGAGACGCCGCAATTCTTCAAGGACGTTTTCCGGGCTGCGGCGGCGCAACTTTCCACCCCAGAAATTTGTTGTCGTGCAGAAAGTACATTTTGCGGTACATCCCCTGCTGGTATAAATTTGCCCTACTCGATCACCTATCGTATAGGGAGATTGGTATGCTTTGATGTCAAAATAGGCCTCCATATTGTATAGGTGCCAAGCGGGAAACGGGATCTGGTCAAGTTCGGCCCAGAAGCCGCTATCATTTCGCTCTTTTGAGCGGATCAACGCCATCTCAGAGTTCTCAAATATCGAACCATCTGGAAGTCGTGCGATTATACTCGGAATATCGTTGATATCGTATGCGCCGTTGAGATACTCAACATAATGTAGAAATGTCGCCTCAGACTCACTAAGAAATACCGCATCGATTCCAAAATCCTCGAAATAGTTATGGGGAAAATAGCGAGCGTGCGCTCCTCCGGTAACGACATAAGCATTTGGTGCCGCATCTCCAATTGCCGCAAACACTTCGCCAACAGCATCGGATTGGTTGGAGAATATACTGGAAACGCCGACTATATCCGGGCAAAATGCTGCGATACGCTTAGATATCTCCGTCCGGTCTATCCCGTATGTCACAAAATCGGGATTATCTGCTATTGGAGTCGAATTATAATAACCCTCCACAAGGCAGTCGAGAATCGCAACCTCATAGTCGTTATTCTCCAATACCGACGCGATGTAACCTAGACCGAGAGGATAGGTGCATCTGGGAAGATCCCCCTTGAATAGAGTAGCCGCTGGCGAAATCAGCAAAACACGCTGAATCCCCCTATTGCAACGATTAGTTTTTGATTTTGATATGTCGCTATACTTAATTTTCGGCTGAGCATCCGGATCAACGTATGGCTTTTTCAGCGATTCTATTCTTGTTGTCATTACAAGACCCGCAGTTTTTTTGATCAATAACATCTTCCGATGCAATCCAACATGAAATGCATCGGAAGTACGTGAAGCAAGATTCGAAGTTCGGCCATAACCGGCAGACTCAAAATCAAGGCGCGATCGATAAAACGGCCAGCACTCACTTGCATGCCGTCGGCGATTACACTACTATAGGTAGTGCGGCCAATACAAGCTAAATATCACCAAGATATCTGTTTGCTGCTCTTCGGGATCGTTTGGTCGCGCAGGAGAAACGCAAGGAACTATCTCACGTGAAGTTGGAGGCAAACACGAGATGTCGTTACTTGATGGAAATAACAAGCCCGTCGTTCTGCACGATTTGGCTCACGAGACAGCCGTTGCTCGAAGGCGTGGATGGAAGCTTATTTCCCCGTTCGCGTCGAAAGCTGAAATATTGTTGCTAAAGGAACAATTGCTGCGCACAACTATGGACAGCGATGGACATCCCCATTGTCTATACTACTACGATGTATTGCCAGATGGGAAGAGTCGCCTAACGCGTGTCGAAAGGATTTGGGAAGCGCTGACGATCCTGAAATCCGCAGGGCTCGGCGAGCGTATTATCCGAGCGGCGGAAAGTTACCTGGGATGCCCGGTTGTCTTGTTCAAAGATAAATTGAACATTCGTTACGCCGGTAGCGGTGGCTACGCCCCGCATCAAGACTCTGCGGCTGGCTGGGGCGAGTTTGCAGAGAGGTTTGTCTCGATCGGTCTATTTTTAGGCCATTCCGATTTGTTCCATGGAGGATTTGAAGTTGTCGACGAACAACACAACTTAGGTCGCTTTCCCAACGAGAAGGGTAAAATGACAGATGATCTTTTCAACACAATGGCACCTATGGCGGTAGATGCAGATATGGGCGACGCACTTCTCCTCGATAGCGAGGCACCACATCGAACAGCCCACAACTCTTCCTCCTTGGATTCGTGGCATCTATTATTTACGTTTGCACCCTCGGTAGGTGGGCCAATCCGCGAGGAGTATTACGAGCGGAAGATTCAAAGCTTCCAAAACGGAAAAAGCAGCAATCGGTTCGAGTTTCGTGTCTTCTCGTTTTGAAACATCGTTAGATCTCACCAGTGAATGTGGCGCTCCGTTTCGGCGCGGATTGGTTCGATGTGGCGCGGCCCTATTGCTTGGGCGTGCCATAAAGACAATTGGTATTCCTGGAAGGACGATAGTTATAGTCGGGCGGAATGTCGGCTCATCTAGAGCAGCAGAGAACGCTTTGGCGACGATATCCGATGAAAAACTCGTCATTCCTATCAGTGGAAGTGTACTGGAGTCAGAGTATTTATCCGAGCCCGCGAGGCTAATCGGCAATCAACCAATCGGATGTATCGTGGCGATAGGCGGCGGGCGTACGATTGATCTGGGAAAGCTGCTAGCCTGCGGAATACGAGATACAGCAGCGGCCAGAGCAGTCATCCGAGGCGACGTCAACGCAAGACGCAACGTGCCTCTGATCGCTCTACCGACGACAGCAGGTTCCGGAAGCGAGTGTACGCCCTTTGCTGTCGTCTACGATCAAGGTCGCAAGGCTTCCATTGAAAATATCTCGCTAGTGCCCGACGTTTCGCTAGTTGATGCACGATTCCTCGCCAGCGCCCCTGCAAGTGTCAATGCGGTCGCAGGTCTCGATGCCTTGTGCCAGGCCATTGAATCGTTACTTTCAAAATTCACAACTCCGGAGAGTTCCGTCCGCGCTCGGCGTGCGTTGTTGATTGCTTCTCAATACTTACGGCGCGCAGTGGCGGGGGAGACCTCGGCGCAACGAGCAATGGCAATAGCGGGCCACCTCGCCGGGCAGGCGATCGCGATCACGCGAACGACAATACCGCATGCGTTGTCGTACAACCTGTCGTATAGTCAGGGAATTCCGCACGGGCACGCGGTATCATTGTCGATGGGAAGATATCTTGAGCTGTTTGGAAGCTTGATAAACAGTTCAGCCAAACTCGGAGTCTGGAGGGCTCCATATGGTCTAATCGAATCTGCGTTGGGCGCCTCACAAAAGGCACCGATCGCGAAAATATGGGGGTCCCTCCTTGATGAGCTTGGTCTCGCTCCGACGGCCAAAGATTGCGGCCTTTCTATGCAAGACATACACAAGACAGTGGACCTCGTCGATTTGGCTCGGATGGCAAACTCGCCTGTAAAACTGGATCGGTCGCAGTTGATTGCGTTGTTTGATTGACCTTTTTCCTATTAATTCTCGAAACGGTCGCAGCGCAAACTTACGGCTTATCCGCGGCGTTCAGATATTTCCGATTGTATTTCATAAAAAAACGCTAAATCCTTGTGACTTGGGAAATGAAACGGGAGAGGGTGAAACATGGCTGACTTAGTTGTTGAAGGTGGCATTCCGATAAACGGCCGGCTGACACCCTCGGGCAGTAAGAATGCGATCCTGCCAATGCTCTGCGCCACTCTTCTCACCGATCAAGAAGTGACTCTCAAAAATGTACCGGACATCAGCGACGTCGAGAAAATCTTAGATTGCTATAAAGAATTGGGGGCTTCGGTCGAGTGGCACAGAGATGAGCAGGTAATCACTGTTCGCCACGATGCAGACGTTATCGCTTCTCGTGATCCGCAATTACCGTTGGGAATACGTTCTGCCGTCCTGTTGCTCGCGCCGATAATCCAGAGAAAGGGTTATCTTATGTTTGATACCGAGGCGAAGGGATGCGCACTGGGCATTCGCGAACTCGATCCGCATTTCGACGTACTTGCGGCGTTTGGTTGCTCTATTTCTACCTCGCAACCGCGCGAGATTACGTTGTCTGGACGGCCTCGTGCAGCAGATATCTGGGCTGAGTACGCATCCGTCACTGCGACCGAGACGTTCCTCATGATGGCGGTTCTCGCCGATGGCAGATCGACACTCAACAATGCCGCCTCGGAGCCTCACGTACAAGAGTTCTGCCAAATGCTTACCGCCATGGGAGGGAATATTTCCGGCATCGGCACCTCATACCTCGTCGTTCAGGGAGTCGATAAACTACAAGGAGTGGCCTTCGATGTACCGGATGATCACCATGAAGTTGCAACCTTTCTTGCCATTGGCGGCGTCAGCGGAGGGAGGATTGCGGTCAAGACCAATGTCGCAAAATATATGCCGTTGATCATTCGGCAGTATCGAAAATTAGGTCTAAAAATAGTTGTATCCGATGATGAGATCGTAGTTGATGGTTGGGACAGAAATGTCGAAATGCCACTCACGCCAGAGCTTGTTCCGAAGATTGAGGCCGCGCCTTGGCCGTACTACCCTGCAGATTTGCTGCCTCAGGCAATTGGCATAGCCGTCGGATGTAATAGTGAGATAATGTTTTGGAACAAGGTTTATGAAGGTGCTCTGTCGTGGAGCGCTGAACTTTCGAAATTTGGTGCCAGAGTTCATCTATCTGATCCGCATAGACTTATTGTTCTTGGCGGCTCACAATTGCGCCCTGCGACCGTAGAAGCGCCTTATATCATTCGTGTCGTACTTGGGCTCTTCATCGCCGCCATCCAAATCAAGGGCCAATCGACTATCCGACACGCAGATCCAATCCGGCGGGCTCACCCACTTTTCGTGGAAAAATTGCAAGCTATGGGCTGTCGGGTTCGCTGGACGTAACCCGCCATTTTAACAATATACCGTCCGTCAACTCTAAAAAAGGGACATACTAAATTGGACGGATACATCTATCGACCGATAAGACCTCTTTCGAAATCGTTGGCGAGGAGTTTGACAACGCGTCTTCTAAAGCCAAACCACTTTACAATCATATGGTTTGCTTTTTATATTTTAGCTGCCGTGAATTTCTCTGACGGAAGCTTTGTTAGGTCGATCATTGGGTCGTTCTGTATATTAGCCGCCGCATTCTTCGATTGTCTGGATGGAGATCTTGCAAGGGAGCGTGGGAAAGCCAGCAGTGCTGGCGCTTTCTTAGAAAACGTACTCCACTGGGTCTCTCAATCAGCCATTGTGGTCGGTGTAATCGCGGGGCATCTATCTCCTCATGTAGATGCCTTTACGTCAGTATTGGTTACCGGCGTATACCTTTCAGGCGCCTTCATGTTTTACGTTATGTATATTCTCATGAATATCTATCAAGACGCCAACTCCAACTATCCCATTTTTAGCAAATTAACATCGAACATGCTGCCATATATGCCACTTGACTCAAACCTTGCGATGATCACGGGTTTCTTCGGTGCGCCTTTGGTGGGCCTTACGGTCTGGGCGTTGCTTGCGTGGTCTATTTTCGTATTTGGCGCAATAGTTCAATACAGAGCCTTGAGAAACAACGCCAGATATGATTGATTGGTGAGCGCTAAACCATAGGAGGTAATCATGGCAATCAAAGAATCTGATGATGCGTTGATCGGAAAGGTATTTGCGTCGTTGAGCGAGATGATGGTTCAGATCGCGAAAGGACCGTTGGAAGCCGTGTCACAATATAGACCGGGGACAGAATTGAGTGCTCACACGCTTGGTAGCCTAAGTGGCAACATGCGGCAGCTTTCAAATAAAGCGTCGCTTGCGGCCTCCATGGCCTCGCTGCTGGCTCGAATAAAAGGCAAGGCAGTGTAAAAGCGGGCGGTTCTACCGTGTCCTCAATATGAGTTTTCTACCTATTACATGTAATGGCATCGTTTTTTGCGGCGCTACCTAGATAGCGCCGCATTTTTCAGAAGCGGCACCACCCATTCCGCATCCATCAGGTCGGTTTCGTATCGTAGCTCCTTGCTCATGCAGTTATCGCAATCGGCGCAGGCGCAGTCGCTTGCAGGCGAGCGTTGAAATATCCTCCGTCTCGGTTGTCAGGAATCGCGCTTGCATCGGCCCTGGCGATTTTCGAGAGCCAAGCGATATATCTTTCCTCGTTCGGTACCACACCTCGAATACGCCAGATGAATGAGCTGTGCCGGAAGAGGGCGAACAAATTGGGCATTTCATGCCGAATCACAAAGCTCTGCCAAAGCGCACTGTGGCATCGAGCTTCCCTTCGGCTTCCAAATGCGGATAGCGGTAGCCGATTTCGCGGCGAACGTCGTCCTTGGTAAAGTTGAATCCACGACCCTCGCTTCACTCCAGCCTATGGCGATTTGACCCTCAGCGAGGAGGTTCTTCACCTGGTTGCTATTGCTGGATTTCAGGCGATAGGCGTAAACGTCGGACATGGGGGAGCTGGCCTGTTGATCGTCAGCATATTGAGGAAAAATTCTTTAAGCAAACCTGTCGGTTGCAACGTTACTTCTCCATTGCGGGCGACGATGAGCGAGGTAGCGTAGCTTGCCGGGCGTACCCGCCAGACATCGCCGGTCAGGCCGGGTACAGACTTTCTAAATCGATAGTAACCCCTTGATTTAATTTGAGACTATCCGAGGGTGTTTGAACAGTGTTGCAACGGATGCGATAGTGACCTATATTTCCCTAGAGCAACGCTCCGGGGTCAGCGCTAGGCGCGGGCCGAAATGTTTAGGGCCCGATTTATCGGGCCTTATTCATTTGAAGCAGCTGTATTTTATCCCCAACAATGCCCGATCTTCCGGTTCCAGCTGTGCGTCAATCAGCCGGCCGGCCTTCATCAGCTGCACATACGGCCGATAGGTCGGATCATAACCGGCCTTGGCCATTGGGTAGAGCATCAGATCCGCGATCTGGATCATCGGCGTCTCCTTGGTACGGCGCTTAGTATCGCCCATAACGATGCGGCGGAAATCAGCCGCGCTGAGGGATCCGTAGCTGGATGATGTGCCGCTATCGAATGGCATCCCGACCTCCTTCAGGCTTTTGTGGTAAGCGATCAGCGCCCGGTCCTCAGCTTTGCCCGTCTCCTCGAAAAACACGCGCAGCACGCGACCCTGGCTGTCTGCGTACTTGGCTGCCCGCTCGATCAGGATGCAATAGGCGGTCTTGCACATCAGCCAAAGACGTTCGGCGTAATGCTCTTTGTAACGGGCGACATATCCCGGCCGGTCAATCACGGCCGCAATGCCCAGCACCGGGAGGCTCACCATGAACTCATCCAGCTCGGGAAAGAACGCCCGGGCCTTCTCCGGATTCTTCAACCAACCGAAGTTCTCCCGACCGCCACGGATCGGATTGGAATGCAGCGGATAGGTGATGTCATGCCTGGCGCAGAACTCGGCGTGACGGCTCTTCAGCTCGTCGGCGTCCTCTTCTTTGATCAGGATCCCGCCCAAGGCAAAACAGTCCATGCTGTCGTCGCGGTTATGCTTTAGGCGGCGATCGGGATCGCGGCTGCCGCTGTCGTCGATAAAGAGGTGATATTCGGAACTGCTGTCATGGATGGCTATATAGCGAAAACCGCGTCGGAATGCTTTGACGTTTTCCGCAATGTCTTCAAGATGGATCGCGCCAGCTAATCAGCCGCCGCAGGGCCTCGACGGGCGGATTGCATTCCAGCTTTGTCGCAGCGAGCGTCATGTCCATGCTCTCTACAAATCCCAGCAGCGCGAGTTCCTCACCAGCCCGGCGTGCCATTTCAATCGCCTGCAACCATTGTAGGACGATGTGCCGGGCTTCGGCCTGGGCCGCTCGCTCGCGCTCGAATTGCTCGGTCACGACGGGAAGAGGGTGAATCTGTGCGGACATGCGTTATATCTGCGCCAGCCCGGCAGGCCTGTCCATCGGCGCATCGCAGTTAGGGGCATACGCATTAAGCAGCTCGGCCTTTTGGGAAATCACTTGGTGAGCTTTGAGCAATATGACTACGGAGACGAGATGCCCCATTTCACAGATTTCATCGACAAAGCCCATCAGGTCCGAGACCGCCTGCGTCTGCTGGAGATGGCTGCCAGAGCCCTCGAAGATGAGACCCAGCGCAGCGCCATGCATTGTGGCGTAGTTCTTTGTGCAGGACGCGTTCGCGGAGCTGCAGGACATGCTGGTACAGACGGGTTCCGAGCCCGCATCCGAACTTCCGGATGGAGCTGGTGACGACGCCCCAGACCTCGAACCCCGGGGGTCGGTTCCGGCTGGGGATGGTGAGGTATTTCCAAACCAATTTCTGCAAGGGCCTGCCGAGTTGACAGGATAGCAGCTCGTGGCCGGGAATTGAGAGAACGAAAAGGCGGGATAAAGCCCGCCTTTTCGTTCTGAGTGATGGTATGAGCCCTCGGCCGGGAGCGAGTCCCGTTACGCCATGACCGCATTGAAGGTTATGTTTCCGGCCTCTCCAGCCTTGGCATGAGGCCGTATAACAATTTCAACATCCTGATTGAAGGCGGTTAGGAAGCTCATGAGGCGTTCGACGGAGTATTCCCGGAAATGCCCCCGGAAGAGGCGGGAGACTTCGGGCTGGGTGATGCCCATGAGGGCACCAGCCTTCGCCTGATTGAGTTTCCGCTCGGTGACAAGACGATGCAGGGCGGCCACAATCTGAGCCTTCAAAAAGTGGTTCTCGGCATCCGGTAGTCCCAGCTCCGCAAAGATATTGGGGTGGCTGGCATGAACCTCGACGTGTTCGGTTTTCATCGCTTGCGCTCCTCATTTTGTTTCGCTGCATAATCGGCTTCCGCATCACGGAAACGGCGCTTAATCAGCTCGATATCGCCCTGGGGGGTCTTGATGCCGCGCTTTGACTTCTTCTTGAAGCAATGCAGCACATAAACGGCCGTATCAAAACGGACGGTATAAACGGCGCGGTAGGTATCGCTGTCGTGGTCTTCGACCAACTCCACTATACCATTGCCGAGGCCCTTAAGCATCTTCGCTGATGGAGGATGTTGCCCCGTCTGTGCCAGAAACAGCTCAAAGCCAAAGGCTTCCTGCACTTTGGGCGGAAAATCCGCATAGTCTTTGCGGCTGGATGCTATCCAGAGCAGCGGTCGGGTAGGGCTGGGCAACTTTTCCATCTACCTATATTATGAGTAAACACTCATAATCCGTCAAGCCTTTTGTCATTTTTCTTTGAAAGGCGGTTGCATCCCATGCAACCCTGCCTGACCGGCGAGGGCCGGGGGTAGCAACTGCAAGAGGGTTGGTGCGGCCGAAGGCGTAGCCGAGGCTCGGCCCTCTTGCGGGCGCGAGGGGCGGCGCCCCTAAGCTTCTTCCTCAAAGGGCAAGGCAATGCTCGCTGAACCGCAGATAAGCATCAAGGAACGGTTCGGCAAACGCCGCCTCGAACACCTCGGTGGTCGGGATGGTGACGACACGGGCCTTGCCCCCACGTTCCGGCGGCCGAGACACTAGGTCGTGCAGCGACACCTAATGGAACCGGTCGGGCACGTCCAGGTCGAAGCACGCGAAATAAACCGAGACGTGGAAATGGGCACCATAGCGGGCGAGTTTATCGACCTCGCCCAGCTCGAAAATCAGGTGGTCGTCATAGGCGGATTTGGCTTTGACATCAAAAGCCATGCTGCCGGCATAGGCACTGCTGGATCGGACGACGAGAGCCGGCTACTTGTTCCCCCGGCCGCTTTCGCTGGCGGAGCGATCATGCGGGGCATCATTGAGTCTGCCATCGAGTCGATATCGATTGCCGGCGGTGTCCTCACCGCGCTTTATCGGGAAAGCCATCCCCCACTGGCCGATCGAGTCCAGCAGAATCGGGAAAGGAGTACTACGGCAAGGGTTAATCGGCTCGGCTGACCTTGGGAGCGCACGAAATGGTCATGTATGATCTGCAGAGCTACGTTTACTCGAAAATCTACCCCGAAGAAGTGGGTAAGGCTGGCCGGCTTTCATTTTTCCAAAAATGGCATGTTAACTCAATTGCGTAAAATCACCGAAGGCAAGGGCGATGCAGAAACTATGCGGGCGCTCGCAGCCGGCCTGTCAGGCACGGAGGCGGAGGTTTCCGAAATAGTTTCTAGTCTGAGAGCCGCACGAGACATAATGAGCAGCCAGCGGGAAAATCTCGCGTTTGCTCATCGTTTGGACAATGTCTTGTATGGCCCTGTGCATCACATTGTTGATGCCAACACAGATCCTCGGGATGGTGCCGGTAACATACCGGATTCATCCTCGACGAACTCAACTATCTGCCATTTGCCCAGGCGGGCGGTCAGCTCCTGTTCCATCTGATCAGCAGGCTCTGCGAGCGCACATCGATCATTGTCACCACGAACCTGGCGTTCGGCGAATGGCCATCTGCCATCAGTGTTCGGCGACGCCAAAATGTCGACAGCACTTCTGGACCGTCTGGCCCCTCATTGCGAGATTGGCTAAACCGGAAACGAGTCCCCGCGCTTCGAGATCCGCTCTCAAAGCCGAAGACGATTATCACCCGCACTTGGCCTACCCTCTGCAACCCGGGTCAGCGCCGGGCAGGCCAAGCGCTGATCTAACACCACCAGGGGATTAAATTTGGATGCCGATAAGAGGTGAATTTGGACACCAGTTGGTATCTGGCAATTGTCCGGTATTTTTGCGCGGCTGCTGCCGCGCCATCCGGTGATTCCCGTCGCCCGTGTTGGGAGGCTGGCAATCGATGTGGAATTTAGGGGAAAGCGACTTGGCGCGGCCTTGTTATGGGATGCGGCAAATCGCGCTCTGCGTCTGGAAATAGGCGTGTTCGCGCTGGCTGTCGATGCCAAGGACGAACAGACGGCGCTCACGATCTGGCCACTAGGCCCGAAATGACGCACAATTGCCGAAAATCATAGAGTTCAGCTCTTCACGGCAAAGCCGCACAGGGGACGCGGGACCAGATGCGATGCGCATGCCGCGCCCTCCTTCTCGTGGAGGACGAGGGCGAGGGGCTGGGCCCGCCACAATATGGACCGTTGCCAGGTCAGGTTTCCTCGGCTGCCATTACCTCCATCAACGCCAGGATCCTCGATCGAACTTGACGAGGGAGTGCGAGCGCAGTCTCAACAAGTAATTGCCCTTCTGGTGACCGAATGTATTCCCAATTTCGGTCGCTTTCCGCGCGCAAACCCATACCTTCGCTCAACGGGTCCGGCAATTCGGAAAAGAAATAGGTGAGCGGGATACCAAGGCGGCACGCCATTTGGAAAAGCGTGGACGAGCTAACGCGGTTGGCACCGGACTCGTATTTTTGTATCTGCTGAAACGACAACCCAACCGTTCCTCCGAGCATGCTTTGCGAGAGCCCTAGATCCATTCGACGGGCGCGGATCTTTCGCCCAATCGCTTCGTCAATCGCGACAGCTTCAGGTACGCGAATTTCCAATAATCCGATGCAGGAAAATTTCGTGTCGGATGTGCGGGCTTGTCGACGGTGCTGCATTGTGAACCCCTTGCGAAGCTGCGACGAAGTCGCAACATGTCTGGCGATCGGGGAGTTGGAAAGCCGTCTAGCCCCTGTAACCTTCGGTTCAAAGAACCTCTTCTATACGTTACAGGCTCCCCGACCATAGGGAATTCATCGATCGCTGCGCAAACAAGCACATCTTCGGTTGACGGGGTTTCCACGCCCCAGGCAGCTCCGCTGCCTTCTGCCCGTATAACGGTATCAAAACGAAATTGCTAGCACTGCGTTCAATGAATGATGCCGTGCTCCGTTGAGGCGACCTTTAAAAAGAATGCGTGCGGCGAGCTATGGCTAATTCCGCAATCAGTGTCTCGATAATGAACTGGTGTGTAAGTGCTGCGCTGGGCAATTCAGTTATCGCCGGCAGGACAACACTGGACACCTTATCGATGCTGGCGCTCATCTGAGAGGGGATCGTGGCGATGAATGCACCAAGCTTGCGGATGTTGCGCAGGCGCCGTAAAATGTTCGCATCGACCTCCGGTCCTAGGTACCATATGACGACGCAGGAGCCGTCAAGACGATGCGCGTCCTCGAATCCCTTCGCTGATACGGCAAACGCCGGCAGATCGTATTCCACGAGTCGAGCAGCAAGAGCTTGAGCCGAAAACTGAGCCGTTCCTTCTCCAAGAACATAAATTCGGGATGCGCCCATCAAACCCAGCGCGAGCTTGGAGACATTCTCTTCGCGAAGATATGACCGGCTTTCTTCCAGAGCCTGAACGAATCGATCGCCAACCTTCACGGAACCTGATGTCTCCTGGAGCAATCGCGATTGTGCCTCAAGTTCGCTCGCGAGTGCGATCTTGAGTTCCAGGAGGCTTTGAAAACCGATCTCACGGTAGAACCTGATCACCGTCGCTGACCCGACTTTGCAGGCCTGGGCGATTTCGCGAACCGACTGGGTGAGCACCAGGCTAGGACGAGCGTTGACATAGGATCCGACCTTCGCGAGTGCTGGCGGAAAAATCGAGAGTCGCGTTCTGATCCTGGATGAGACCGGAAGTTTCAGTGCCATTATCCTGATCATACTCCGAAGGAAGCTTCGTAAAGCGAATCGCGCAAAAATTTTTCTGCAAGTTTCTCACGTTAAACCTCCAATTGCATTCCCCCAATTTTAACATCGAGTTTTCTTTTTTTACGGGAGAATCGCGGGGTGAAATTAGAACTGATGCAGAACATCTGGAGGCTCGCGATCGCCCACTGAGACTGGGTTTTTCATTGAAATCAGGCGCTTGTTGCTGTGACCCACTTGTCATAAAAGTGGAACCATGATCCACTATAGATGGAACACGCGGACCATACTTATGAGGAGGGAAGAGGTGACCGACATCGACAACGCGGCGATAGACGCCACGGGACTAACCAAGCAGTTCGGTGGCCACCGGGTCCTTGGACCCGTCGATCTTTCAGTGCGACCAGGGGAATTTTTAACGCTGGTGGGGCCATCGGGATGCGGCAAGTCAACGCTTCTGCGTTTGATCGCCGGTCTGGAAACAGCTTCCGAGGGCTCTATCCGCATCGCCGGTCGGATCGTCACCGATGCACCGCCCAGAGCGCGCGACGTGGCAATGGTATTCCAGAACTACGCGCTCTACCCCCATCTTACAGTCGCGCAGAACATCGCCGTGCCGCTGCGCATGCGGCGTCTGTCATTGCCTCAACGACTGCCGGTTGTCGGTCCCTTGCTACCGCGGAGTGCCGCAACGCTCTCCCAGATCAACGATGACGTCGAGCAGACGGCGAAGTCCTTGGGCATTGGGCACCTCTTGTCACGCAAGCCCGCTCAGCTTTCCGGTGGCCAGCGTCAACGCGTGGCGCTTGGTCGCGCTATTGTCAGGAAGCCTCGCGTCTTTCTTCTCGACGAGCCGCTGTCAAATCTCGACGCTCAACTGCGTGTTCAAATGCGGAGCGAGCTCGTGCAGCTTCATCGTCGCCTGCGGGTCACACTGATCTACGTGACCCATGATCAGGCCGAAGCGATGACGATGTCGAGCCGTATCGCCGTGATGTTCGCAGGCGAAATCCTTCAGATCGGCACACCTGAAGCAGTTTACGATGATCCGGACCACCTGAAGGTGGCAAGCTTCATATCGAATCCCGGACTCAACACGCTCCCGTTTATCGCCATCGCAAACACCCAGCTGGGTTGTCAACTCGGTGCAATGGCCAGCGCATCCCCGGATTGTACTATCGCGTTCCGCCCCGAGGCTTGCGCCACCGTCTCATCAGGCGAACAGTCGGACCTGTCCGGCAGGCTGATCTTCTGTGAAAGGTTCGGTGCGGAGGCCTTCGCACATATTGCAGTGGACTATGCCGAACATCCGATCATCGCTCGGGTCGAGCCCGGAAACGCGGCCCGAATGAGCTGCGACCAGCTTGTACACCTTAGTCTCGACGTTTCGAAACTCTTTTTGTTCGGCTCGGACGGGTCGCGATTGAGACATCAGCGGAGGGCGGCGGCATGACGATGACGTCGACGTTCGACAGGCCGGTACGACAATATAATTTTGGGACGATGTCGTTGCTGGTTTTTCCTGCAACCGCGCTCCTGTTGGCCTTTCTTGTGCTCCCCACGGCAGTCGTCGTAGTTTTATCCTTCACCGATTACGAGCTCGGAATGGATGGACTCCGCTATATCGGGCTAAGCAATTATTCCGACATGTTAGCCGATCGGGTTTTCTGGCAGTCGGTCCGTAACACCGCGTTATACGTCGCGCTGGTCGTTCCCGGCTCCATTTTCACGGCTCTTGCTGTGGCGCTGTTAATTGAACGCCGGCGCGCTTTAACCCGGTTCTACAAAGTCGCGTTTTTCCTACCGGTCACGGCGACGTTGGTCGCTATGGCGACGGTCTGGGAGTTCATTCTGCATCCGAGCATCGGTCTTGCCAATCATCTGCTCAAAGTGCTCGGGGTCGATCCGGTCCGCTTCTTGTCTGATCCGGACTGGGCGATCGTTTCGCTGGCAGTTATCGGTATCTGGCAGTCGATAGGTTTCAACATGGTTCTCTTCCTCGCCGGATTGAGCTCAATTCCGAAGGAAATAGACGAGGCCGCCGCCCTCGACGGTGCGGCCGGCGGCATTGACAGGTTTTTGATCGTGACTTGGCCTTTGCTCGGTCCGACGACGTTGTTCGTAACCATTACAACCGCGATCAATGCGATGCGGGTGTTCGAATCCGTTGCGGTTATCACTCAGGGCGGTCCCAACAAAGCGACAGAGGTCATCCTGTATTCAATCTACCTGGAGGCCTTCCAGTATTTTCGCACTGGCTACGCGTCCGCGCTGACCGTTGTCTTTCTGCTCGTCACCGTCAGTCTCATCATCCTGCAGATGCGTGTGGCAGATCGAAAGGTGCATTACTAATGGTTCGCCAATATTCGCCCGTCTCCAGCGCGCTGGCGCATCTCGTGCTCTTTTGCGGTGCGATCGTCATGCTGACACCGTTCCTTTGGATGGTCATCACATCCTTCAAAACGCCCGATGAAGTTTTCCTCGCCGAATTCCAGCTGCTTCCAACGAAGTGGGGCGGAACGGAGAACTATATTGCCGCCTTCACCGAAGCGCCGTTGCTGCGGCTGATGGTGAACGGCGCAGTTGTTTCGCTTTCGATCCTGGTGGTCCAGGTGATCATCGCGGCACCATGCGCATACGCTCTGGCAAAGATCCCGTTCCGCGGAAGCAGCGCTCTGATGGCGCTTGTGCTTCTCGGCTTGATGGTACCCATCCAGGTTCCGGCGCTGCCGATCTATATCGCCTTCGCCTATCTCGGCTTGCTCGACAGCTACACTGCTCTGATCGCGCCGTTCTCGATATCGGTTTTCTGCATCTTCCTGCTGCGCCAGTTCTTCAAGACTTTTCCGCAAGAGATCATCGAGGCAGCGCGTCTGGACGGATATTCAGAGCTCGGCATCGTTTGGTGCATCGTTGTTCCGACAGCGCTGCCAGCAATTGCGGCCTTTTCAATCTTCTCCATCATCGCCCACTGGAACGATCTCTATTGGCCCCTCATCGTGATCACCGAGCCCAGCCTCGCCACGCCGCCGCTCGGCTTGATGATGTTCAGGCAGTCGAGCCAGGCTGGCGGAAATATTGGCGCGCTGATGGCCGCCAGCACGATCGTCATCGCGCCTCTCGTGATCGCCTTCCTTTTCGCTCAAGCCCAATTCATCCGAGGACTAACCGTCACCGGGCTAAAATAACCCAACAAAGAGGTATAACACATGCTTTTCCGCAGCCTCATATCGCTCGCCCTTGCCTTGCCGCTGACCGCGCAGTCGGCACTCGCTCAAACCGAATTGACGGTCCAATACGCCTATCCGTCGCATCAGGCCTTCCACAGGGCCGTGGCCGACGCCTTCACGGCGAACCATCCCGGAGTGATGATCACCTTCCGTGCCGCCGCACCCGACTATGACGAAGCCCTGCAAACGGTGCTCCGCCAATCCATCACCACGGACTTGCCTGACGTCTTTATCTCCGGCCTGCAGAAAATCCCGGACCTCGTTTCCAGAAAAATCGCTGTCCCACTGACGCCCTTCACAGCTGGCCAAGACCTGGCGGGGCTCGGTTACTCGGATCGACTTCTCTCGCTCGGTCAAGTGAACAACGTCCAATACGCGCTCGCCTATGCCACCTCCACCCCGATCGTCTTTTTCAACACGGACCTGGTGAAGGCAGCCGGCGGCGATCCCGGCAGGCTGCCGACCGATTGGGACGGCCTGATCAAGCTCGCGCACTCGATCACAGCATTGGGCGGCGGCATCGACGGCATGTATTACGATGTGGGGACGGACGACTGGATGTTTCAGAATCTGATCTTCAATCAGGGCGGCGAGTTAATGAGCGCCGACGGCAAAGACATCGCGTTTGACGGCGCACAGGGCAAGGCCGCGATGCGGCTCTTCAAACGCTTCTTCACGGAGGGCGGGCAGAAGGCGATCGAGCAGCGCGCCGCGCGCCAGCAATTTGCGGCCGGCACGCTCGGAATCTACTTCACCTCGCCCTCCATCATCAGCACTTTCGAAAAGCAGATCGGCGGCAAGTTCGTCATGCGGACCTCAACCATGCCGCTCGCCAATCCGCAAAGGGCAGGGGTGCCGACCGGCGGCATGGCCGCCGTCATCGTCACAACCGATCACGAAAAACAGAAAGCCGCCTGGGACTATATCAAATTCGCCAGCGGTCCGGTCGGACAGACAATCGTCGCGAAGGCCACAGGCTACATGCCGGCGAACACCAGAGCCTTGGAGGCGACCTATCTCGGTGATTTTTTCAAACAGAACCCGAACTGGGAAACCAGTTCACGTCAGATTCCGATCGCGCGCAAGTGGGCCGCGTGGCCGGGCCAGAACGGCGTCAAAATCGCTCGGAATCTCGTCGACAACATGACACGGATCGCGGGTGGGGCCGATGCCGAGGAAACCTTGGCGGCCATGGCGCGCGAGACGCGCGCACTGCTTCCGAAGTGACGCGGAGATTCCCCATTGATTATCGCCCATGTCACCGATCCCCACCTCGTTGGACCGGACGAGACACTGTTTGGGATCGATCCGATGCGTCGATTGGATCACGTGTTTAGAAGAATCGAGCGAGATTATTCCGACGCGCGCCTCTGTGTGATCAGCGGCGACCTCGCCGACCGCGCCCAAGCCCAAGCCTACACGATGCTGCGGGAAAGGTTGGCGACCTTTCCCGTCCCCACGCGGCTGATGCTCGGCAATCACGACGACCGGGCCAGCTTTCGGTCGGTCTTCAGTGACACGGCAACCGATGCGCACGGGTTCATCCAGAATTTCGACGATATCGGCGGTGCGCGTTTCATTTACCTGGACACGCTGGCGCCAGGCTCATCGCAGGGCCGGCTCTGCGAAAACCGCTTGTCGTGGCTGGCCGACACACTGGCGGACGCCGCCGACAAGGACGTCGCGATCTTCACGCATTACCCCTTCCGCGGCGTTGGCTTGCCGCATTTCGAGGGGATGCTCCTCAGCAATCCCGATGCCGTCATGTCACTTCTTAAGGCGCACGGGCGGGTCAGGCACATTTTTTGCGGACACGTCCATGTCTCCATGTCGGGACAGTGGGACGGAATACCATTCACCACCTCCGCCGGCACGGCTCACCACATCCTGCCGGACTTTTCCAGCCGCGACGCGCGCTTCGTCGCCATGACGCCCCAATTCGATATCGCGACTCTCGACAGAAACAGCTTCCGCGTCACGCGTGTGGAGGCCGAGGAATGGCCGGTCCTTGCGATATCGGGCGGCGTTTGAAGGCTCCACCAGGAACGATCCCATGAATCCAAAACTCATCATTTTCGACTGTGACGGCGTTCTCATCGACAGCGAGTATCTGGGGTGCGAGATCCTCACCCGCGCTTTGAAATCCGCCGGATGCCCCATTGGCCTTGAAGAGGTCACGCGCCGATTTACGGGAATCAATTTCGCGGAATTGTCACGCATTCTGCGCGCGGACTACCAATTCACGACGCCAGCGGAACTGGAGGAGCAGGTCAAGGAGCGGGTCGAGGCCGCTTTTCGAACGGTGTTGCGGCCGATCACGGGTGTTCGCGCACTCTTGGAACAGCTCAATACGAAAGTCTGCGTCGCCTCCAGCAGCGCGCCCGGGAAACTCCGGCTCGGTCTGCAGATGACCCGCTTGCTACCTCTCTTTCACCCCAACATCTTCAGCACCGCGATGGTGCCGAATGGAAAGCCGGCACCTGATATTTTCCTGCACGCCGCGCAAGAGATGGGTGTTGCGCCTCAAGACAGCGTGGTCGTGGAAGACAGTGTCGCAGGTGTGACCGCGGGCGTCAGAGCTGGAATGCGGGTAATTGGTTTTTGTGGCGGCAGCCATTGCGGACCGGGACATGCGGACCTTTTGAAGGCGGCCGGCGCGGAGGTTGTCATCTTCCAGCTCGCCGACATCCTCAACCATCTTTCCCCTGGGCTTCGCAGGCCCGTCAACCGAACAAGGGAGGCAGAACCAATGACGACAAACACAAGGCCGGTCAAAACCGCGATCGTCGGCGCCGGGATATGGGGCGCCAACCACGCGTTGGCGTTGAAGTCGCACGCGGCGGCCGAATTGGCGGTCATCTGTGATCTGGATGAAAACCGCGCCCGCGCCGCAGCCGAACGGTTCGGCTGCGACTGGTCGACGCGACTAACGGACGTTCTCACCTCGGATGTGGAGGCGGTCACGATCGCCACCCCCGACCATCTCCATCGGGAGCCGGCCGTGGCCGCGTTGCTTGCGGGCAAAAACGTGCTGATCGAAAAACCTATCGCGACATCGGTCGCCGACGCCAAGGCGATCCTCGACGCGGCCGAAACCGGCGGCGGCATCCTGATGGTGGATTTTCACGCGCGGTGGCATCCGTTGTTCATGGGTGCCAAATCCTATGCGGAAAGTGGCAAACTTGGTAAGCCGGTCATGGGATATGCCCGCCTCAGTGACACTATTTGGGTGCCGACCAAGATGCTGGGATGGGGGGCGCGCTCGGGACCGGAGTGGTTCCTGATGCCACACATGACCGATATCGTCCGATGGCTCGTCGCCTCCGAGCCGCGGGAAGTCTACGCCAAGGGTTCCAGAGGCGTGTTGCAAAGCCACAATATCGATTGCTTCGACACAATCCAGGCAATGTTCACCTTCGAGAATGACGCCGTGTTCACTTTGGAAAGCTCCTGGATCCTCCCGGAGAGCTACTCGAATGTGGTGGACCAGCGCCTTACCCTCTATGGTACGGAGGGGGGACTCGATCTGCGCAACGAGCCAAACCTTTGGATCTACACCGACCGCTTCCACACGCCGTTTTCGTCGGAAGCCCTCACACGCTACGGAAAGGCCTGGGGCTTTCAGTATGAACCGATCAAATATTTCATCGATTGCGTCGCCTCCGGCGACATGCCCGAGGCAACCGGTTACGACGGGCTCGTTGTGACCGGAATGATCGAGGCGACCCTCAAGAGCATAAAAGAGGGGCGACCGGTTTTGATCAATGAGGTCTTGGGGACCGGCTAACGTGACCCCGCGACATTCGCCCAACAACGAAGCGTTGATCCGCGCTGGTCGAGCCTCTTTGTGCCGGGTCCTGATGGATCACCGGCTGCTCGCCGGTCCTCGAGCGCTGTCCGCACCCAGGTACCGCCTGTTCAAACCGTTGTTCGAGAGGAGACACCATCGTCTTGTGAGGGCGCGCATAGCCCAGCGCCAACCGCCATTCCCCGGAGAAGCGGTTGGGGGATATTCCGAAAGAGATCGGATCGCGATAAAACTCACCCGATCGAACGGTGGAGGTTGTCAATGGCAGACAGTTTTACAATCCGGCGCCTGACACCCAAAGACGCTGCTGCTTTCAGATCGATTCGTCTCGAGGCCTTGCGAAGCGCGCCGCGGTTTTTTGGTTATTCCTTCGCGGAAGAGGCCGTCGAACCGCTGTCATTTTTTTCGAACCGACTGGAGACACATGTCGTCTTCGGCGTTTGGCGCGAGGATACCCTCAAAGGGATCGCCGCCATGGAGAGGGGGGGCCTCGCAAAAACACGCCACAAAGGCACGATCTGGGGGATCTATCTGATGCCGGATGCCCGGGGTCACGGGCTGGCCAAGAACATGCTCGCGACGCTGATCAATGACGTGAGAGGGATGGTGAGCGAGCTCAGACTAACCGTTTCAACCGATAATCCGGCTGCCTATCGCCTGTACCATGACCTCGGCTTCCGGGAATATGGCCGCGAGCCGCGCGCGCTGAAAATCGGAGATGTCTTCCATGATGAATTCCTCATGGCACTCAGCCTGGAGTAACGGCGGCACCGGTTGGCTGACTCATGTCGGGCGAGCGGCGCGCTCGGCGGGGCGAAATCGCGGTTGAGCGCCTGCGTCATCAAGCGTGGCGCGCCCGACTATTCGAGCCACACAACAGGGCGCGACGCCGTCCAACTTTGTCAATCGACAGGTCGGCGATGTGGAACGCGTTCCCCAACAAACGAGAGTTGCCATGTCCACGATCCTTGCGGTAATCAGCCTTTTTGGCCACATCGCGCTGCTCCTGTGGGGAACGCGGATGGTGCAAACCGGCATCCAGCGCGCGTATGGACCGAAATTGAGGAGGTTCCTCGGGGTAGCGCTCCGCGGTCGGTTCAGGGCTTTCCTCGCCGGTCTGGTCGCCACCGCTATTCTTCAAAGCAGTACCGCGACAGGTATGATCGCGTCGGGATTCGCCGCGAGTGGTTATGTCGGCCTGGTTCCCGCTCTTGCCATCATGCTCGGCGCCAATGTTGGCACGACGCTTATCACGCAGCTCTTTTCCTTTGATGTGGCAGCGGCGTCGCCCGCCCTGATTCTGGTGGGCCTGGTATTCTTTCGCCGCGCGATGAAGCCGGAGATGCGTCATCTCGGCCGCGTCTTTATCGGCCTTGGCTTTATGCTTCTCGCGCTTCACCAGTTGCTGGAGGTCGTGTCTGAATTTTCACGGGCTATGAGATTGGGCTCGGTGCTGAGCATGCTTTCCTCCATGCCGCTTCTCAGCCTCGTGCTCTCGGCGGCCTTAACCTGGGCCGCTCATTCCAGCGTCGCGGTCGTCTTGTTGGTCATGTCGCTGGCGGCCAACGGCGTGATTGACCCCAATCAGGCATTCGTTCTCACCCTCGGTGCGAACCTCGGGACAGCTATCAACCCGGTTGTCGAGGCGGCGGGGCCTGATCTTTCCTCCAAGCGGCTTCCTGTTGGTAACCTTTTGACCAAGGTCTTCGGGATAGCGGTGGCTTTCGCGGCACTTGATCCTATCGCGTCCTTTATGGCGCCAACCGACGGTGACGGGGCGCGCGCTGTCGCGAACTTCCACACAGGCTTCAATCTCATCGTATCGCTGATATCTCTGCCTTTCCTGTCGCCGGTCGCGAATATCCTGACAAGGTTGATGCCAAGCAGGCCGGACGATACCGATGCGGGGCGACCCCGCTACCTTGAACCTGTGGCACGGGGGACCCCGGCCGTCGCGCTGGAAGCGGCCGCGCGTGAGGTTCTGCGGTTGGTCGATACCTTGGACGAAATGCTGGCGGGTGCCAGGCGCGCGCTCCATGTACCGGATCGCAAGCTGTTTTCGGGATTGAGGAAGCTGGACGACGTTCTCGACCGGCTCGACAACGCGATAAAGCGATATGTCACGTCGATGGGTCCCGACTGGCTCGGCGAGGCGGAGCACCGCCGGCGGGAACAAATCCTTTTGTTCTCGACGGGGTTGGAACAAGCGGGTGATGTCCTCGATCGGAACGTCTTTCCTCGTTTGGAGAAGTGTGGCCGCAAAGGGATCGCCTTTTCTGACGATGAGAGGCGGATTCTTGAAGAGCTCGTGGATCGCCTGATGAGGAATTTAAGGAACGCGGCCGCCCTCTTCATGTCTCAGGATGGCCGCCTGGCACGCTTGCTGATCGATGAGAAAACGGCATTCCGCACCGCCGAGCGCGAGGGCGCCATAGAACATTTTAGGCGGCTCGGCGAGGGCGATATCAGTGCCGCCGAGGCCAGCTCGGTACATCTCGACCTGCTAAGCGACTTCAAGCAAATCAACTCACATCTTGTCACCTCGACTGCTTACTCGGTTCTCGACCGATCCCAACAGCAGGTGTTCCCCCTGTCCGGCTTTTGAAACCGCGGAACCGACATTTCCAAGACATCAGTTCCCGAAATCCACTGCCGGAGAATGATTTTCCAATTGCCGGGCAACGCGGTTTTCTTGTCAGGAATGAACGGCCGCATGACCAGAAGCCGCTCGCCAAGGCCGGCCAGCGCTTCCGAAAGTTCCTCTACGTCACCAGGAAGTGACGCCATGCCCGCACGATCGACCAGTGCTCCCAGTTCGTCTGCCATCTCATCGATCGTCAGGCCGGCCTCAAGCCCGACACCCATTGCGAAGTGTCCCTTTCGGGCTTGCGCCGTTGTCCACGTCCAGATGAGGTTGGCGCGAGCCTCGAATATTTTCTGATGCAACGCTTTGGTGCCTTCTCCCTCACGCGAAATCTGTCGCGCCCACAATGATCGGCGTAGGGCCTCATCGAGCAGCTTGGGCAGGTCGGCGCGATCAGCGTCGAGGGCCTCGATCAACCCGAAGACAGTCGCATCAAGACGCTCCACAAGCTGCGACAGTGCCGCTGGCGGGCCGCAGGCAGCCTAACCGGACCTTGCTAAAACGTCACCTTCTGGCTATATTACTGGAAATAAGTCAGAGGTTACCATGGGCAGCTCGCAAAAACGCGCCATCCAAAACTATCGATCTCGCCTTAGCGAGCGCGGTCTGGCCCGCTTTGAGGTGCTTGGTCGCGATGCCGACCGCGACCTCATTCGATCATTGGCGCGCCGCCTTGCCGAAGACGGCCCGGATGCCTCTCGCCTTCGCGCGGCTGTCAGCCAGACCATCGCCGGTGAGCCGCCGAAAAAAGGCGGCATCCTTGCCGCACTGCGCCGATCCCCGCTCGTCGGAGCCGAGCTCGACCTTAGTCGTCCTCGCGAAGAAGGACGCAAGGTGGAGATCTGATGCGATATCTGCTCGATACCAACATCATCAGTAACATCGCGAAACCGACCCCGTCGGAGTCCCTGCTCGTCTGGATGGCCGACCAGAACGACGATGACCTTTTCATCGCCTCGCTCACTGTCGCTGAGATTCGCCGTGGCGTGCTTGAGAAGCCATCAGGCAAGCGACGTGACGAACTCGAAACCTGGTTTACGGGGCCGGACGGTCCGCAGATACTTTTTGCAGGCCGGGTTCTGTCGTTCGACGAGAAAGCTGGCCTCATATGGGCGCGGCTCATGGCCAACGGCAAAGCCAACGGACGCCCTCGGAGCGCCCTCGACACGATCATCGCCGCCGTTGCCGAAGCCAACGACTGCATCGTCGTGACCGACAACGAAAAAGACTTCTTCGATATCGAGTTCGTCAATCCGATCAGGGATGGCGACAGGGGACGGAAATGACAGGACCAGCCGCAGCCCCGCTAGAATACCAGCTTATCGGTTTAACCGAGAGCCGCGATGTCGGCGATACCCTTTCGGCGCTTGATCAGAAGCAAGGCCGCCTCCGCCTGCAGGCCCTGATCGCAGAGTGGCCGCGCAGAGACCCTGGCAATAGCCGCCGCGAGCGCCACCGGCCCGATCGCCAGACTTGATACGCGCTCTGGAGCCGCGAAGTGAGGTTCGATCGGACTTGGGACGTGTTGATGGGCGTATATCCGCTCAGGGAGGCCGCCTTGTCAGTTCCCCACACACCCATGGTCGAAATCAAGCCGCTCATTGGCCCGAGCTCGCTGCCGAGGAGGCCTGGGGCATTAAGAATGCGCCTATAGCTCGAATGACTGTCCCCAGATCACCCGGATCGTAGGCGACATCTCCGACAAACGCACGCAATTGTCGCTGCTTTTGCGCATCCTCGGCAAAGGCCGGCGTCAGCGCATCCGGCAGGTTGAGGTATTATCGCCGTCCCGCGTCGCGCGAAGGTGGCGGCCATCCCTCGTGACAGCCTGTCGCTGTTGAAGGTGAACGACCGGCTGAGAATCCAGATATCGTAAAATCCTTCATCCGGCTATTCGCCCGCCCCAGAGCCACCATCGCCTGGATTTTCTCGGCAATGACGGTTTCCCGCGCATATCTCCTTGCCCTGCTCATAGGCACGGGCGATGGTGGTGATGGCCTCCAGATCGACCAGACGCGGTATCGCGTCGGCCGCGCTTCCCCGGATGATTGCTCCCCGATCGTCCACAAAGCGTAGCGCGCCCTGCCGGCAGGCATCATCGGACAGCGTCAAGTACCCGAACTCGGAAGGGCCGTTGCCATAGCTGCGTTCGGGAAGCCTGCAGCCCCCAGCTATCCGGTGCGGCGTCGGCGAAGACGCCCGCCAATGCGTCGCGCATGTTTCCGGGCTGACCAGATGTCTGAAATGGCCCAGCGTCAATGGGAAAGCCTGGCTGCACGGCAAAGGCGCGCAGATTTTCGATCCAGGCTGGATCATAGGCAAAGGTCGAGAACTGCCGCGGCCCCGCCTGCGTAAACCGCAGTTGGCCAACGGGTGTCAAGCTCTCGCCGAGAACGACATGGGCGTTGAAGTCGGTCATCAGAATGACGCGCCGTCCGGATCGACGACATCCGGATCATCCGGTGCCGTCTTAGCCTTCGCCTTCTGTCTGCGGAGTGTGGTCGCAAAAGATCGCCCGCGACGCGGCTGGCGTTCGACCGTCAATGCCAGACCCAGATCGTCCTTGCGGATGTCGATCAGGTCGGCCAGCCGGTCGACAAGGCCAAGTACAACCAGAATATCGGCAAGCGTGCCAATTCCGACACCCGGGCCCCCCCTTTCCAAGCGCGCGACAGTGCTGGGCGATGTGCCCGCGCGCACGGCCAGATCAGCCACGGCGATGCCGCGCCGCAAGCGAGCGCCTCGGATGTCGTTTCCCAGTCTTTCAAGGACCAACTTTGATTTCGGCGATCCCATTGACAATAATCCAGATAAGAACATTAAAAGCTAGTTTTACGTCATATATGACTAATTGCCGAATTCGACAAGGCAAGGGCAATAGTTATGACTGGGCCGACCCTGCGCTTATATGCGAGCCATGGGCGTTAGCCCGTTGCAAGAGCGCGGTCGCTACCCTGGCGCTCTTTCAAGCGCGCCAATGATCTGTTCCCGATGAGCCGATCTAGCCTATTCGAGAGAGATCAAATCAGACCGAGGCTTTCGAACGGGCGGCGTTAGTCAACGCCGCACCTTGGTGAAAGTGTTCCCGCGTCCCAGGCTATTGCCGCGTGGGAGCAGGGAAGCAAAAAACCAAACAGCACAGCTATCAAGATTCTCGATCTTGTTGAGCGTAAAGGGCTGGTCAGGGGCGTGGATATCGGGGAATAAACGGTGCGGCCTCGGCCGCCTGTCTTTGGTTGCGCGCGCATTCGCGCGCTTGAACCCTTCTTTCCAGCTTACACCGACGACCGGGGCTTGTCCAATAGCCTCAGTTCCTCCGGCCCGCTCCATTCGGGCTTCGCCCTCCCGTGTTGTCGGAACTCCACCGCCCTGAGGCGGTGAGGCTTTGGAGCCCCGTTCTGACGGTCGATCGTCCAACCCGCTGACGCGGGCCTTTTAATTGGACGCTCGGCGCTGGCCAAGGGTTCAGGCGCGGCTTTTGAAAAGAAAGAGCTTCGCTGAATTCAAACCGTTACACAGCGAGGTTTTCCCATGAAGAAGGATATTTACGAGACCGTCACCAATCGTATCATTGCCGATCTTGAAAAAGGCGTGCGGCCTTGGATGCAGCCATGGAACGCGGAACATGCGGCGGGGCGGATCACAAGGCCGCTCAGGGGCAACGGCGTTCCCTATCGCGGCATCAACGTCGTCATGCTGTGGGCCGAGGCTATCGAGAAGGGTTATTCCGCCCCGATCTGGATGACTTTCAAACAGGCGCAGGAGTTTGGGGCGCATGTCAGAAAAGGCGAGCGCGGCAGTTCTGTTGTCTATGCCAGCACCCTACAAAGGACGGACACGGACGAGGCCAGCGGCGAAGAGATCGAGCGCGATATTCCTTATATGAAGGGCTATACGGTGTTCAATGTCGAACAGATCGACGGACTTCCCCAACAATACACTCACCCGGCGCAAACCGTTCTTGATCCGGTTCAGCGCATTGAACATGCGGAGGCTTTCTTTGCCGCAACCGGTGCGGATATGCGCCACGGCGGGAACCGAGCCTATTACACCCCGGGCGAGGACCGAATTCAGCTACCGCCTTTCGAGACCTTCAAGGATGCCGAAAGCTATTATGCCACCTTGGCGCATGAGGGGGTTCACTGGACCAAGCACAAGAACCGGCTGGACCGCGATCTTGGCCGGAAACGTTGGGGTGATGAGGGCTACGCTATGGAGGAGCTTGTTGCCGAACTTGGCGCGGCCTTCCTTTGCGCCGATCTCAACATCACGCCGGAAGTTCGTGAAGATCATGCGGCCTATATCGGCAACTGGCTGACCGTCCTTAAAGGCGATAAGCGGGCCATCTTCACCGCCGCCGCCCATGCGCAGCGCGCCGCCGATTTCCTGCATGCGTTCAGCGGTGTGGCGGAGCAGCCGGAAGCTCAAACCCGCGCGGAAGCGGCATAGGAGACGGAGCATGAAAAAGACCTATGTTTCCGAAGGTGAGACCCAGCTCGGTTCGATGTGCTGCGGCCGTCGCACTTCGTCAATTGAGGCTCGGACATCCTAGCGATAGGCGCGTCGTGTCGTATGCTGCCAACCTGGGCTGCTTGCGGTGGGCTACTGCCTTTGATTCATTGGGATCGAAAGGAGGCGGCCGCAAGCAATTTAATAAGTCCTTCTCTATTCGGCGTGTCGAGGTCAAGCGCTTTCGAGCTTTCCGGTATTGCCGGTGGGAAAAGCCTTTCGCGGGTCTCGCTTCTCTTCGGGATGAGCATATTGGCTCTCCACATATGGGATCAGAAGGATAAGGCGGAACAATCTGAGCCACGTCCTGATCCTGTTATGCGGATCGGTACTGGACTCATGGCGAACTCGTCTTATCCATCGTCCCGCGAAGGACATTTCACCGCCAGCAGGCGGAACTTGGTTACCCCTTTAAAGCAGAATACTTAGGTTGCCGTCGCCATATCCTTCGTCCAGCGGAACTCCGAGCCATCACTCCACATCCGATGGATGATCACTGACAGTCTTCGCGCCAAGGCGACGACGGCTCTCTGCAAGCCTCGGCGTTTGGCGATATTCATCGCCCAGGCTTTCAGCCACGACCATTTCTGCACCCGTGTCAGCAGCGATTGTGCGGCTTCATAGAGCAGCGTTCTCATCATAGCGTCGGCAACGACATCCTGAAGCCGGCATTACCTTCGCCGAACGTGCGAAAGTTCTCGATCCTGATTTCAGCCAGTCGCAGGGATCAACCTCTGAAGCACGTAGTGAACTAGAATCGCTCACTAATCCATAACGTGATTGTGGCGACCGCGCCTTGTTAAGTCATGGGAATATCGGACGCAGGTCTCGTTAAACTAGTACTTGGGCAGGATTCTCAGCTTGCTTCTTGTCTTGCGCCGCCGGGTCGCGCGAGAGCGCGGACGATATTGCCTCAAAGGCCATGACCTTTGCTTGTGCTAGATTTTCGACGGAGTGAAGAGATAGCATCTCGAAGCGGGCCTGTGGGGCACATTCGTCAGGGCGGTAGCGGTCGAAGCGCATCGATCAAATCGGTGGTGCCCGTCCCCAAATTCACACGCAAGGAACGTCCGTCGACGACCAAATTCGCGAACAATCGAGAAAATCATGTTGGAAAATCTGCATTTAGCGCGGATTATTCAACATGGATCACGATTGGGAACAAGACGTGTTGCAATATCTGCACATAGAGCGGATAATTGGACATGGTTCACGATCAACGCTCTGCGCTTTCTGCCTATACCTCAAACTTGCTCTCCCAGGGCCGGGTGGTGTTTGCCGGCCGTGAGGCAACCGAAGCGCTAGGCATCAATCGTGGTGCATTCCTGGACTCGGCCGAGCGCCTGCAGCGTCGAAAACTGCTCCTCAACCCACGCCACGACTTCTATATCGTCGTCGCTCCACAATTTATGTCATTGGGCGCCCCGCCACCGTCCTGGTACATCGACGCGCTGATGCGCCATGAAGGGAATTCCTATTATGTCGGTCTGCTTAAGGCTGCCGAACTGCACGGCGCCACGCACCAGGCCGTGATGGAGTTTCAAGTCGTAGCAGCCAAACGCCTCCCCAAAATCAGGGCCGGTCGCAACCGCGTCGTCTTCTACTACCGTAAGGACATGGAGGCCGTCGCCGCGGGCATTATCGACAAGAAGACCGAAACAGGTTCGATGAGAGTGTCGTCACCGGCTCTGACCGCACTCGATATTCTGCGCTACTCTCGTGGCGCCGGCGGCCTTGACAACGTCTTCACTGTCCTCAGGGATATCGCGCCGCAGATCGATTTCGAAAGCCTAACCAGCCTGTCGCGCGTCACCGAGCGCCCGGTCGTACAGCGCCTTGGCTACCTCCTCGACAGACTGGGTCACGGTGCACGCATGACCTCGATGCGTACCGCCTTGGAGGAGCGTGGCAACCTGCCCTGGACGGAACTGGACCGAAAAGAAGCCGGCGATCCCGACTTTGCTACCGAAGTGCTCGAGCGCGACCCACGTTGGCGGGTCATCGTCCGCCGTTATCCGGAGGCTGATGAATGATACCAGCTCAGAACATTATCGCCTGGGGCAATGTCGCGCCATGGGCCGACCAACGGCAGATCGAGCAGGATCTCATCATCAGCCGGGCGATCGTCGCGATATTCGCAGACCCCTTCTTGCGCGAGGCCTTGAGGTTTCGCGGCGGCACAGCCCTCAACAAGCTGCATTTCCCCGCTCCGCTGCGCTACTCGGAAGACATTGATCTCGTGCGCACAGAGGCCGGGCCGATCGGGCCGGTCCTGGACGCCTTGCGTGTCGTTCTCGAGCCGTGGCTTGGACACGGTCAGTACGAGTCGAGCCCGGTCGCCCCCAAGTTGAAATTCCGGATTGAGGCGGAGGACGACAGCGGCGTCCCCATCCGCGTCAAGATCGAAACCAATATCAGCGAGATCGAAGCGTTTGATCCGCCGATCGACTTGCCGTTCGGCGTGACCAATCCATGGTTCACCGGAAATGCATCCGTTCCGACATTCTCCCGCGAGGAAATGTTGGCCACCAAGCTGCGCGCACTTCTGCAGCGGGAGAAGGGCCGGGATCTTTACGACTTGGCGCATGGGCTAGACACGTTTGAGGGCCTGGACACAGAGAAAGTGGCTGACTTTTTTGGCCGTTACGTCGCCCTTTCGGGGCAGGTCATCACGCGCGCACAGGCTGAGGAACGGATGTTCGCAAAGCTTGCCCGGCCGCGCTTTCTGACCGACATGCAGCCATTGCTTCCAACACCGCAGGCCGACACGCTGACCGACCAAACGACCCTCCAGTCCTTTACCAGCGTTTTCGAGGCATTCATCGAACGCTTGCCCGGTGACACGTGGTTACGCACCGCTGAAATGCGCGAGCGCTTCGGCGTAGTGTAGAGATACGAATTGGAACGATAACGTCGAGGGCGGCCTGGGATGAAAGACGGAGCGAGAGAAGAGGAGCCGCCGCCGCACTATCTTCGCCAGGACGAGGATGGGTCCGGCACGCAGGTGTGGCGTATCGAAGACTCTGAGGCAGTGAGGCTGGGTGTTTCCAATCCCGAGCAGGGCGCGGGGACCTATATTAAAAGGGGCAAACGGACCTCGATTTGGGCGGCATTTCGAGAAGACACCCCTTGGTTTGCTCCTGGCGGCCCCGAGACCGGGCCGTTCCATCGCCTCGATCTCCCGCCGGCGCACTACTATCGTCGCATCGCCAGGCCGCTAAATGGCAGCTTAGCCCATCCTAAAAGTCCCAGCGCCGGCGACGAGCGCGACACGATCGCCATAGGTGCTGGTCAAGCGCGCGCTCTGACGCATCATCTCGATCGCATCTGCCAAATCGTTCATCCCCATACCGAAACGCTGGGTGTTTACGGTCACGAAATACGCAACCTGCTGATCCTTGCGGCGACCGAGGTCGAAGCGCATTGGCGGGGGGTACTGGTCGCGAACGGTCGGTCGGGCCAGAAACTCAACACGAACGACTATGTGCGGATGCTACCGGTCATGCGCCTCGATCAGTATGCGGTCGGCTTTCGTCCCTATCCGTGGCTAACGCCTATTCGCCCCTTTGCCGGGTGGAATTCTCAAGATCCCACCAAGACTCTCCCCTGGTACGACGCTTACAACCGGGTCAAACACGATAGAGAAACACAATTTAGCGACGCGCGGCTCGAACACACGTTCAACGCCGTCGCCGCATGTGTGATTATGCTCGCAGCTCAATATACCCCGACGATCGGTTTGGGTGGTCACTCGGATCTGAGCGCTTTTTTCCAGTTTGCCGAGACGCCCAAATGGACACCAGAACAAAGCTACGTGAGCATCTCCCACGACCAAGATGGCCGTTGGGTGCCGGTTGATCACCCATCGCTCATACGCAAGTTATGAGACTGGATATCGGCAGAGGGGCTCATCCTCCGACCGTTAATACTTAATACGACAACTTGTCCGAGTTGCCGCCCCGATCACCGGTCGACCTCTTTCATAGAACCCGGTTTTCGCAACTGCTCCTCAAGGCCGTTTTCGATTGAGTTGCGACCCAATATCGCCTCGTATCCCCAACGATACGATGAATAATTGGTGTTATATTTGCAGTTTTAAAGTTTGACCCAGGCCTACATTTCGCGTTTGCAACGGACCAAAATAAGGCTAGATACAGTGTATCTCGGTCATGTCCGGTCTTCAAATAGGCGGGCGTAGCCCATCCAATTTCGGTCCGATTATCGCAAGTCTCCATCCGCCTCATCCGTCGACGTGTACTAGACATGCCTCCCGTAGCCGATAATAAGGATTATCGTAGCTGCATCGTCCAAGACACAAAAGCTCGAACGGTCGGGGTATCGCACCTTGCCTCGACTCAGAGCAAGAGGGAGTTTACTGTCATCTCTAGGCTCACTCGGAGCACCGCGCCCGCTTCATCCAAGATGCATATAGAGGTCTCTTTCAGAGAGACGTCCAAACCCGCATAATACTTCATGCTGCGCTTCCCTTCTGATGTTTCTGGCTGTTGGAGAACAGACCACGTTTATCATCAGCACGAAGCGCAGCACCTCCTGTCCAAAATCCTCGAAGATGGGCTCAAGCCGAATACCCCATCTGAGCCTAGCAAGTCGTATCTCGCGCGCCAAAATGATAGGTTGTCGGCAGAGCGAAAAGCTTTGTCGAAGAAGATGAGAATTAGAAAAGCAGCCGCACGATTGGACGAGATAACGAGGAGATTTCACATCGCTATCGCATTGCTTGCGGTGGGCGGTACTCTTCCTATGTTTGTTCTGACCGGACGCAGCCGAATTGAAGATCTGCCGATACTGTTTTTTGCCTTTGCTTGAGCGGGCTTTTCACGGCCTATCCCGCTAGGAAAGTTCACGCACGCCAGAATACGTTTCTAAGCCGCTATCGTCTCTATCTGGAATAGCCGAACTGAATGTCCTAGCGCTACCAGGTGTACATATGGCCGTTCCGATCGAGCTGACGAACACGCAGCTCGTAGTCGGGCATAATTGTCTCAAGTAACCGCCAAAAACGTTGAGAGTGATTGTGTTCCAAGATATGGCAGCTCTCATGTGCGATTACGTAATCGACTAACGCCATTGGCGCCATGACCAGACGCCAATTCAGGCGTATTCTGCCATGGGCATCACAGCTACCCCATCTCTTGGACTGGTCCACGATCTGAACAATTGGGGTAGGTATTCCCAGTAGGTTGGCCATTGCCTTCGCCCGCTTGGGAAAATGAATCTTGGCTTTGTCGTGATACCAAAGACGAAGTCCGCTTCGAACGGAAGATCGGCGAATCGCAGCATCAACGCCGGAAGGCGCCGGGGCAATAAGCAGCGCTCCTCGTGCCGTGATCCTGGTGACAAGCGTGTTGATGTCTGGAATGACTTTTAGCCGGTAGGGCCGACCCAAATAATGAAAGGTCTCCCCACTGATGAATTCCCTAAATGGCGGATTGCCGCCGAGCTCCTGATACAAGGCTTGCTTCTTTAATACCCATGGCCCCTTTTTCCGAACCACTTCAGTGATGTCGGTGTCATTCACGTCAAACGGAGCCAAAACTCGCACTCCATCATAGCCAACCGAGATCGCAACCGTCTTGCGTCGCGCCGTTCGTTCCACCGCATATACGATGCGTTCCCCGCCGAAATCGACAAATTGCGTACCGGCCGGTATCATCTGGATAGTCTCGCTCGGGCGACATCCATGATCATAGCCGTGACCGACTCGATCCGGGCTGCCCCCAAGCCCTGTGCTCGCAATCTCTCCTTGATTGCACGCCTCATCTGGCGCTGCACATCCTCTTTCAACTGCCAGTCCACGACGGTCGCATAGCCTTCGAGCGCACCTGCCAAGTCTGAGGCGGCGTCAGCACTCGCTTTTCCGTCCAGCGCAACATCGATAAAAGGAAATATCGCGCCGGCCGTTCCTGACAAACCATGGCCAGTAGACGTGGTTCCAGCCCGAACAGTCGCCACCCTGTCGACAATCTCCTGAAGCCGGGCGAGCGCGCTAGCGGCCGACACTCTTGCTTCGCGCCGCTCATTCACGATGCGCTCGACTTGCTCCCAGAGAGACGCATAGGCCGTCGGATTCTCATCTCGGTGAACATGAATTTCATGCCGGATCGCGTGCTCAATTTCCGCGGCTTTCGCCTCCGCGGAAGTCAGCATATCAAGGTGCTGCTTAAAAGCGGGATCAAGAATATCTCGCGGCGCAAGCAATTGCTCCACACCGTCGCTCGATAGATAACGTGTTACGATCTCGCCCACTTTGGCGCCATAAGGCTTGGCATCGAATCTTTCTTCGCGGTACCGCCGACCGGCGACCGCGCGCAGGCGGGCGAGCCACTTCAGATCGGAGGCGTAGGGCTCCTCCAACGCTTTCGGGTCGGGCAGGATCATGTCCATCGCCTCGTTGAAGCGCTGGAAATCGAGTTCGAATTTGGCCCGCACGTCGTCATGCTCCAACTGTGCGAGGCAGGCTTCCTCATCCCGTCTATCGATGCCCTCAAACAGGCGCATGCCCGCACGGTGACGGCTTTCGAGCAACTGCACCTTATCGCTAAACGAACGCATAGCGTTGAGCACACCATCTTCTTCCGAAAACAGATCGAGGGCGGCGGTGATGCGGCGGTTGTCGCCCCAGTAATCGACCACGAGACCGTAAGTCTTCCCATCCGCCGTGCGGTTCACACGGGCGATGGCTTGTAGGAGCGTGTGTTCGCGCAAGGGGGCGTCGAGATAGAGCACCTGCTCGACCGCGGCATCGAAGCCGGTCAGCAGCATATCGCAGACGACCAGGATCTTGAGCGGGTCATTCGGCCTTTTGAACCGGGCGATTCGATCGTCGCGATCCCGTTTCGAAAGGTAATGCACTTGCAACCGAGCACTATCGTTGTTGGAGTTGGACATGATCAGCGCGCACTCGGGCGCGCCGAGCTTGCGCAACGTCTCGACATAACTGACCGCTACGTCGCGGCTGATCGTGACGACCTGCGCCTTGAAGCCGTTGGGCTCGATCACGGCGCGGTAGTGGTGGAGCAAGTCCCGTGCGATGGCATCGATACGAACCTGAGCGCCAGCCAGCTTCTCTTGTAGCCGCGTACCCCGTTTGAGCTTTGCAAGTTCGTCGTCGCTCAGTTCGGGAAACGCCTTACGGATATCCCGTTCCAGTTCCCGTCCCTCGATCCGTAACCTGGCGTCGCGCATTTCGTAATAGATCGGCACCGTCGCGCCGTCTTTCACCGCCTGATCGATCAGGTAGCGGTGCAGATAGTCGCCGAACACCTCACGGGTACTGCGGTCCTTCTTGTCGATGGGCGTGCCGGTGAAAGCGAGCATGCAGGCGTTGGGCAGCCCGGCGCGCATCCGGGCGGCGAGCGCGCCATATTGCGTGCGGTGGGCTTCGTCCACCATGACGAACACGTTCTCAGCTTCGGAGATCACTGAGGACCGCTTCGGCACAGCGCTGTGGAACTTGTGCACAGTCGTCAGCACCGTGGTTCCGGCACCACCCGATAGGGCTTCGCGCAGGGCCTCGCCGCTGGTTGCCTGAATGGGGTTCGGAAACCCCGAGCGCTTGAACTGGGCGGAGATCTGATCATCGAGATCGGTGCGGTCGGTGACAATAACCAGCGTCGGGTTTTCCGCCTCCGGCAAGCGGCGCAACTTTGTCGCAAGAAACACCATGGTCAGCGACTTGCCCGAGCCCTGGGTGTGGTGGATCACCCCACCGCGTCGCTTGGGGTCTTGCGCCGACCGTATGCGGTCGATGGCCTTGCCGACGGCGACGAACTGCTGATAGCGCGCCAGCTTCTTGATGCGTCGGCCGTCGATCGTCTCGAACATCACAAAATTGCGCACGAGATCGAGTAGGTTAGCGGGGTTCAAAAGCCCTGCGAGCAGAATGTCTTGGCCGGTCGGGCTGCGTCCGAGCTGAGAGGCGAGCGTGTCGAGCGACAGCGGATAGGCGTCCTTCCATTCCGCCCAATGTCGCGCCGGGGCCTGGGTAGTGCCGAATTTTGCGACGTCGCGGGCGAGCGCGATTGAGATTTGCGCCGTTTCGAACAAGCGCGGCGCGCCAAGCCCAGAAAATTCGTCGCGGCCTTCGTAGCGGCGAAACTGGCGAACGGCCTCGCCGATCGGATCGGCCAGCGCCGGTGATTTGCATTCGATGACAGCCAGTGGCAACCCGTTCACATAGACGACAATGTCCGGGATCACATCCTGTCGCGGCCCCTTGATGGCCACCTGCCGGGCAAACTCGAAGCTGTTGGCGGACACATTGTCAAAGTCGAAGAACCGCACTGTGCGGTCCTGCCGACGGTCCTTCTCTGTATGGGCAGCCGTGACGCCGTAAGAGAGCGCCGTGTGGGCCTTTTCGTTGGCCTCCATCAGATCGACGGCGGCGATGCGGGTGATCGCCGTGATGGCCCGGCGCACCCCGTCCTCGTCAAGCCAAGGGTTTAGACGGGTGAGACTTTCGGCGAGCCGATTGGTCAGCACCGGTTCGCTGGATGGCCCGTCGCGCAATTGGCGCACGTCATCACCGGTCAGGAACCGATAGTCGAACAGCACGCGTAACAGTTCCGCAGCAGGCTCCTCCACCCATTCGATTTCCAGCCTGTCAACAGCTTCGTTCATGCCGCGCGCTCGGGCTGGTCGCGATGTCGCCCAATCATGCTTTCGGGCAGGCGAAGGCGACCGGAGAGGAGTTCTTGGGCAAGGGCGGTAGAGGTATCTCGCAACTGCTCAAGATATTCCTGCTCGCGCGATCTGCGAAGACGCAGAATTTCCGCCGCAGCTACAACTTCTTTTTGGACGTCCATGCTTGGAAGTGGCAGTCGAGCAGACTTCAAACCATCCGAGTTGATGTTGAAATTTCCAGCTGAAGTTGTTGCCGCTGCCGTTAGACTGTCCCTTAGCGGGAAGGTTTCCGAGCTAAGCCAGACAAATTCGGGTAGCACTTTTTTCTGATCGACCCGAATACGAATGAGATATGATGCATAGAGTGTACCCCTTGGCAGATCTTTGATGAGTGCCATTCGGCCTACATATTCCGGATTTCCATTGGTTCGAACCGCCAAAAGATCACCATCTCGAAGCTCAAATTTCTTTGCTTCGTCAGGGGGCAGGTCTGCGTACTTCAGATGTCCCTGATCAACTCCATGGCTGAGCACATTTGGAATTCTAAGTACAGGGAAGCCCGAAGGATTATCATCGCACTTCGCTGATGTTCCGTATTTGGTGCTCTCGATCACTTCACCAAAACTCACGGTCGGAACGGCTACGGACTTTGCATTTTCCAGAACCCAACTAACTGTCTTGTTCAAAGTCTGCGTTATGGCCTCGATCGAGGCTTCCGTCTTTGCGATAGCGTTATCAACCGCGCCCAAGACCTCGGCAATCGCGCGCTGTTCCGCAAGCGGGGGAATACTCAACCTCGTTGCAAGAAATTCGACGGTCGGGACTCGGTTGGCCTTTCGCGAACCGATCGCAGCGAACTTGAACCGTCCGTAGAACGCGGGACGCGAGACCATTTTCAAGAACCAATCGGGATCCACTTTTCCCAGGAAGTCGAAGGCCGGAAGATCGAGCGTCGTTTCGTATCCATCTAGATGTTCCGGAACAATCCCGAATGCGCCATTGAGGCAATCGAGTTTGCTGTAAGCAAATTGACCTGCCTTCCGTCGAAAATAGTTAGTCGCTTCGCTGCCACCTCTGTCGCTGCTTGCGACGATGCCACGTCCGTAAAGCCGAATGGTCAGCTTTTTCGCGCTGCTGCCGTTGCTGCCTTTGATGCGGCTCTCCCGGATGAGGTCGCCAATCCGGACGGGTCGCCACGACTGCTCAGTTGACATAGCCCATTTCCTTCAGAAGGGCATTCATGCGCGCCGCGGCTTCGTCACGTGCTTTCTCGGCAATCCAGAGCTTTTCCAACTCTCCTTTCACATCGATCGGCTTTTCCGGCTCCAGCGTGTCGATGTAACGGGAGATGTTGAGATTGAAGTCGTTCTCCTCGATTTCCTTCAAATCAACAACGCGGCAGAAGCGGTTGTTCGGTTCGCAGATGGCTTTGCGATAGTTAAGTTCCTGAACGTCCTTCGCCTTATCGTAAAATGCGCCAATCTCACCCCATGCCTCAAAGGCATCGACGATACGGCGGATGTTATTCTCTCCCAAGATATTCTTCTTGGGCCGCTCCTCAAATTCTTTTGCTGCGTGAATGAACAATACTTTGCCCTCGCGCGATTTCGGTTTGTCCTTGTTGAGGATGAGAACGGTCGCAGGGATGCCCGTGCCAGCAAAGAGGTTTTCCGGCAGGCCGATGATCGCCTCTAGCAGGTTGGCTTTCAGCAGCCCCTCGCGAATGCGCCCATCGCCCGAGCCACGGAAAAGCACGCCGTGCGGCATGACCACGCCGCAGACGCCTTTGGGCGAGAGCGTCGCCACCATGTGCTGAACGAAGGCCATATCGCCCATGTTCTTCGGCGGAATGCCGTAGATGAAGCGATTAAACCCCTTCTTCTCGTTTTCACCAGAAACGTCGTCCGCCCCCCAACTGTCGAGGGAGAACGGCGGATTGGCGATAACGCGGTCATAAAGGATCAGGTTGCCGTCAGCATCGAGAAGACGCGGATTGCGGATAGTGTCGCCCTTTTCGATCCGGGCGTCGCGAAGCCCATGCAACAGCAGGTTCATCTTGGCGATGGCCCAAGTGCCGAGGTTCTTCTCCTGTCCGTGCAGCGTCACGTTGACCGGCTGCCCCAGGCGTTTACCTTCGAAATCGGCGATGTGGCGTGCGCTTTCAATCAACATGCCGCCCGAACCGCAGGTAGGATCACTGATGCGCATACCCGGCTTGGGATCAAGCAATTCAACGATCAGGCGCACGACATGGTGCGGCGTGTAGAACTCGCCACCCTTCTTGCCCGCGTCGTCGGCAAACTTATCGATCAGATATTCATAGGCGCGCCCCAACATGTCCGGCTCGGATAGAGAGGCATTCGACAGGTCAATGCGTGAAAAATGATCGATCAGCCGGGCGAGCACGCCTTCGCGGTTCTTGGCATCGCCGAGGCGTGATTCCGAATTGAAGTCGATATTGGCGAGCACGCCTTCGATCGACGGATTATGGTCCTCGATCGCTGCGCAGGCCTTGTTGAGCTGATCGCCGATGCCGGTCGTCAGCTTCTTCAATTCCGACCAGCGTGCCCGTTCGGCGAGGAAAAATTCATGCTCATCCGGGTCGCTATAGGCGATTTCCGGGCTGAGACCATTTCGGATGCACTCTTGTGCTTCCTCCTCGAAGCGATCGGAGAGACGTTTCAAGAAGAGAAAGCCGAAAATGTAAATCTTGTAGTCCGAGCTATCGATCGACCCTCGCAGAATGTCGGCGGATCGCCACAGATGATTGTAAAGCTCGCTCAGCGTAAGTTTGGCCATGGTTCTTCTCATAGTTGCTTGTTGGTGCCGAAGAGGCGTGCGTCAATCAAACGATGCGCAAGAGCGCGACGGATTTCGGCGGCTTCTATGGCGGTGCGATAAGCGGTTTGGGTGTCTGTGACGAGAGCGGCAATTCGCTGCTGCTCATTGACAGACGGCAAATCGATCTCGATTTTTGCAAGGTCTTTCGGTGACAGCGACAAGAGCGTCGTCGCCCCTCTGCGCAACACTTCTATCTTTGGGCGGAAGACGTCACTTGAAAGGATGGCAAAAAGGGCTCCCCCTACTGTGGGGGGCTTGGGTCTTATAACGATCACGTTGCCACTGGCGACAGCGCCTGCGGTTTCACTACCGACAAGGCCGAATTTCAGCACTGTACCTCGGCCCGTAACCAGGACATCGTTTTCGCGAACCGCATAACTGACAGCGCGGTTGCGGTCATGGAAGCCGACGGTATCCAGCCGTTCTATAGGAGAAACGGCGCCATCTTGGAGGTCACGCACGCCAATCACTGGCAGCTTGTCACCTGGTCGCTCAATCGTCTCCTCCCGCGAGACGCCGACACCAGCAAAAACTTCAGCAACCTCCGCCAAACGCAGCGCGAAGAGGTGTTCTTCTTCTATCTTTTTCATGCCCGTATCATGGCAGAAATTAATTTCGCGGTCAATACGGTCATAACTTGTAGCTTACTACGGAGCCTAATAATCAGATTATGACTTGCAATCCGATTTTGAGTCTGTCATATGGGAATAGTCGGGTGCAAAAACCTGACTCAACTTAACTTAGTGGAGAAAAATATATGCCTACACGCGCTGAGCCGAGTCGGCTCTCACTTACGGAAGCAGACGCAGCCCTTATCAAGGGGATGATTCGCCGGGGGGACCGCCATCACGACATCGCTGCATTCTTCGGCGTAAACCAGGGTCGGATTGCTGAAATCAAGGACGGATCACGGTTCTCAGACGTTCAGTCGGCCGACCCTGAGGAACTTCCGCCGAGGGGGCCATATCTGACGCCGAAGGTAACTTGGATGGAAAACCGGCTGCGCTAACAACCGGTTTCCAAAGACCAGGGCCGAAGCCCACTAGTCGTGACTTGAACAATCGCGAAACTAGCCGGCCCTGTTTCAAAAATCAATGATCTGACGCTTCGGGCAGGTCATATTTCTGAGAAAGATCGCCGGAATGGCAGACTATCGTATTGACTGCATTAACAAGCCTGACCGCAACAGCACCCATGAGCACATCACCCATATTGGTGGTCCGAAGCCTGATGGCTCCGGACGGTGGCGCGATACCGTACCCAATGTGGTCGGATTCATCGAGGGTAACACCCACCGTTTCTACACCAAGGAAACCGGGGTTGTGGCTTGGGTTCATGTGCGCGTGAGCCCCAGCGGACGCAAGTACCTTCAGACTCAGGCAGACGGGTATTGGAGCAATAACCTGCTTGCTCTCCAGGAGTGCGGCTAATCCGTCAAGACAGAAGCCTCGCGACATTGATCGTGAGGCTTCTGTCGCCTGGCAGCAGACACGCGGCGGCGGCGCCGCAGCGTGTCTCTTCAGAACCGGCATGGGTCCGACAGACATGATATTTCAGGAGAAAGCATGCGAAACTTTATCCTCGCAACGATCTGTGCTGCATCTTTGGCGGCAAGCGCCAATGCGGAACGGCGGACCGCTATCGCAGGTCCAGTAAATGACGCTGTCGAATTGTGTCGCCAGGAGGCTATCGCGGAAAAGAAATTTGCCGCGAAGACTGAGGCGCCGCTCATCGACGCGTGTATGGCAAAAGAAAAGTTCAAACTCAAACCGGAATGCAAAGAACGGGAGCGAGATGGCTCCTGCTATTCCAGAAGCTTTTGGTCTTTGCTCGGCTTCTAGACCCAGGCAGGATCGAGCCAGGTCAGCTTCCCCACAATGGATACGCTTTCAACCCATTCCGGTGGGTTGAAAGCGTATATAGCAGTAGCCCCAATAATCCCATCTTATGGGGGTCGTCAGCTTGGGCGTTCGCCCCCTGATCAGTGCCACCGGAGATTAGATCATACCTCGCTGGAAGACGCCGACAAAAGACGAGATCTTGGCAAACCGGCGTGAAATTGCCGAACGTGCACGGATTACCGATCTGCGCTTGCCCGATGCGTTGGTAGAAATCCGCAAAGGCTTGGGCATGACACAAGTAGAATTTGCCAGAATGCTCTTTCTGCAAAAACGTAAAATCGCGGGAATTGAGGCTGGAAAGGCAAATCGCAACGCTTGCGACCTTACAAAAGATCGGCAGGCTATTCGGTTTTGAGATTGGCTTTGTCCCTCGAAGGGATGATCTTCCGAGCTAGCAACCCTGGACTGAGCCGAAACTCGTTTTCGCGGCGTATGCAAACCGCCTACTTTTTTGGGCGTAGCGAATCAATGGACCGCCAGGCCGTGTCTGAAGGACGGCGGCATTCCCAGAAGCGCCAGCCATTTACATGATTGCCCGTAATGCCGTAAGCGGCTTCGGAGGGGCTATTTTGTACCCTCCCTTTTTCATCAAGCCAAACACCGCCCTTGATCGCGCCTGTATATGTCTGCCCTTTATACGTGGCACGGAATTGCGTCCCTTCGGGGAACTCGGCACCCTTGTAAACTAGGGCTCCAAGGTTCTCGGTGACGTTTTCAGAACTCTTTTGTTCGCCGAGACTCAACAGCTGCCTGAGGACGTCATTATAGGTCATTTCCTCTGTTTCACGCCGAATGGTGAGGGCCTTGTAAACTTCAAAATCCACGTCGATAGTAGCCATTATTGCCTCAATTTTTTCACTTTAAGCAAAAATAGTAGTTTTAAGAGAAAAAATCAAGGCTGCTCTTTGCCTCGCGGCTCTGCAGCCATGTCTGGTTTTACGAGGTTTCGCCGCAAGCCGCTCGCGCGCGCTGCAACCGGGGCCACAACTCAATATTTGGGTTATGTCTGCGGAGATGGTTAGCGCTGTTGAGTTAAATGCTCAGGGCCACGAGTTTGGCACGGCCTGCGATCAAAGCCGCAACGCGATTTAACGCCACAGAATCGGCGGCAAGTGGGGACATATTTTCTGATAATCGGGGAATCGCTTCCCCTGTGGCATCAGTTAGTTCTTTCACCCGACGGCGTACTAAGAGTAAGCCGACACCTGTCTCCTTCGAGAAAGCCTGCCAACCAGCTGCGTCCATTTCCGAAAGCGTCGCGCGCTCGCCGATTCGCATAGCCATTTTCGGCGAAAGGTCTGGGTAGGCCAATGTGGAAAGCAGGTCGTACAGCGGAGCCATCCTCCGTCGAACGATTCCTGCCTCATCCAGAGCTGCTGTTTGCTGATCCGCAATCAGTCCTGCTCCGATCGGTTCCTGGCCTTCAGCCAAAAGTTGAAGCGTGCCGGCGACGTCGCCGCCCAAGCGATCAAGAAGGGCGAAGTCGTTGGCAGGTGAAACACACAACGCCTGCGCCGCAACCAGACGCTGGCTTTCCTCGGGCAATAGGCCGCCGAAAAATGGGCGGCATTCATGGCGAGAGAAACGCTCCGGGCGCTTCGGAAGTGAGGCCGAAAGTGGAAGCGTTTTTGTCATCAAGCCAAGCTTCGGTGTAGGCAAAGCCGATATAGCCATGCTTATCTTGGGTGAATTGCCCGACAATGCGACCATCCCACCAGACGTTGAGAACTCTTACCGTCATTTTCTACGTTCTCCAGGAGCCAATATATCGATCGAACATCCGAGCGTTTGCAGAACCTGCAAGACTTTTCCGATCTGTGCTGTAGGCTTGCCGGCTTCGAGATCGACAATGAACCGGAGGCCGACGCCCGAAACGCCGGCAAGCTCGTCCTGCCGCAAGTTTTGCTCCTTGCGTGTGCTGCGGACCAGGGCGCCGATGTCGGCTGGATTTTTGACTTGTTTTGCCATTTTTATTTCCCGATCGGGAAAATAACCGAGAAATTGGCCCTGTGTCTACAGAATTTTCCCGATCGGGAAAATCATTCGAATTTGGCGAAAGTGTCGACCAAAAATTCCCGATCGGGAAAAATAAGTTTTATAAACATATTCAGCCGCACGCCATTCGAATAACGCGGCTGAACAGGATACTTACGCTCGTCCGCAATTTGCGGGCTGCCGATTTCTAGATTCGGTGCGTCGTGCAGCATGAATTTGAACACGGAATCGTCCGGCTGGGCCAGGGAAAGCCTCGTGGCCGCGATCGGCGTTGCCGATTTCGGCCATGTTGGTACTCATGAGGCCTATATCGACATGCCGCGCCAATATTCCGCCGACCCCTTCGCGGACATAGCCAACCTGGCGCTCGGCAATCCCGACAATCACGGCTGAAATTCAGCACTCAGCAAGCATCCGGAGGGAATAATCCCTATCTCCACTCTTTGATTTTGCGCCCATGCGCCTCGCCAAGGAGGGAATCGTTTCACTCCACACGGTGGGCGATGATGCGTGACGATGGTCGCGAACGTCTTCCCGATTGGATGCGCATTCGCACCGTGAGCCATATTTCCTCGAAGAGCTCATCCGAGCCAGCGAGTTGGCGCAGACGCCCGAGATTGAAGAAGCGCTGTTCAAACTTGCTGAAAATGATGCCGCCTTCTATGGCAATCATACATGACATGCGCCGTCGGATGGAGCGTCGCACGCCAAACGCGCGATCCGGTTGGTTAGGTCATCGCTTGCCCCGCGGGCGCCTCGCCTCCCTGCGACCGATCTCAATAGCTACGGCGGATACCAAGACCTCGATCACAAAGAGCTGGGTGAACGCCACGGTCAGCGCACCGCCCGTCAACGGAGATTCCGCGGCGGCGGCCAGAAGAACCGTTTCAGCCGACGCGACGATCGGGCTATCTGGCCTCGCCGTGATCGCCGCTGTGAACACGCCAGCGCTGCGAGCCCGTTTCAAAGCCTGGACCGTCTCGGACGTGATTCCGGTCTCGGACAGACCGATGGCGACGGATGTTGCATCAAGCCCGTGGGCGAGTTCGGCGCCGATCTTCGGGTCGCTAAACGCGAACGCCATGATGCCAAGCCTCAAAAGCCGAGTTGCCAGCAGTGTCGCCAAGATGCCCGAGACACCCGCGCCATAAATATCGACCCGCCGCGCGTCGACAAGACGAACAGCGAGTGTTTCGACGTTGTTGTAGTCGAGCAGGGATACGTTGTCCTGGAGCGCCGCCGAGAGCGTCCCCCTCAACGTCTCGGAAATCTGACGGCTGGCCAGAGCAGAGGCGTCTGGTGCCCGCACCGGCCGTGCCGCCAGCTCTCCCGCGAGCGCAAATTTGAAATCCTGAAAGCCCTCAAAGCCGATCAAGCGGCAAAAGCGCACCACGCTCGCCTTGCCGCTTCCCGATAGCGTCGCGACCTGGTCAGCTGTTTGTTTGACGATCAAGTCAGGATTCTCGACGATATATTTGCCGATACGTCGGAGTGCCATCGGCAATTGGGGCATATGGGCCCTGATCATTGGCAAAACGCTACGCTGTGAGTTCATCTATGACCACGCATACCTAATGTGAGTCGAGTTCCTTGCCTGCACCGCGACTCGATCGAACGATGGTATAGCGTCGATAGGACGGCTCGTGAATAAGCCGTCGCCGGAGAGATGGGCTGACCGTGATTTGCGCAGCTGGTTACTCGCACACCCTTGCCATCGGGATGGAGGCTTTGCGGACCACTTGGTGAACTGGTCGATCTCAAAGCCAGGCAAGACCCTATGATGATCGCCGCGATGCCCGCCAGCATCGCGGCGGGGGTGGCGCGACCAAAAAGCCAAACTTCGAGAATCTGAGTGGACAGAGGGCTTAACGTCACAAGCACCGCGATTTTGCCTGCCTCGGCGCAACGCATCGCCGCAAGCCACAGGAGCGATTGCACCGCGCCACCAGCACCGACGAAGAATATGAGGATCCAGGTCTCCATAGATGGCTCCTTTGACCAAACATGGTGGTCGCGGATGAGTATCATGATCGAGAGCGCGATGGCGCCGCCCAGCATCGTCAGGAAGGTCGTCGCCAACGCACCCGCCCCACTGACCAACGGCCGGGCCAGGACGTTATAGATTGCGCTGGAGAACGCAGCGACCGTGAGCAATCCAATGCCCATCATACGGTCTGCGTTGCTGTGCTCTTGCAGGGGACCCGTTGAGGATACACACAGGCAAAGGCCGACAAACGCTGTCGCGGCACCGAACGAGCGTGAGAAGGAGCCACGTTCTCGACCGAGCAGCCTGGCGATGATGAGCGTGAGCACCGGTGTGAAGCAAAGCACAATGACCGCCGTCGAAGCATCTGTTCGGATGAGACCCTCCATGATCAGCCAGGGCGTCAGGCCGCAGACAATGGCACCGACTGTGACGATCAGGGCGCACAGGCGCAGGGTCACTCCCCGACAAGGCCAAATGGCGATAGGTCCAAGGCAAGCAAGCCCGATGCCAATGCGCCACCCTGTCAGCAACAGGCCATCGATGTCCTGGGACGCATGTTTGGCGGCAAGCACCGTTATGCCGCTGAGAATGGCCGACAGGGACCCCAAGCCCGCCCCCAACCAGCCCAAGCTGGTGCCCTGGCGCAGACTGTTAGACATTACTTACCCGCATGAAACGCGCCCTTGCGGCGATGATCTTCGATGCCGCCGCGGCGTTCAGGTTCGTCGAGCGAATGAGCGCCGCCACAATCGCGTCGGCGGCATCGACGAGGCGGAGTGAGTGGTTGGAGGCCGCGGCGATAAGCACAAGATCAAAGGAAAAAAGCCCGGCATTGGCACACTCCCCCAGATCGTCATAATGCTTGATCGGGTCGCTCCCTTCGGCCATCAAAAGCTTTTCAAGCACCGCATCCGCAAGCGACACGCGCCAGCCGAACTCCCTATCGGCAATCGGTGGGCAAATGCGCGGCTCTCCGCTGACGACCCAGTTGATGGCCGTGACCTCGTCATCCCGGCAAATCATCATCTCGGTTTCGGCCTCCCGCCGTAATAGCGGCTTGGCTGCGATAGCATGCTTTTCCAATGTGGCGAGATCGGTGTCCATGGAGGAGACGTAGTCGGGCTCGGAAACGCAATGAATATCGATGTCGCCAACGCGCCGTCTAAGATACCCGCCCAAGATTGCGGAGCCACTGAAGAAACTTCGCGGGGTTCGGTTGGCGGCGAGGGTGGACACCACGTCGGACTGAAACTGCGAAAGTGTCATCCCGCGCTCCAATTTCGAGATCCTCGCTGCGAAAGGAACGCAGGCGAGGTGCTGATCTTCTCCATCCAAAGCGGGTTGGAATGGATCGCGCTGTCTATCATCAGTCTTTGCCAAGCCGAGATTGGGCCGAGGTGAGAAAGATTGCTTCTCACGAACTCGCTGTCGCCTGCCAAAAACGCGTAGATCAGGCGCTCAAGCGATCCCGATACGGACTCCGACAAATCGAGAAGGTAATTTATCAAGATGGCAGCGGTTCTCGCTGCATCCCGATCACGCTCCATCTGCGCCAGTGGTAATCCGCCTTGCGCGTGATTGCTGATCGCGCTCGCAAACTGGTAGAGACCTGAATTCAGCGGTCGCTCGGCGATGCGTACCAGCTTATGGGGTCCGGCGACGATATCGCCGGTAACCGATCGAGCTTCGAGGATTCGAAACTCTTCGCGTGCGATATTATCGCTATCGCTGACATGCAGCAGATTGGCAACGGGATTATCGCACCAGAAGCCGGCTCGGACGGTGCCAGGTTCGGCGCGACATGGTTGTGTTGCACCCTTAACTTTCTGCAGCCGCGGTAGGGCTTCAAGGCCTCTCCAGATCGAGACGCAGCATGACCGCGCTTCGAATAGATCGACGACGAGAGGAAAGTGTTGGCCAGACGTTGATCCGGTCAGACTGTAGAAATCCGTTATGGAAGCCGCATCATGCACCGCGAGAAAACGTCTCGTCACCTCAAGCCCAGTTGACGCAACGATGAAGGCGTCGAGAGACGGCATCAATCCGGAAACGATGACCTCGGGGCCGTAAACGGTGGCCGCATCTAAGGAACCACTGAACATAGTTCAATCTCTCCTGGGGGCACGCGGTTTGATATATGGGTACCGACGAAAGTCTCTCCCCCTAGCCAGTGCCGGAGCCTTTCGGGGTGGCGCCCGTTGATGACGGCGGCCTCCAGATCCTTGTCGCTGATCCAGGCGGCCGCACATCGATCGACCGACGTATGGCCCATCTCAAGAAGGTCCGTCGGCGCGATATTTCGAATCAAGTCGCTTTCAACGCCGATGCAGCCGGCTCTGTACACACCATCGACATCTGTGAGGATGGCGATCCGTGTCGCATCGACGAGCCAGGCAAACCACGCGGCAACGGCGTCCGAGGTGACGTCCCATGTCATGGCGACCGGATCGAGATCCATTAGCAGCCTGGCCGGCAGGAGAACTGGAACCCGGCCGGCGTCGAGCGCGATTCTGCACTCCCGTAGCGTCTCGCAGGGCTGAAGTTTTCCAGAGAAGCCGCGGTCACAGAGGATCAACCCCGTCTGGTCCTGCGCCATCGCGGTCGCGCGGTGAGCGGTTTCGGGCGCAAGCGGCTGTTCACGGTCAATCTCCTCGATCGCTTTATCAGGACGGCCTCCGCCCGGAATCACGATCAGGCGGTGACCCAGTTGGGCGCAAGCGGCGATGCCTTCGATCAGCAGCTTCGTCGCGACGAGGTCTCGCGTCAGGCTGCCGCCAAATTTGATCACCGCATCGATGCCATAGACTGTGAACCCCTCGATTTGAGAACGCATGGCCTTCTCCCGTCACTCGACGACTTTTCGCCAAGTATCGGCGCGGAGCTCAGGCATTGCAGCCCACACCTTTCTGAAGGCGTCTGCATAGGCGTGCATGAGGTCGAGGCCGTTGGGCGGCGCGATCTCGGAAATGTAGAACATCGTGTCCAACAGCGTTGCCGTATTCGGAAACGCGGCGGCCGACCATTTGCCCCTGAATGCCGGCAGATAGTCAAACACCGGCTTCGTTAACCAGACCCAGACCGGCACACCTTCGGCGCGAAGGGCCTCGATGATGATGTCACGAGCAGCCGGCCCCTCTGGCATGCCCAATACCTCAAGGTCGAACCGAAGGGGAAAGTTCAGGAAAGAGTGCAAGGAATCAGATAAATCGAAAAGAGGGACAAGGCCTTCACATTCGCGCAGCTCCGTCCAAAGGAAGGCGGCGTTCCTGCGCCGCGCCGACAATTGTTCGTCCATGCTTGCCAGGCGGGAGTGGGCAAGTGACGCTGAAAAAACGTTCGGTCGGTAATTGAAGCCCAGCGTGTCCGGCGAGAACACGCGCTCACCGTTGCGCGACGAGCTCGTCAGCGACACCCTGTCGACATGATCGATCAGACCACTATGGTCGGTGACGAGAAATCCGAGTTCCCCTGCGCCAAGGTGCTTGGCGCCATTGCCGGAAAGCGTCAACGCGTCGCTGTCGAGAAGCCGGCCATCGTCGGTTCGCTGCAGAGCGCCGATTGACTGGCAGACATCATCGACTAGCGCAGCGCCGAACGCTCGGCCATTTTGCCGCAGCCGAGGGCACCGGATATTGCCGCCGAACAGGTGGGTGATCAACACTGCACCAGTTGCCGCATCGAGAGCTTGAACGGCTAGATCTTGGTCAAGCGCTGCATTGCCAAGCTCCACGTCCACAAAGATAGGCTCGAGTCCAGCGATCGCAATGGGACCCACGGCGCCTGGCCAGTTAAGCGCCGCGGTGACGACATGGTTGCCTCGCGACTTGAAGTAGTCCAGCGCGATGTGGATCGCGGCCGTGCCACTGCCCACGGCACGAGCCTGACGGCCGCAAGCAAAGGTAGAAACACTTTGCTCAAGCGCCGTCACAATGGGATGATTGACCCGATGATAGCGACCGCTCTCAACGACAACCCTTAAGGGTGCGACATGCCTAGGATTTGCTGCGGGCCATGTCGTCACCGCGCCGTCCTTGATCACCGACGGGCCGCCCTTGACGGCAAGCTCGGATTGCCTTGCGAGAAAATGCGGAATAGGTCGTGAAATCCTTGCCGCGTCTGGAATATTTCGCACCGCATGCCTCCATTTCAATGGTCAATGGGAATGCATCGCTGCCGCGAGGTCATCGCAACAGCTTTCGCTTCGGTTGTATGTGAGTTTCTATGTGATGACAGATTGTCATAAATCTGTCAAATAACAATTCTATCTGAGCGAGCATTTTGATGAATTATGATCGCCCGCCGCCGCCGCGATCGTTACACACGCGATAGATGAGCTGCGGCATTTGTGGTGAGCAAGGCACAGGCCGGACGGTTATGGTCCGAGGCCATTGTCAAACATGGCGGACAACGCCTATCGTCGAGTTGCGGGATGCACAATTCGGGTGGATCTGGTAGGCAGTGCTGCCATAAGGCTGCTATGAAAGTCGGGGTTGAGGTTTGTCACTTTTAGATCATCTCGAACATCTACCGGAGCGGAAAAGAGCCGAGCTTTCACGCGCCGTCAAAATTGTCTTTGACGAGTTTGAGCAGGCTCAGGCCGGCAAGCAAAAGCCAGGACGCATACTCAAGGTTATTCTCTTCGGCTCCTACGCGAGGGGAGACTGGGTCGAGGATCGGAGCAGCGGTTATCGGTCGGACTACGATCTGCTGATTGTGGTCAATATCGAGACCTGGAGCGAAGAACACGAGGTCTGGCATCACGTTTCCGAACATCTCCTACGCGAGACCACCATCACCAATCGGATCAAGACCCCCGTCAATTTCATTGTCCACAGCCTCCAGGACGTCAATGACAAGCTTGCGCGCGGTAAGCCTTTTTTCGTGGATATCGCCCGCGATGGAATTGTGCTTTATGAGGAAACCGGCCATCCGCTGGCAAGGCCAAAGGCTCTGAGCGCCGAGGAGGCGAGGGCGGAGGCGCAGGGATATTACGACCAGTGGTATCAGCTTTCGCTGGACGCGCTGAAGGTCGCGGAATTCAGCTTGGCCAATGGAATCTGGCGCCATGGCGCTTTTATGCTGCATCAGGCTACGGAGGAGGCCTATCATTGTGTTCTGCAAGTCTTGACGCTCTATAGCCCAAAATCCCACCGCCTGAAAATGCTCCGGTCAGCCGCAGAGGGCGTCGATCCCCGCCTCATCCCAGCCTGGCCCCGCGACACGAAGTTCGCGCGGCGCAGCTTTGAGCGGCTCGATCGCGCCTATGTGGACGCACGCTACTCGCCGCACTACACGATCACGGCGGAAGAGCTCAGTTGGGTTGTCGAGCGGATAAAGGCTTTGCAGGCACTTGTGGATCAGATATGTCGCGAGAGGCTTGCTTCCCCGGCTTGAGCAGCAACCAGACGAGCGGAATTCGATCGGACCCGCCGTCCTCGATTTAGCGAACGCTTGTCCGCGACTTGCTGAAATGACTGTCCCAACGAAGCGAAATGCGCAGCTAGGGGAAGAGATTAAGCTGATAGGTGTCAATGCCGGTGCGGGAGCTGAGGCCGTCAACCACATCAGGTCGGCACCGCTCCAATGGCCGAGCGTGGTATCGGGAGAGAAATTGAGTTGCAGATGTAACGTCATTTTTTAATGAAGGGATGCTCGGTTGGCACGAATGGCCTTATTACGTTAACTTCGGGTCTGCGACTTTTGCAATAAACTCCTTGAGTTGGCGCTGAACAATGTCGGCGACGGTGTTCTCGCTGATGCCAAGATCGCGAGCGATCCAGCAGTTCCCCGTCTGTTCCTTAAGTTGGCCGGGATCCGGCTTCGGGTCCGCTAGGTCAATCCAGCTGCCAGAATTGGCATTCGGCTTATCGTCCACTGGTTAAATTCTGGGCCTGCTTCAGTGCACCGCCCAATTTGGAACGTCGGTGACAGCCGCAAGACGCGTCGGTGCCCCGGTTTTCCCAAAAGGTTATGCATTTGAGCCAAAGGAGTTCCAGCATCGCGTCGAGGTTTTTCGCGAAGTCGGGTTTCCTGAACTCTCTTTGGCCAAATGAATAACCATCCTCCAGGCCACCTTAAGGCTACTACAATCGTAGCTGAGTTACGGATGTCCCAGTTCCGGCTGTGGAATAGAGTGCCGCCATTGATGCAAGAAGATTCACTCGTCGTTGGGCTCCATGTCAATTGTCTCTATTCTACCTACAATTATGATCGCCTTGAACCTCGGAACGGCAGCGCTTTACGCATTCGACGGAGACTTGCGAAAAGTAATCTATTGGATGGCCTCCGCAGTGATAACCGCCGCGATGACATACTGACGATTGGCTCGATATCGATCCCCTCTTTGGTGACCCCACTTCGGGTGATGTGGCGAGCAGCATATTGCACCTCCACATCAACGCGATTCTACGACGGACCGGCTATCCCAAAACGATCGAAGAGGGAGGAAAGCAGGGGTAGAAGCAATTCGGACAACCTGCCTTCGACATCGCCGGCGGATACGGAAGTCTCCAATACTGCCTCGTCGGAGCGAGCTGCATGACCTTCGATGAGCATACCGCTCAAGGGATTCGCCATGAACGAAGCACCCGGCCGGTCAGGCCGGTGAACGTCGCGCGGAAATGGACGGTGACAGGGCTATCTGCCTCCTGCCGCAGGAGTGAGGAAGACCAACGCCGCAGTCTACGATATTGCTGCCTAATGAGGTTGGTAACAGCGGTGACTTAACCCGCTCGCAATGCTACTGCTGGAGGATGACGATTTCGAGTATGGGCCATGAATTTGCAGTTCGACATGTTTGCCGAGAGTGAGGGCGAAAGGGCCACCCATCCGAGCCCCGACTCGACCTCGAAACGCTCGAGATCTATCGAAATGGACGAGGCGGACATGGTCGCCCACCTGGCTTCGACCGGTCGTTACCGCATCCTGCGAAAGTTACAGCCGCGAAACATAGCCGCTACGACGCGTCCGGAATTCCCGCTTCACGGCGTCATCCTCGATACAGAGACCACCGGTCTTGACTATCGTCGGCACGAGATCATCGAGATCGGGGCGATCGCCTTCACGTTCGATTCATCGGGTACGATCGGTGACGTGGTCGGAGTTTACGGTGGATTGCAGCAGCCAAGCAATCCAATCCCGTCTGAGATCAACAGGCTCACAGGCATAACCGACGAGCTCGTCGCGGGACAGGTGATCGACATGGCAACGTTGCGCCGGTTGATCGAGCCGGCCGACATTGTTGTTGCCCACAATGCAGCTTTCGATCGGCCATTCTGCGAAGCTTTTTCGCCGATCCTATCGGGCAAAGCTTGGGCTTGTTCGCATTCCGAGGTTGACTGGTCGAACCGCGGCTTCGAAGGCACCAAGCTCAGCTATCTACTCGGCCAAGCCGGCTATTTTCATGATGGCCACCGGGCCATCGATGACTGTTTCGCTCTGCTCGAAGTCTTAGCCCAGGAGGTCCACGCACATGCGTTGACCCCATTCGCCGAACTTTATCGAGCCAGCCAGCGCTCGCGTGTGCGCATCTTTGCCGAAAACAGCCCGTTCGATATGAAGGATCATTTAAAGGCACGTGGTTATCGTTGGTCGGATGGCAGCGACGGGCGGCCAAAGTCGTGGTGGATCGAAGTCGACGAGCCGCTGCTGGAAAGTGAATTGCAATATTTGCGAACAGATATCTACGGTTATCCGGAAGCTGATCCGCCAATCAAATATCTAACTGCATTTGACCGATTTCGCGCTTGAAACGGGTTGCGGCCGGTGCGTCATTGTCGACGAGTATAATCGGTGGAGCTCGACGAGGCATTTGATTTCGAGTCCACAAAGCCGCTTGGTAGTTTCAGCGCGGCGTTTCTCAAGACCATTGCCCTCACCGTCAAGCAGGCTTCCGCGAGCCGGAAAAGGACAGCGATTTCACGCTCCTGAGCCACAGGCCTTGCTCTCGGTGATAATGAGAGATGGTTGAGACAAGCCGTCACACATGGAGCATCCTTTAGGCAGCCGTTGCCTTTCCTTCCTACGGCCGAATGACACACCCGCCGCGGTCTCGATGAGGCATGTCTGACCGAAGACCGCCTCACGTCGTTCGGCTCGATGCCGCGCGGCGATCAACCTGGAATTCAGCATCAATCAAGAGGGGACGCAAATTTCAGGCATGCCTTGCGCCTGTGATCGCGGTCAATCTGGCGGTTTTCCAAAACCGAAGAATCACTTTGTGCCAGGTCGCCATGCAACCGATCATCAGATGAGGCTTTTCATGTTAAAATTATTCCGTCACGGTTGCTGCCACCAAGGCTTCGATCGGGCGAACCACCGCTTTTCGCATAGGGAAGGATGTCCGCCTTCCCTCGCAGAAGGCAAAACCGCGAGGACGCCGGCGACCAAATCCACCGGCCGATATCTTCGACGCGGAGATTGTCACCCTGTTTCAGGCTGCACCAGGCATTCGTGCTGTCACAATTTATGAGGAGATACCACGCCGTCAACCGGAGCTTGGGGGCAGCATCCGGCTCACGATGAAACGGCGCATTCGGTTCTGGCGCGCCGAACATGGCGCAGAGCAGGAAGTCATCTTCAGTCAGGTCCAGGAGCCCGGACGGTTGGGCCTGTCGGATTTTACCGACATGGGCAGTCTGAAAGTCACGGTCGCTGGGTAATTGCTCGACTGTCTGCTGTATCACTTCCGCCTTGCCTATTCCGGCTTCGAACATGCCCATGTCATCCTCGGCGGCGAAAGCTTCGTCGCCCTTGCAGAAGGGTTGCAGAGCGCGCTGTGGTCCCCTGGCGGCGCGCCACACGACCATCGCAGCGACAGCCTGTTGGCCGCATTCCGCAACCTGACTGCTGCCGATGATCGGGAAGACCTGACCCATCGCTATGAGGAGCTTTGCGCTCACTACCATATGAAGCCGACGCGCAATAACAAAGGCATCGCACACGAGAATGGTTCGATCGAGAGTGTGTACGGCGCTAGCCAGAAAGCTTGTGGTGGCATTGTGGAAATACGTCACCGCCGGGGTCGTCATCTAGGGGGGCATACTGCGCGCACGACAAGATCAACATAGCCAGTTCGGTAGAGGCCTGATCAGTCCCGGCGGAACCAGGCGGACGACCGGATCACGGGTTGGGTGCCACGCGCTTCCAGCCATTCACGCAGAGCCTGACTGTCGTACCCCTTGTCGGCGACGAGTTCTGCAGAGGGCGGTATGGCCGCGATACACAGTTCGGCGACCTTGCAATCGTTGACGTTTCCGGGCGTCAGGAGCAGGACGCACGGGCGGCCTTTGTCGTCGCAGACAGCTTGGAGCTTGGTGTTGCGTCCACCTTTCGTGCGGCCGATACCATGGGCCAAGGCCCCCTTTTCCACCGCCCGCACAGCGATGCACCTTGATGCAGGAACTGTCGATGAACAGTTGATCGGGTACGTCTTCGGACCCGGCAAGTGCGCTGAAAATGCCTTCCCATATGCCGCGCTCTGACCAGCGGACGAACCGATTGTAGAGCGTCTTCTTCGGACCGTAGACATCGGCGCAGTCGGCCCAACGGCCACCGGATCGCAGGGCATGAACGATCCCGCTCAGCACACGACGGTCATCAACGCGCTTCATTCCCCGCACGTCCGTGGGTAGAAGCGGCGCGATCCGATCCCATTGCGCATCCGAAAACCAAAAGAAATCCGTCATATCGTTGCCTCCAAAATAGAGGGACTGAATCATCGTTGGACCGATTTGGGAAGCCAATTATTGGGCTTCCCGCCGCCTGCATGCAGACCTCATAATGATGATCCCGGTCGCCATAGCGACGTAAGGGGGCCTGGCCTACTCACTCGCAGATGAAGCGCCTTCAACGTTCTGCGGAGCTATTACGGTTGAAGCGCTTAAATGTTTGCTTTGCGTTCTGGATTAGGTAGTCTTTTTCCAGCGAGCGGGAGTACATCGAAGAGGTAGGAGCAGGATGCCGGGCTCAGATGATGATAGACACGATGCCATCCCCGGCTCTGCCACCCCATGGTCTGCAGGCTCTTCCTCCACATCCCCGCAGGACGCGCGATCTGTCAGTCCCGCAACGTCGATCGACAGCGAACCAGTTAAACCCGATCCGCATGACTGGTCTCCCGATGATTTATCTTTCATAGACTACTTCGAGCGTATTCATGACATAAAGAACGCTGTGCGTACGACGACACCAGAGGCACCAGTCGGGTTACCATCAAATCCAATTAGAAGACTGGGAGCCGCCGCACCCGAAATCATGGCTCCTTCCGCCGCATCACCGGAGTGGCAGCCGGAAGCAGGCGGTCTAGAAGAATCGGATGCGTCAAAAATGCCCCGGATGGGTTGGTTCAGTACAAAGCCTCTGCGTCTCATTAACCCGCCAACGGGCGTTTCCAAGGCAGCGGCGGAAATGGCGAAGCCAAAGGCCGTGGCACGTGCGGATAGCGGCGGCGAGTTGTCAAACTCCGGAAACGTCAGGAAACGAAAACTGGAGCATGAGTTGCCGGTCGACGCGAAGCGTCTCGACATTGCATCAACGGCCAAACCGAAGCTTCAGATAGACACCAAAACGTTCGAAGATAGAGTTCTGACGAACTTCGAGCGGCTTATCGACGGAAAGCCGCTCATCAATTACAGCCGTCCGGACCGGCCAAGAGATCGCGGTGATGGCCGCGATTGAGATCAGGGGGCGGCCGCGATAGACCAGATATTGCGGGATAGAACGATTACTCCGCCGCATATTACACGGCCGACACGCGGGTATCTGATTTTCCGCTTCGAACTGGAAATTGCCGCATCCCACCAAAAGCCGCCGCCCTCTTGCCCATATGTCGCATAAGGACTTGACCGCAGGCCGTGCATGGATGTGTGTCGATCTTTATGCCGATGCCGTTCTGCTTAATATTGGCGAGCTCACCGCTGATATAATCCATCAGCTTGTCCACGAAAAGTGCGCGGCCAATCTACCTTTCGTGCCACGCAGCCAACTGACAGGCTATGTGGTAGGACTATGTGAATTACTCCTAGTTGCAATTGCAACAATGTCGTCTACCACACTCTTGCACGCCGCCTCTTCGTCCTATGGACCAATAAAGGCGCAAGCGAAGCTCAAATTAACGAATTTTTTTCCTCAGTAGAGATGGAACTGATGAACGCTCATAGCGCTGGAACCTCGCAAACAGAGAAGGAAATCTCGTTGGTGGATGCTCTCTTGATGAAGCTGGACGACTTCGAAAACGAAGTGCGTACAGACCTGGGGAGAGTCCCTGGGGGCCTTTCTCATCACTAGGTGTTATCCTGGACCTCGTGCTTCATCACGACGAACAGGTTGTCACCCGGGCTGTGGAACTTGCTCTGGATGCGGGCGTGGCAACGAAAACGCATGTCCTAAACCTGCTGCACCGACTGATCGACGGCAAAACGGCCGACGGTCCCGACATCGATAGGCCACAAGCGCTGACCTTGCTGCGCGAACCCAAAGTCAATGTAGAACGCTACGATGGTTTGCGTGTCCAGATCGTGGGAGGTCGCCATGCGTCATAATCCTGCGAGCGCGCCGTCGTTATTATTGTGCGTAGTCTGAAGATGTATGGCATGGCCCAGGCCGTCACAGACCTGATCGGGCGAAGGGCTCCCGCCTTTGACGCGGCCGTGCCGATCCTGTCCCAATTGCTGAAAGCCGAAATGGCCGAGCGTGAGGTCCGCTCGATTGCCTATCACATGAAGGCCGCCCGTTTCCCGACCTACAAAGACATCTCCGGATACGCCTTCGCCGCCAGCGAAATCAACGAAGCAACTGTGCGCCAACTGCACCGATGCGAGTTCATCGACGGAGCGCAGAATAGCCAGAAAGCTTGTCGCGGCATTGTGGAAATATGTCACCGCCGGGGGTCGTCATCGAAGGAGTCATATTGCGCGCATGACGAGGTCAACTTATCAGTTCGGTAGAGGCCTGATCAGCCCCGCCGGAACCAGGCGGACAACCGGATCGCGGTTTGGCCAACGCCGTCATCGAGAATGGTATCGTCCTCCTGAGCCTTGCCGTCGAAGCGGGATTATGGTGCAGCCGCCTGTGCGGCGACCGGATGTGTTGATATGTGCATCTGCGCGGATCAGGAATGGGCTCAGACCTTAGGTTCATCATGCGGGGGCCGATCTAACCACTTCTGCCGGCCGTGCGGCTGAATGACCAATGGCCAGCATCGTTCACCAGCATGATGCTGAAGGCCGTCCCGTGCTGCCTCTTTGCTGGCTGGTCTGGCCCCGGTCAGGCCTTTGACCTGCAACGGCTTAGTCGACCTTCTTCCCCTGCGGCTATGCCGCATTCCTCGCGAAGCAACAAGCTCGTCTGACGCCGTCCTCCGCTGACGCTCCGGTCCCAGGATGCAGTCGGCCTTGGCCCGTTGCTTCTTGACCGCCACGAGGCCGCACAGGGCGGCTTCGACAACCAGTCAGGAGACGAAAATGGCTACCATCGGTACATTCCAGCAGTCCACCAACAATGAGTTCAGCGGCGAGATCGTCACTCTCTCCCTCCAGGCCAAGAAGGTTCGTATCATTCCCGATACGCGCGCCAGCGGCGAAAACACCCCCAGCCACCGGGTCTTCGTCGGCCGCATCGAAATGGGCGCCGCCTGGTCCAAGCAGTCTAGCGAGGGCCGGAATTACCTTGGTCTCAAGCTTGATGATCCGAGCTTCAGCGCTCCGATCTACGCCAATCTTGTCGAAGACGAGGACGGCCAGAACTACAGCCTCATCTGGTCGCGGCCGAACCGCCGCAACGGTGACTGAAACTCTCAAGGTGACGCCCCGCAATGCCGCGGGGCGTCATTCCCCGAATGGCCTACTCAGCAACCTGAAGCTGGACGGGTGAATCTCATGTGAGACCGCGATGGGCGCGGCCCGACCAACTGAAAAGGATCACGACAATGGCTCAGATCGGCACCTTTACCCGCGACGAAACCGGCGCCTACAATGGCACCATCAAGACGCTCACCCTCAACGTCAAGGCATCCATCAAGTCCTGCGACAACGACCGCGCACCCGACTTCCGGGTCACAGCAACCGGTGTCGAGTTCGGAGCAGGCTGGAGCCGGACCGCCCGCGGAACGGGCGCAGAATACCTCTCGCTCAAGCTCGACGATCCATCCTTCACGGCGCCGGTCTACGCCTCCCTCGTTCAGGGCGACAAGGGCGAGCACAAGCTCATGGTCACGCTGACCAGCACCACGGCGCTCCGCTCAAAGCGGGGCGCCCTCATTCGATCACATAGCCCAGCGCGCGATAACCCACGCGTCGCTTTGCGGCCATCCGGGCCAGAACGGGAACGGTGCTATCGACATAATCGACGACCAAGACGTCTCTCTTTCCATCATGCTGGCGATGGAGACGGCCGACATACTGCGCCAGAGTTCCCTTCCAGGCGATAGGCATGGTCAGGAACAACGTGTCGAGCCGGGCGTCATCGAAGCCTTCCCCGATATAGCGCCCTATCGCAAGTATCAGGCGCTCATCATCGTCTGCGACATTCAACGCCGTGGTGGCTTGCTTGCGATCCTTCGCCGACATACCACCGCGCAGCACCACCAGATTTTTTACAAACGGTGAGAACTTCTGCTGGAGATAATCGAGGTGGTCCCTCCGCTCGGTCAGAACGATCGGTGAGCGCTTGGCTTCAAGCGATTTCAACACATCATCGAAGATAAGTTCATTTCGCCCGTGGTCCTGCGCAAGGGCGGCATAGATCGCGGGTATTGACGGGCGCTCGGCCAAGATCAGAGGCGCCGGCAACTCAAACTTTGTCGAACGGTCACGGGCACGGTGGCGAATACCACGCTCGGCAGCTTGTACTCTTGCATCGACCCGATGGCGAACGAGGCCGCATTGCATGAAGATGATTGGATGATGTCCGTCTTTTCGGGCGACCGTCGCTGAAAGGCCAACGACGTATCGCGCCTTGGATCTGCGAGCGACAAGTTCAAAACTTGCAGCGGACAGATGGTGGCATTCATCGACGATCAGATGACCGTAATTGCCGACAATGTCATCGACCTCGCCATTCCGTACCAGGCTTTGGATCAGCGCCACATCGATGATCCCAGTTGGCTTTCTTTTTCCGCCCCCGATGACGCCGATCTGCTTTGGATCAATGGACAGAAAGGAGCTCAGGCGCTCCACCCACTGGGTGAGAAGCTCCCTGCGATGGACAAGAACTAACGCGTTGCGCGCCCGATGTGCAATAAGCGCGGCTGCGACAACCGTCTTGCCAAAGGCCGTCGTCGCGGCAAGCACACCGGTGTCATGGGCGACAAGAGCATCAAAGGCCCTCGACTGGGGCCGCCGCAGTTCGCCCTGGAACGCAATGCCGGCAAGTAGCGCAGCCCCATCTTCGCGATGATCGTCTAAAGCGGCGGTCGAACCGTGCCTCTCGATGAGTTCGATTGCTTCGTCGAAACAGCCTCGCGGTAGAGCGACATGGCGTGGATGAAGTTCGGCGCATGAGATGATCCGCGGCCTGCCGAATGTCGGCAGTCGCATTGCTTGTGCGCGATAGAATTCCGGGTTTTGGAATGCTGCCAGGCGCACGAACTGCGCAATCAGTACGGACGGAAGCTCAGTCCTATCGATGTAGACCTGATCGGCGACCACGACCTTGATGCGTTGCGGGATCGCAGCCTCTATTCGCCGCGGCTCGCTACGACGCGACGGTAACATCTTCCAAGGCTCGTCGGCATGTTCGTCATCGACCGGCATCCGGACGCCCAAGACCCGCCCCGACATTTCGGCTTCGTCGGCGATCCTGAAGACTTCGTCTGCCGTTAACCTGGATAAAGACGACAGGTACGCCCACTGGTCATCGTAAGGTCGCAAGTCGCCATCTACAAAAACGCTGTTGCCATTTTCGCGGGCCTTCCTTTGCAGGGGAAGCGCGATCAAATTGCCAAAGCCGCCAAGTGGCATCGTGTCCTGATTGGGAAAGAAACGGTCATAAGACGTGAAGCCGATCTCAGGGCGGTCCTCCATCGTCTCTGTTATCAGCGCGGCACCCAGTTGACGGGCGATCCTGGCCGGAATGGGCTCGGCGAAGAATATCCAGACATGGCCTCCGTTTCCCGACCTCGAGCGTTCGAGGGCTGCGGCAATACCTTTTGCACGACATGTTGCCAGCAAAGCTCTGGTATCATCCGCCCAGCTTTCCTTGTCGAAGTCAGCAGCAAGGAACCAGCATGTTTCGTCTTGCAGCAATGGATATACGCCGGCAACAAAGTCGCTTGAGCGAGCATCGCCGCCACGGAGGTGCTTTTCGATGATATCTCCGGAATATGGGATGAAAGCCTGATGCAGGCAGTCCCCGCATTTCACCTTCGGCTTGCCGCAGATTCCTTTCGCCCATTCATTGGAACAGGCCGGTGAATAGCCGAAGCGTCCGTCCTTCTTGTTGTTCCAGCGAACCGGGAAGACGTCGGGGCGCCCGGCAAACAGCTGCCGGAATAACTCCACCTTCTCCATCGACGGTGAGCTGTTGGTAACAGGGGCGTCGGCGAAGGCTGGCTTCGCTGCGTCGGCCTGGCTATCGGAAATCAGCTGTTGCTCAAACGCATCCAGTTCACGCTCAAGCGCCGTCCGCTCTTCATTCAGATCAGCCAGCCGCTGTCGAATGCGAGCAATGTTTTCCCATGCATCATTCTTTTCCGCCAACTTTGCAGCTTTCGCCAAATGATCGTGGGGATCAGCATAGGCCAAAGGCGTCCGTATTTTAAGACGCACTATCCATCTCAGCCTCCGGGATTATGCGGAGCAGAATCCGCAGAAATCACCGGCAAGTCCGACCTTCAGCGACCCACACTCCTGCATAATCACGTTATCAGCATAATGCAGAGCGTTTTTAGCTTGGCGTCGCGGTAATCGACATTGCGGAACGCGCCGAGTCTGACAGCGACGGTAAGTTAAAAACGTGTTGGGCTAAGCCGCGGGCGCGCGTGGGGTTCTATGGGTATTGAATGGTGCCCGTCCAAGGAAAGGGCATCGCACAGTGGCGTGGAGGCAGGGGTGGCGGGAGCGTGGGTGACGAAATCAGCGCGGATTCCGGTCTCGATAAACGTGACGGTTGACGCTGTGTCCTGCCGGGAGGGACTGGAGGGCAGGTCGGCACACACCTTGGCGGAACCGGCGCGGTTTGCCGGCCGAACGGAGCGATACGGCGACGATGAAAGCGGCGCGCTTCTTTCATGACGTATCCCAGTATGGCGAGGGTCCGGTAACGCCGTCGAAGGTTTCGATAGTGATCATCTGCCCTTGACGACAGGCCGGGCATTGCCTGAGGGAACGCCCGGTGAGTTCCTCGTAACGATCGCGGTACTCCTTCGGAGCCTGGCTCGCCGATGGCTCGGGAACCGGCATGCCGAGCAGATCGCGGCAATGGGCAAGCTTTTGTTCGCGGTAGCGATTGCCGAGGAAACCGTAGTAGCGGATGCGATGGAAGCCCTCGGGTAGGACGTGCAACAGAAAGCGGCGGATGAACTCATCGGCCGACACGGTCATGACCTTTTGCCGATCGCCGTGCCGATAATCCTTCCAGCGGAAACGCACCGCGCCATCCTCGATATCGACGAGTCGATTGTTGGAGATGGCGACGCGGTGCGTATAACGGCCGACGTAATCGAGCACCTGTTCGGGCCCGGCGAAGGGTGGCTTGGCGTAGACCACCCAGTCGGCTTTTCGAAGCGGCGCCAGATAGCGACGGAAGGCGTTGCGTTCGTTGAGGCGCTGCAAGTCGGAAAAGAACTGCAGCTTGCCGGCGTCGAAGGCTTTCTCCAGGTGCTCCAGGAACAATCGTCGAAACAGGCGTGAGAGCACGCGGACCGGCAGGAAGAAACCGGGCTTGCAGGCGATCCATCGCGTGCCGTCCGGCGAGAACCCGCCACCAGGGACGACACGGTGCAGGTGGGGATGGTGCAGTAGATTCTGCCCCCAGGTGTGCAGCACGGCGAAGAAACCGATCTCGGCGCCGAGATGCTTGGGGTCGGCAGCGATGGTGCGCAGCGTCTCGGCGGTGGCGCGGAATAGCAGGCCGTAGACGAGCGCCTTGTTCTGATAGGCGATGGCGGCGATGGCCTCCGGCAGTGTGAAGACGACATGAAAGTACTGTGTGTCGAGCAGCTCGGCGCGACGATCCTCCAGCCATTGCGCACGGGCGAGCGATTGGCAGCGGGGACAATGCCTGTCGCGGCAGCTGTTGAAGGCGATGCGCCGGTGTCCGCATTGGTCGCACGCTTCGACGTGCCCCCCGAGCGCGGCGGTTCGGCACAACTCGATCGCCGTCATAACACGGCGCTGAGCAGTCGACAGCGACGTGTGCTGGGCACGATAGGCCTCGCCGTGGCGACGGAATATATCCGCCACTTCCGGCCCCGAACGGGGCATCGGCGCAAGCTCAGAAGTACTCGGGCTTGGGTGGCGGCAGGGAGGGCGCGGGACGTGGCAAGAGCTCGAAGGGGCTCGACGTGGCGCAGACCTTGTTGGTGGCGATGCGCAGATAATGGGCGGTGGTCGCGAGGCTGCGGTGACCGAGCAGCAGCTGAATGGTGCGCACGTCGGCGCCTGCCTCCAGGAGATGAACGGCGAAGGCGTGCCTCAGGCTGTGAGGTGTGACCGGTTTGGACAAGCGCGAGAGGTTGTGCGCTTTCGCGCAGGCCTGCCCCACCGCATCCCGGGTGATCGGTTGGCCGGTACGATCGCCGGGGAAGAGCCATTCCTCTGGCCGCCGCATCCTCCAGTAATCGCGTAGGATCTCCAGGAGCTTGGGCGACAGCATCACATAGCGGTCCTTTTGACCTTTGCCCTGCTCGACACGGACGACCATTCTCTGGCTGTCGATGTCAGTCGTCTTCAGGTGCACTGCTTCCGAAATGCGTAGGCCGGCGGCGTAGCACGTGGTCAGGATGGCGTGATGTTTGACGTCGAATACGCAGGCGAGAAACCGCTGCACTTCCTCGGGACTAAGGATGATCGGCAGCTTCTGTGGCTTCTTGGGAAGCGGGAGGACCTCTTCAGGCACCCAGTCTCTTTCGAGCGTCACCTTGTAGAGAAAACGCAGCGCCGAAATGGCGGTGTGGATCGAGCCCGGCGCCAGCTTCTTCTCGTTGACCAGGTAGACCTGATAGATCCGGACGTCCTCGCGGCCGAGCAAGTCCGGCGACTTGCTGAAGTATCGCGCAAACAGCGACACCTGTTGGAGATACGCGAGTTGGGTATTGAGCGAAAAATTGCGCACCTGCATGTCCTCGCTCATGCGCTGGCGAAGTGGGGTCATGACGAGCTCCTCTGTCCGATGGAATGGCTGCAAACAGCCGTCCCATCCTCGCGCAGTTGGGGCTCCTACTGAATACGTGACCTCCTTGCCGCTCCGGCGTAGCGGAGCGGGTTAGTCCAATCCGTGTTTTGCGGTGCGCCGCAAAACGTCGAGTTCGGGGCAGGGTGCAGAAGCAGGCCCGCGAGACCGAGCGGGACTACATCTCGGTGAGGCTCGACGACCCGAGCTTTCCGGCTCCGATCTAGCGACGCTTACCGAAGTGCAGGGCTAGGAAGGGTTACAACTGGTCGGGTCGCGCACCACCCGCGGCTAAGCAAAGCGAAGAGAGCCCTGCCGACCAGGCGGGGCTCTTTTCATGTCACTTGTTCAGCGCATCCTCGAGCGCCTTGGCTGGCGTGAACGCCAGCTTCTTCGAGGCTGCGATCTTCATCGCTTCGCCCGTCGCAGGATTGCGACCTTCGCGCTCCGGCGCGTCCTGTCGGGTAGGAACGACCCGTTGCCGGGCCGCTCCTCCCTAAGAACTGTACATGCGAGTTTCCCAGCATACAGCTCAAGCCTCCGCTAAGCCCTGTTTGACCAGAGCCGCCAGTTCCTGTGCATCGGTAAAGGATGTGCACTCACTGGGCCGATCCGTAACTTCCGATGGCATACCGCGCCTTGCGGCGAAGTAGCTGTCCCACGTGGGATCGAAAGGATTCGCTTCGGCCCGGATTTTGCAGTGGCGACGTATCGGTACGTCGGACGCGTGGATGAGGCGGATGAACTTGAAGTTTCCTGCCTTATCCTTCATCCCTGCGCGGAATCCCCAGTCTCGCGTACCTTCCCGAGCGAAGTAACGATACTTCACCCAGCGAAGCGGCTTGTCCGGGTGTCTACGACAGGCCCACTGCCAGAGACACTTCCAGATGAGGTGCTCGACCTTGCGAAAGGTCTCCTTCGCCACCTGGTTGTGATGATAATTGGTCCATCCCCGTATGACCGGGTTCAGCCGCATTATCAGATACTCCTGCTTCACATCGGCGGCACCCTTGATGATCGTCCGAATCTTGCGCATAAATGCCACCACGTTCTTCTTGGCGGGTTTGATGTGGGTATGCCCATCATATCTGCGCACGTTCCAGCCGAGGAAGTCGAAGCCTTCCTCGACCCGCACGATGCGAGTCTTCTCTTCAGACAGAGACAAGCCCCGTTCTGACAGAAATTCCTCGACCATAGATTTCGCCTCCTCCAGCACTTCTTTCGAAGCACCTGTGACGACGAAGTCATCGGCGTAACATATCAAGTGAACCTTGGTCAGGCTGTTGCGACGCCTTGGGCCGTGACGATCCCTGACAGCTGATTTCGGCTCTGTCATTCATGCAACGCGATGAAATGACCTAGTTGCCGGGATTTCCACAGGTTCCCACTGGTCTGTAGCCTTTGGCTCGCTTGAGCCGTGCCAGTTCGAGGAAGCGTGTGGCGGCTTCCTTATCCGTCGCAAACACGTCAGACTTCTCGCCGCCGCGTTTGCCGATCCGGCCCCAGCGGCGTACCACGGCCATCTCTCCGAACAGGGTCGGCTGCATCGACAATGCATAATAGCGCGCCATGTTTTTCGTTACGTCGATCCGCTGGCAGTAAAGCTGAAAGGTATAAGTCACCATGGGCAAAAGATGACGAAAGCGGGCTCTTGCGTCCAACGACAGTTATGAATCGGTGGAGGCGCTTCGATTCACGACTTTGATGAATGCTGGCGATCATCGAGGAGACGCGATAGAAGTCGTTTTCCATCAACGGGTAGACGGCAATGGACAACGCACTCACGATCGACAGCCGCGGAGATTTCGGCCTGTGGGCGATCGAGGCCGCAAAGCAGATCGTCGGCGAACAGGGGTTCGAGCTGGCGAAAGCCGCGCGGGACGGCACCGAGGGAGAACTTCGCGAAGCGGGAAGCGCCCTCGAGCAGGCAATCACCAATGCGCTCCTGGAGGTTTATGACGGGTTGCTGGAAGGTGCCGAGGACGAATAGGCTGACGACCTAGGCCGGCAGCGGCGGCATGTCACCCTCGGTGACCCGCCAGATCCATGCTGCCAGATCCGGCCGCGCGTCGATCATCTTGCCCACGGCTGCCTGGAAGTCATCGCCGGCATCCGGTGGGACGATATAGAGCGCGCAGGGCAGGGGCCTTGTTTCCGGCAGGATCGCATTTGCTAACGGGTGAATGCGCGGGAGATCGAACCTCAACCCCTTTACCGACTTGGAGTGCAGGCGGCCGAGGCGATCGACCAGGAGCTGTTCATAGGCGCTCTCGATCGGCAGCCAGTGTTCGGTAACCGCCATCACGGCAATCTCGTTGATGGTGGTAATACCGGCCGGCGTGCCCCAGATCGTCATGATCGCCATCAGATGCGATGTCCCGGTGCTCTGCCATAGCATCAGTTCCGTTTCAAACCGCCGTTGCAGGGATCGCCATGCGGGCTCTTCGAGATAGAGCCGGAAGCCCGGCATGTGTTTGATCACCACCTGACGGCCGTTGCGCGCCTCTGCGAACTCCTTGATCTCCCCAATCAGCACCATCAGCTTTTTC
>NZ_JALBGV010000190.1 GCF_023006505.1 Neorhizobium sp. SHOUNA12A
CGATGGCCGGCGCGCTCGGCATTGCGCTCGCCGGACCGCGCAGCTATGGCGGACAGATGATCGAGGCGCGGTTCATGGGCGAGGGTGGGCGCTCCGAGCTCACCTACGACGACATTCGCCGCGCGCTGAAACTCGCCCGCGTTGCCGACGCTCTGCTGATCGGCCTTTTCGGCCTTCTGGCGTGGATCATCTGGCAAGTTTGAGCAGCCCATCGAGATCGAGATGCTTTTCCATATGGCCGGCCAACCGGTCGAGTACCGCATCCACCCCGGCCTCATAGTCCAGGCCTGATGCCGAGCCACCAAGCCGCTTCAGCCAGGCCGACCGCTGCCGGTCGTCCGAAAACAGGCCATGGAGGTAAGTGCCCCAGACCCGGCCATCCGCCGATATCGCGCCTTCCGGGTTGCCGCCGACGATTGAGAACGGGCACCGGCAATCTGCGCCAGACGTCCGCCCGATATGCATTTCATAGCCGGACAGGGAAATTCCGTCGAAACTTTCCCCCGAGACGGCCTCCAGCCGTTTATCGCCGGAAAGAACCGTCTCCACATCCAGCAAGCTCAACCCTTCGATCGATCCGGCCGGCCCTTCGGTTCCGTCCGGATCGGAGATGGTCTTCCCAAGCATCTGATAACCGCCGCAGAGGCCGAGCACCCGACCGCCGCGGCGGACATGGGCGGCGATATCGACATCGAAACCGGCCGCCTTCAGCGCCCGCAGATCGGATATCGTCGCCTTCGAGCCGACCAGCAGCACGAGATCGCAATCGCCGGGAATGGCCTGCCTCGGCCGGACCCGGATCAGATCGATATCCGGCTCGGCTTCTAGCGGATCGAGATCGTCGAAATTGGAGATATGCGGCAGGATCGGCACCGCGATCCTGATCCTCGCTTCGGCCTTCCGCACCGAAGGCGCATTGAGGCCAAGCGCATCTTCGGCCGGCAGCCGGGCCGCATCGGCAAAATGCGGCAACAGCCCGACCGACTGCCAGCCGGTGAGTTCCCCGATCATCCGCATGCCGTCGGCGAACAGGGCCGGATCGCCCCGAAAACGATTGACGATAAAACCCCGGATCATCGCCGCATCTTCGGGATCGAGCACCAGCCTGGTGCCGGCAAGGCTGGCAATCACCCCGCCGCGGTCGATATCGCCGATCAGCACCACCGGCACGTCGGCGGCCCGGGCAAACCCCATATTGGCGATGTCATTCCGACGAAGATTGATTTCCGAGGCGCTGCCGGCACCCTCGACCAGCACGAGATCAGCCTGATTGCGGAGGATGTCGAAACTCTCCAGGACCCGCGGCATCAGTGTCCGCTTGAGCATCTGATACTCGGCGGCCTTGGCATTGCCTTCGACCCTGCCTTGCACCACCACCTGCGCACCGACGTCGCTCTGCGGCTTCAGGAGCACCGGGTTCATGTGGACGCTGAGCGGCGCGCCGGCGGCGCGCGCCTGCAAC
>NZ_JALBGV010000191.1 GCF_023006505.1 Neorhizobium sp. SHOUNA12A
TAGCACTACTTTGGCAGAATTGATTTTGAGGTCATTTGGAACCTGATACGGCAGTGTGGACATCGTTGTGGTGGATGGTGGTTTGAGAGCGCGGCTATGACGGCGCGTCGGATAGCTGGCAGTGTCGGTTTAGGCGGGCCGCGTCTGTTCCTTTTTTTCCCGCTTTGCCTTGCATAGGCGCTGATGTTGCAGGAAGGCATAAGCGATCATGGTCATCAGCGCGTGTCGATGAAGGCCTTGCCATGATCGGCCTTCGAAATGATCGAGACCGAGTTCTTCCTTCATCTGCTGATGAGCCTGCTCGCAGACCCAACGAGCTTTAATAGCCGCCGCCAGTTGTTTCAATGTCGCCGCGGCCGGCAGATTGGACAGATAATATTTGCGTTCGTTGTTTGAGCGCCACTCGCCAACCAGCCAGGCTTCCTCGCCCGGCATATGCTGTTGCCCCTTGTCGAAGATGTGTTGTGGGCTGCCATCAGCGACCCGAATGCGCAGGGCCGCAAAGCGCGCGGTCAGTCGGCCTTTGGTGCCACGCCGCCAGCTGAGTTTCGTCCACGTCGAGGCCGCCAGCATCGTTTCGGCGGCTGTCGACAGCGTATCGGGGATGGAATGTTTGCGCGGCCGTCCATGACCAGCAACAGGAAGGATCAATGCGACATCATGGGGATAAACCTTCTGATGCTTGGGAATGCCGACGGCCCAGGTGAGACCCCGCGCACTCAAACCCTGCCGAAATGCGGCTGACAGACCATAGCCTGCGTCCGCAAGCACGGTGCCAAACCGAACACCTGCGGCAATCAGCCGATCGATCTCGTCGAGCGCAATCTCCGGCTTGGTGCGGGATACGCGCGACAGCTCGGGAACGCCGGCTTTTGCCATTCTGTCCTGATCGCTGGTCCAACTCTCGGGCAGGAACAGCCGCAAACCCACCGGGACAGGAACCTCGTTCCGTGCCAGCGTCAGTGACACCAGCGTCTGGCAATTGGCGCGCTTGCCCAGCATCGATGCATATTGCGGCGCGACCCCTACCGAGTGGTCGCCCTTCTTCGGAAGGCCCGTATCGTCGATCACCAGAAATGCATCCGGGCCTCCGACTATTCTGTCAGCCTGCACGGCCAATTCCGCCTCAAGCGGACCGGCGTCCCAAATGCCATCCGAGATGAAATGATGCAGGCGATCGTAGCGATCAGGCGCAAGCCGCTCCGCCATCGGCTCTATGCTTTTGCGATCACCAGGCCCAATCAGACCCGAAACATAGATCGGGCACATCTGCCGCCGCTTCTTGTGGCCAAGCTTCTCAACGAACGGCTTCAGCCATTCCGTCAGTGCAACATCCTGCTCTGCCATCCTTCGCACCCCTGTTGAAGTGCTAAAGATCGCCGATCATCGTTAACCGAGGATTAATCTGCCAAAGTAGTG
>NZ_JALBGV010000192.1 GCF_023006505.1 Neorhizobium sp. SHOUNA12A
CAGAGCGACTGTCTTGTGCGTCAAGCGCTTTGCCATGGTTTATTGTCCCGGATGATGGCGTTGAGGATTGTGAGGAGCTTTCGCATGGTGGCGACGATGGCGACGATCCTGGGTTTGCCGGCGGCGACGAGCCGGTCGCGGAAGGCCTTGAGCGTGGGGTTGTGGCGGCTGGCGACGAGAGCCGCCATGAACAGCACGGCTCGCACCTTGCCCCTGCCGCCGCCGATCAAGCTTTTGCCCTTCCATTGGCCCGATTGCCGCGTCCAGGGCGCAAGTCCCGCCAAAGAGGCGATCTGGCGCCGGTCGAGGCTTCCGAGCTCCGGCATCTCGGCCAGAAGCGTGCGGGCCGTCGCCGGCCCGACACCCGGCACCGAGACGAGCAGCGCCTCACGGACCCGCCATATCGGCGACTTGCGGATATGGTCGTCGAGATCGGCATCCAGGCTGTCCAGCTCGCGCCGCAGGGCCGAAAGCAGCCGTCTGATGCTCTTCTGCGTCTGCGCCTCCACAACCATGCGCAGCCGATTATCCTCGGCCACGATCATCTGCACGATCTGCCGCCGACGGGCGACAAGCGCCGAAAGCGCCTGGGTTTCGGCATCCCGCAGGGGGCGGATTTCCGGCCTCGTCGCAGCCACGAAGGCCGCTATCACTTCAGCATCGATCGGATCGGTCTTGGCACGGCGGCCGATCGCGTTGGCATACGCGCGCACCTGGGCCGGGTTGATCACGATGACCGCAAACCCGGCAGACGAGAGCTCTGCCGTCGCCAGCATCTCAAAGCCGCCGGTTGCCTCCAGCGCCACCACGCAGCTGCCCTGTGCAGAATGCTCCGACTTCAGCCGCTCGACCAGTTCGTCGATACCAGCATGGCTGTTGTCGACGAAGAAGGCTTTACCGGACGGCACAATCGCAATGTCCAGCCGGTTCTTCGAAACGTCAATGCCAACGATGATATCCATCTTATCCCATCCTTGCCTAAGCGGGCTTTGCCTTCGCAAGCGGCCCTGGCGACTGTTCGGGTTCGATGGAACGGCGGATGAAGACCCAGGCTCTGCCACGGGCTTGATGTCCCAAGGGAGGTTCGGTCTCCCATCCGCCACCGCATCTGGCAGTAAATCGCCAAAAGCGGATAAAGGGAAGTTACAAGGGGGG
>NZ_JALBGV010000193.1 GCF_023006505.1 Neorhizobium sp. SHOUNA12A
GATACGCGAACGCGATCTGATGATGCCGCAGGAAGTTCGGCAAATGCCTTCAGAACGAATGATCCTGTTGATCGAGGGGCAGCCGTCGATCTTCGCAGGAAAGCTACGTTTTCACGAAATTGCAGCGTTCAAAAACGCGGCGGAATTTTCTCTGAGGCACCCGCCCCCAGTGCCTGAAGTCGATTTCGTTGCGCCACGGCCGGTGCCCGCCCTGGCCACGAAAGATCCGGCATTGCTTGATCTTGGAACCAATCCGCCAGATAGAAACCCGCTGCCCGCGTCTGATATCCCGCTCTCGATTGCCAGGTCATTATCGCAGTCGATCGAGGATGGCAGGCTGGACGAACTGAAACGGCCACCGGGTCCGCGTCAGGATGCACGCGACAGCCGTATCGCCGAAATGGAATCCGCGGTCAAAGCCTCGGCAGAACGCTTGACGTTCACTGTGGCAGCCAAGATTGCGGGAGCCGGCGGATCGGTGCGCAGTCGCGCCAGCATCGACGAAATACTGCGACAAACCGTTCCTGATCCTGCCGATCTCGGCATCGCCTCTGTCACCTGAGACCCGGGCGGATCGCTTTCAATTTAGAAGTTGGCGGACTTGGCGTTGGGTTCATCGAAGGTGTTGGCGTCACCTAAGATAAGCGGCCTCAACGGACGCTCGATCTGTTTGCATGCGGACTTCAGACTTACCGGAGAGACTATCTCGCGGCTTTTATTGCGGCTTTTGGAGTACCTCCTGGAATGCTGTACTACCGAACGAGGCGCTTGGTCCGCTTAGCCCATCGCGGTCGTCGCCTTGTTGTCGTTAAGTTCAAGGCTGGCCCACATCAACCCAATGGACCGCCAATGAGCGCTCGCCTGAGCTGTCGCCCTATCCCATGGAGGTCGCGTGCTGGTCTACCCATGACGGGAAGATGCCGGTCAAACGTAACCATATCCCGGATATAGCCGTCATGCTGCGCGATGACCGCGTCCTGTTCATCGACTACGTCACGCTGAATGAACAGGCGCATACCCCGTTCTGGCGGCGTGTTGCCGAGCGGAAACGCCATTTCGAGGGAG
>NZ_JALBGV010000194.1 GCF_023006505.1 Neorhizobium sp. SHOUNA12A
CTAGAGCAGATCCTGTGATCGATGAATCGATTGTGAGGTGACGCGGCGAGCCGAAGCTGATTCAGCATCCACAGCGATGAGGTGGGTGATGGCGCAAGCATTAAGCGATGATCTTCGACTACGCGTATTAAAGGCGTCTGCGGCCGGCATGTCAGCAAGGCAAGCCGCAGCCCGGTTCGGGGTTGGGATTTCGACGGCCATCCGGTGGATCGCAAGAGCGAAAGACGGCGAGCCGACCTCCCGGCCGCAAGGTTGGCGACGACCGTCGGTGCTGGACGCACACGAGGCATTCGTTGTTGAGCTAATCGAAGACCGTAAGGACGTAACGCTCGATGAAATGGTCGAGCGCTTGTCCGTCGAGCGGCAAGTGAGGATCAGCCGGAGTGCACTTGGTGCCTGGTTGCGAGGCCGCGGATGGACCTTTAAAAAAAGTCCGCACATGCACTGGAGCAAGACCGGCCGGATGTCCTGAAGCGCCGGCGCGTCTGGTTTGATGGTCAGCTCAACCTCGATCCCGAGAAGCTAATATTTGTAGACGAAACCGGCCTTTCGACGAAGATGGCACGTCTGCGCGGGCGTGCAATTCGAGGCGAGCGTTGCCGCGCCGGCGTGCCACATGGCCATTGGAAAACAACGACCTTCACCGGAGCATTGCGTCTCACCGGAATGACCGCGCCATTTGTCTACGATGGCGCCATGAACGGTAACGTCTTCCTGGCCTACGTCGAGCAGGTGCTGGTCCCGACTCTTCAGGTCGGTGATGTCGTCGTCATGGACAACTTGCCGGCACACAAGACATCCGGTGTGCGGGATGCCATCGAGCGCGCCGGCGCCAAGCTCATGTTCCTGCCTCCCTATAGTCCCGACTTCAATCCCATCGAAAACGCATTCTCGAAATTGAAAGCCATGTTGCGGGCGCGGGCGGAGCGAAAGGTCGATGCTCTATGGGATGCCGTCGGCGCCTTGATCCCCCGCTTCACACCGGCAGAATGCGCAAACTACTTCAGGGCTGCTGGATATGACCCGGATTGAACAGGATGTGCTCTAG
>NZ_JALBGV010000195.1 GCF_023006505.1 Neorhizobium sp. SHOUNA12A
CGAAGGCGGTCGAAAAGGGGCATCCACCGATCAGTTCATTCCAACTCAAATCAACTGATTATTTCAAACCTAAAACTCTTCTTGACGAAGCCGAAAACTGTTTGTAAAAGAAAATAAATTGAGGCTCATAATTACCAATGGGCACTGCAGCCGGGTTGAATTCATTCGGCTTTCATGCGTCCAAGACGACGGCAATGAAGATGACGCGGATCGAAAACCGCGTACGATATGACGGCAGCAAGTTACATTACCCGAGCGGTCTGACTGATGAAGAGTGGGCTCTTGTCGAGCCATTGATCTCGGCGGGCGGCGGCAAGCGGACGGTATCATGCGGGAGGTGGTGAGCGGCCTTCTGTGCGTTCTGTAGGCTGGTTGCCAATGGCGGGCTGTGCCAAAGACTTGCCGCCTCGAAGCACTTTGTTCGGCTATTTCGACTATGGAATTGAGACGGCACACTTGGCTGCAAGCATGCTGAACTCGATGTGAAATGTCGGGAAGCAATGGGCCGTGAGGCGAGCCCAACTGCGGCAGTCAATGACAGGCAGAAGAGCGCCGAAGGCGCGGAAAAAGGGGGGGCTTTGTGTCGATCCGTGCGGGTAAGATGCGGAGAAAAGATCAAAGGCAAGAAGCGCCATATCCTTCGACATAGCATGGCCTGCTGCTGCAGGCGCTGATCCACCCGCCCAACATTCAGGACCGTGATGGAGGGGTTCTCGTTCTACGGACATTGTTTAGGCGCTATCCGTTTTAGACGAAACTATTCGTCGGCGGCAAATCGCCTGATGTTCGAAGCCCATGCTCAAACTGAATAAGTTTCCGGATAGATTCTCAGGAGGTCATCGACATATCCCGCCGTCCTGCACTTTAGGCTCATTCCGACTGCGACGATCTGCTTGAATCAACCATAAGTCACGGTCGCGTTTCGGGCGCTGTTCCCAGACAATTTTATGAGGTTGCCGTGATGCCAGAAGCGCGGTTCTCCGAGCGCCTTTCGAAGGCACCGGACGAGCGTTCGACGTGTCTATGTCTTGCCGGCGCGCCATAGAT
>NZ_JALBGV010000196.1 GCF_023006505.1 Neorhizobium sp. SHOUNA12A
GCGCAGGAGGATGTCCGCTACAGCTTGAAGAACCTGAAACGATCAAAACAGCGCAGCGTGAAATTCTTCATCAACATCGCCTTGGACTACGAGTTGAAAGCGCGCCTTCAAAAAGCTTCGCAGGAGAACGATCTGAAGATGACGCAGGTGGTGAAGGCGGCGCTCGACTTCTACCTGAAGGAAAATGGCTATTGACGCACGGCCCGACCTTCGGCGGCGGCGGGCAACGTGCAGCAGAAAGCCGCCTCAGAAAGGCGGCTCGGCTTCGATCGTGCCGTCGATCTCGGCCATGATGACCGCGAGCTCGGCCCGGGCCAGGTCGAGTTCGGCTTCGATCTGTCGGCGTTCTTCGATGGTGGGAGCGTTGGCGGCTTCGAGGCGCAGTTCTTCGATGAGTTGTTCGATCGACATCGTCGTCTCCTTGACGTTTGTGAGAGATGACGGCGGCACGCAGGGCGGGGAAAGTCAGGTCAAGGCTCGGAACGACCGGCGGAGCCGGCGCGCGGAGGAACCGAATTTGTCGCAGCGGAGTGAAACGCAGGGACGAGAAATTTGGAGGGGCCGCGCGGCCTTGAGCTGGCTTTGCCCGTCCGGCACAATCGGCCGATCTGAACAGACAGGTTTTCCTCGCGTGTGGCACCCATATTCGCCGTCACCTCACGCGCGGCCGGAGCTGTTCGCATGAGGCGCTTCCTGCTCGATGGCACAGTCCTTGAAGAGGGTGATGAAGGCTTTCAGGATCTGCTGACCGACGCCTATCGTGAAAAGGTTCGTCCGCTTTGCCTCTGCTGCCAACCGCCGGTCCCGATGTATGTGGCCGATATCGGCGACCAGCTGGTGATCAAGCGCATGCCGCTCTCGGGCGGCAAACACGATCCGGCCTGCCCTTCATACGAACCGCCCTACGAACTGTCAGGCCTTGGACCCTTGATGGGGCGCGCGATCAAGTTCGATCCGACCGCCGGTACCGCATCGCTGATGCT
>NZ_JALBGV010000197.1 GCF_023006505.1 Neorhizobium sp. SHOUNA12A
CAGGTTTTACATGGGAGCGCCACGACGACAGAGGCAGTCCGTCGAGCAATACAGAATAGTGAAGAGAGCCTGAGAGCGCTTTCGAAGCGGTATGGGATCAACCAGAAGACGGTCGCCAAATGGAAAAAGCGGACGTCATTGGCCGACCTCCCGACAGGCCCGAAGGACCCACATTCGACAATCCTTTCCCTAGAAGAAGAGGCTGTTATTGTCGCCTTCCGCCGGCATACGTTGCTGCCGCTCGATGACTGCCTCTACGCTCTTCAGCCGACAATCCCGCATCTGACGCGGTCGTCCTTGCACAGGTGTCTGCAGCGCCACGGCATTTCACGTCTGCCGGAAGTCGAAGGCGACAAGGAGCCGAAGAAGAAGTTCAAAAGTTACCCGATCGGCTATTTCCACGTCGACATTGCCGAGGTGCAGACGGCTGAGGGCAAGCTCTACCTGTTTGTGGCGATTGATCGAACATCCAAATTCGCGTTCGCTGAACTCTATGCCAAAGCCGGCAAGATGAACGCGGCGCAATTCCTGCGCAATCTCATCGCAGCGGTGCCCTACGCCATTCATATCGTCCTGACCGATAATGGCATTCAGTTCACCAACCGAGCTTGTGATCGAAATGCCTTCCAGCACATCTTCGACTGGGTCTGCGACGACAACAGCATCGAGCATCGTCTGACCAAGGTGAAGCACCCCTGGACCAACGGACAGGTCGAGCGGATGAACCGAACGATCAAGGAAGCCACCGTCAAGCGCTTCCACTACGACGATCATGCGCAACTGAAAAAGCATCTGGCCGACTTCATCGACGCGTACAATTTCGGGCGCAGGCTCAAGACGCTAAAGGGCCTCACGCCCTACGAGTTCATA
>NZ_JALBGV010000198.1 GCF_023006505.1 Neorhizobium sp. SHOUNA12A
GATACGCGAACGCGATCTGATGATGCCGCAGGAAGTTCGGCAAATGCCTTCAGAACGAATGATCCTGTTGATCGAGGGGCAGCCGTCGATCTTCGCAGGAAAGCTACGTTTCCATGAAATTGCAGCGTTCAAAACCGCGGCGGACTTTTCTCTGGCGCACCCGCCACCGGTGCCTGAAGTCGATTTCGTTGCGCCACGGCCGGTGCCCGCCTTGGCCACGGAAGATCCGGCATCGCACGACCTTGGGTTCGATCCGCCAGATAGAAACCCGCTGTCCGCGCCAGAGATCCCGCTGTCGATTGCCAGGTCATTATCGCAATCGGTCGAGGATGGCGGGTTGGACGAACTGAAACGCCCGTCGAGTCCACGTCAGGATGCACGCGACAGCCGTATCGCCGAAATGGAATCCGCGGTCAAAGCCTCGGCAGAACGTTTGACCTTTGCTGTGGCAGCCAAGATTGCGGGAACCGGCGGATCGGTGCGCAGTCGCGCCAGCATCGACGAAATACTGCGACAAACCGTTCCTGATCCTGCCGATCTCGGCATCGCCTCTGCCACCTGAGACCCGGGCGGTTCACTGTCAACTCAGAAGTTGGCGGCTTTGGCGCGGGTTCATAGAAGGCATTGGCGTCACCTAAGACACGCGGCCTCAACGGACGCTCGATCTGTTTGCATGCGGAGGTCGCGTGCTGGTCTACCCATGACCGGAAGATGCCGGTCAAACGTAACCATACCCCGGATATGGTCATCATGCTGCGCGATGACCGCGTCCTGTTCATCGACTACGTCACGCTGAATGAACAGGCGCATACCCCGTTCTGGCGGCGTGTTGCCGAGCGGAAACGCCATTTCGAGGGAG
>NZ_JALBGV010000199.1 GCF_023006505.1 Neorhizobium sp. SHOUNA12A
TAGGTCATGTTGACAAAGTGAGGCAGCCAAATCCTCACTGCGGCGATCGCCAGGAATGCAGCGAATGATGTTTTAGTCTTGTCGTAGCGGGTAGCGATGCGGCGGAACTGTTTGATCCGGTTGAACATCCGCTCGATACGATTGCGGTCTTTGTAGGCATGATAATCGCAAGCTGATGGATTCTTCCTGCTTGCTCGCGGTGGAATGACCGGTCGCGTGCCATGGAAAAGAAGCTCCTGGCGGATGCTGTCGGCATCATATCCCTTGTCAGCAAGGAGACGACGAGGCCTGTTTACCGGCATCGCGAGCAGATCTGGAACAGCGAGATAGTCGGAGGTTTCACCACCCGTCAGTACAAAGCCAAGAGGGCGTCCCTGACCGTCTGCTCGGGCGTGGATTTTTGTCGTAAAGCCGCCGCGTGATCGACCAAAAGCCTCCTTATGAGTCCCCCTTTAGCGCCCGCTGCCTGTGAATGGCCGCGAACTGTGGTGCTGTCCAGCATGTGCTGCCAATCATCTGTAAGGCCAAGCTCCACAAGCGTTTCCAAGAGCGCATCCCACACCCCTTGCTCGGCCCACCGCCGGAATCGGACGTAGACGGAATTCCACTTCCCATATCGCTCATGCATATCGCGCCACGGGCAGCCGACCCGCAGGACATGCAGCATGCCGTTCATGAACTGACGATTATCATGGGAGGGATGCGATTTACGGCCACGCTCTGTAGGAAGAAGCGGTTCTACGATCCGCCATTCTGCGTCGGTTAGGTCTCCACGTGCCATCGCTGCCTCCTAAAAAGCAGCTTTGAATCAGACCATAACTGATTTGAGAAGACACTTTGTCAACATGACCTAG
>NZ_JALBGV010000019.1 GCF_023006505.1 Neorhizobium sp. SHOUNA12A
GGATGATCGCGCCGCCGCCGATCCAGACGTCGGCGCCGATGTCGATCGGGCGGGCAATCTCGTGGCCCTCGGCGCGCAGGACGGGGTCGCGGTGGTGATCGGCGCAATAGATCTGCACGCCAGGCCCCAGCATCGAGCGGGCACCGATCCTGACCGGTGCGGTATCGAGGATCGTGCAGCCGGCATTCAGATAGACGCCTTGCCCAAGAAAGACGTTGAAGCCGTAGGCGCAGTGGAAGGGGGCTTCCAGAAAGGCGTCCGGGGCTGCCCCGAACAGCGTCCGCAGGGCAGGCGCCATCACGCCGCGTTCAGTGGGCGGCATGGTGTTGTGCGCATGGACGGCAATACGCGCCTTGTTCCTCAAACTGTCGAGTTCCGGATCCAGGCAGCAATACCATTCGCCGGCCGCCATCTTTTCGCGTTCGCTCGCCATGTCGTCTCCTCCCGCCCGCCTTCCCGTGTTTCAGCGTTCCGCCCCGGCCTTGATCCGGGCCGTCTCACGCCGCGCGACGCTTTCCGCCGGCCACATCGCCTTGGAGCTGTAATAGTTCTCGAATACATTGGCGCCTTCCGGCAGGCCCACCCAGGCGACTTTCGAACGCGTGAAGATATGCACGTCCGGTGAGAATTCGCCACGCCTTTCGAGCGTCTGGACCCGGATGAACAGCATCCATCTGCGCCGGCCGTAATCGCTCCAGACGGCTGTCTGGCACTCTGGACAGCGGTAGATGTCGTGGGGCAGGCCGCTGTCGGTCTTCATGGCGATCGCGACCGGCTCCGTACTCGTCACCTCCACCCGATCGGCTTCGATGAGGGCATTGATCGCAAAGGCGCCGCCCGTCTGCTGCTGACAGTCGGTGCAATGGCAGCAATGGATGAACATCGGCCGCCCATGCATGCGATAACGCACGTTGCCGCAGAAGCAGCCGCCCTTGAATATTTCGCTCATCTTCCGTCCGGGCTCCCTCAGATTACGCATGTCGAATATGAAATATTCCTCAACCCTCCCGCAATGCAAAATGAAGAAGACGAGACCGGCATGTTCTGCTTTAACTCCGGCAGCAACGACATGAGCAGGATCAACGCATGACGAAAGAGCGGGTTGGTATCGTCGGCCTCGGCCGGATGGGCAGTGCCATGGCCGAGCGCCTTGCAACGCAGGGCTTTTCGGTGACGGGCTGGACACGCAGCGGGCTTTCCGGAGAAAAGGCCTCGGCGCTTGGGATTGCTGCCTCGGCCGGCCTGGCGGCGCTTTTCGACGCTTCGGATATCGTCATCCTTGCCCTGCTCGACGATGCCGCCGTGCACGCCGTGCTCGATGAACTGGCCGCCGCCGCGCCGGCTGGCAAGCTGGTCGTCGATACCAGCACCGTCAGCCCCGAGACGCTGCGTGTCCATCAAGATGCGATGGGCAAGGCGGGTGCGGCACTTCTCGACGCACCGATTTCCGGCGGGCCGGAAATGCTCCTGGCAGGCACGGCCGGTCTTTATATCGGAGGGGCGGAAAAGGACTTTCAGCGTTTCCTGCCGGTGGCCGACGTGCTTTCGAACCGTATCCATCACGTCGGCGGGTTGGGCGACGGGGCATCGGCGAAACTCGTCAACAACATGATGCTGATGGGGCTGTGGCAGATCATGAAGGAAGCCGTCGAGCTCGGCGGCAAGGCTGGGCTCGGGCGCGGCAAGATGATCGAGATCCTGTCCGGCAGTCCGGCTGCAAGCCCGGCCATGCGGTCGCGGCTTCCGGTCATTCTCGGCGAGACCGAGGCGGTCGGGTTTCCGGTCTCCGGCGTGCTGAAGGATATGGGCGTGGTTCTTGATCTTGCCCGCGGTCTTGGCGTCGCGACACCGGCCATCGAGGCAGCGCGCGCCAGTTTCGAGAAAGCCGCGGCGCTCGGATATGGCGAAGCCGATCTCGCCACCGTGGTGCGGCTGGCACTCGAAGGCAAAGGCTGAGCCCGGGAGCGGCCCAGCCTTTCCTGAAGTTCAGAGCGTCCGGCCGAGGCGGGCGTCGACCGAGTGGCTATTGCCGCCGCGCAGGGCGAAGAACAGGAAGATCGCTGCCCAGAGGATAGACTTTTCCGCGCCGGCGAGACCCTGGTTCTGGGCAATGCCGTGGAAATAGACGGTGACCAGAAGCACGATCATCGCCGCGAAGGAGGCGGGACGGGTGAAGAGGCCGATGGTGACGAGAATGCCGCCGAAGAATTCGGTGGCGGAAAGCAGCGGTGACCAGAAGACGCCCGGATAGAAACCGAGGCTTTCGACCATGCCGACCGCGCCGAACGGGTTGGTGATCTTGCCGAAACCGTGGGTGACCAGCAGCGCGCCGGCTGCGACGCGCAGGATCGTCTCGACGATCTCATGGCCGGAGGTATAGACAGGGGCGAGTGCCGGAATGATCAGCCGGGAGCGGGTGGTGGATTGAAGAGCCATGGGACCTCTTTCTTTGAAAACGACGCGACCGTCGTCGCAGGAGCTCCAAATTGACGTTCGCGTCCTCTCTGTCGAGATGCGTGCGTTCAAAAACTTGACCGTTCCGGTTGACAATATCGTGAGACCGAATTGACTTGGGTAGAAGGCGAAACATCATGGAAAAACCGCGCATTACGATTCTTTATTGCACCCAGTGCAACTGGCTGCTGCGGGCCGGCTGGATGGCGCAGGAGCTTTTGCAGACCTTTGGCGATGCGCTCGGCGAGGTGGCGCTGATCCCCGGCACCGGCGGCAATTTCGAGATCCAGGTGAACGGGACGCTCATCTGGGAGCGCAAGCGCGACGGCGGGTTTCCTGGCCCCAAGGAATTGAAGCAGCGGGTGCGCGACATGATCGACCCGGACCGCGACCTCGGCCACGTGGACCGCAAGGCGACCGAAGACGGCGGGAGCTGAGGCCGCCCGTGACAGATCCGTGAAGGTTTTTTAGCGACGGGCGCGGAAACTTCAAAAAGCCAGTTGACAGGGGAAGGTCACACCCGTACATGGCTCTCCGTCGCCCAGATGGCGGAATTGGTAGACGCGCCAGCTTCAGGTGCTGGTACCCGAAAGGGTGTGGAGGTTCGAGTCCTCTTCTGGGCACCATTCCGATTTGATCCCTACCAAGATCAAGTACTTAACGCCTTTCCAAACTATTGCGCATTGGCTGCCTTGTAACAAAGGCCTGTAACAATGCGCTTCAGGCTCGTCCGCCCGATGGTTACGAAAGGCTCATCGAATCCGCATTTCGTAAAGCGGATATCCGTCAGATATCCGAGACGTCCTCGTCGGCCGAAAGCTGGTCATTCCGCTGGGCGAGGAGGTTGTGGAATTCGCCGTTACCCCCTTTGCCTATGCTCGGATTTGCAACGGAGGGGCAGTATTAGGAACGGCTCCTCGCCCTCATAGAAGGCGACAATCCGATGCTTTGCTCGCCATTTTTCTATGTGGTCGCGCCCAGGGTCTCGCACTGTGCTCATGCTTGATTTTGCCGTCGTCCTCCTGCGCGGGACAAAACCACCCGCGTGAAACCTATCCTTCGGTATGGGCATGTCCCATCCTTGGCTTGATCGATCCCAACCCTGCCATCCCTTAGGTTGTGCTGCATTGCTGACCGATTTTGGGCTTGTTCCGCGCCCATGGAGGATCTCATGTCGCATACCGAAATAGGCCTACAAGCCCAAAAAGGCTTTCCACCTTCTGTTGCCGGTGCCGCGGCTACGGGTCGCCTGCCGGATTCCATGCCTGGCACGGTTCATGATCTGGGCAATCTCATACAGGTTGCGGTATCCGCATTGAACATCCTCTCCCGCAACGCTCATCTGGCAGCGGATCCGAGTCTGCCGCCCATCGTTGCCAGTGCGAGAATGTCTCTCGGACGCGCCGGAACGCTTGTGGAGCAGACCCTCCGCCGGGCACGCGAGGGAGAGACCTCGGTGGAAGCCGTCAGCGTCGCTGGCTGCCTGACGGAGCTTCGGGAGTTGGTCGAAACCATCTGGCAGCCCGAAATCCGGCTCGACCTGCAGGTGGAGCCGAATCTGCCGCCCCTGACCTGCAGTCGGATCAACTTGCAGGGCGCCATCATGAACCTGCTGACGAATGCGCGCGATGCCATGCCGGATGGAGGGACTATCGCACTTGCCGCGCGAAGCGCGGGAAAAGGCGGATATGCGGCGGCCGTCGAGATAGAGATCGTGGACAACGGCCTCGGCATGAGCCCGGATACGCTGCAGCGTGCCTTCGAGCCCTTCTTCACAACAAGAGCGACGGGGCTTGGCGGCTTCGGCTTGCCGGTGGTCAAGCGGTTCGTCGAGGACGTGGGAGGACATATCGCCGTCGAAAGCAAACTCAATGCCGGCACGCAAGTCACCCTGTATCTGCCAATTGCCGAACGCCGATGACGGCTTAAGCGGAAGTGAAAGACGTTACCGTCTCCGGCGGCGGCTGATTTCCGTGCAGCGAATGTTGCGCTTCGCTGGGCAGTTCAAATTAGTGCTTGCCAGCCATAACTCAGACAATTATAGTCCGAGTTATGGCGCATATGACGGCAGGTGTGGAATACGGGCTGCATTGTCTCCTGTGGTTGGCGAGTTCGCCCGGAACGCCGCTCAGCAGCCGCGATCTGGCGGATTTTCAGGGAATTTCCCGGAGTTTTCTGGCGAAGGTATTTCCGAAGCTGGAAAAGGCGGGGATCGTGTCCGCCTCCGAGGGCATCAACGGGGGATATCTGCTCGCAAGGCAGCCCGGAGATATCACGGTTCTGGAGGTTATCGATGCGATCGAAGGTAAGAAACCCTTGTTCGACTGCCAGGAGATCCGCGGCCGCTGCGCCGTATATCGGGAGCGGCCGCCGTCATGGGCAACGAAAGGCGTATGCGCAATCCACGCGGTGATGCTGCGCGCGGAGAAGGCGATGCGGGATTCGCTTGCGAGCCAGACGCTGGCCGATATTGCCGGCGACCTCGGTGGAAAGGCGCCGCCGGAATTCTCCGACGACGTCCGCAAATGGCTTGCGGATAGAACAAAGGGCCGGACCCGAAGCGGTGCAACAGAAGACAGAGCGTTGTCCTGACGGGCTGGGGACGCGTGACATGGATTGCGGCTGGCAATTGCAGCCAGGCGGAGTTGAGATGCTGCCGCTCCGGTAGATAGGGGACCCAGATTGATGAAGGATATATTTATCTTGGCCGGCAACGGCGCCCTTCACTTGTCGGGGTGCGTTCGGTCGCAGGGCGGTAAGGCGAGCGCGCTGCGCATGGTAGCACCTATAATCTGCCTTCTCGGGAGATGATCAGATGGCAACCTCAGCTGTCGTTGCAGATAATCCGCTGGTCCTTGTCGTCGACGACGACGAGGACGTTCGTAACTCTCTTCAGGAACTCATGGAATCTGTCGGGCTTGATGTCGCCTGTTTCCCGTCGCCCCGGGAACTGTTGAGCGCCGGTCTCCCCGATCGGCCCGGCTGCCTGGTGCTGGATGTCCGAATGCCCGGCGCGAGTGGTCTTGACTTACAGCATCAACTCTCGGCGCGCGGAATCACGAAACCCATAGTCTTTCTCACGGGATACGGCGACATTCCGATGACGGTGCAAGCCATGAAGGCCGGCGCCGTCGATTTCCTGACGAAACCGGTGCGCGACCAGACGTTGTTGGACGCCGTGATTGCAGGCATTCAGCGGGACGTGGAGCAGAGGGCGCAGGCGGAGAACATCCATCAGCATTCCAGCCGGTTCGCGACGCTGACGCCGCGCGAACGTCAGGTACTTCGTGAAGTTGCGCGCGGCCGCCTCAACAAACAGATCGCTTTCGAACTCGGGATCAGCGAGATCACCGTTAAACTCCACCGCAGCAATGTAATGCGCAAGATGCGGGCTATTTCCATCGGCGAACTCATTCGCGCCTGGGATTCATTGCCCTCCAGTCTTCGCGAGACGCCGCAGGCTTGAGTCTGCGCAATACTATCCTCACAACCAAAAGCTGCCCCCCGAAGCGACTAGTCTTGGCGCATAAGCGCCGGACGCCTCTTCCTTCGCCACAGGGCCCTGAAGGCTGGGGAATGTCTTCGAGCTTTAGCCGCCGATCATCGGCGAAGCATGAGCCCCTCGCTTGCTGCGGGAGCGATTGCCCTGAGTTCAGGCAGGATAATCTAATCACCCGATCTATCCTACCTGTACTCTGGGACTAGATGGTCGATGCCTCTGTTCGATAGGCTGGCGGCCCGCCGTGACGCATTCTCCTGACCGGTCGAAGAGGCTCTAACAGGAGACATAAGATGCGCGATATCATCAAAACTCTGACGCTCGCCGCAACGGTGGGCACGGCAGTTGCGGCATTCGCACAGGCCGCGGAACCGCGAGCCAAGCCGACGATCGTGCTGGTGCACGGCGCATTCGCCGACTCGTCGAGCTGGAACGGCGTGATCGGTGCGCTCGCCAAGGACGGCTATACGGCGATCGCCGCTGCCAATCCGCTCCGCAGCGTTGCCAGCGATGCCGCGACTGTCGCAAGCGTCCTCCGCTCGATTTCGGGACCGGTCGTGCTGGTCGGTCATTCCTACGGTGGGCCGGTCATCACCGAAGCGGCCAACGGAAATTCGAATGTGAAGGCCTTGGTCTACGTCGCCGCCTTTGCTCCGGAGACCGGTGAATCCAGCGCGAGCCTTTCGGGAAAATTTCCCGGCAGCACGCTGGGGGACGCGTTGACGACGACTGCGCTGCCGGGCGGCGGCCAAGATCTTTACATCCGGCCGGACCGGTTCCACGATCAGTTTGCCGCCGACGTGCCCGAAGACGCGGCGCGGCTGATGGCGGCCACCCAGCGCCCAATCGCGCAGGCCGCATTGGCCGAACCGTCGGGCGCCGCCTCCTGGAAGACGCTGCCTTCCTACGCGATTTACGGTTCCGCCGATCGCAACATCCCGCCAGCCGTGATGAGCTTCATGGCGAAGCGAGCGCATGCGGTGAAGACCATCGTCATCGAGGGCGGTTCGCATGCCCTGACGGTCTCGCATCCCAAGGAAATAGCCTCTCTGATCGAGGAAGCAGCCTCGGCGGAATAACGCCGCAGCAGACCCGCAACTCAATATCAAACTTGAAACCAGGAGATAGGACATGAAGATCGTCGTTATTGGAGGCACGGGCCTCATTGGTTCGAAAACCGTCGAACGGCTTCGCAAGAAGGGACATGAGGTGCTTGCTGCATCTCCAAATTCGGGCGTGAACACAGTGACTGGAGAAGGTCTTGCTGGAGCTCTGACCGGTGCCGAGGTGGTTATCGACCTGGCGAACTCGCCGTCCTTCGACGAGAAAGCCGCCATGGAATTTTTCGATGCAGCTGGTCGCAACCTCTTTGCAGCGGAAAAGGCCGCAGGCGTTCGTCATCATGTCGCGCTGTCGGTCGTCGGCACGGACCGTATGCAGGCGATGGGATATTTCCGCGCCAAGCTGCGTCAGGAAGAGCATATCCGCAGCTCAGGAGTGCCCTACACAATCGTCCATGCCACCCAGTTCTTCGAGTTCGTGGGTGCCATCGCCCAGTCGGCAACCGAAGGAACGAATGTTCGCGTTCCGACGGGCGCTTTTCAGCCGATCGCAGCAGACAACGTTGCCGACGCCATGGCTGATGCCGCTCTAGCCGAACCGGCGAACGGTATGATCGAGATCGCCGGCCCGGAGCGCGCACCGATGAATGAATTCATCGGGCGTTACCTCAAGGCCACCCACGATCCGCGTACCATCCTCGCCGATCCGCATGCCCGTTATTTCGAGGTCGAGATCGACGACCGGACACTGGTTCCGGATGCCGGCGCCCGCCTTGGCGCGATTCGCTTCGAGGACTGGCTCCAGTCCCCTGCCGCCCAGAAAAAGTAAGCGACTCCCTCGCAAATTCCTCCCGGCTTCACCGGTCTTTCGGGTTGGCAAGCCTTATTTACCAGGAGACGAAGATGATCAGGATATTTCTTTGCGCGGCGGCTCTCGTATTTGCCTCCGCGGCTGCGGTTTCGGCGGATGATGACCACAGCGATGAAAAGGTAACGGTGGTCTACGACCAGCCACTGCCCAACGTGCCCGGGAAGAGCATGAAGGGCGTGCTCGTCGAATATGCGCCCGGCGGCACCTCGTCCGCTCACACGCATCCCAAATCCGCCTTCATTTATGCGACGGTTCTGGAAGGAGCGATAACCAGCAAGGTCAATGGCGGGCTGGTGACCGTCTACCATGCCGGCGAGAACTTTTCCGAGTTTCCCGGCGACCATCACGCCGTGAGCGAAAATGCAAGCAAGACGGAGCGTGCTCGCCTCCTTGCCGTGTTCGTGGTCGACACGAATGAAACCAATCTGACGACCTACGAAAAGTAAGCTCGAACGGGAAAGGCGGTTCTCGCCTGACATCAATGACGGAATGGCGCCCTCTGGCCGGCGCCATTCCGGTTCCGATTGCAATCAATACCGACATGCCCGGCCGTGCCCGCGATCGCCGTCAGGAGGAAAACCATGCGCATCGAAAAACTCTATCCCATGACATCGGCCCGCCTGATGGTGATCGATGTCGCCGCTACACTGCAGGCCGCCGCCCTAACATTTTCCAATCCGGGCATTGGACTTGTCGTCGTCAGCGAGCGACACGGAAAGGCAGCCGGGGTACTCAGCAAATCCGATCTTATTCGCCATCTGGCTGACCGCGAGGCGAATGCAAGCGTCGAGGCGCTGATGAGCCGCAACATCATTTCCTGCAGCCCGGCAGATGAACTACAGGCGACATGGCAGGTCATGGTGGAAAACCGCATCCAGAACATGCCGGTCCTCGGCGCGGATGCAAAGCCTCTCGGCGTTCTCGATATCCGCGACGCCCTAAAGGTTCTCTTCGAGCAGGAGCAGTTGCAGGAACATATGCTGGCGAACTACGTCGCCGGCATCGGCTACTGACCTCCGAACACCGGGACGATCATCATGCTTCAGGCATATCTGGGTGAAATCGCCGCCGAGCCCCTCGCATGGCTGATCATTCTAGGTTTGACCGGGATGGCCGTTTGGAAGCTCATCGGCCCATTGCGCTCCAATCTGCGGCTCGTGGTGCAGATCGTCTTTTTCACGGCCATGACCTCCGTCCTCGTTTTCGAAGATATTCCGCTCGGTCAATCCCAAGGCCTGCGGATCGGCGACGAGCGTGCCGTATTCATCGTCTTCGGCCAATTGTTGTGGTGGCTCCATCTCTCCTGGGCCGTCATCGGGTTCGTGCGTATCTATCTGGTTTTGGAAGGTAGGCCTCGCGAGGCCCGCCTGTTGCAGGATATTGTCGTCGGCGTCGTCTATATGTGCGTCACGCTCGCCGCCCTGGCTTTCGTTTTCGGCGCTCCTGTCGGAACGCTGATCGCGACGTCCGGCGTCATCGCCATTGCACTTGGTCTAGCCCTTCAGAATACACTCGGCGACGTCTTCTCCGGTGTCGCCCTCAATCTCGGGCATACTTATGCGCTAGGCGACTGGATTCTCCTTGAGGACGGCACGGAAGGACGAGTTACCGCAAGCACCTGGCGTTCGACGCAAATTCTGACCGGCGCCAACAATATCGTCGTGCTGCCTAACAGTGTCCTTGCCAAGCTGAAGCTGACCAATGTCAGCCGGCCCGACGAAACGCATCTCCTAAAGATGACGGTACGGCTGGTCCCGACGCACGCACCCTCGATTGTCGAGGAGGCCATGTTGACGGTTCTGGCCGGCTGCAATTCGATCATGCGCGAGCCACCGCCACTGGTCTCGTTCAGCGGCCTCGACGCCACCGCGCTGGAAATCCGTCTGTTTTTCCGCGTGAGCAATCCACTGCTGAGAATAACGGCTCAGAACGAGGTGATCGATCGATTCTACCGTCATTGCCGATCGTCCGGGCTGCACCTTGCGATGCCGCCCTCGGCGATCGCCATCGCGGACGGAACTTACTTGAAAGAAACACCTCGACCGCCTGAAGCGATGCTGCAGGAGGTTATCGATGAGAACCCGATCCTCTCCGGGCTGACGCAATCCGAAAGAGAAAAATTGGCTCAGTCTGGCATCGAGCGCGAATATCGCAAGGGTGACGTCATCGTCGCCCAGGGGCAGGCGCTACCTTGGATGATGATCATCCGCACCGGCGTCGTATCGATGCAGCACGACGAACAGGAAAAAAGACGCCTTTCCTCGGGCGACTTCTTTGGGGGAACCGGCCTTCTGGCGGGAACGGAGGAAGCCTACACGCTGCAAGCCCTGACGCGAGTCACTGCTTACGAGATCGACCAGAAGAGTTTTGCGCAGCTGATCGCCGAACGACCGGCAATAGCCGAGGAGATCGCGGCAATGCTGTCCTCGGGCCCTGGCGGCATCCGCGATCTACGACTTGCAGAAGAGAAACACGAGCGGACTGCCACCGCTTTTCTGAAGTCGATCCGGACGATCTTCAGCAGCTGAATATGGAGGGCAAAGCGGGCCGCGCGATCCCGGCATTGCCTCTTTGCGCCGCGCTTGGCTTGGATCGGATATCTGCTGGCACTTGCTACGATCGAAAGCTGAATTGCCTCGCGAATCTTCGCCCTATCCTTCGGAACAGGTGTTTTTGTCGCAAGCTCCCGTATACCGTCTTTTGTGGAGAGGCCGTGGCGTAGTTTCGATTTAAGCGCACCATGGCGATCTCAAATGAAATGGGATCGGGTTGAGGCATGTCGAAGTCCGCCGGAGCTTCGGGGATGGGTAGTGGTGGGGGATCGGTAAGGTCACCCGATATTGATGCCGTACAGGCGGCAAAGGTCGTCGAGCGGATCACCGGCAATGGCTGGGCAACCGATGCCGGCGGCAATTTTATCTATGTGACGCCGGCTGCACTTGCCTTTTTCGGTCTCGCTTTGGAAGACCTCAACTCGCCACTGGACGACAATACTTTGGGCTGGAGCCGGGTCGTCCATCCGGAGGACTACGAAGGCGCGGCCGCCATGTGGCAGCGTTGCCTGCAGACTGGCGAACATTACAACGTGGAGCATCGCATGCTGCGTGCGGACGGTATGTGGGGCTGGACGCGCAGCACCGGGCATCCGGTACGCAACGACGACGGTACCATTACCGGGTGGTATGGTACGGTGATCGATACCGATACCCCGTCGCCGCGGCGCGACCGTATTGTCGGCGTCGCCCGCGCGCTCAACAACACCACACCCGAAGCGTTCTTGTCGATGGACGCCGTTCACCCGCACGACCGGCCCACCGTGGAGCAGGCAACTGCGCGGGCGTTCTTTCACGGCGTTCCTCAGGTCAGCAGCTACCGGCAGCTTCAAGCCGATGGGAACTACCGCTGGGTCGAGTTTCGGGTGGAACCCGAATACGGCATCAGCGTCGATGTGGACCCGGCGGTGGCAAGGCAGGATAAGCGGTGGACGACCGCGAGCTCTTTCGGTGAGACCGGTGAAGCGGTGCGGGCTGCGCTTGCCATCGAGAACCTCTATGGCGGCGCATGGGCGATGGACGCGTCCGGGCAGTTCACCTACGCAACGCCGACTGCGCAGACCTCTATAGCGATGACGCTCGAGGACCTGAACGAGCTGCTGGAGGGCAAACCATTCCTGGAAGGCGGCGAGCAGGGTTGGCAGCGAGGTACGCATCCGGAGGATCGCAAACGGGTCGGCGAGTCGTTGCGCCAGGCCTTGAGGACGGGTGAACACTGGAATGTCGAATATCGGGTACTGCGCGCCAATGGAGCCTATGTCTGGCATCGCGCCGCGGCCCGGCCGACACGCGACAGTCAGGAACGCATCACAGGATGGTACGGTGCGACACTGGATATCGACGTCTACAAAAGAACGGAAGCGGCCCTACGCGAGCGTGAAAGGCAACTGCAACAACTTATTGACACCGTGCCCGCGCTGATCTGGAGCACAACGGCCGACGGAACGCCGACTTATGTCAACAAACCTTTTACCGAAGTGACGGGCGCCACTCTCAAGGATATCACAGCACCGGATGGGTCGCCTTCACTGAGCGTCGTACACCCGGATAGTCGGGAAGTGGTGCGCCAGGCCGTCCGGCATTCATTCGCCACGGGCGCTCCGTATATCCAGAGATATCGTCAGCGCCGTGCCGATGGCAGTTATCGCTGGACGGAGACCCGGGCGGAACCCTTACGGGACGAGACCGGCATCATCCTCCAATGGTACGGCGTGAGTTCCGACATCCACGATCTGGTGATGGCCGAGGAGGCGGTGCGCGTGAGCGAACGGCATCTTCAACAGCTCGTCGAAACGCTGCCCGCATTGATTTATTGCGCCATGCCGGATGGCAAACCGATATATCGCAGTCAAAAACTTCGCGAATACCTCGGATTCAATCTCGAAGACAAGGATGAGGCAGGAAAGCCTCGGCTGGATGGCACACTCGAAGCCGTAATCCACCCCGATGACCTGCCGACCATCAAAGAACGATATGGCCAGTCGCTATCGACCGGCGAACCCTATGCACAGAGGCATCGCCTGAGGCGGTTCGACGGCGTGTATCGCTGGGTGGAAACGCGCGCAGCGGCGATGCGCAACGGTGAGGGCACGATCGTGCAGTGGAATGGCATTTGCTTCGATATCGAGGATCAAGTGCGTGCGCAGGAGGAACTGCGCCTGGCCCAGGAGAACCTTGCGCGCGCAAGCCAGGCTGCCAGTCTTGCCGAGCTTTCGGCATCCATTGCCCACGAGGTCAATCAACCTCTGTCGGCGGTGATGAACTATTCGAGTGCCTGCCAGCGCTGGCTCAATGCTGAACCGCCGAATATCGAAAGGGCGCAGAAAACGCTGGATCGTATCGTCCATAGCGCGAACTCTGCTGCCGACGTCGTCGGCCGCATCCGTGCCCTGTTCAAGCAAACCCCTGCCAAGAGGGATTGCGTGGCGCTTGGCGGCGTCGTGTTCGAGGCCCGCGATCTGCTTGCCGAAGAGGCATCGCGGCGCCGCATCCGCATCGATGTCGAGGGCGAAAGCGGCATTAGGCTCGTCCCGTTCGATCGGGTCCAGATCCAGCAGGTCCTGGTCAATCTCATGCGCAATGGCATGGACGCCATGGCTTCCGTTCCGAAAGACAGGATCCTTCAGGTTCGGGCCCATCGAATGGGCGACATGGCTCGCATCGAGGTTAGCGACCGGGGACGCGGCATCCAGTTCCCCGACAAGATATTCGAGCCTTTCTTCACGACAAAAGATCAGGGAATGGGCATGGGGCTCGCGATCTCGCGCTCGATCGTCGAGGCACATGGGGGGCAGCTTTGGGCGGAAGGGAACGAACCGAGAGGCACCAAGTTCATATTCACGCTACCGGCGGATGGAGGTGCAGGTTCATGATCGCGGGTTGTCGGATATGTCGGAAACTAACTCGCACCGGCCAGGAGGAAGCATAACATGAGCAAGCCCGTGGTGGCGGTTGTCGATGACGATCCAAGGGTTCTTGCATCACTGGAAGAATTGCTGGAGTCGGCCGGATATTTGATCCGCAGCTTCTCTTCCGCAGAATTGCTGCTCGCCCGCGGGCTTGCGGGCGTCGATGTGTTGATCACCGATATCGGCATGCCTGGGGTCGATGGGTTTGAGCTTCGCGACCTTGCCAGGCGGGAGAACCCGCAACTTCCCGTATTCCTGATCACCGGGCGGCATGAGATAGCCGATCAGGACCGAGCCCGCGGCGCCGGCGGTTTTCTGCGAAAACCCTTTGACGGACATGCTCTGCTTGCGGCCGTTCGTGATGCGCTAGGCAAGCGGCAAGACTGAGCGCCCCTGAGTTTCCATCGCTTTTCCTGGTCACGAGATCACGGCTGTTTCATCGCAGACGTGGCCGGTTCGATTGGCCAAGCATCGGCTTGGAGCGCCTGTATTGATGAACCAGCGATTCACCGCTCGTCCAGGACCTATCCTCAAGATATCAGCGTCTCCATCCTCAATAATGGCGGGGCCATAACTTAATCCTCGTTTTCGTAAACGAACGGGAGAACCTACCTGTTCTTGGGTGTAGCCCTCCCTCTCCCTCGGCCCAATCGACCGCCAAAAAGCGCGCCAATACACTCCGTCGCATGGTTCGTGCCCCGCACGTTCCAATCCCGCAGAACAGGAGCGCGTTATGACGCAGGCAGAAGCAAATCCCCCCATGATGGGTCAGCAGGAGACAAAAATGAATATCGAGAACACTTCACGCTCCGGCAGGCCGGCAACTGAAGAACTGGTTCCGTCGCGTTATGCGGTGAACATTGGCGAGATCGAAGTGTTGGTAATCAGCGATGGCGTGCTGCCCCTTCCGACCAAGATGCTGGGCCACAATGCCGATGCGGCAGAACGTGCCACCTGGCTGGACAGTATGTTCCTGCCGCAGGAAGCTTTCGACTGGGCGCTGAATGCGGTTGTTGTGCGTAGCGGCGCGCAGGTCATCCTCATCGACGCCGGTCTGGGGCTGGATCCGGAATTGAACCTCCCGCGGGCCGGCCAGCTGGTCAAGCGATTGGAGAGCGCCGGCATCGATCTCGGATCGGTGACCGACGTGGTGCTGACCCATATGCACATGGACCACGTCGGCGGGCTGATCGTCGATGGCGTGAAGGAGCGGCTACGTCCCGACCTGCGGATTCACGTTGCCGCAGCCGAGGTTAAATTCTGGGAAGCGCCTGATTTCACGCGTGTAAACATGCCTCCCGGTTTCCCGGATGCGCTTCGGGCGGCGGCCAAACGGTTCGCCGAGGAATACCACAACCAGCTGCGCCTTTTCGACGAGGAACAAGAGGTGGCTCCGGGCGTCGTCGTCTCCCGCACCGGTGGCCATACGCCCGGACATAGCGTGGTCCGCGTCGCTTCCGGAAAAGACCGGCTGATGTTTGCAGGCGACGCTGTCTTTGCGGTCGGCTTCGAGCACCCCGACTGGTTCAATGGTTTTGAGCATGATCCCGAGGAAGCTGCCCGCGTTCGGGTTCGGCTTTTGCGGGAGCTGGCGGCGACAGGCGAACTGCTGGTCGCCACCCACATGCCGTTCCCTTCGGTCGGGCATGTCGCAGTCGACGGCGACGCCTTCCGTTGGGTTCCGGTTTTCTGGGATTACTGACGGCCTATAGGCGACTGCATGCGGTCTGACATTCAGAAGATCGCATGCAGTTTTTTCGCGGCAATTTCGCGTCAGCGGATTTCTGCTCGCGCGATCGTCAATACTAGCACTAAAGCGCCAGAAAAGGTGATGACATGACTGCGATGGAAATGCGCATAGTCGCCGGTATTTCAGTTCCTCACAACCGGCTCATAGACCGCGCGATAGAGCACGCGCACCATGCCTACGAGCCCTATCTCTTCAATCATGTCATGCGTTCCTGGCTTTTTGCGGTAAAGCTCGCTGAGCTGCAGAACATAGCCCATGACGCCGAAGTGCTTGCCATCGGCGCGCTGCTGCATGACATAACCCTCAACGATCGATTTGCGGGGCCCCGCCGCTTCGAAGTGGAAACAGCCGACCTTGCCCGAGATTTCGCGACGGAAGCGGGGCTCAACGGACGGCGCGCCCAGTTGATCTGGGACAGCGTTGCGCTCAATTCGACACCGTCGATTGGGCTCTACAAGGAGGCTGAAGTGGCCCTTTGTACTACCGGCATTTGTTTTGATGTGGTCGGTCTGAAATATAGCTTCATCCCATCATCTGACGTGCGGGCGATCGTTGCCGAATTCCCGCGGCTCGGAATGAAGCGAAAAATGACCTCGTGTTTCTGCCATATCGCGAAAACGCAGCCGGAAACCACCTATGACAATTTCGTGCGGGACTTCGGCGAGCGTTTCGTTCCGGGCTATACGGTTCCTTCCTCGGTCGATCTCGTTGCCGCCGCTCCCTTCGACGAGTGATGGGCATACTTTACGGCCCGGTGCAGAACGGTACCTCGCCCATCTGGGACGGCGACGAAGAACCAGGCAGGATATTGGTTATCACCCACCCAAGTTACAGGTCGGCGAGGGTTCTGGCCTCGCCGGCCATGTAATCGCAAAATAGTCTTACACGTGCCGGAACAGTCCGCCCATAAGCATGCAGTATATTAAGGGGGAGCTTCGGAAGTGCGATTTCCGGCGCGAGATCGACGAGCGTGCCGGCTCGCACGTCGTCTGCGACGAGGCATCGCAGAAGAAAGGCCGCGCCAAGCCCGCTCAATGCAGCCTGGATCAGGGCCGAGCCCGTGTCGCAATCGACCCGTCCCCTCGGAATGAACGTCGTGCCGTCCGCAAGCCTGACAGGTTGTACGGCACCATCCATGGTGTAGCGCGCAAAAGGTAAACCTGGGAGGTCATCCACCGATCTTAGACGTCCGGTTAATTCAAGAAGAGCCGGGGAGGCGACGATCGCCATCGGTAGATCCGCCAGGCGGCGGACGATCAGGTCCTCCTGCATTAGCGAGCCGGCGCGCAGCACGACGTCATAGTCCTCACGAACTAGATTGACGAAACGATCGGTCAGCCCGATATCGAGCTGGAGGTCCGGATAATCCTTCGCAAACGTACCGAACAGGCGGGGGAGTAGCAGCGGTGCAAGCTCGCCGGGCATGCTGATCCGCAGCCTGCCGGAGGGAGCCGCTTGTGGCCGGATGGCTTCATCGCTCGCATCGAGTTCGCGCAGCAGCGGAGCGACGCGCTCGAAAAATGCCTGCCCATCCTGCGTCAGGGTCAGCGCTCGAGTCGAGCGCAGGAAAAGCCGCGTACCGATCTTCTTCTCCAGCCGTGCCACGCTTTTCGAAACCGCCGATGGTGTCGTGCTGAGATCGCGCGCCGCCGCCGTGAACGATCCCGCTTCCACGGTCCTCACGAACGCCGTCAAACCTGACGTCTCATCCAGCAGGTTCGGCATTTACATCTCCGTGGCACAGATCATGTGCCCGATAGGGGGCTAATAGCTCGCACCGCTAGCATTTATCTCATCCTCGAAAGAAAAGGAGATAAACAAAATGCAGCATCTTGCAGACAAGGTCGCCGTAATCACAGGCGGCAATAGCGGTATCGGCAAGGCAACCGCCCGACTGTTCGCAGAGGAAGGCGCTCAAGTCGTTATCACCGGCCGGCGTCAGGACATCGTTGATCGGGCGGTTGGCGAGATCGGCCATGGCGCACTTGGCCTCGTCGGCGACGTCGCCGATCCGGAGCATCATCAAAAGCTTGCGGACGTGGTGAAGACGCGCTTTGGCGGGCTGGACATCTATGTGGCTAATGCCGGCGTCATCAACCTTACCGCCTCTGACACCGTTACACTGGAGGACTACGACCGGCACTTTGCCACCAATACCCGCGGTGTTTTCCTTGGCGTGCAGGCGATCGCCCCGCTGATCCGGGTCGGCGGCAACATCATCGTTACGAGCTCGCTCGCCGCCACCAAGGTCCTGCCAAATCACATCGTTTATGCCGGCTCCAAAGCGGCTGTTGCCGCGTTCGCGAAGAACTGGGCGATCGAGTTCAAGCCGCGGAAGATCCGCGTCAATATCCTCAGCCCCGGACCGGTGGAAACCGCCATCCTCGGCAAGCTGGGCGTTTCGGAGGCCGATCGCCCGGCGTTCGAGGACTACATGGCATCCCTTATCCCTGCTGGGCGGATGGGACGTCCGGAGGAAGTCGCCCGCGCGGCCCTGTTTCTTGCTTCGGCAGCGGGAAGCTTCGTCAACGGTGTCGAATTGCATGTCGATGGCGGCATGACGCTGGCCTAAAGGATCGAAGCAGCCAACCCCCACGGGTTGGCTGCTTCGGACGAATATGCTTCGTCAGTTTGGACGCTGGATTCCTTCATAATAATCGCCGCTATCGATGGCCTTCTCATCCAGGAGACGGCCGTACGCGGGAGCTGTGTGCGACACCGAACCGGTATAGTCCCGGCTAACCGGCGGGCGGGACTGTTGCCTGACGGTATTCTTCTGGGCACCTTCGTAATAATCTCCCTCTGCATAGGTAACGCTGGCAGAGCCTGCTGCGGCAATCAGTACGAGAGCGAAAGCGGTCTTGATGTTTGTCATGGTTGATCTCCTTCAGAGTTGTCCGAGGTGCTGGGTTGCGACCTCACCTGCGGAATGTTTCGGTGGATTGCATGAACTGCGGGACGGAGTTAGTTGATGTCTTCGTCGCCCGGTTTTCGGTTGTCGCGAGACGTGCGAGGACGAATTACGTCCGGTTTTCCAGAGTTATAAGCTACTGCAGCGGTCGTGAGCGCCGACCGTCCAGAAGGTTCACGATGCTCCTTTCCGAAATCGACCGGCGTTCCGACGAGAGCCGACGAAACAAGCAGTCCGGACAGAGCGTAGAGAGTGGCTTCTCTCAGCATGTCATTCTCCTTATGGGTTTACATTCGTATTCCAGTGACGGGGTCCATTCCTGATCATGATGTTACATTAATAGAAGTAACGTCTGATCACTTTCTGAAATAAATAGCATAGACGCCTTCACGAAAGGTATGTCATTGACTTAAACAATCGCTACTGGGTCACTAACGTTTCTTGATCATTGCTTCTCCTTAACTTTGACTGTCGATTTTCAAAGAATATCGCAAAGGAGACGCTGAAGACATTTCAGAGTTGCTCGGAATGTTGAGGGATTGCGGTCTATAGGGCCGCCCGCCGCCATTCGCCGGGGGTCAGGCCCGTATGGCGCTTGAAGGCCACACAGAAGGCGGTGAGGGTCCCATAGCCCAGCACGCCTGCGATATCCGTGATCTGCATCATGGGGTCCCGCAGCATGGCCATGGCCTGTTCCATCCGCCTCTGGCGCAACCATTCGTAGGGTGTCATGCCGGTGCTTTTCTTAAACGCGCGGCAGAAGTGAAAGCGGGAAAGGTTGGCCGCTTCGGCGAGCGCGCCGAGCGAAAGATCCTCCTCCTTTTCAGACGACAGCCGCTCGAGGGACATCCGCAAAATCCCCGGCGCCAGGCCGCCCGAGGCTTTTTCTAACGCCTCACAGACGCCGGCATGGGTTTTCACGAGATGGATGGCGATCAGGCTTGCAAGCTGCTGGCGATAGAGCCCGTCCAAGCTGCTGATACCATTGGACGACTGATGCGCCATCGTAAGCAGGGTCGCCATCACGTTGTCCTGCTGCGCAGTACTCTCGACCAACGATCGACCTTCCCCGGGGCATTCCCGGGCAACCCGGTCCAGGAGATCCGGGGAGAGATAGAGCTGCACGATGTCCATCGGGCCGTGAATATCCCAACGTGACGTCGATCCTGCCGGGATGAAGGTTATGCTGCCTTGGCGTCCCATACCTGTCGCATATGCCTTCCCGGACCGGCGCTCCAGCCGCTGCATAGCGCCGAGATAGGTCATGATCACGTGATCCGACATGGGGTGCACGACGTCGTGGAACGGGTTGTGTTTCCATCGGGCGAGCCGGGTATCAAAGGGATCGTCGATACGAAAGGATTCCACCGGGGCAGTGCGCAGGACACGCTCCATTTCGCGGTCCGGTGACACATGTCCCTCCTGCGGTCTGGCATTTGCCATCACATCAGGAGGAAGCGACTGAAATTTGAGAGGAGCCATGCTTCAATCCCTCCAGCGAACTCGTCGTCGAGAACGTGAAAGGACGATAGGATGCTGTGACCACTGACGATATTGCCCGCTCGAGTATGCCGATCTGTTCCGGCGAATGGAGCGTTCTTAGCAAATGCCGTGTTCAACGCCGACTATCTGAGGAAACATCCTGTGCTTAGGGATAGCTTTGGCAACCAAAGCACTTGCTGGCACCAACCTCGGCATTGGCCCCTCGCTTTAGCTTGGAAGTCGTAATGCCATTCTTTCGAATGGAGTGGCTGACCGCTACTTTTGAAAATTTCATAGAAAGAACGGGAAGCGGCGCTGGCGGCGGATAGCGCCGCTTCCCAGCCGACTACCGCTCGATAAAGGCGAGCAGGTCGGCGTTGATGATTTCGGCATGCGTCGTGCACATCCCGTGCGGCAGGTTGTGATAGATCTTAAGGGTGGAGTCCTTTAGAAGCTTGGCCGAGAGCAGCGCGGAGTCGGCGATCGGCACGATCTGGTCGTCATCGCCATGCATCACAAGCGTCGGCACGGTGATCTTTTTGAGATCTTCGGTGAAATCCGTTTCCGAAAACGCCCTGATGCCGAGATATTGCGCGTTGGCACCACCCATCATCGACTGGCGCCACCAGTTCTGGACGATCGTTTCGATCTTTTTGGTGCCTTCCCGATTGAAGCCATAGAAGGGACCGCTTGCGAGATCATGGTAAAATTGTCCGCGATTTGCGGCAAGCTGTGAACGCAGGCCGTCGAAGACTTCGATCGGCAATCCGCCGGGATTTGCCTTGGTCTTGACCATGATCGGCGGCACGGCGCCGATCAGTACCAGTTTTGCGACGCGTCCGTCAGGCTGGCCGTGCCTGGCGACATAGTGCGTGGCCTCACCGCCGCCGGTCGAGTGCCCGATATGAATGGCGTTGCGAAGATCGAGGTGCTTGGCGACTGCAGCAAAATCGGCCGCATAATGATCCATATCGTGGCCGTCGCTGACCTGGCTCGAGCGGCCGTGGCCCCGCCGGTCGTGGGCGATCACACGATATCCCTTGCCGAGGAAAAAAAGCATCTGGGTGTCCCAGTCGTCGGCGGAAAGCGGCCAGCCATGATGAAAGACGAGCGGCTGAGCGGTCTTTGGCCCCCAGTCCTTGTAGAAGATCTCGGCGCCATCGGGAGTGGTTACGTAGTTCACGTCACTGCTTTCCTTGTTGGTCTGACGGCTTTTGGAGGCGGTGCTCTTGGCTGCGGCGCTGGCGGGCATTGCCGCCAGAACCGAAGCGGAAAGACCGGCAATCAGCACGTTGCGCCGGAACGCTTGCGGTGGCGCGAGAAGATGTTCGCTTGTATTCGATGAGTCTGGGAAAGAGTTTCCGATCATGATTTTCTCCGTGTTTGATGCATCCACGAGAGAGGTTCTACCCAATTGGGAAAACCCATGACCTTTCAGAATTGCGCTGCGTGTAGCGGAGTTGCTGTTCTTTTTCGCGGCACGGCTCCAGAAGGTTTTGAACTCTCTTCGGGCGACGTGACGCATCCCAAGCCAAGGCCAGTTGATGCCTCTTCTCGATGATGTCCCGGGGCGGCCGATATGGACGGACGTGCTCTCGTGCTTGATCCTCAACCGGCCGACGTTCAGAATCGCGATCGTGCTATCCCGGTTCTGCGACGGTCTCGGAAGATCTTACCGTTCGTGGCATCCTATCTTGCGACCTATCCTCTCGACCGTTATACTGCTTTTGAAAAACAGTATAACATCGGAGTCGAGCTTATGAAGTCTATCGACCTCGTGTATCAGACGATGCTCGCCGAGCTAGGTCAGCGCTCGCTCGACGCCGCTTGGACGGCCGATTTCCCTCCGGAGGGTCGGTTCACCCCGGCGAACATCAAGGGGCGCAAATACTGGTACTTCGACATTCCAGATGGACATGGTGGTACGAAACGTCGTTACGTCGGTTCTGCTGATGATCCGGATATCGCGCAGCGCGTAGCTGATCATAAGCGGGACAAGGACGATCTACGTGCTCGCAGGCGCTTGGTAAATACCCTGACCCGCGAAGGCGGGATGGTCGCCCCTGACGCCATGTCGGGCGACATAGTCGAGGCTCTTGCCGATGGCGGTCTCTTCCGGCTCCGGGGTATTCTCATCGGCACGGTGGCCTTTCAGTGCTATTCAGGACTGCTGGGCGTCCGCCTTCCTATGGCTGCGATTCTGACCGGCGATGCGGACATCGCCCAGGACTATGCCATCAGTCAGGAGCTTGAAGACAGTCTGCCTCCGATCGTTGAGCTGTTGCAGGGCGTCGACGCCAGCTTCCGGCCAATTCCACATCGATCGGGATCCGCGGCCTCGTCGGCGTTTCAGAATGCCGACGGCTACAGGGTTGAATTCCTGACGTCGAACCGTGGTTCGGATGACTACGTCGACCAGCCGGCGAAGATGCCCGCCCTTGGTGGCGCCAGCGCGGATCCATTACGCTTTCTCGACTTCCTCATAAGGGAACCCGTCAGGACAATGCTGCTCCACCGAAGCGGCGTCCCAGTCGTCGTCCCCGATCCGTCCCGGTATGCGGTCCACAAGCTCATAGTCGCTAGTCGCCGACACACTGATGGGCAGGGCCCGGCGAAGCGAGAGAAGGACGTTCGTCAAGCTGCGCTGCTCCTTGAGGCCCTGCAGCAGACAAGGCGATCTGCCGACTTGGCGCTCGTCTACAACGAAGCATGGGAGCGCGGGCCTGCGTGGCAAGAAGGTATTCGAACCGGGGCGGGAATGCTGCCTCCACAAGATGCCGAGCGGCTCCGCACCGTCCTGATCGAGGGCGCGAAAAAGAACCGCGAAGAAATTGAACTTCCGTTGGGAGAGTAGGCTGTCTTCCACCTCGAAAGCCAAGCAGTTGATTTAATTCGAAAGTGGCGAAGACAAATATGGTGTCGAGAGTTCATGTCCACTCAATAGCACCGACTTCCACTGATCGACCGCCCCAAGCATACTTCATCTGGTATTGTTGATAGCACACATCATATCCTGCATCCGCCTTACGATGTCGTCCAGCACTGCAATGCGCTGCCCGCCTGACGGACGGATGGCGAAATAGGAGACTTCGATCTTCGGCTCGAACGGAATGGCGATGATGTCGGCGCTGGCGGACCGAAGGCTGGTGTGATCGACGATGCCGACACCCATTCCCGATGCCGCGAAATAGCAGCAGTTCAGCATCGAGGTTTCCATCGTGCTGATCGGTTGATGGTCTTCATTCGAAAAGGCGCGGTCCAGCGCCAGCCTGAGCGGCGAATTGCGGCCCGGGATCAGGACGCGCTCGTCCAGAAGGTCGGCGGGCGTGATAACCTTGCGAGACGCCAGCCGGTGGCCGGGCGCCATGGCGGCGACCGCATGCGAACCGTGCAGCAGGACGGCATTCTTGTCGGCCATGCGCGGCGAGCTGAAGACGAAGCCGAGATCATAGCGGTTTTTCTCGACCATGTCCCAGATATGGCGGCTGTTTTCGACATCGATCACCAGTGGGATGTCCAAACGTTTGCCGACAACATCGATGATCGCCTGATGCAGGTAGGGCCGGACCAGTGAGGTGACGCTGGCTATCCTCAGCACGATGTTCTTGTGCCGGCGGATATCGTCGGCGGCCTGGGCGATCTGGTCGAGGCCGAGATAAAGCCGCTCGACCTCCCGGAAGAGCTGCGTCGCCTCGGCTGTCGGCATCAACCGGGTTCCGACCCGTTCGAACAGCCTGATCTCGACGATTTCCTCCAAGTCGCGGATGAGGCGGCTGACGGCAGGCTGAGTGACGTTCATCGCCTCGGCGGCGGCGGTAATGCCGCCCGTCATCATCACGCTTCTGAAGGCTTCGACCTGCCGTGGTTTCAATCGCATGCGCTTGGCTCTCCCATAACATTAGGACATGAACGGAATACCAAATGCAATTTTTCTTTTCTGGCCCGAGGCTTTAATGCCATCTCTAATCCGCTGGGAGAGCGCGGATTTCGGAAACCCCGGAGGAGCTCCATCATGAAATTCCTTACGATCGCAGCCGCACTGGCAGCGTCAGTTTTTGCCGCACCGCTCGCAGCCCATGCGAAGGATCTCACCGTTGGTCTGGCCGCCTCGACCACATCCATGGATCCGCAGTTCTATGTCGTCGGCCCGAACAGCGCCATGGCGCGCAACATCTTCGACGGTCTCGTCAATCAGGATGCCAAGCAGCAGATCCAGCCGGCACTCGCCGCATCTTGGAAGACGATCGACGATACGACCTGGGAGTTCAAGCTGCGACCGAACGTCAAGTTTCACGACGGCAGCGACTTCACGGCTGACGACGTCGTCGCCAGCATCAAACGCGTGCCGCTCGCCTCGAAGAACAGTCCAAGCTCGTTCGCAGCCTATGTGAAGGCGATCACCGATGTCACCGCCGTCGATCCGCTCACGGTGCGCATCAAGACGGACGGTCCGACGCCGCTCCTTCTGAACAACCTCAGCCGCATTGCCATCCTGCCGGCTGAGATGGAAAAGACGACCACCGAAGACATGAACTCGGGCAAGGGCGTCATCGGCACCGGTCCGTTCAAGTTCGTCTCCTGGACGCCGGACGACAACGTTGTCGTCGCGCGCAACGACGGCTACTGGGGCGAGAAGGCTGCCTGAGACAAGGTGACGTTCCGGGTGTTCAAGAACAGCAGCGCCCGTGTCGCCGCCATGCTTTCCGGCGATGTCGACATGATCGAGAGCATTCCGACTGCCGACACGCGCAAGCTCCAGGCGTCCGACAAGCTGAAGGTCGTCAACGTTGCGGGCAACCGCATCATGTATCTGCACATGGATCAGGGCCGCGAGGAATCGCCCTTCGCCAAGGGTCCGGACGGCAAGAACCCGCTGCTGAAGCCGGAAGTACGTCGCGCGCTTTCTCTCTCGATCAACCGTGAGGCGCTCGTCGACCGCATCATGGACGGCCAGGGCGTGCCGGCCGGGCAGGTCGTTCCGGAAGGTTATTTCGGTTATGACCCGGCCATCAAGGTCGATGCCTACGACCCGAACAAGGCTAAGGAAATGCTGGCCAAGGCGGGTTATTCAGACGGTTTCTCGTTGACCTTCCACGCATCGAACGACCGTTATCCGAACGACTCCAAGGTGGCGCAGGCGATTGGCCAGTTCTTCAGCCGCATCGGCATCAAAACGGAGGTCGTGACGCTGCCGGGCAGCGTCTACTTCACCCGCGCTTCCAATCTGGAGTTCAGCTTCATCATGGGCGGTGCCGCTGTCGAAACCGGCGAAGCCTCCGGCGTGCTCGGCCCCATCCTCGAGACCTATGGCGAGAAGGCAGGGCAGGGCAATCGCGGCCGCTACTCCAATCCGGAGTTCGACAAGGCGCTGAGCGAAGCCCGTGGTACGCTCGATGACGCCAAGCGTGAGGCGCTCCTGAAGAAGGCGACCGAGATCGCCATGACCGATCTCGGTGTCATCCCGGTCTTTTACCTCGCCAACACCTGGGCTCTGAAGAACGGCCTTTCCTATGAAGGCCGGTCGGATGCCTACACGCTTCCCTATTATGTGAAGCCGAACTGATCCGGAAAGCGGTGATCCGTCATGTCTTTCAGCGGTGTTTTTCCCTACCTTGTTTCGCCGATCGACCAGTCGGGCGCGGTCATGGAAGGCGTGCTGACGGATCTCGTGGATCATCTGATCGACGCTGGCGTCCATGGATTGACGCCGCTCGGCAGCACCGGTGAATTTGCCTATCTCTCCCCAGAGCAGCGGCGTCACGTCGTCGACACCGTAATCTCGGCCAATCGCGGCCGGGTGCCCGTTGTCGCCGGCGTGGCGTCTACGTCGACCAGCGATGCCGTTGCTCAGACGGAATACATGGTCGAGGCGGGAGCCGACGGCATATTGGCTATTCTTGAAGCCTATTTCCCGGTCAGCGATGAGGGCGTCGAAGCCTATTTCACGGCGATCGCCAGGGCGGCCAGGGGGCGACCGGTCGTTCTCTACACCAATCCGCAGTTCCAGCGTTCCGATCTCACTCTCCCCGCGATCGAGCGTCTGAGCCATGTCGAGAACATCCGCTACATCAAGGATGCCTCGACCAATACCGGGCGCCTGCTCTCCATCATCGAGCGGACCCGTGGCCGGATGGAGGTGTTTGCCGCCTCCGCGCATATTCCGGTCTGCGTGATGATGATCGGCGGGGTTGGCTGGATGGCAGGCCCGGCCTGCATCGTGCCGCGCCAGAGCATTGCCCTTTACGAAGCGGCGAAGGCGGGCGACTGGGCAAAGGCGATGGAACTGCAGCGTCCGCTTTGGCGCGTCAACGAGATCTTCGCGAAATATTCGATCGCCGCCTGCATCAAGACGGCGCTCGAGCTTCAGGGCTTTCCGGTCGGCGCGTCGATGGCGCCGCAGGCGCCGCTCGCAGACGCGGCTCGTGCCGAGATCGGTGCGGTTCTGCGTGATGTCGGCGCGCTCTGAGCGCCGGCATTCAACCGACAATTCAAGGGCAAATTCGAAATGACTCCAATTCCGATCATCGTGGATTGCGATCCGGGGATAGACGACACGATCGCGCTTCTGACGGCTTTCGTTTCGCCGGAACTCGAAATCCTCGGCATCACGCCCGTCTGCGGTAACCAGCCGCTCGAACGCACGGTGCGCAATGCCCTGCAGGTCTGCGAACTGGGCCGGAGAACGGATATTCCGGTCTATGCCGGCTGTTTCCGGCCGATGCTGCGCGAGCCGATCTTCGGCCAGTTCCATGGCAAGACCGGGCTAGGCAATACGGTGCTGCCGGAACCGGTGAAGACGGTCGAGCCCAAGTCAGCAGTCGATTTCCTGATCGACATCCTGACCGCCGCAGCTCTAAAAAAGCGGATCACCATCTGTTGCCTCGGTCCGATGACCAATCTCGCCGTGGCGCTGCGGATGAACCCGCAGGTCGCCGAGGGCATCGAGCGTATCGTGATGATGGGCGGTGCCTATCGCGAGCCCGGCAACCGGACGATGACCGCGGAATTCAACGTGCTGGCCGATCCACATGCCGCGCATGTCGTGTTTTCGAGCGGCATCCCGATCGTCGCGCTGGCACTCGATGCGACGCATCAGGTCATGCTGAAGCCGGAGCACGTCGCAGAGTTTTCGAATGTCAGCGGCCGCATTTCACAGACGCTTGCCGAACTCATGGCCTTCTGGGACCGTAACGACGTGCGCCGCTACGGCTCGCGCGGCGGGCCCCTCCATGATCCGCTGGTGATCGCTTACCTTCTGGCGCCGCATCTCTTTACGACCGAGCGCGCCCGGGTGTTCGTCGAGCACGAGAGTGAGCTTTGCATGGGCCAGACCATCGCCGATTGGTACGGCAAGAGCGGCCTCGAACCCAATGCGGATATCGTGACCAAGGTGGATGCGGAGGGCATCATCGCCTTGTTCCTCGATCGCCTTTCGCGTTACGCCGAAAAGGCCGTCGCATGAGCCGCCAACCGGTCATCATCGACGCGGACCCTGGCCTGGATGACGCGGCGGCCATCCTCATGGCGCTGGCATCGCCGGAGATCGACGTGCTCGGCCTGTCGATCGTCGCTGGCAATGTCCCTTTGCAGGATACGGTAGCGAACGCCTGCAAGATCGTCGGCGTTTCCGGCCGCACCGATGTGCCCGTTTACGCTGGCGCGGCCGGTCCGCTGGTCCGGGAGCAGGTGTTTGGAAAATATGCGAGGATCGGCGCTTTCAGCGATGACCTCGTTGCACGCAGCGACATCACGCCGTCGGAAGAACATGCGGTACGGTTCATCGTCAGGTCGGCGCGCGAAGCGGCCAGGGCCGGTGAGCCAATCACCATCTGCGCCATCGGGCCGATGACCAATCTTGCGCTTGCCCTCATCCAGCACCCTGATGTGGCGCTCGGCATCCGGCAGATCGTGTCGATGGGCGGCGCCTTCACCGCGCTCGGCCATCGCACCCCCTGGGCCGAGTTCAACGTGCTTGCGGACCCGCACGCGGCAGAGATCGTCTATCGTTCCGGCGTCCCGATCGTGGTGATGCCGCTCGACATGACCTTCCAGGCGCTGTTCACGGCGGAACACTTCAAGAGCTTTAGCGCTCGCGGCGGGGCCGCGGGGTGCGCGCTCTACAATCTCTTCTCGACCTTCGACCGCAGTGACATAGCGCGCTTCGGACGGCCGGGCGGGCCGATCCACGACGCGACGACGATCGCGTGGCTGATCAGGCCGGAGCTTTTCACCAGCCGCAAAGCAACCGTCGGCACGCAGGTCACCGGGCTCACGATGGGTTATACCTATGCCGACTTCTACCACAAGATGGACCGCACCCCAAACGCCACCGTGGTGACCGACGTGGACGAGGCGGGGTTCATCAATCTATTGATCGAGCGCATCTCGCTTTATGGAAGCGCCGCGCCCGGTCCCAAAACGCCGGGAGGCTGAAATCTATGAGCGGTTATCTCTTAAGCCGGTCGATCCAGACGGTTCTGACGCTATTTGTGATGTCGGTTCTGGTTTTCGTGGGCCTTTATCTCGTCGGCAATCCGGTTGACGTGCTCCTGAGTTCCACGGCGACGCCGACGGAACGCCTGCAGGTCATCCAGGCCTTCGGGCTCGATAAGCCGGTATGGGAGCAATATTGGTTGTTCCTCACACGTGCGTTGTCCGGTGACCTGGGCAATTCCTTCGTCTTCAACCAGCCGGCGCTGACGCTGATCCTCAAACGCATGCCGGCGACGCTTGAACTCGCGTTCGTGGCGCTCGTCCTCGGTCTCGTCTTCGGAATTCCGCTCGGCGTCTACGCGGGCCTGAAGCCGAAGAGCCTGATCTCCAAATCGGTGATGACCTTCTCGATCCTCGGCTTCAGCCTGCCGACCTTCTGGATCGGCCTGGTGATGGTCATGCTGTTCAGCGTCCAGCTGGGGTGGCTGCCGGCATCCGGGCGAGGCGAGACGGTGCCGGTGTTCGGCGTTCCCATCAGCCTCTTCACGCTGGATGGCCTGTCTCATCTTCTTCTGCCGGCGCTGAACCTGGCGCTGTTCAAGATTTCCCTCATCATCCGTCTCACGCGCGCCGGCGTGCTCGAAACAATGCAGCTCGATTTCGTTCGTTTCGCGCGCGCCAAGGGCCTGCCGGAACGCCGGATCGTCACCGTGCATGTGCTGAAGAACACGCTCATTCCGCTGATCACGGTCATCGGGCTCGAACTCGGTTCGCTGATCGCGTTCGCGGTCGTCACCGAAACGATCTTCGCCTGGCCGGGCATGGGCAAGCTCATCATCGACGCCATCGCCGTTCTCGATCGTCCGGTGATCCTCGCCTACCTGATGATCACCGTCGTGATGTTCAGCATCATCAACCTCCTCGTCGACATCCTCTATTCGATCGTCGACCCGCGCGTTCGTCTTGAAGGGAATTCGTGATGAGCCGGGACACCAATACTGCCGGTTCGGTCCATGTCGGCAACGCCGACGGTCAGGCACGCCGCTCGCGCTCGCCGTTCCGTCAGATGATTGTCGCCCTCCTGCACGACAAGCTGGCGCTTGTCGGGATCTTTCTGGTGCTGGTCTTCATTCTGGCTGCCGTTCTTGCGCCCCTGATCGCGCCGCAGAACCCGTATGATCTGTCGCAGCTTGATATCCTCGACGGTCGGCTGCCTCCGGGCTCGCAGAGCATGAACGGGATGGTGTACCTGATCGGCACCGACGACCAGGGCCGTGATCTCCTGAGCGCCGTTCTTTACGGGCTGAGGACCAGTATCCTCGTCGGCATATCGAGTGCGGCGATCGCATTGGTGATCGGCGCCTCCCTCGGTCTCGTCAGCGCCTATGCCGGGGGCCGGCTGGATTCGTTCCTGATGCGCGTCGTCGACATCCAGCTCAGCTTCCCGGCGATCCTGATCGCGCTGATCTTTCTCGCGGTCCTGGGGCAGGGGGTCGACAAAATCATCCTGGCGCTGATCGTCACCCAATGGGCCTATTACGCCCGCACGATTCGAGGCTCGGCACTGGTGGAGCGCAAACGCGCCTACGTGGATGCGGCCCGGTCCATGGCACTTCCCGGCAGGCACATCCTCTTCAGGCACATCCTGCCGAACTGCCTGCCGCCACTGATCGTCGTCGCGACCATGCGCGTCGCTTATGCGATCATGCTGGAGGCGACGCTTTCCTTCCTTGGCATCGGCCTGCCGGTGACCGAGCCGTCGCTTGGCCTGCTGATCTCGAACGGGTTCGAATACCTGCTCTCAGGCGACTACTGGATCAGCTTCTTCCCCGGTCTGGTCCTTCTGTTGCTCATCGTCGGCATCAACCTGATCGGCGACAGCCTGCGCGACATTCTCAATCCCCGGCGGGAAGGCTGAGACATGACCCATCCGATCCTTTCGATTTCAAACCTCAACACTGCATTCCGTGTCGGCGGCGAATGGCGCAATGTCGTGAACGACGTCAGCTTCGACATAGGCGCGAAGGAGACCGTCGCCGTGGTCGGCGAATCCGGCTCCGGCAAGAGCGTCACGGCCATGTCGATCATGCGGCTTCTGTCGCCCGGCAATTCGCGCGTCACCGGTCGCATCGATTTCGAGGGCAGGAACCTGCTCGACCTGCCACTCGACGAAATGCAGTCCATCCGCGGCAACCGCATCGGCATGATCTTTCAGGAGCCGATGACCAGCCTCAATCCGGTGCTGAAAATCGGTCAGCAGATCACCGAAGTCCTCGTCCATCATCGCGGCATGTCGCATGCGCAGGCCGAGGCGGAGGCCGTCAGGCTCCTGGATAAGGTGCGTATCCCGTCGGCGAGGTCACGCCTCAACGAATATCCCATGAACTTCTCCGGTGGCATGCGGCAGCGCGTCGTCATCGCCATTGCTCTTGCCTGCGATCCGAAACTCCTGATCGCCGACGAGCCGACGACGGCGCTGGACGTCACCATCCAGGCGCAGATCCTGGAATTCCTCAAGGCCCTACAGGAAGAGGAAGGCATGTCCGTCCTCTTCATCACCCATGACATGGGCGTGGTGGCGGAAATCTCCGACCGCACCGTGGTCATGTATCGCGGCGATGCTGTCGAGACCGGCACGACGCGCGAGATTTTCGCCGGGGCAAAGCATCCTTATACGCGGGCGCTTCTCTCCGCCGTGCCGCAGCTCGGTTCCATGACCGGGATTGACCGGCCGCTGCGTTTTCCCCAGGTCGATATGGTGACCGGCGATATCCAGCCCCCCGAACCCACAGCGGATACGGTGAGGCGCGATGCCACGCCGATCCTGAAGGTCAACGACCTGGTGACCCGGTTCGACATCAAGAAGGGCTTCCTGCGCAAGACAGTCGGCCGCATTCACGCCGTCGAAGGTGTTTCACTGCAGTTGCAGCAGGGCGAGACGCTTTCGCTCGTCGGCGAATCCGGCTGCGGCAAGTCCACAACCGGCCGTTCGATCATCCGGCTGACGGATGCGAAGTCCGGCACAATAGAGATCGACGGCCAGAACGTCCTGGGAGCCGGAAAATCCCAACTGGCGGACATCCGCCGGGAAGCGCAGATGATCTTCCAGGATCCGTTCGAAAGCCTCAATCCGCGCATCCGCATCGGCAATGCGATCGCCGAGCCGATCGTCACCCATGGGCTGGCCGGTGCGGCTGAAGCGAAGGAACGGGTGGCCGAGCTGCTTGAACGCGTCGGCCTTTCAGCATCGATGGCAGACCGCTTCCCGCATGAATTCTCCGGCGGCCAGCGTCAGCGCGTCTGCATCGCCCGCGCCCTTGCTCTGGAGCCGAAGCTGATCATCGCGGACGAATCCGTTTCTGCACTCGACGTTTCAGTCAAGGCGCAGGTGATCAACCTGATGCTCGACCTGCAGGAGAAATACGGTCTCGGCTACCTGTTCATCAGCCACGACATGGCGGTGGTGGAGCGGATCAGTCACCGCGTCGCGGTCATGTATCTGGGCGAGATCGTCGAGATCGGCCCGCGCCAGGCCGTGTTCGAAAACCCGCAGCATGAATATACGAAACGGCTGATGGCGGCGGTCCCGATCGCAGATCCGTCGCGTCGTCAGACGCGCCGGATATCGAACGACGAGATCAAGAGCCCGTTCCGTGCTGCGGATTACGTGCCGCCGAAGCGGTCCTACAGCCAGGCCGGCGAAGGCCACTTCGTACAGGTCGCATAAGGTCAGGCCTGATAAGGCACTTTGAAACCGTTCCGCCAAGCTATGATGATCGGTTCCAGGTCGGTGGCGGCGTGCTCAGGCGGTTTATTTAATGGGCAGGGATGCACTTCCTAGGCCCGCTCAACCTGCTTCTCGACCTGACCGGATTGATATGCCCGGTCCGCCGCCAGCAGTTTCTGCGAAGCTGCCGTTATGGCGGAGAGCACCTTGGCGTCGGTGATATTCTCCAGGAACGGCAGCATCGGGCCGGTATCCGCAATGCCGGCGGTCGCGACCGCTTCATGCAGGACGCGGAGCGGCGATACGCCGTCGCGCAGGTCTTCCAGCCCCATGAAGAAGGCCCGCAGCCGTTCCGCCTCGGCGACGTTGCCGGCCTTCAGTGCTTTCAGGATACCGGTGGACATGGCGGGTGCGACGCAGACGGAGCCGGACGTGAAGCCCTGCAGACCGAAATCCATCAGGTGGCTGATCGCCGGCCGTTCGCCGATGCCGGAGATGATGATCTTGCGATCGACCTTCTGGACGAGTTCGGAGAGGTAGGTATCTTCCTTCGGGTTCTGCCGGACGACTGCGTATTTGATCGTGCAGATCGCCCCATCCGCAACGACGGCCGCGAGATCGGCCGCCGAAATATAGTCGAGCGATTTCACATAGGCGATGATCGGCCGCCCGTAGGCGTCGGCGATACGGCGAAGGCCGGTTGCGACGCCAGCCGAAGTCACCGGGAAATTCAGGGGCAGGACCATCGCTGTCGGCAGGTCGTGGCCCTTGAGAATTGCGATCTGGTCCAGCGACTTGCCGTAGTCCGGACCGACCGAAGGGATAAGCCAGGTGCCGGAGGGGGCGATCTCCTTCAGCATGTCGACCATCTCCGCGAATTCGCGGACGGAGATGTTGTAGAGGTTGGCGTTGCCGCCATAAAGCGCTGTCGTCACGCCGCCTTGCGCCAGATGCGCCAGAATCTGGCGGTTGCCTTCGCGGTCGAGCGTGTAGTCGGCCTTGCGTGCCAGGGGCGGCACGGAGAGGACCGATTTCGCAAGCATTTCTGGTGTCACGGAAAAATTGGGCATGGCTTCAGGCTCCCGGTTCAGGGGTGAGTGGAAAAGCATTGAGGAACGGTCTTGCCCAGCGTCCAGGCGCTGGGCGCTCGCTGGAATCAGGCCGAGCTCATGACCTCGACCGGGCGCATTTCCTGCTTGCCGTAAGCGCGGCTGGCGGAAAGAAGCCGTTGGGAATAGGGGTGCTGGACATGGCCCGAGCGGATCTGCTCGATGCCGGTTTCCTCGACGATCTCGCCGCCGTTCATGATCGCGACGCGGCTGCAGAGATGCGCGATGACGGCCATGTCGTGGCTCACCAGCAGGTAGGTCAACCCGCGTTCCTTCTGCAGGTCGGCGAGCAGGTTGAGGATTTCCGCCTGCACGGAAACGTCGAGTGCCGAGGTCGGCTCGTCGAGCAGCAGAACAGGCGGGTCGAGGATCAATGCGCGGGCGATCGCGACGCGCTGGCGCTGGCCGCCGGAAAGCTGATGCGGGAACCGATAGCCGAGGCCGGGATCGAGACCGACTGCTTTCAGCACGTCGGAAACAGCGTTTTCCTTGATCGGCAGGTTCTGATTGCGCAGTGGTTCGATCAACTGCGAGCGAACTGTCTTGCGCGGATGCAGCGAGCCGTAGGGGTCCTGGAAGACCATCTGGACGTCGCGGAAGAAGGCTTTGCTCCGTTCCGGCTCCAGCGGCTTGCCATCCAGCGAAATCCGTCCGCCGTAATTGCGGTTGAGGCCGGAAATCGCCCGGAGCACGGTGGATTTGCCGCAGCCGGATTCGCCGACGAGGCCGAAGGATTTCCCGCGTTCGACGGTGAAGCTGATGCCCTTCACAACGAGCGGCGTGCGCGGGCCAAACCGGACAGTGAGGTTTTCGACGTCGATCATGACGGCACTCCGATCGTGGGTTGCGTCAGCCAGGACGGATCGCGCGTCAGCGTCGGCAGGCGTGCCGGCGGGTTTTCGATGGACGGCAGCGAGGCGAGCAGCCCTTGGGTATAGGGGTGCTGGGCATTGTCGAGTTCGGACGCCTTCAGCACTTCGACGACGCGTCCCGCATACATGATCAGCACCCGGTCGCAGAATTTACGGATCAGGTTCAAATCGTGGCTGATGAAGATCAGGCCGAGGTTGCGCCGGGCGATCAGTTCGTCGAGCAGCGCCAGAACGTCGAGCCGCACGGTCACGTCGAGCGCCGACGTGGGTTCGTCGGCGATCAGCACTTCCGGCTCGGCGATCAGCATCATGGCGATCATGATGCGCTGGCCCATGCCGCCGGAAACTTCGTGCGGATAGAGCCGGAAGACGCGTTGCGGATCGCGGATCTTTACCGCTTCCAGCATTTCCAGCACCTTCTTCTCAGCGGCCTTCCTGCCGGCTTTCGGATAATGCAGCCGATAGGTCTCGGCGATCTGCTCGCCGACGCGCATGACCGGGTTTAGCGAATATTTCGGGTCCTGCAGGATGAGGCCGATCTGCTTGCCGCGGATATCCATCATCTGCTTTTCACTGGCGGCCAGAATATCGGTGCCTTTGAACGTCATCCGGTCGGCGGTGACCGTTGCGGTCGGCGGCAGGAGCCGCATGATGGCCCGGCCGACGGTCGATTTGCCGGAGCCGGATTCGCCGACGATGCCGAGCTTTTCGCGGCCGAGTTGGAAGCTCACGCCGCGCACGGCTTTCACGAAGCCGTGGGCGAAGGAGATTTCCATATTTCTGACATCGATGAGCGGTTCGGTCATTCGCCACCTCTGGGGTCGAGTACGTCGCGCAGGGCATCGCCGACGAGATTGAAGGCAAGGCTGACGACCGCGATTGCAATGCCGGGTGCGGCGATAACCCAGGGGCTGTCGAGCATGAACTCGCGGCCGGTGGCGGCCATCGCGCCCCATTCCGGCCATGGCGGCTGGGCGCCAAGGCCGAGGAAGCCGAGGCCGGCGGCGGTCAGGATGATGCCGGCCATGTTGAGCGTCACGCGGACGATGACCGAGGGTACGCACATCGGCAGGATATGGCGCGTGATCACGGCGGCCGAGGATGCGCCTTGCAGCCGCACCGCGGCGATATAGTCCATTTGCCTGAGGCTCAGCGTTTCGGCGCGGGCGAGGCGGGCGATCGGCGGCCAGGCGGTCAGCGAGATCGCGATGATCGCATTGGTGATGCCGGGACCGAGAGCTGCCGCAAAGCCGAGCGCCAATACGAGACCGGGGAAGGAGAGGAAGATATCCGTGATGCGCATCAGCACCTCATCGACAATGCCGCCGAAATAACCGGAGCAGGTGCCGATCAAGAGCCCGATCGGTGCGACGATGATCGTCACGAGGATGATGATGTCGAGCGTCGTGCGTGCGCCGTAAATGATGCGGGCGAAGACGTCGCGACCGAAATTGTCGGTTCCGAGAATGTGGTCCCAGGAGGGGGGCGACAGGCGGATCGCCATGTTCTGGGCGATCGGATCGTATTGCGTCAGAAGCGGTGCGCCGGCGGCGGTGAAGATCAGGATCAGGATAACCACCAGGCCGACGACGCCGAGCGGATGTTCACGGAATTTCAGCCAGCCCTGGTAGAATTGCTGCAGAGACGCATGCAGCGTGCCCTTGGGTTCAGGGGCGAGAAGCCAGCCGCGAATGCCCGGAGGCGTGGGGCGAGATTGGGAAACGGGTATCGCCATATCTGTCACCGTGTTCTCGGGTCGAGGATGCGGTAGAGCACATCCGACGTGATGTTGATGATCAGGAAGACGATCCCGATGGTGAGAACCGCGCCCATGACGACATTCATGTCGTTCATCTGCAGGCCGCGGGTGAGATACTGGCCGAGCCCCGGCCAGGCGAAGACGGTCTCGATCAGCACCGCGCCCTCAAGCAGGCCGCCGAGCGTCAGCGCTATGATGGTCAGGAGTTGGACGCGGATGTTGCGGAAGGCATGGCGCCAGATCACCTGGCGGGAGGCCAGCCCCTTGGCGCGCGCCGTGATGATGTATTCCTGGCTGAGCTGCTCCAGCATGAAGCTGCGCGACATGCGGCTGATATAGGCGACGGAATAATAACCGAGGATCGAGCCGGGCAGGATGATGTGGCCGAGCGCATTCTGGAAGACGTCCCAATTGCCTTCCATGGCGGAGTCGAGCAGCAGGAAGCCGGTCACCGGCGTGACGATGCCTTCGTAATAGACATCGACGCGCCCCGATGCGCCGACCCATTGCAGCTTGGCATAGAAGATGAAGAGCGCCATCAGACCCATCCAGAAGGTCGGGATCGAATGGCCTGCAAGACCGACGATACGGGCGACATGGTCGATCGGCTTGCCGCGATGAACCGCAGCCGTGATGCCGAGTGGCACGCCAACGATAGTGCCGACGATCATCGCCACCAGGGTCAGTTCGATCGTCGCCGGAAAGATCGACAGCAGATCGGTGACGATGGGCTGGCCGGTGATCGCGGAGACGCCGAGATCGCCGGTCAGCACTCTTTTCACATAGCTGAGGAACTGGATGTAGACGGGCTGGTCGAGCCCGAGTTGCTTGAAAACCCGGTCGTAGACTTCCTTGCTGACCTCGGGTCCGGTGATCGCCAGAACCGGATCGGCCGGCAGCAGGCGTCCCATCGAGAAGGTCAGGAAGAGCAGCCCCAGCAGCGTCGTCACCACAGCGACGACGCGACCGATGAAGTGACGGACGGCAAGCTTGATGCCATCATCCGGCATGTCATCGACCGGGCCATTGGTGGTGGGACCAGTCGTGGTCGGTACGGGCGAGTTGTCTCGTGTCGTCATGTCCACGCTGGCCACGTCAATCCTACTCCTTGGTTTTCGTCACGTCGTGCCAACGGGTCGACCAGGTCGTATGCCCCTGATAACCCTTGACATTGGCGCGAATGACATAGGGGTCGGTGCGCTGGAAGAAGACGATCAGCGGCGGGTTCATGCCCTTGTAGATCGCATCGATCTTCTTGAATATTTCCGTGCGCTTGGTCGTATCGTGTTCCTTCATCGACTGATCGACAAGGGTGTTCAGCTCTGGAACCTGCATGGCGGTGCGCCACAGGTAATAGCTGCCGAGACGTGCCTCGTCGCGATTGTCCGGGTTGTAGGCATATTGGGTGGCGACCGCGAACGGATCGGGCAGGCGGGCACCGGAATTGCCGAGCAGGATTTCGTATTTGCGCTCGCGGAAGGCTGGTGTGTATTCGCCGGGCACGAGGTTAAGGTCGAAGCCGGCAGCACGGGCGCTTGCCTGCAGGGCTTCGGTGAACGGCAATGTTGCGGCACCCGACGGGTTCAGCACCTTCTTGAGGCCATTCGGATAACCGGCCTGCGCCAGCAAGGCCTTGGCCTTGGCCGGGTCGTAGTCGTAACGGGATGTAGTGTCGGTCGGTGCGCCGATCATGCCCTTCGGCACGACGGACTGCCACGGGAAGCCGGTATAGCGCATGATATTGCCGGAGATCGCCTTCCAGTCGAAAGCATGCTGGAATGCTTCGCGGACCAGAGGCTTCTGCAGATCGGGGTCTTTCTGGTTCAGCGCGATATAATAGAAGCCGAGACCCGGAACATTGTCGATCACCATCTTCTTGTCGTTCGCCAGCGCATCCAGGTCGCCGCTTGCGAGATACTGGCCGACATCCACGTCGCCGGCCTGCAGCTGAAGGCGCAGGTTACCGGATTCGGGGATATGCCGGGTGATGACGCGGACCATGGCCGGGACACCGCCCCAGTATTTCTTGTTGGCTTCGAAGACGGCGATGTCGTTCGGACGCCATTGCGAAAGCGTGAAAGGACCGCTGCCGGCGGAGTTGGCGGCAAGCCAGGCGGCGCCGAAATCGCCGTTCGCCTCATGCGACATGGCGGTCTTCTTGTCGACGATGCCAAGCGAGGAGCTGGCGAGCGAATAAAGCACGAGATCGGTGCTGACCTGGATCGGCAGCTCGATTTCCAGCGTCTGCGCATCCTTGGCGCGCACCAGCTTTTCGACATTGTCGGCTGTAAAGCCCCAGAGCGCGATATCGGTCGAGCCGACCTGACCACGCTTGATGACGCGCTGGATCGACCAGGCGGCATCTTCGGCGGTCACCGGATTGCCGCTCTGGAACGTGGCGTCGCTGCGCAGCGTGATGGTGATCAGCTTGCCGTCGGCCGAGGCGCTCCACTTGGTCGCGAGCATCGGCTGCAGCTTCTGCAGGTCGTTCTGCGGCAGCTGGACGAGGTTGTCGTAGATATTGGAAATCAGCTCCGAAACCGTGCGGGCATTGTTGTCTGCCGGGTCCAGAGTACGGATGCCGGTCAGGTTCGTGCCGATCACCAGCATGTTCGGCGGCGATGCGGCGAGCGCTGCGCCCTGCGGGACCGTCAGCGCTGCAGCGACCAGAAATGTCGCCGCCATAAGATGTTTCATCATGTTCAACCTCCCAATTGAAATCTTCGAGCTCTTCAGTTCGTTCTGCTTGTCGTGTTCAGCATCAGGAATTCGATCCGTCGCGGGTCCTCGCCTTTGATCTGTTCGTAGAAATATTCGAGGATGTGCGGCAATGTTCCTCTGTCGGAAAAGGCATGAATGAGCGAGCCGACGCGCTGGCGTGCCGGGCTTGAAGAAATGTACTGTCGACCGATGCCTGAAGCGGGCAAAAACTCCCTGTTGCCGAAGCTTCGTGGCTTACGGCCCAGGGTGCGACAGAAATGACGTTGAAGTTTGGCTTTGCGACCTCAGCTGCGTTTCTCGCGGCAGCGATGATGGCCGATTCGCGCCGTGTGCTGCATCTGAATATCTCCTCCCTGAGACGCCGAATGCACTTCGACAATTTCGAATACGCTAACACGGTCACCTAAGTTGTCAACTCTCATTTCAAATTTTGTAAAAAAAGCCGCAAAAGAAGTAATTTTTGATGACATCTTTGAAATTGCGCCTATCGATAGATAGGCAGGCCCGCGCCATGGTCGGGACTGCCATATCGCGCGCCGGGAGGGCCGCCGGGACGAGAGTTTTGGGAGCTAGGGGGAGATGTTGAATGGCGGAACTGCAATTGACGCCGCCGCGCAAGGAGAGGCTGGCGGACAAACTATACGGCCAGATCCTGGAGCAGATTCTGAACGGCGCCTTCAAGGAAGGCGATCGGCTGCCGGCGGAGAACGATATCTGCTCTGCTTTCTCCGTATCGCGCCCGGTGGTTCGCCAGGCCTTGATCCGGTTGCAGGCTGATGGACTTGTCTATTCGCGGCGCGGTTCCGGCACATTCGTGCGCGCCGTGCCGCCCTCGGCCATTACCCGCTTCGTGCTGCCGTCCAATGTCGCGGGTTATCTGAAGTCCTTCGAGGTTCGTTTCGCGCTGGAGGCTGCGGCAGCGTCGCTGGCGGCGGAGCGCCGCTCCAGCCAGAACCTTCACAATCTCGACGAAGCCAACGAGCTGCTGCGCGAAAAAATCATGAACGGCCAGTCTCCCAGCGAGGCGGATTTCAATTTTCATCGCGAGGTCGCCGTCGCGAGCGGCAACGACCTGTTCGTATCGCTCTTCGAGCACCTGCGCGGAGAGATCAGCGGCTCCATGGGCGTGGCGCTCAACCTGACGAAACTAGGCTCGGACGAGCGACGCATCGCCGTGCTGCGCGAGCACCAGCAGATCGTCGAAGCGATCCGGGCGAGAAACGGGGAGCACGCGGCGCTCTATATGCGCTACCATCTGGTGCGCGCCCGCGAACGGATTACCGACGCGCAACGCGATCCCTGACGAGGGCGATATGTTGCCACGACAGCGGGAGGAGAGCGACGTCGTTGAAGGGAAGGAACGTGACCATTCGGAAATCGGCATAAGACACTGCCTCGCCGGATATGGTCGGCGTGGACAGTTTTCTGGGTGGACATGATGTATGTCGGCTTTCCGGTGATTTCGCTGCCGGGCCTTCTTTTCTCTTAATCTTCTCGAGGCCTGCGAGAGACTTTTGGTGCCTTGCCGGCAGACATTTCGCGGGTCAAAGCTATTCATCCGTTTTCATTGATTGTCCCGAAGCATCGCGACGCCACCGCAGATCTTCAAAATCAGCCCTCAATCCTTACTTTGGCATCCTTAAACCGTTAAATTGTCATTAGGAGCCAGCGTATCCGTCAGTGCGGTTTGTTCGATTCGCATCCCAGCGCTATCGAAAAAGCGCAGGTGCGGGCCGTCCCACGAAAAATGGACGGTATCGCCGGCGTCAACAGGAACCGGTGACCGGTGTTCTGCGATGATGGCCTGCCCTTCGTCCGTCTGGCAGTATAGAAATTGGGTCCCGCCTAGATATTCCGAGAAATCCACCCTGGCCTGCAGCATCGCTTCGCCGGCGGTCGACACGAACAGATGTTCGGGGCGAATGCCCAGCGTGATCTTTTCGCCCGGCGACAATACCTGTGCGTCCAGTGATACCGGAATTCGGCTGCTGCCGAGCAATACCGATCCATCTTCCGACCATTTCGCTTCCAGAAAGTTCATGCGCGGCGAGCCGATGAATCCGGCAACGAAAATGTTGGCCGGTTTTTCGTAGACCTCGCGCGGGCTGCCGGTCTGCTCTATCCGCCCGTCGCGAAGGACCACTATCATGTCGGCCAGCGTCATCGCTTCCGTCTGGTCGTGGGTGACGTAGATCATCGTATTGCGCAGTTCGCGGTGCAGCCTTGCGATCTCGATGCGCATCGATACCCGCAATTCGGCATCGAGATTGGACAACGGCTCGTCGAAGAGAAACACCTCGGGTTTGCGCACGATTGCGCGGCCGATCGCCACCCGCTGGCGTTGGCCGCCGGACAACTGGCCGGGGCGGCGATCCAGCAGCGGATCGATTTTCAGGATCGCAGAGGCGGCCCTGACCCGCGCTTCGATTTCCGCCTCTGGCGTCCGCGCCATTTTCAGACCAAACGCCAGATTGTCGCGCACGCTCATATGCGGGTACAGCGCATAGGACTGGAACACCATGGCGATGCCGCGCTCGGACGGATCGAGATCGGTGACATCGCGCCCCTTGATCTCGATTTCGCCGTCAGTGACCTCCTCGAGCCCGGCAATCATCCGCAGCAGCGTCGATTTTCCGCAGCCGGACGGACCGACGAAGACGACAAAGGATCCTTCGGTGATCTGGAGGTTGATGCCATGAATGACCTCCAGGTTGCCGAAACTCTTGCGGATATCGGTAAGCACGACCCCGGTTCTGGCTATCTCATCACGCATCGTTGCGTTCGCCCGCTCTGACCCAGACCAGCATTTCACCTGGCGACCTGTTGTCCCAGAAAGGATAGGGTACGAACCGTACCATCGTTTCCTCCGTCTCAGGCGGCCGGGTGCGATAGAGCGCGTCACCCCAATCAGCCTTGTCGCGGCTTGCGGGAACATCGAGCGCCACGGCGCCGCCGAGATCTTTTAAGTCAGCCGTCGTTGCCTGCGAAACGCCGCTTGTCAGCCTGATGCCGTTCAAGCCGTCGCCATTGTCGGTCGCCTCGACGCAATAGACCATCGGCCCGCGCATCAGCGCCGTGCGGCCGGCATCGTGCCGCACCAGCGGATTGGCAAACAGCGCGCGCGGCGCCAAGGGAATATCGAGATCGATATGATCGCCGCTCGTCCAGTCCCGATCGATGCGGGCATAGCCGTCGATCGTGACCGAGGCAAGATCGATCGTTTCGCCATTGACCTTCAGCGTTACGCCATCCGCCCATTCGGGGATGCGCAGTGAGATCGCAAAGCGTGTCGTCCTGTCCGTCGTCACATCGAATCCGATCGCGCCGTCCCAGGGATAATGCGTCTTTTCGGCCAGCCGCACCTTGGCCCCACCGATATCGAATCGGGCCTGGCTTTCGCCGTAAAGATGGACGGCGATCTCGTCGTCCGACACCGCATACATATACGAGCCGATTGACGCGAGCAGACGGGCGATATTGGGTGGGCAGCAGGGGCAGGGATGCCAGATCCAGCGGTGATGCTTCCCGGCGCTTTCCAGAGGGTTTTCATAGAAGAAGGTTTTGCCGTCGAGCGACAGGCCGGACATGGCGCCATTGTAGAGCGCCTGTTCCATGATGTCGGCATAGCGCCGGTTCGGACCGCGCCCAAGCATGCGGCTCGCCCAGAAGACGAGACCGACTGAAGCGCAGGTTTCGGCATAGGCGCTTTCGTTCGGCAGGTCGTAATAGTCGGTGAACCCTTCATTGGAGACGGCAGGCCCGATGCCGCCGGTGAGATACATCTGCTTGGTGATCAGATCGTCCCAAAGCGTATCGAGCGCCGCCGTCAGGCTGTCATCATTGTATTCGGTGGCGATATCGGCCATGCCGCAATAAAGATACATGGCGCGCACGGCATGACCGACGACCTTTGTCTGTTCGCGCACCGGCTGATGCGACTGGCTGTATTCATAGGTTTTCTGGATGAAATTGGCGGGATCGCGCCCGTCGCGGATCGCTTCCTCTGTGAAATAATGCGGTTCGGTGCCGCGCTCGTCGATGAAGAATTTGCAGAGGTGGAGATATTTCTTTTGTCCCGTCACACGCGCCAGCTTCACTAGTGCCAGCTCGATTTCCTCATGGCCGCAATAGCCGCGCAGTTGGCCCTCGCCACGGCCGAAGGTCTTGATCAGGTAATCGGCATAACGGCACATGATATCGAGAAGCTTGCGCTTGCCGGTTGCCTGAAAATAAGCGACCGCTCCTTCAATCAAATGCCCGGCGCAATAGAGTTCATGATGGTCGCGCAGGTTGGTCCATCGGCGATCCGGCTGGATGCGCTGGAACCAGGCGTTCAGGTAACCGTCCTTGTCCTGCATCTTTCCGTACATGTCGATGATCTCGTCGACACGGGCTTCGAGCTTCGGGTTCTTCCGCCGATAGAGCGAATAGGCCACCGTCTCGATCGACTTGCCGAGATCCGAGTCCCAGAACATCTGCGTGGTGCCGCCCCAGGGTTGGATCGGGATGACGATGCCGGGGCTCGGCTTGCTGGTGTCGATGGCATCAAGCATGCCAGCCTCGACGCAGCGGTCGAGCAGCATTTCGGCCGTGGTGTCGCAGATCGCTTCCTGGCGATCGCCGAATAGGCCGTGGATATCGACGCTGGGTACGGGCAGCGGGCGGAACTGGCGGTCTCTTTTCATGGTGTTCATCGCGTCATCCGTTTCTTCAGATCATTTCACCGCACCGGCCATCAGCCCGCGCATGTAATAGCGTTGCAAAAGCAGGAAGACGATCAGGCAGGGGATCGTCATGACCGCGACGCCGGCCTGTACCGCGCCCCAGTTGACCGCGCCGAGACGGCCGGCGCGCACTGCCATCATCAGGACGGGCAGGGTGTATTTCTCGTTGCTGGCGAGGAGGATCAGCGCTGCGAGAAATTCGTTCCAGGCATTGAGGAAGGCGAAGATCGCCACCGTTGCGACGCCCGGCAGCACCAGTGGCAGCAGGACGCGCACCAGCAATCGCAGGTCCCGCGCGCCGTCGATGCGCGCCGCCTCCTCGATCTCCTTCGGCACGGCGTCGAAGGCGTTTCGCATCATGAAGACCGAGAAGGGCAGCTGCAGCGTGACGTAGATAAGCGTCAGCCCGAACAGCGAATTGTTCAGCCCGAGCTTAGCAAGAATGATGAACAGCGGGGTCAGGATCGATTGGAACGGGATCATCAGCGTGGCAATGATCAAAACGAACAGCACGTTCTTTAGCGGAAACCGGTAGCGGGAGAAGCCGTAACCAGCAAGTAGGCTGACCGCTACGGTCAGCACAACGGTTGCGAGCGACACCAGCAGCGAATTGATCGTGTGCTGCCAGATTCCGGCGCCGAAACCGTCCAGCGATCCATAGGCATCGAGGCTGAAACCATTGGTCGGCCATGGCGGCAGAGGCGGCAGGCGGGCTTCCGCGCCATGGCGAAACGAGGCCAGAAACGCAATGGCGAAGGGCGCCAAGAAGAACAGCGAAATGGCGATCCCGGTGGCATGATAGGCGCCGTTTGATCGGACGGCCTTGCGCGCACGGCGCTGCTTGGCGGGTGTCGTATTTACAGGTGTCACGGTTTTTCCTCCCGGACGCGAAGCAGCCAGAGTTGGATGATGCTGATGGCAACCAGAATGGCGAGAAGTGCTATCGACAAAGCTGCGCCATAGCCGAGATTGAAGGACACGAAGGATTGGTTGAAGATGTAGTAGACCACCGAGATCATCCGGTTCTGCGGCCCACCCGACGTCATGATGTAGAACTGGTCGAAGGCGAGGATCGAGCCGGTCACCGAGATGATCAGCGCCAGGGCGATGGTTTTGCGCATCAAGGGCAGCGTCAGGTGCCGGAAACGCTGCCAGCGGCTTGCGCCATCGATCCGGGCCGCCTCCGTCAGTTCGGCCGGAATGGCCTGAAGACCCGTGAGCAGAATGATCATCGTAAAGCCGGCGATCTTCCAGACGACCATGACGATAATAGTGAGGAAGGCGCTGTCGAAGGTGGCGAGCAGGTTCGGGCTCTTGTCCACCCATCCGAGTGCTTTCAGCGCCGGACCGATGAAGCCGCTGTCGACATTGGCAAGCCACACCCAGAGCAGCGAAGCCGTGGCAAGACCAACGACAACCGGCAGGAAGATGATGGTGCGGTAGGCGCTGACGAAGCGCCGCTGCTTCTCGACGAAGATCGCCAGCGGAAAGGCGACGGCGAAGATCGCGATGGTGACGATGACGGTATAGTAGGCGGTGAACTGCAGCGCAGACATGAAGCGGGCGTCGTGGAACATGCGGACGTAGTTCCTGAACCCGATCCAGCGCGTGCCACCCATCAGCGGCCAGTTGTGCAGGCTCATCCAGCCGGTGAAGATCACCGGGATGATGAAGAAGGCGATGACGAGTGCCATCGCCGGCGCGATGTAGACCAGCCCGCGCAAGCCGGTTCTGCGGGCGCGCCGGCGTCTGGGCAACAGGGTCTTTGAGCCGGAAACAGTCATCCAGGTGCTCCGCAGAGACGGTGGAAAGGTGACCGGAAGGTGGGCTTTCGCCTTCCGGTCGCGGCATCCTTGGGGAGGTTACTGGCCGCTGTCGATGATCGACTGCATTTCGCTTTGCGCATTGGCAAAGGCGCCATCGACGTCGTCACCGAAAATGGCGGCGTTGGTGAAGCTCGCCCAGGGGCCGTTCGCGCTGTTGATCAGGTCGTTGAATTGCAGCGTGTAGGGGGTCTTTGCGACCGCGATCGCGTCTATGCCAACCTGCAGGCGTGGATCGAGACCTTGCAGGACCTTTTCGGCAATATCGCCCCGTGTCGGCAGGCTTCCGTATTTGGCCATGATCTTCTGGCCGTCCTCGGAATAGATGTATTCGAGAAATTTCTTGACGGCGGCGATCTTCGGCGTCCCCTTGGTGACGACAAAATTGTCGCCGCCGGCAAAGGACGACGTACCGCCTGTCGCGCCGGGGATCAGCGTTACGCCGAAATTGATGTCCGGATGCTCGGTCACCAGCGAGCCGATGGCAAAGGCACCAAGGCTCTGCTGGCCGATCTTGCCGTTGGTGAAGGAGAGGAAGTTCACCCCATTGTCGCTGGCAGCGCCCGCCGGCACGAGATCCTTCTTGACCATGTTGCGGTAGATATTGATGGCCTGGCGCATTTCCGGCGTATCGAGTGTCGCCGCCTTGCCATCGGCTGACAGGATGTCGGCCCCCGAGCCCCAGACAAGCGGGGTGAAGGTGAAGATCATGCAGCCGCCGCAACCGCCGCCGGAAAAGTAGAAGCCATAGGTATCGTCACCCAAGGCGCGGATTTTTTCGGCATTGGCGGTGATTTCGTCCCAGCTTGCCGGCGCCTTTTCCGGATTGAGACCGGCCTTCTTGTAGAGGTCCTTGTTCCAGGCGAAGACCGAGGTCTCGACCGACAATGGCAGCCCGTAGATGCGACCATGGTAGCTGCCGAGCTTGACATGGGACGGCGACAGCGAGTTGAAATAGGGCAGGGACTTCGCCCAGTCCGTCAGGTCTTCGAGCTGGCCTGCCGCCGCAAAGGCGGGATTGTAGATCAGGTCCATCGACAGCGCGTCAGGCGCCTGTCCGCCTGCAATCGCCGTCGCATATTTCTGTACCAGTTCCGAGAACGGCACCTCGGTCATCGCGACCTGGCTCTCGTGGCTGGAATTATAGGCTTCTACGGTTTTCTTGAAGGCATCGCCGACACCGGTGCGAACCCACATTTCGACCTTTTCGGCCGCCGATGCGCTGGCTACCAGGCATAGGGTTGCGACGCTGGTCGCAGCCAATAAACGCTTAATCATGATACTCCTCCCAATTTGACGCCATTCTCCCTGGCGCTTTGTTCATTCCCTTGGGGTTTCACCCCCGCACGATTGCCGGACGACCAGCCGGCATGGCAGTTTCCGCACGCCCGGCTCGACGGACCGTCCTTCGGCGAGCGCCAGGACGGTTAATCCCGCCTGCCGCCCCAGTTCCTTCAGTTCCATGTCCACCGTCGTCAGCGGTGGCCGGGTCTGGGCCGCGACAATCTCCCAATTGTCGAAGCCGATCACCGAAACATCTTCCGGCACCTTGATGCCGCGTTCGCGCAGGGCATCCACCGTGCCGCGGGCGATCTGGTCGTTGCCGCAGAACAAGGCATCCGGCTTGTCGCCGGCGCGCTCCCAGAGCAGGCCGACCGCCTCATGGCCCCAGCTTTCCGACCAGACGCCATAAAGAACCTGTTGGCATTCGCCCGCTGCGATGCTGTAGGCATCGGCGCGTTCGCGCACCGAGAAAAAGTCCTTCGGGCCGGTGACATGGACGATCCGGCGCCGCCCGATCGACTGCAGCCACTCGACCGCAAGGGTTGCGCCATGTGCATCGTCCGACCGGAAGATGACGCTGTTCGGCGTCCCTTCGGTGAAGGCATAGACGACCGGAACCGACAGGTTCGAGAGATCGACCGGCAAACTCCTGTCCATCCGCTTGCCGGTGGCGATGATGCCGTCCACCTGCTTGTCGAGCATTGCCTCGACATGGATCTGCCCAAGCGCCGGGTCGTCTTCGATGGCGCAGAGGAAAACCGAAACGCCGTGATCGACCAGTGCCTCCGATACGCCAGCCATTACCGGCAAGGTGAATCGTCCGTAGGTGTCGTTGGTGAGAAGCCCGATCGTGAAGCTGCGCTTGCTGAGCAGGCCGCGCGCAAGGGCGTTCGGACGAAAACCGATATCGGTGGCCACCCGTTTGACCCGTTCCCGTGTCTCGTCTCCCATGCGGCCGGTGTTGTTCAGAGCTTTCGACGCAGTCGAAATGCTGACCGCCGCTGCGGCTGCAACGTCATGAATCGTAATGCGTTTCTTATTCCTCCCCGTATCCAGCCTCTTGTCCTCCTGTTGTGGTGAGAAAACCTTTTACCAGGGAAATTGTCAAGTGAGAAAAGGTTTTCTCAATTCAGTGGGGTGAGGTTTCAAGATTCCGCGAATCCCTCAGGCAAAAATGGAATTTTGCCTTCTCGCCCCACATAAATGGGCGAAAGCATGGAAAGGAGAGATCATCACAATGACTTCGGAAGACGTCGTCGCCGTACTCGACCCAGTCGACCGGACACTCGTGACCGAGGTGATAGCAACCGGGGCGACCCAGGCTGAGTTGGCCATCGTCTTTGCGATCGATGACGTCGGCCAGACCTGCCGGCCGGGGCGGCGGATGGCAACGTTGGCCGAGCCGGTGCCGATGGAGGCGGTATGGATTACCTCCAGCACGTCTATGGCCCACTCGTTGATCGCAAATTGGCTGAGCATGGCATACTGCATCCAGCTAGCTCGGCATATGGGCGAAAAGAGCGGATGAAAACGTCAGGGGTGGGCTCGTAAAGACCCACCCCTTGACAATCCTCAGCTCAGAAGAACCCAAGTTTGTTTGGGTTGTAGCTGACCAGCATGTTCTTGGTCTGCTGATAGTGGTCGAGCATCATCTTGTGCGTCTCGCGCCCAAAGCCCGACTGCTTGTATCCACCGAACGCGGCGTGGGCCGGGTAGGCGTGATAATTGTTGATCCAGACGCGGCCGGCCTGGATTGAGCGACCGAAGCGGTAGCAGCGGTTGGCGTCACGGCTCCACACGCCGGCCCCAAGGCCGTATATGGTGTCATTAGCGATTTGCAGCGCCTCCGCCTCATTCTTGAACGTCGTGACAGAAACCACTGGACCGAAGATCTCTTCCTGGAAGACCCGCATCTTGTTGTGGCCCTTCAGGATCGTTGGTTGAACGTAAAAGCCGCTGGAAAGGTCCCCGTCAAGGCGCGCGGCATCCCCTCCGATCAGTACTTCTGCCCCTTCTTCCACGCCGATCGTCAGATAGGACAGGATCTTGTTCTGCTGTTCCTGGCTCGCCTGTGCTCCCACCATCGTCTGCATGTCGCGAGGGTCACCTTGTTTGATCGCGCGCACCCGCTCGATGCAGCGTGCGATGAACGCCTCGTAGATGTCTTCCTGGATAAGCGCACGACTGGGGCAAGTGCAGACTTCGCCCTGGTTGAAGGCAAATAGGACGAACCCTTCGACGGCCTTGTCAAGGAACGCGTCATCCTCTGCCATCACATCGGAGAAGAAGATGTTCGGGGACTTGCCGCCCAATTCCAGGGTTACCGGGATCAGGTTTTCGGTTGCCGCCTGCATGATGATGCGCCCGGTCTCGGTGGAGCCGGTGAAGGCGATCTTTGCAATGCGGGGGGATCTGGCCAGCGGGCCTCCCACCTCGGGTCCCATCCCGTTGACGATGTTCAGGACGCCGTCCGGCAGGAGGTCGGCGATCAGTTCCATCAGCACCATGATGGCCGCTGGTGTCTGTTCGGCAGGCTTCAGTACAACGCAGTTGCCGGCGGCAAGTGCGGGGGCCAGCTTCCAGGCGGCCATCAGGATTGAAAAGTTCCACGGGATGATCTGCCCGACGACGCCCAGCGGCTCGTGATAGTGATAGGCGACCGTGTCGGCGTCGATTTCGGACATGGTGCCTTCCTGGGCACGCAACACAGAAGCGAAATAGCGGAAGTGGTCGACTGAAAGCGGGATATCTGCCGCGGTGGTTTCGCGGATCGGCTTGCCGTTGTCCCACGTCTCAGCCTGCGCCAGAAGCTGGAGATTGTCTTCCAACCGGTCGGCGATCTTCAAGAGGATGTTGGCGCGTTCGCCTGCTGAGGTCCGGCCCCAGGCCTCCTTGGCATCGTGGGCCGCATCCAGCGCCAGCTCAACGTCGGCCCCGTCCGATCGAGCAACTTCGCAGACCTTTGCGCCGGTGATCGGGGTGATGTTGTCGAAATATCGGCCGTGGACTGGGGGAACGAACTTGCCGCCGATGAAATTGTCATAGCGGTCCTTGAAGGGCGAGACATAGATGCTCGCCGGCTTGGTCATGATGTTCATGGAAATACTCCTCCGTGTGATCGGATCCTCCACCCGATCACATCTAGATGCGCCAGAAAGGTCGGCTGGTCAGCCTGGGGGAGAGGGTCAGGGGTCCAAAACGTCCCAAATCTGAGACAGGTGGGCGCGCTATTCGCCGATATGCAGCCGTCTCATGCGCCGGTAAAGGGTCGCGCGGCCGATCCCCAACCGCCGAGCGGCCTCCGACACGTTGCCCTCGGCGCGAGCAAGGGCACGCATCACGGCGGCTCGTTCCGCAGCGTCGAACCCCAGGCACTCGTCTCCCCCGCCGAAGAGGTCCGACGCAGGGCGGGGTTTAAGCAAACCCGTGGGCTCCAATCTGAATACCCGACGTGCGCCCCGTGTTGCCCCGACGACAAGGTCGTCGGCATCCACAGCCAAAAGCACCGACATCTCGCTGTCGTCCGTATGTGCCACCACGATGCGGGAATTTGGAAATGTAGCGCGGAAGTAATCGGCCTCGATGGACCGCGCGGTCTGCGCCACCATCGCCGAAATGAGCCGATTGAATCCTTCCGTCTGGTCGACCCGGGCAGAAGACACATCGAGCGCGGCGATGATGCCGCCATCGGCCCCGAAGACCGGAGCATCCATGCAACTCATCCCAGTGTTGCGGGCGAAGAAGTGTTCGTCGCGGTGGATAGTGACGCTTCTTTTCTCAGTCAGGCAGGTGCCTATTCCGTTGGTGCCTTCGCTGGCCTCGCTCCAGTCCGCGCCGGGCCACAGGCCCCATTCCCGGAAGACTGTCAGATCGGAATCCTTGCAGCGCTGATCCAGGATCACACCGTCGCAATCGGTCAGAAGAACACCGCACCCTGAGGCACCCACCAGGCCAAAGAGATGGTCAAGCCTTGCTGTTGCAACCCTCATGAAGCGATCCAGGCAAGCTCGTCGGTGGTCGAGTTCCGCCTCCTCGACCCGATCGTTCGGTCGGCGCGCCGCCGGATCCAGCCGGTGATGTTCCATTGATCGTCGCCAGGAAGCAGCAAGCGGACTCCGCGCCGCGTCCGATGCGGACGCGATAACCTTTGCAACCCTGTTCACGTGATCGGTTTCGCCGCGGATGATACGTCCTCCCTGGCGGTAAGCTTACCACCTCCTTGGGCTGCGGCAATATGAATCCCGCCGGCAGCCCCGTCTCAGGTTAAACGGGTAACCTGGCCTGGACGTTCCGGGCCAGAGAGCGCGAGTGTGCACCGCTGGGATGGCTGGTTAGGCGGCCAGGCGAAGGGCACTTTCCGCTTCCACGATGAATTCGGCCTGGCGGTCGACCTGATTGGAAACAAGAGGGTCGACCTGAAGCCGCTGCTCACCGGAACCTATCCCTTCGAAGACGCCGGCATGGCATTCGAGGCGGCCTCTGCATGGTGGCAGGCGGTCAGCAATCCCGGGGCAGCCGTCCTTGCCGTCAGTCCGGGCTCCTGTTCCGCGCAGATCGAAGTGGCCTTCCAGCAGCGCGTCCGAAATCGGCATCCGCTCGGGGGATTGGCAGGGCTTGGAAGATCACCTTGCAGCACGATGCGCTTGCGATGCCCGCGAAGCCTTGGGTCCGGCGTCGGAACGGCCGACATCAGCGCCTGCGTATAGGGATGTGCCGGCGCGCTGAAGATCGATTGTTTCGGCCCGGTCTCGATGATCTTGCCGAGATACATGACCATCACACGGTCCGCGACGTGCCGCACGACGGCAAGGTCGTGCGCGACGAAAAGCATCGCCAGATTGCGCTCGCGCCTCAGCCTGGCGAGCAGATTGACGACCTGTGCCTGAACCGAGACGTCGAGGGCGGAGACCGGTTCGTCGCAGACGAGGAGCGTCGGGTTGAGTGTCAGGGCGCGCGCGATTCCAAGCCGCTGCCGCTGTCCGCCTGAAAATTCCGAAGGATAGCGGTCCGCATGTTCCGCACGCAGCCCCACGGATTCAAGCAACTTGACCGTTTCTTCCTGCCAGCGGGCTTTTGGTACGGCGCCCGGATGCAACGCCCACGGTTCGGAGATCAGCCGGTCGACCCGCATGCGCGGATTAAGTGACTGGTATGGGTCCTGGAACACGACCTGCATCTTGCGGCGCAATTCATGCAGCTCCCTTCCGCTCGCTTTGGTGATTTCCACGCCATCGAGAACGGCGCTGCCGCTGGTCGCCGGCCCGAGCTTCAGGAGCGTCCTGACCAGGGAAGTCTTGCCGCAACCGCTTTCGCCGACAAGGCCGAGCGTCTCTCCGCGGGCGATCTCGAAGCTGACGTCATCGACTGCGCGCACGGGCGTCGCGCCGCTGCCGAAGTGCCGGGAAAGGTTTTCGACTTTGAGAAGAGGCTGGTTCATGCTGTCAACACCGGGAAATGGCAGGCGGCCTGCCGGCCGGGCCCCACGGTTTCAAGAGGAGGGATGACCTCGGCGCAGAGCCTTTCGGCGCGCGGACAGCGTGTCCTGAACGCACAGCCTGAAGGAAGGGCGACGGGATTGGGCGCCGAGCCGGGGATCGGCACCAGTTCGTCCTCATCGGTATCCACGCGCGGCTGCGAGGCGAGCAGGCCGACGCTGTAGGGATGTCGTGCATCCTCGAAAAGTTCGAAGACATTTGCGGTCTCGACGATCCGGCCGGCATACATGACGGCCACGCGGTCCGCGAGTTCGGCTACCACACCCAGATCGTGGGTGATGAAGATCATTCCGGCATCGCTGCGTTTACGGATTGTGGCCAGAAGATCAACCACCTGCGCCTGGATCGTGACGTCGAGCGCCGTCGTTGGCTCGTCGGCGATGATGACATCCGGTTCGAGTGCTACGGCCATGGCGATCATGATGCGCTGGCGCATGCCACCGGAAAATTCGTGCGGATATTGGCGCGCCCGACGTTCAGGATCGGGAATGCCGATTGCCGTCAGGAGGTCGATCACGGCCTTCTCGACGCCGCCTTCGGGATTGCGGCCGTGGATACGGTACATCTCCGCGATCTGCCAGCCGACGGGATAGACGGGATTGAGTGCCGCAAGCGCATCCTGAAAGATGAGGGCGATGCGGTTGCCGCACAGATCTCGCCGCTCGTTGCGCGAAAGCTTCAACAGTTCCGCCCCGTCGAAGCGGATCGACCCCCGGTCGATCGCGCCCGGAGGATTGGGAACGAGGTCCATGATGGCAGATGCCGTCACAGACTTGCCGGAGCCGCTTTCGCCAAGAAGGGCCAGGACTTCACCGCGTTCCAGCGAGAAGGAGACGCCATTGAGTGCGAATATGCGGCCGGACGCCGTATCAAAACTGACTTGCAGATCCTCGACTTCGAGAAGGGCCATCAGCGCCTCCGGCTTACAAGGCGCCAGTGCTGCGACGGATCGTTGACGATCCGGAACCAGTTGGCGAGCAGGTTGAAGGACATGGTGGTGAGCATGACGGCGAGGCCGGGGAAAAAGCCGAGCCACCAGGCGGACGACAGATAGCCCTGGCCCTGGGCGACCATCAGGCCCCAACTCACTGAAGGCGGCTGGATGCCGAGGCCGAGATAGCTCAGGCCGGATTCGAACAACATAACCATGGCGAGATTGACCGAGGCGAGCGTCAGCATGGTGGGTGCGACGCTGGGGAGGATGTGGGTGCGCAGGATCCAGGTCGGTCCGCCACCGAAGACGCGCGCCGCATCGACGAAAAGTCGTTCGCGGACCTCTAGCGTTTCGGCTCTTGCGACGCGGATATAGGCCGGCATGCGGGTGATGGCGAGCACGATCACGAGGTTGCTGACGCTCGGACCGAACAGGTAGAGACCGAAGAGTGCCACCAGCAGGGTCGGGAAACCGAGGATGATATCGCAGATCCGCATGATGACGTTTCCGACGATGCCGCCGAAATACCCCGCGATCACGCCCAGAAGCGTTCCGCCAATCAGGCTTGTCAGCACGGTCACCACGGCGATGCCGATGGTCGTCGAAGCCGCCTGGATGAGGCGGACGAGGAGCGGCCGTCCGAGTGCGTCGGCACCCAGCCACAAGGTCCAGGACTGGCCGAAGTCGAACGGCGGCAGGTTGCGAGCCTTCAGCGAAATGCGGTTGTCGCCCAGGAGCGACAGAGAATCGGTGAGGATGGCGAGCACGACGATCAGCAGCCAGATCGCCGCGGCGACGGCCATCGGGTCACCCGCGAGCGCACGCAGGAGCCAGAGGATGCGGCGGCTGCGGCGCTCGCGGGCCGGGAGGAATTCGGCAGACGTGTCTGTCATTCGACCCTCACGCGCGGATCGATCGAGGCATAAAGCATGTCGACCAGGATATTGATGACGAAGATCACGACCGCGACGGCAAAGATCGATGCCTGGACGATCGCGAAGTCGCGTTTCAGAATGCCGTCGATCAGGAGTTTGCCGATGCCGGGAAACCCGAAGACCACCTCGACGACGCCGCCGCCGCCGGCGAACTGGGCGGCAAGGTCGCCGGTCACCGTGACCGCCGGCAGGAGAGCATTGCGGAGCGCGTGCACGAAGGTGACCCGTCCGTCACGCGCGCCCTTGGCCCGCGCCGTCCGGACGAATGTCGCATTCAGCGCTTCAATCATCGAGCCGCGGACGATCTGCACCAGAGTTCCGAAAGGTCGGGCAAACAGACACGCGACGGGCAGCACCCAGTAAATCGGGCCGCCGAAGCCTGACGTCGGCAGAATGCGGAAGGTAACCGCAAAAAGAAGCACGCCCATCAGGCCGAGCCAGAAATCCGGCACGCTTGCGGCTGCCTGCGACAGGACATTGACGCCCCGGTCGATCCAGCCACCGGCATTCACGGCAGCAATGGATCCCATGACGATCGCGGCGGTGAAGGCCAGAGCCAAGGCGATGGCGCCAAGTGCCAGCGTGTTCGGCAGCGCCTCCAGCACCACGTCCATGGCCGGGCGATTGTGCCAGAGGGACATTCCGAAATCGAGGCTGAGGATATCCCAAGCCCAATCGAAGAACTGGGCCAGGAGCGAGCGATCGAGCCCAAGACGGATGCGCATGGCTTCGCGCGCCGCATCCGAAGCGTCGACGGGCAGGTAGAGATTGACGGGATCGCCCGTCAACCGCACCAGGAAGAAGGCGGATGTCATCAGCGCCGCGAGCGCGAGCGCCGCGAAGGCCGCACGTTTCAGGAAATAGGTGAAGGACATCCGCTCTCCTCAAGCGACATACAAGCCGTCGGCCGGGCAGATCAGCGGTAGCTGATCGACTTCAGCTTGATCTCGTTGCCGGCCTGCACATCAGGCGTATAGTTCACGTTCTTGGCGACACGGGCGATCGTGACCATGTGAAAGAGCGGTGCGATGTTGACCGTATCGACGGCGATGTACTTGAAGGCTTGCTGGAACAGCTTCTTGCGCTCCTCACCGGTCGCCTTCGAAGCATCGGCGATCAGCTTGTCGAGACCGGCGTCCGTGATGGTCGACTGGTTGCCATCCGTGGTAAAGCGGTTCGGCAGCGTGAACACGGCATCGCCCTCGGCATTGTCGATCTGCGTCTGCAGGATCGAGGGCGGGCGATCCTTGTTCCACGGCTTCAGCAGCCGCTTTAGCCACGGGCTTGTCTCGAGCATTTCAAGCCGAGCGTTGAAACCGGCATCCGCCAACATGGCTTGAATAGCCTCCAGGCTTTCGGACGAGTTCGGATAGATGCCGATACGGCCGTAGATGACGATCTCCTTGTCGACCGGCACGCCATCCGCCTTGGCGGCCGCAAGCAAGGACTTCGCCTTTTCCGGATCGTAGTTCCAAACGGGAATGTCAGGATTGAAGCCGAAGACCGATGGTGGCACGACCTGCATCGCCTTTTGAGCGTCCTTGTGGAAGATCGTTCCGATGAGGCCATCCCTGTCGATCGCAAGGTTGAGTGCTTCGCGAACGCGCTTGTCGTTGAGGGGCGCGATCTGCGCGTCGATCCTCAACAGCGAGGTTTCGGCGTTTGGGAAGGCGTGATCCTGTCCGGTGGTGCCGTCCTGGGGTGCGATTTCATAGGCGATCTGCGCTTCGCCGGTGTCGACCATCGCCGCCCGCACCGCGGACTCGGAGCGCCAGATGATCGTCGCTTTGGGAATTGCAGGCTTGTCGCCCCAATAGCCTTCATAGGCCACGAGACCGACGGACTGGCCGGGCGTCCACGCGACCAGCTTGTAAGGTCCGGTTCCAGCTGGGTTGCGCGTCTTGGCGTCGCTCGGGGTTGCCGGCGAACCGATGTCCAGGGCGGACAGCTTGTTCGGGAGGATTGGCTCGACAATGTCCGTCTTTATGAGGATGGTCGTTGGGTTCACGGCTTCTGCATTGAGTTTGATGCCCTTTAGCGTGGCTTGTCCCACTTCGCAGGCGAGCGCCGGATCCTGAGCCCGCTTCAGAGCCGCGATAACCGCATTGGCATCGAACGCCTTGCCGTCGTGGAAGGTCACGCCTTGGCGCAGCTTGAACTCCCAGGTCAGGCTATCGACCTGCCGCCAGCTGGTGGCGAGGCTCGGGACGACAGAACCATCCTTGGGGCTGAGATTGACGAGCGCTTCGGTGATGTTGTTGTGCAGAATGCGTGAATTGCCCGAGAGGTCCGTATCGCAGGGATCGAGCGATTTCGGCTCGTCCGTCACCACGACCGTCAGTTTGTCCGGGGCCGCGCGAGCGGGAATTGCGACGCTTGCCGCCAACGACATTGCAAGCCCCATGCTCAACGCATGGATACCCATGATCTTCTTCATAAAAGCCCTCCTCCAAATCCAATCGAACCGCATACGGCGCTTCGGTGATCTCTTCCTCAAAGTCATCCGGGTCCGCGGGGACAGCCGCGCTCAAATGGCTTTACTTCCTCCTGCAAGTGCGTAGTGTCAAATATGACACTTGCGACCCCAACATGCTCGTTCGATCTCAAGAAGTCAAGGCAAGCAATCCGCATATGGAATTTGAAGTTCATGATTGAACCAAAGCATGGGTCTCCGGTGGTGGAAAAGACGGCGCATCTACTGGAGGCGGTCGCCGATGCGAGGACCGGGATTTCGCTCGGCGCATTGGTCGATCAGCTCGGAGTGCCTCGTTCGACCGTATACCGCATCCTCAATTCACTGACCGCACATGGGCTTGTGGCTCGGGTGAATGGCGGAGCTTCCTACGAGCTGGGGCCGAAATTCGTGCAGCTCGCGCGGCGTATTTCGCCCGGCGCGGATAGGGTGACGCTGATCGAGGCGGCGAGGCCGATCCTGGCGGCCGCGGCCGACGGGATCTACGAATCCTTCAGGCTGGCGGCACCCGAAGGTAATGAAATGATGACGATATTTGCGGCTTCCAGCCCTGGCGACTACGCCCTGTTCATCAAGGTCGGCGGGCGTTCGCGCAAGCATGTCGGTGCAGCCGGCAAGCTTGCTCTGGCCTATTCCGACTACAACGAGATCGAGGTCTACTGCGCCGGCGGGCTGGAGGCCCGGACGCCGTATACGATCACCGATCCTGAGACGTTGAAGGAAGCGCTCGCTGAAATTCGCCGCAGCGGAAGTGCGGAAGACAATCAGGAATCCAATCTAGGCCTGCGAGCTTTCGCCGCTCCCATATTCGATTCAGCAAGTCGCTTGGTCGCCACCGTCAGCGTGCCGTTCATCGGCGAGGCGACGCCGGAGCGCGCTCGATCAATCAAGCGCGAGGTCCTCGACGCCGCTGCCATGGTGATGAAGGCTATCAACGGCATTCATCCAATGTCCAAATAAGAGACTAAAAATTCTTTATTGAACTATCGTGTCGTTATGCTAGACCTCGCAGCCCGACAAACGGAGGTTATCATGACGGCTTTGGACCCATTGGTTTACGCAAAGCTTTTGCGGACAAATTCTGCGACCCTGAGTAGCTTGCTGCTGAAGCGTGGGCTCAGGAACACCGCGGTTCGCGGCGTGCGACCGCTGGCCACCGCCGCCAAGCCGATGATCGGCCCGGCCGTCACCGTTCGCTACATTCCAGCCCGAGAGGATATCGACGGCTCGACCTACAGTTCCGATCCGTCCAACCAGCAGCGCAAGGCGATCGACACGATGCCCGAGGGGCACGTCCTCGTGTTCGATTGCCGCTCGCTGGCGGAGATTGCCGGGATTGGCGCGATGCTGGCTCGGCGCCTTGTCTACCGCGGATGCGCTGGCCTTGTGCTGGATGGCGGCGTTCGCGACACGGCCGATATCGCCCAGCTCGGGCTCCCGACCTATTGCATGGGCCCGGCGGCGCCGGCCAATCTGGTTGCCCACCACGCCTCGGATATGAACCAGCCGATCGCCTGCGGCGGTGTTGCGGTTTATCCCGACGATATCATCTTCGGCGACAGCGAGGCTGTCATCGTCATCCCTCGGGAATATGTGAACGAGATCGCTGACGAGGCCGTTGCAATGGAGGAGCAGGAGGAGTTCCTGAAGCTGGAGATCGAGTCTGGCAAATCGACACTTGGCGTCTATCCGCCAAACAAGGAAACCCTCGAGCGGTTCGAGGTTTGGCGTAAGGCTCGTGTTGACGCCGTTTGACGCCTACAATTGCCAACGTCCGGCTGGTTCAGTCCAGTAACTTACCGAGCGGTGATGTCAGGTTAACTGCAGCTGAAAGATTTTGCGGCCATCTCGCCGTCATGAGCCAGAGTCCGGTCAGCTTGCGGCGTAAGCCGCCAAGCCTCGAGCGAGATTGACGCGGGGGCTGCGGGCACTGATAGCGGTTCGCCGATCAGGAGCCCGTCTTGCGCCGGCGTGACCTTCCTAGCCGTTCCACGGATTGATCATATCAATACCGAAACCTTCAAAATCTTTGGTGTTGCGCGTCGCGAAGGTGAGATGGTGTGCTATCGCGGTGGCGGCGATTAATCCGTCCATTGAAGCCAGTCCGCGGCCACTCTGTTTGGCAAATGCCATGAGATCGCCCCATGATAGGGCGACAGGCTCTTCCACCGGAATCACCCGCCCCTCGAAACGCTGCGGCAGGTCATGCGAAAGCCATTCCGCCAGAGTGTCGCGTTTTCGCCCGCTGTCCATCAAAGCGACGCCTCGGCGGATTTCTGCGATTGATATGATGCTGATATAGGCGCGGTCTTCGTCGAGTCCGCCAAGCCACTCTAAAACGCGTGCGTCGGGACGGGGCTTTGTTACTTCAGACAGAACGTTGGTGTCGATGAGCAGTCTCACAGCGGCAGGTCACGTGGCTCATCGCGTTCACGATCCAGATCCAAGCCGGCACCGCGGAGCGGCGAGTCCATGAGGAATTCTGCAAGTGATCCTTTGCGTGCTATTTTCCGCTGCCATTCTTCCGCCGAAACGACAACCACGCTTGGTTTTCCGTTCCGCGTGATTGTCTGGGGCGCTGATTGTGCTCGCTCGATGACCTCGGAGAGTTTTGCTTTGGCGCCAGCGACCGTCCAGATCCTATCATCGTGTGCTGATGGCCGCATTGCTCGCTCCTGACTATAATGACCATCATGACTATATGAGGCGGTGAGCTCGAGCGCAAGCCTTCGCAGCAATTCGTTCGCTGAAAAAACTAGATAACGCCTTTGCTGAAAATGAAGCATCCATAGGGGCCTGGATCGGAGGTTCTTACGATCGCAAACGATTTTTTTGCTTCTTCGTAAAAAGTGAAACGCTCCAATGCCTCCATTTGGACGGGTCGTCCTTCAGCTTGATCTATGACCTTCTGTATTGTCGCGAAGATTGGCGCCTGACCAGCGACGTCACCGACAACTTGCATCCGTTTCACCGGTGCGTCGACGAAGGTATCAAGAGGAAAGAGTTTCAGAACAGCTTCCGCAAGACGCTCGAGGCCGCAGCCGGAAACGTCGATGAGACGGCTGTAGGTTGTATGTCGGGCGATTGTCTGTGCGGGATGGTTGATGTCGCACAAGACCAGTTGGTCGCCGTGCCCCATCAGCATCAAAGCATGCATCAGTTCAGCATTTAACACCGGATCGATTCCCCTCAGCACCTCGTTATTCTCCCTCTGGATCAGATCAATTCTTTACGAATGAAGGAATGTTTGTAATGTTCGTAACTGCAGCGGTCTCCTCCGTGCATTTTTTTCTCCGTTATCCCTGGCGATCTAGATAGATTGCGGCTTTTCACTGGCTCAGCGAAGCCGCTGAGAATGCGCCCCGGCAGGTACCAAAGAAATCTCGACCGAGAGACTTTACAATATTTTGCCACTATGTGAAGTCTATGGGGCGGATGACGTCCTCCCAAGATAAGCCGGATGGCGACAGGTCTAGCTGATGGCTTTACCTGTCGCCGCCCTCCAGGAGGATCGATCAAACGGCGCGAGGAGTGCGCGGCGCCGCAGGAGGAGGACAGCTTTTGGCATCGATGAATATCGTCAATGTCGGAAAGGCCTATGGAAGCCTGACGGTGATCCATGGTGTTTCCGTCGAAATTCCCGACGGCGAATTCGTCGTTCTGGTGGGGCCGTCCGGTTGCGGAAAATCGACACTGCTGCGCATGGTCGCCGGTCTCGAGCCGATAACTTTCGGAGATATTCGCATCGACGGCAAGGTGGTCAACGACCTGCCGCCGAAGGACCGCGATATCGCCATGGTATTTCAGAGCTATGCGCTCTATCCGCATAAAACGGTGGCCGAGAACATGGGTTTCGCCCTGAAGATGCGCGGCGAGACCAGGGCGGATATTGACGAGCGCGTGCGCAAGGCTGCCGAGATACTCGACCTGATGCCGTATCTTGCGCGTTATCCCCGCCAGCTTTCCGGGGGCCAGCGCCAGCGTGTGGCGATGGGAAGGGCGATCGTGCGCGATCCCAAGGTGTTCCTGTTCGATGAGCCGCTCTCCAACCTCGACGCCAAGCTGCGCGTACAGATGCGCGCCGAGATCAAGGAATTGCAGCGGCGGCTGGCGACGACCATGATCTATGTGACGCACGATCAGGTGGAGGCCATGACCATGGCCGACCGGATCGTGGTGCTGCGCGACGGACGCGTCGAGCAGATCGGTTCGCCGCGGACGCTCTACGATACGCCGGCAAACACCTTCGTTGCCGGTTTCATCGGCTCCCCGTCGATGAACCTGATCAAGGGGCATATCCGCGCCGCCGCGGAGCCGTTCTTCGAGACCGATGAGGGCATTCGACTGCCGCTCGACCGCGCGCCTGCGGGTTCGGACGGGCGGCCGGCTTTTTACGGCATCCGGCCGGAGCATTTCACGCTCGGCGGCGCGGTCAGCGCCCACGTGACGGTCGTGGAATCGACCGGATCGGAAACGCAGGTCTTTGCAAAGCTCGGGCAGCAGAAGATCATCGGTGTTTTTCGCGACCGCATCGAGGAACCCTCGGACCACGTGATCGCGATGACGCCGAACGCGACCCTCGTCCATCTGTTCGATGCCGAGAGCGGACTAAGGCTCGACTGAGAGTTTGGCCGGCGCTTCGAGGAGGGGGCGCCGGCAGCCACGAACGGTGGCGTTCTATCAAAGGGAGGAGACCCACATGAAAGTCAGTGATTTCGAGAGAATGATGGCGATCGGCCTCAGCCGGCGCGCCATTCTGAAGACGAGTGCAAGCCTCGGTGCAGTGGCTGCAACGAGCGGCATGCTCGGTTTGCCTGGAACGGCCTTTGCGCAGGATGCGTCGCTGCGTAGCCAGATCCTGCAGGTGCCGGGCGTCGGCAAAGGGTCTCCAACCGACGCCGATTGGCAGAAGGTCGGTGGGATGTGCCTGGAAGCGACGAAGAAGAGCGTGAAACAGGGCGAGTTCGCTGGCGTCCAGCTGTCTTTCATGGGGCTGAACAACCAGAACCTGCATAACGTCTTGTTCCGGGGCTTCCTCAAGCCTTGGGAAGACTATACCGGCGCCAGGATCACGTGGATCGACCTCGCGCAAGCCGACTACAGTCCACGCCTGCAGCAGGCGATCGCCACGGGTACGGTCGATTTCGACCTGCTCGAAATGGGCGCGCCGTTCGAGGGCGATGTCTGCGGCAAGGGGCTGGCGTCGGAGATGCCGGACTGGGTCAAGGCCCAGATCGACATGGACGACTATGTCGACTACCTCAAGGCGCCGGTCGGCACCTGGGACGGCAAGACCTACCGCGTCTCGGTCGATGGCGATTGCCACAACTTCAACTACCGCACCGACTACTTCACCGATGCCGGCCTCGCGAAAGCCTGGAAGGACGAAGGCCACCAGGGTGAGTGGGGTGTTCCAAAGACCTGGCAGAAGGTTCAGGAGGTCACCAAGTTCCTCAAGGGCAAGACCGTCGGCGGCATGGAAGCGGTCGGCTATCTCGACGCGCCCAAGGCTTGGGGCGGTTTCGGCTTCTACTTCCTCGGCAGCCGCGCCACCGCCTATGCCAAGCATCCCAATGACAAGGCCTGGCTATTCGACACCGATACGATGAAGCCGCGGATCAACAACCCGGCATGGGTCCGCGCGATCCAGGACATCATCGACGCCCTACCATCGGAAGCGGGCGACCAGCTCAATGCCGACCCGGGCACGACAGCCTTCCAGCAATTTCTGGCCGGCACCGGTTCCATGGTTTCCTGGTGGGGGGACGTGGGCGCAAGCGCGCGCACCAGCGACAGCTCCGTCGTCGGGGAGACCATCGGCTTCGATATTCTTCCGGGATCGGATGATGTCTACAACACCAAGACCGGCAAATGGGAAAAGCTCGCAAGCGGACCGAACCATGCGCCGAACATGGCCTATCTCGGATGGGGCGTCTATGTGATGGCTCGGGTCGATAGAGACGAGAAAAAGAAGAGGGCGGCATGGAGTGCGGCCGCCCATCTTGGCGGCAAGGACCTGGCGCTCTGGACGGCCGCCTATCCATCCGGCTTCCAGTGCTATCGTAAAAGCCAGTTCAACATCAAGGAATGGGTGTCGGCCGGTTACGACGAGGCGTTCATCTCAGGCTATCTCGCTTCGCAGTCGAATTCCTACAACCACCCGAACGCTGCAATCGAGCCGCGCATTCCGGGCATCTTCCAGTATTACAGCGTCGCGGAAGACGAACTCGCCAAGGTATTCGCCGGACGGGCGACCGCTCAGGCCGGTGCCGATGCGATTGCTGCGGCATGGGAAAAGATCACTGATCAGCTCGGCCGCGACAAGCAGCTCGCGCTCTACAAGGCCTCGCTCGGGGCCTGACACCCGCGGGGCAGTTTCGGCTGTCTCCTTAATGATCTCAGGCGGCGCAGAGTCGTGTCGCCTGAGCCTCTGCCCGCTTCAGCACGCCTTCTGCCCCAAGGGTCTTGCCTATGTCGCATACGGTTACGCCAGCCATCAGCCCCGTGGAGCGGACGACGGTCCAGCACACCGCCGCCCGGCGCGGCCGGCTTTTGATCGTTGCCGCGAGCATCTTGTTATTCGCCGTCCTCGTTCTTCAGATCCTCGAGGCGGGCGGGGTTACGGCGCTCGGGCTTGTCAGCTGGCGATCGCTGCTGTTTGCCTATATCTTCTGGGCGGTGGCCTTGTGTGCGAGCCAGGTGATGATCCGCGGAGAGGCAGGCCAGCGCGCCGTTTTCGTCCTTCCAGCCATCCTCTTCACCGTCGCCATGGTGGTTTTCCCGACCGTCTTCGGGCTTTATATCGCCTTCACGGATTGGAATCTGAGCGCGGCGGCCGGCCGACGTTTCAACGGGCTGGACAATCTACGGGCGCTGTTTGCGGACGTGTATTTCTGGAACGCGCTCCTGAACATGGTCTACTACGTTCTCTCGGTACTCGTTCAATATGCCATCGCCTTCGGGCTGGCTCTCTTGCTCAACACCGAGATCAAGGCCCGAAAATTCTTCCGTGTCGCCTTTCTCCTGCCGCTGATGCTGAGCCCGGTGGCCGTCAGCTGGATGATCGGCAAGTCGCTGATGGAGTATCGGTTCGGCCCGGCCGCGACGCTCGCGCGCCATCTCGGCTGGGACAACCCGGCCTTTTTCTCGACGCCCTGGCTTGCGCGCACCGCGATCATGGCGATGGACGCCTGGGTATCGATCCCGTTCATGATGATCCTGCTGCTTGCCGGCCTTCAGGCGCTTCCGTCCGAAATCAAGGAGGCGGCAAAAGTCGACGGTGCGTCCGGCTGGCAGAGTTTCAAGGAGATTACCTTTCCGCTGATGCTTCCGGTCAGTATGACGGCGATCATCCTGCGCATTATCTTCCAGCTGAAGCTCGCCGATATCGTCATCAACGTCACCGCCGGCGGACCGGGCGGGGCGACGGATACCGTGTCGAGCTTCATCTTCCGGGAATATCGTGACCGTTCCAATGTCGGCTACGGGACCATGCTTGCGGAATTCTATCTCGTCATCATCATCATCTTCGTCGCGCTCATCCTCAAAGGGGCGAGCCGATGGATGCAACGTGAAAATTGAGGCGAAGCCCATGGCGATCACCGCTGAAACATCCGATAAGCCGGGAAGTCTTTGGTCGCGGCGCCCGCAATTCCTGACCACCAGCCTGCTGATCTATGCGGCTTTGGTCTTCTGGGCCTTCGTCTCGCTCTTTCCGATCTACTGGACGATCACGACCTCGTTCAAGACAGCGGTCAACGTCACGCAGGGGCATCTGATCCCGTTCGTGGACTTCACGCCGGACTGGAGAGGCTGGCGTTCGCTGGGCCTCTCGCCGGATACGATCCTTGCGCCATCAACCGTGCGGGACGAGTTCCTCCGCCGGTTTTTCAACAGTATCGTGGCGTCCGCCGGGGCCTCGTTCCTGGCGGTGCTCATTGGGTCGCTGGCGGCCTACGGGCTCAGCCGGTTCTCCTACAAGTTCCTTTGGATGGCGAACAAGGATATTTCCTTCTTCTTCCTGTCGCAGTTGATCCTGCCGCCGGTCGTGCTCGCCATGCCGTTCCTGGTTCTCTACAAAAACCTGCTGCTGCTCGATACACTGATCGGTCTGATCCTCGTCTATACGCTCATGGTACTGCCAATCGTGATCTGGATCATGCGCGACCAGTTCGACACGATTCCGGTCGAGCTGGAACAGGCGGCACTGGTGGATGGCTGCTCGATCTGGGGCGCTTATCTGCGGATCGTTCTGCCGATCGCGCTGCCCGGCATGGTGGCAGCTTTCATCCTTTCGGTCATTCTGTGCTGGAACGAATATTTCTTTGCTGCGCTGCTGACGAGTTCGAATGCCAAGACACTGCCGGTGATGGTGGCCAGCCAGACCGGGTCGCAGGGGATCAACTGGTGGTCGATGGCCGCCATCGCCACGGCCGCGATCATGCCCCTGGTCCTCGTCGGAATCTTTCTGGAGCGCTATATCGTCAAGGGGCTGACGGCGGGCGCCGTCAAATAAATGGCATTGAGGAGGACATTATGCTCAAGAATATTCATCCGGCGCTGAACGCCGACGTGCTGCACGCGCTTCGCTCCATGGGGCATGGCGACACGCTGGTCGTCTCCGACACCAACTTCCCGAGCGACAGCGTCGCCCGACAGACGGTCGTCGGCCGGCCGCTCAGCATTGCCAATCTCTCGGCTCGTGACGCGATCCGTGCCATTCTCTCGGTGCTGCCGCTCGACACGCCGCTCCAGAATTCTGCCGGTCGCATGGAAGTCATGGGCGCGCCGGGCGAAATTCCGACCGTGCAAGGCGAGGTGCAGGCGGAGATCGACCGGGCGGAAGGCAGGCCTTCGCCCATGTACGGCATCGAGCGCTTCGCTTTCTACGATCTGGCCAAGAAGGCCTATTGCGTGATCTCGACCGGCGAAACCCGCTTCTATGGCTGCTTCCTGTTCACCAAGGGCGTCATCCCGCCTGCAGGCGTGTGAGGTTTTCGGCATGGGAACCGGAATTTCCATTCTCGGCATTTTCGTCGCCGACACGGCCTATCTCGCGCCGCGCATGCCAGCCCTGGGTGAGACCATCGCCGGCAGCGGCTTTTCCGTCGGGCCGGGCGGCAAGGGATCCAATCAGGCGGTGGCTGCCGCGCGGGCAGGGGCCGACGTGTCCTTCATCTCGAAGATCGGCCGCGACACATTCGGTGATCTGGCGCTCAAGACCTACGAGCAGGCCGGTGTGACGGCGAAGCTGACCGTCATGGACGACCATCCGACCGGCGCTGCCTTCATCTATGTCAACGACCGTACCGGCGACAACGCGATCATCGTTTATGCCGGAGCGGCCGGCACGATCGACGTCGAGGATGTCGAGGCAGCGCGGGGTACCATCGAGCTATCCGCCGTGTTCATCACCCAGCTAGAACAGCCCGCACCGGCGGCCCATCGGGCGCTCGAAATCGCAAGGCGGGCCGGTGTCACCACGATCTTCAACCCCGCGCCCGCGGGCGTCTTTCCAGCGGAGATCTACGGGCTCTGCGACTATATCGTCCCCAACGAGACAGAAGCCGCAGCGTTGGTCGGATTTCCGCTCGAAACCCTGGAGGATGCAAAGCGCGCGGGCGATGTGCTTTTGTCGCATGGTGTCGGTACGGCGGTCATCACGCTCGGCGGGCAGGGCGTCTTGTTCCACAATGCTGGGCAATCCACTCATGTGCCCGCCGTCTCCTGCGGCCCGGTCATTGATACGACCGGCGCCGGCGATGCTTTCGTCGGCGGTTTTGCTGCAGCGCTTGCGCGGGGCGCGGCACCGCTCGATGCCGTCCGCTTGGGCTGCGCCACCGCCGGCATCGCCGTCACGAGACGCGGAACGGCCCCCGCAATGCCCACGCTTGCCGAGATCGAGGCGGTGATGGCGGGCTGACGCCGAGGTCCTGCCGGTGCAGCCGACTGAAACTTTCCAAGGCCAGTTTCGAGGTTCGTCCAGCCGTAGCTGCCGATCCCGGCTGGCTGCTTACGCGCGCGTTCGTGCATCACGGGAAAAGGCCGGAAACAGATCTCTGGAGTGTCGTCATACGAATTGGTGCGCTGCACAACAATTATAACTTTACAAATAATGATAATCTTGTGAAGTTTCATTTGTAGTGATTGAAGTGAGCCAGACCCGTGCCAGAACCGAGATTTGCCACCCGACTGAATTCCTTTGCCTCGAAGCCGAAGGCCGAATGGCCCGATCTTTCGGGCAAGCCGACAATGATGCAGATGGCGACGCGCGCAGCCAAGGTCGAAGGTCTGACGGATCTCGATCTCAACTATCCCGACCATGTTGCCGATGATCCGTCGCTTCTGGCCGGGATGATCGGCGATCTCGGCCTGGCGATCAACGGCTTCGCCATGCGTTATTATACCAATCCGGCCTTCAAGATCGGCGCCTTCACCAACCCCGATCCGGCGGTTCGCCGCGAGGCGATCGACTTGACGAAGAAAGGCATCGACGCGGCGCGCGCCGCCGGCAGCAACCTGATGACGCTCTGGCTCGGACAGGATGGTTTCGATTATGCCTTTCAGGCGAACTATCATATGTTGTGGCAACACGAAGTAGATGGAATTCGTGAAGTTTGCGCCCATGATCCCGACTGCCGCATCAGCATCGAATACAAACCGAACGAGCCACGCTCCTACAGCCTGATGCCCGACTGCGCGACCACGCTTCTTGCGATCAAGGACGTCGATATGCCCAATCTGGGCGTGACGCTGGATTTCGCCCATGTGCTCTATGCCGACGAGCAGCCGGCCTTTGCCGCAGCTCTCATCGCCCGATACAGCCGGCTTCTCGGCGTTCATCTCAACGACGGCTATGCCAAGCGCGACGACGGCCTGATGGTCGGCGCGGTGCATGCCCAGCAGACGATCGAGCTTCTGCGTCAGATCCGTAAGGACGGCTATGACGGCGCGATCTATTTCGACACGTTTCCCGATATGACCGGTCTCGATCCGGTCCACGAATGCGAGGTAAACATCCAGACCGTCAAGCGGATGCTGACGGTGGTGGATCGCCTCGAGCAGGACAACCGCCTTTCCGAGGCGATTGACCGACAGGATGCCGTATCTGCGCAGGCCGTTGTCCAGGAGCTGATGCTCGGCTGAGCCGCCCGAACGCTGAAATTCTTGAAACCTTAAGAACCTTGAACCCAGGGCATGCCGAAGGCGTGCCGATCGACACCATCCGGGAGGAACCGATGAAGACCTTTATGAAGACGACCCTTGCTGCCGGCCTCGCCGCCAGCTTCCTGTTCAGCGCAGCCGTCGCGCAGGATCTCGCGCCGCTGAATTCCGATACCGAAAAGAATCGCATGGACTGGTCGGAGCTTGAAGCCAAGCTCGGCCCATTCCCCAAACTGCCCGAGGGCACGAAGGCCGGAGCCGTTTCCAAGACGCTGACCAACGAATACTGGCGGTCGCTCGGCGAAGGCTATGTGTCCCTCGGCAAGAAGGTCCACGTGCCCGTCGTCTATCAGGCCGCCCAGAGCGAGGGCGACCAGCTCGGCCAGCTGACGATCGCCGAAGGTATGATCACGCAAGGCTATAACGTCCTGCTGGTCTCGCCGCAGACGGACGCCAACCTGCAGCCGGTGATCGAACAGGCCAAGGCCGCCAAGATTCCGGTCGTCAACGTCAACGACGCGGTCATCCCCCAGGCCGAGCACTATGTCGGTAACGTCCAGCGCGACAATGGCGTCCGCGTCGCCAAGTGGTTCATTAAAAACCGTCCCCAGGGCGGCAAGGTGGCGATTGTCGAAGGTCAGGCCGGTGTCTACGCTGCCGTCCAGCGCACCGACGGCTTCAAGTCGACCATCAGCGAAGGCGGCAAGTTTAAAGTCGTCGCCAGCGTTCCCGGAAACTGGGACCGTCAGACGTCCTACGATGCCGCTACCAACATTCTCAACCAGCATCCAGATCTCGTCGGTTTCTATGCCAACAATGACGGCATGGCGCTCGGCATCGTGGAAGCCGTCAAGGCCGCCGGCCTTGCCGGCAAGGTCGCAGTGTTCGGTACCGACGGAATTTCCGATGCCTATTCCTCGATCAAGGCAGGTGAACTGACCGGCACGGTCGACAGCTTTCCGGTCTTGACAGGCGAAGTCGCGCTCGAAACCGCGCTCCGCCTTGTCGCCGGCCAGAAGCTGCCCCGCGTCGTCGCCACGCCGCAGGCCCTCATCACCGCCGACAATCTCAGCCGCTACCAGGGTGCGAACGTCGATGTCCGCGCGGTGCTGATGGAAGATGCCAAGACGGCCAAGTAACGAACGTCGAATGGATGCCGGCCGTCAAGGCCGGCATCCGGGTTTAGTGAACGAGGTGGAACGATGATCCCCCGACTGAGATTCGAGACGATCTCCAAGAGCTTTCCCGGTGTGAACGCCCTCACCGACGTGTCGTTCGACGTTGCACCCGGCGAGATCCACGGGCTCCTTGGCGAAAACGGCGCCGGCAAATCCACCCTTCTGCGGATACTCTCCGGCGTGTTTCGCCCGACCTCCGGAATGGTCTTGATCGATGGCCAGGGCGTTGCCTTCAAGAAGCCGATGGATGCCCGCGGGGCCGGCATCGCGATGATTCACCAGGAACTGCAGCAGGTGCCGCATCTGAGTGTCGCCCAGAATATGTTCCTCGGTCATTCGCTGACCCGCATGGGGGGCCTGTTCGTCTCACGCCGCCAGCAGGAGGCGCGCGCCGCTGAAGCGTTATCGATGATCGACAGGAGCATCGATCCTGCCGCTCCAATCTCCTCCCTTAAGGTGGCGCAGCGCCAGATTGTCGAGATCGGCCGTGCGCTGCTGGACAACGCGAGGGTCGTCGCCATGGACGAGCCGACCTCCAGCTTGACGCCGACCGAGTTCGACCGCCTGGCGGAGGTGATCGCCAGCCTCTCGGCGAGAGGCGTCTCGATCATCTATGTCTCCCACAAGATGGACGAGGTTTTCCGCATCTGCCAACGCGCCAGCGTCATGCGCGACGGCAAGCTGGTCGGCAAGGTCGATCTCAAGACTGCGTCGGAAAAGGACGTCATCGCGATGATGGTCGGTCGTCAATTGATGCAGGAGGAACACAATTCCTTCGTGACCGATACGGTCAAGCTCGAGGCGAAGAACCTCTCGTCGGCAACGAAGATCCGCGATGTGTCCTTCACGCTACTCAAGGGCGAAGTGCTCGGCATTGCCGGGCTCGTGGGCTCAGGCCGAACGGAACTGCTGCGGCTTTTGGCCGGCGCCGACCGCCTGAGCGCCGGATCGATCGCCATCGACGGCAAGGCAGTGCGCTTCGCCACGCCACGCGAGGCGATTGCGGCTGGCATCGGTCTTGTGCCGGAAGAACGCAAGCGGGAAGGGATCATTCCTCTGCGTCCCGTGAGCACCAACATGGCGCTCGCTTCGCTCTCCAGCTTTTCCGCGGGCGGCATGATCAGCACGGGCAAGCTTCGTGCGACCGCGCAGGATTTGTTGAAGCGCGTCAACCTGAGACCGTTCCAACTGGATCGGCCGATCCGGCTATTCAGCGGAGGCAACCAGCAGAAGGCGATCATCGCCCGATGGCTGGCGGCCAAATCGCAGATCCTGCTGTTCGACGAGCCCACGCGCGGCATCGATGTCGGCGCCAAGTCCGAGATCTATCACCTGATCGAGGATCTCGCCCGCGAAGGCCATTCGATCATCGTCGTGTCCTCGGAATTGCCTGAGATTATCCGGCTCTCCGACCGCGTGCTGGTCGTGCGGGAAGGTCGGGTCGCTGCCTGTATTCCACGCGACCGGCTCACAGAAAGCGCGATCGTTGCGCACGCCATTCCGGGGGCGAATGCCGGTGCGGCGGATACACGTGCCGCCCAGACCGCGTGAACCAGATAGGACATACCCAGATAGGACATACAATGACCAGTTCGTCGAACGCTGCAGAGTCAACACCGGCCTTCCGCCGCTTCTCGTTTTCGCTGCGCGACGCGGGAACGCTGATCGGCCTCATCGTCATCATGGTGGTATTCGCCGCACTCGTCCCGGAATTCCTGTCCGAGCGAAACCTCGTCAACATTCTTCAGCAGTCGAGCATCAATGCGTGCCTGGCGCTTGGGATGACGTTGGTGATCATTTCGGGGGGCATCGATCTGTCGGTCGGTCCGACGGCCGCGATCTCCGCCGTCATCACCGCGACCCTGCTGCTCGCCGGCACGCCGATACCCCTGGCGATCCTCGCGGGTCTCGGCGTGGGCATCGTCTGCGGCTTCATCAACGGCGCGCTCGTCGCCTATGTCGGCCTGCAGCCGTTCATCGTCACGCTCGGCACGCTCAGTACCTACCGGGCCATCGCGCTCATCTATACCGGCGGCAATCCCGTCCTCGGCATTCCCTCGGGCTTCCGCTCGCTCTTCAACGGCAATCTCTTCGGCATTCCGACGCCAGTCATTATCGTCGCGGTCGTGGCGATTGCCGCCTGGATCCTGCTCAAGAAGACGCCGATCGGCGAATATCTGATGGCTGTCGGTGGCAATGAAGAGGCAGCCTATGTGGCCGGCGTTCCGATTGCGCGCACCAAAATCACAGCCTACGTCATTTCGGGCGGGCTGGCAGCGCTGGCTTCGCTGATCCTGATCGGGCGTCTTGGGGCTGCCGAGCCTATCCTCGGCAATCTATGGGAACTCGACGCGATTGCCGCTGCGGCCATCGGCGGCGCTTCCCTGATGGGCGGCAAGGGAAGCATTCTCGGCACGATCCTCGGCGCGATCATCCTTGGGGCGATGCGCAACGGTTTGACCCTGATGAATGTCCAAGCCTTCTATCAACTGCTCGCCACCGGCCTTATAATCCTCGCCGCAATGATAATCGATCGCGCGACAAGGGGACGGGGATGAACGGTGAAAGCTTCGACATGAAGGCCGTGGGACCACGCATCCGCATGATGATGCCGCTCTTGACGCCGCTCGAAGCAAAGGTCGTCGATACCGTTTTCGCCATGCGGGATTTCAGCGACGAGACGTCGCTCAAGCAGATCGCGGAGAACGCCGGCGTTTCCGAAGCCATGGTGGTCAAGATAACCAAGAAGCTCGGCTTCTCCGGCTTTCGCGACTTCCGCTCCGCCGTTAGCCAGTACAACCGGCAGCCGACGGCGGAGATGCACCAGGAACTGTCCGTGGACGATACCTCGCTCGAAATCGTCCAGAAGGTGTTTCGCACCTCGATCCACGCGCTCGAGGAAACGCTCGCTATTCTCGACATGGCAGCATTCGACCGGGCGGCGGATCTGATCCATAAGGCAGCGACGCGCGATTTCTACGGCGTCGGCGGCTCGGCGCAGATTGCCCGCGACGTGGCCCACAAGTTCTTAAGGATCGGCGTGCGCGCCAGCGTGTTCGACGATTCGCACATGATGCTGATGTCGGCCTCGCTGCTGGCGGAGGGCGATATCGCCATCGGCTTCTCCCATTCCGGCAATACGATCGCGGTGATCGAGGCGATCCAGCTCGCGCGCAGGAACGGCGCGCGCACCATTGCCATCACCAATTACGGCTCTTCGGCGCTCGCCCAGTCCGCCGATGTGGTTCTGTGTTCCACCGCGCAAGGGTCGCCGCTGATGGGCGAAAATGCTGCGGCACGCATCGCCCAGCTCAATATTCTCGATGCCATCTTCGTCGCCGTCGCCCAGCGTGACTATCAGGCAGCCGAACGCAATCTTGAACGCACCATGTCCGCCGTAACGTCCAAACGAAAAGATCGCCTCCTATGACATCTTCGCCCGTTGTCACCGTTTTCGGCAGCCTTCACTACGATATCGCCGTTTTCGGCCCGGCACGGCCCCGCAAGGGCGAGACAGTAACGGGGACGTCCTGGCATCCGAAAAGCGGCGGCAAGGGAGGCAATCAGGCGGTTTCGGCTGCGCGTACAGGGATTGCCACCTCCATGATCGGGGCTGTCGCCGATGACGGCTTCGGGCGATTTCTCATCTCGAATCTCGACCGTCGGAATGTCGATCACACATTCATTCGGCGCGACGCCTCGCAATCGACCGGCATGAGCGTCGCTATTTTCGATGACGAGGGCGACTATGGTGCGGTTATCGTGTCGGGTAGCAACCTGACGCTTGGCGAAGATGATGTTCTGGCGGCTCGCGATCTGCTCAGCCGGACAACAATTCTCGTTCTGCAAAATGAGATTCCCGATGCCGCCAACGTTGCGGCGGCAAGGGCCGTCAAGCAGGCAGGCGGGTGCGTGTTGATCAATGCAGCCCCGGCACGCGTTCTGTCGAACGAGCTGCAACCCCTCATCGATATCATCGTCGTCAATGCCATCGAGGCCGAAATGCTGGCCGGCGTCCCGGTCGTTGAAACACTCGACGGCGCCCTTGAGGCCGCACGGAAACTTGTGCGGCTCTTTCCCGAGGTTGTCGTCACCGCTGGAGGTTCGGGTGTCGCCTACGCGAACCGCGATGGAAAGGAGATCGTCATTGCGGCTGTGAGGGTGAACGTTGAAAGCACGCATGGGGCGGGAGACGAATTTATCGGCGTCCTCGCGGCGGAAATCGCGTTTGGCAAAACGATGAACGACGCGCTTCGAAAGGCGAACATGGACGCGGCCAAACTGGTTGGCACACCTGAAGCGGACCGTCTTGGGTAAAGTCGGCAGGTGAAGGCCTCCGACGCCATTCAAGCTTGCCTGTCGTACGGCTCGATGACCGCCCACTGCTTCCAGCGACGCTTTGCACCAGTAATCCCAAGAAACACATGGCTGTGCGGTGCTGGTCAGCTGGTACGCGACCTGAACTTGGCTCGCTTAAGAATGCTTAGAAAATCTAACGCATATTCCCAATCTTCTAAATTGAGCTAACCGCTTTTCACTCCTACTGTCTGGGTACAAGCCGTTTGTGGGAGGCGGCCGAGAGGGGCGCAGGCAGGTTGCCGCGTTCTCCGGGAGGAGACTTTATCATCGCTGGAACCGCATTCGCCGGAGGGGCAGCCATGCCCCGCAATCCGGGAGCGGTTGTTATCGATCGGTCTCCGGCCGGGCTCTGTGCAAAAGATATTCCCCAGCCCGAGGATGTTGAAATGAATCTGTATTCACTGCTTTCGCTTCGTGCCGCCGATGGACGTCCGGTCAGGGTCGGCCTGATCGGTGCCGGCAAGTTCGGGTCGATGGTGCTCGCCCAGGCCCAGCGCATTGCCGGCCTGCACATGGTTGCCGTGGCCGATCTCGATGTCGGAAAGGCCAAGGAATCCATGCAGCGGGTTGGCTGGGCCAAGGAGCGCTACAGCGCGATCAGCGCCGGCGATGCCGTCAAGAACGGCACGACCTTCATCACCGACGATGTCAAGGCGCTGTTCGAATGCGGCGAGATCGAATGCATCATCGAGGCGACAGGCCATCCGATCGCCGGTACCCGCCATGCGCTGGGCGCGATCGAGCACAACAAGCATGTGGTGATGGTCAATGTCGAGGCCGACGTCATGGTCGGCCCGATCCTGGCCGAGAAGGCTCGCGCCAAGGGGCTCATTTATTCCATGGCCTACGGCGATCAGCCGGCGCTGATCTGCGAACTGGTCGACTGGGCACGCGCCACCGGCTTCGAGATTACCGCCGCCGGCAAGGGCATGAATTTCGAGCCGCGCTATCGTTATTCCACACCGGATACGGTCTGGGGTCTGTTCGGCTGGACGGAGGAACAGGTCGCTGCGGACAACCTCAACCCGAAGCTCTACAATTCCTTTACCGACGGCACCAAGGCCGCGATCGAAATGGCTGCGGTCGCCAATGGCACCGGCCTGGATTGCCCGGATGATGGCCTGGCCTTCCCGCCCGCGGGCCTCCACGATCTCGCTCGCGTCTTCCGCCCGGCATCCGACGGTGGCCGCATGGCGCGTTCGGGTCTGGTCGACATTGCCGCCAGCCAGGAGCCGGACGGCCGCGAGGTGTTCAATAACATCCGCTACGGCGTGTTCGTCACCTTCAAGGCGCATAACGAATATGCGCGGTCCTGCTTCAAGCAATATGGCCTGCTGACCGATCCCTCGGGATGGTACGCCTCGATGTGGCGTCCGTTCCACATCATCGGCCTGGAGACGTCGATCAGCGTCCTGTCCGCAGTGCTGCGCAACGAGCCGACCGGTTGCTCCAAGGAGTTTCGCGGCGATGCGGTCGCGACCGCCAAGAAGGACATGCAGCCCGGCGAAATGCTGGATGGCGAGGGCGGTTATGCCGTCTGGGCCAATGCCATTCCGGCAACCCGCAGCCTTGATCTCAAGGCCCTGCCGATCGGTCTTGCCCATAACGTCAAGCTCAAGCGGCCGATCAAGAAGGATCAGATCGTCTCGTTCGACGACGTCGAGATCGTCAATGACCTCGACGTGGTGAAGCTGCGCCAGGAAATGGAAGGTAGCTTCCGCCCGGCCAAGAGCGCGGCAGCGTGAGCACGGGTGACCAGATGAGCGCGCCAGCCTTTGTCGTGATCGCGGAATTCCAGGTGAAGCCCGGCAAGATGCGGGCTTTCCTGGAAGCTGCGCGGGATGACGCCAGGCACTCTACCGCAGACGAGCCTGGTTGCCGGCAGTTCGACGTGATCTGCCCTGAAGGATCGGAAGATACCGTGGTGTTCTACGAGGTCTATGATAGCAGGGCCGCCTTCGACGCTCATCTGGAAACGCCGCATCTCGAGCGTTTCCGGCAGGCTTTCCCGTCGCTGATCGTCGAGGAGCGGCCGGTCCGCTTTTCACGCCGGGACTATCCGTGATGGCGGGAGAAGGACAAATGATCGAGAGCATACAGCGCATTGCCGTCATCGGCACCGGCATCATGGGCGGTCCCATGGCCGGGCGTCTGGCCGAGGCAGGTTTTGCTGTTTCGGGCTGGAACCGGACGCCGGAAAAGGCGGCGGCATTGAGCGACCGCGGCGTGGTCACGGCATCTGATGTCGTCGCTGCCGCAGCGGACGCCGACGTGGTGATCTGCATGCTGAGTTCCGGCCCCGTCTGCGAGACGGTGCTGATGGGCGAGCATGGCGTGATCTCCGCCATGCGTCCGGGAGCGATCCTGGCCGTCATGAGCTCCATTCCGGTGGAGACCGCCGTGGCCCTGGCCAAGGTGGCCGTCGATCACGGTGTGGCTTGTGTCGATGCGCCGGTTTCGGGTGGCGAGAAGGGTGCCAGGGAGGGAACGCTTGCGATCATGGCTGGCGGGGATGCCGCAGTCGTCGATCGGCTGCATCCGGTCTTCGCTCTTCTCGGGCGGGTGACCCATGTCGGCCCGGCGGGCAGCGGCGCGCTGACCAAGCTTGCCAATCAGTTGATCGTCGCCTCGACCATTTGCGCGGTGGCCGAAGCGCTGACGCTCGCCAAGCATGGCGGCGCCGATCCAGCCAGGGTGCGCGAGGCTCTGCTCGGCGGGTTCGCCGACTCCACTGTGTTCCGCCAGCACGGCCTGCGCATGGTGGAAGCCAATTTCCAGCCCGGTGGGCCCGCGAAATATCAGGTGAAGGACACATCGACGGCGCTGGCCTTTGCGCGCAGCCTTGGATTGACGCTACCGGTCAGCGAGGAGGTTGATCGGCTTTTTCAAGCCATGGTGGATGATGGTGACGGCGATCTCGATCACAGCGGCGTCATTCTTCAATTGCAACGCATGAACCGGGGCGGAGGCTAGTCCGCCTGACATCCAGTTGAGACTATCAAAAGGGAGGAATGAAAATGAAACACTTCGCACTTCGCAGCCTGTTGGCCGCGGCTACCATGCTGACCGCCTCGATCGTCCAGGCAGCGACGCTGACCTTGTCTACGCCTGATCCAGACAATTCCGAAATCACCGTTGCCGCCAACAAATTCGCTGAACTCGTGGCCGCCAAGACCAATGGCCAACTGACCGTCAAGGTCTTCCCGAACGGCACGCTCTACGGCGGCGATCCCTCCGGTGCCGTAAAGCAGCTGGCCGGCGGTTCGCTCGATATGCTGCTGCTCGCGACATCGCTCTATGCCAACTTCAATCCGAAGTTCTCGGCGATCTCCATCCCCTACGTCTTCGACAACGAGGCGCAGCTGCGCAGCTACCTCTCGGGCGCGCCGGGCCAGGAGCTGATCACCGATCTCGAAAAGATCGGCATCAAGGGCATCAATCTCTGGCCGCGTCCGTTCCGCCAGATGACCAATTCCAAGCTTGCGATCACGAAGCCCCAGGATCTGTCGGGGCTGAAGTTCCGCGTGCCGAACAATCCGCTCTGGGTCGAATTCTTCAAGAAGATGGGTGCGGCGCCGACGCCCCTTGCTTTCGCGGAGGTTTACAACGCCCTGCAGCTGAAGGTCGTCGATGGGCAGGAGAACCCGATCAACGTGCCGCTCAGCGCCAAGTTCTACGAGGTGCAGAAATATGCGTCGATCACCAATCACATGGGTGACGGCTGGGTGCTGGGCATCAATCCGGCGAAGTTCGAGGGGCTGAGCGACGCGCATAAGAAGGCGCTCGCGGAGGCGGGCAAGGAAGCCGAGGCCTGGAAGGTCGCAAACGACGCAGCGACGGCGGAGACCACCATCGCGGAGTTGCAGAAGCACGGTATGGAAATCAACCGCCTGACGCCCGAGCAGCAAAAGGCGTTCGTCGCGATCTCGAAGGGACTTTACCCGGTCTTTGCCGGACTGGTGAAAGACCAGGCCTTCTTCGACAAGACCATCGCCTTCGTCGGAAAGAACTGATCCTTCGTCCCAAGCCGGACCGGTCCAGCACCGGTCCGGACAGGAGAATAAGCCATGGTTAAAAACAGCTCTCTCTTAAACAAGATCATCAAGGGCATGACCGACGTCGTCGCCGGCGTCGCCGTGTTCGGCGTGCTGGTGGTTGTCCTTCTCCAGGTCGCAAGCCGTCTTCTCGGCGTGCCGGTCTCGTGGACCGAGGAGGCCACGCGTTATCTTTTCGTGTGGATGATCTTCCTGGGATTGGCGGCGGGCTTTCGCACGGTGGAAACCGCGCGCGTGGTTGTGTTTCTCGCGATGCTGCCGCGCGCGATCCAGCGGCTCTCGGTGCCGATCTATGTGACGACGTCGGTGATCTTCTTCGTCCTGACCGGATGGACCGGTTATCATCTGGTCAAGCAGCAGTTCATGATGAACGAGACCGCGGCCACGCTGATCGTGCCCATGTGGGTGATCGGCCTCATCATGCCTCTTAGTTCCGTCTTGGCGGTACTTGCCATCTTCGAATCCTTACGGACCCGCCGCGACCTCATTGAAATTTCCGATCCCGCTCAGGGCATGCCGGAAATCACGCTCGCCGAAACTGTACTGCCCAAACCGGAGAAGCAGCCATGAGCCTCGTTCTTCTTGTCCTTTTCCTGGTGATGAGTGCGTTTGGCGTTCCGCTTGCCGTTGCTCTAGGCCTCGCCAGCGTGCTGGCCATCGTGTTCTTTACCTCGACACCGATCGATCTTCTGGCGCAGAGCATGTTCTCGGCGATGAATTCCTTCCTGCTGGTCGCGGTGCCGCTGTTCATTCTGGTCGGGGTGCTGATGGAGCGCGGCCACGTTGCCGAAAAGCTCTTCGACTTTGCTGAAGCCATCGTCGGCTGGCTGCCGGGCGGACTCGGCCATGTGAACGTGGCATCGTCCGTCATTTTCGGCGGCGTGTCCGGGTCGTCTGTTGCCGATATTGCTTCCATCGGCGCGATCGAGATCAAGGCGATGGAGCGCCATGGATTTCCCAAGGGTTATGCCGTGGGGATGACGCTCTGTACCTCCACCCTTTCGTCGATCATTCCGCCGTCAATCCTGATTGTCATTGCGGGATCGATCGCCAATGCCTCCATCGGCACGCTGCTGGTCGCGGGCCTCATACCCGGCCTGTTTATCGCGCTGATGTTCATGGTGTTTAACCATTTTTACGCGGTAAGGTACGGCTACAACCCGTCCAAGCCGTTCAACATGCGCCTGGTGGTGACGACGGGCATCGCGGCCATCCTGCCGATGCTGACGCCCGTCATCCTGCTGATCGGCATCGTCGATGGCTATTTCACGCCAACGGAAGCAGCCGGTATCGCCGTGCTCTATACCTTGTTTCTATCGGTCATCCTTTACCGCACAATTTCGCCGCGTGAACTGCCCACGATCTTCATCGAAACGGCGCGGACCTCGGGCACGATCCTCTTCATTGCCGCCACCGCCAAGCTGGCCGCCTGGGTCTTCACTTTTGACGGTCTGCCGGCGCAGGTGGCGACGTTCCTGGCCGCGATCAGCACCGGTCCGACCATGGTTCTCGTCCTGATCTTCCTGTTCCTAATCGTCGTCGGCATGTTCATGGATGCCATCGCCGCCATGTTCATCCTGATCCCGGTGCTGATGCCGTCGGCCGTCTCCCTCGGGGTCGATCCGATTCACTTCCTGATCGTCATGGTCATCACCCTGACGCTCGGTTTGGTGACGCCGCCGGTCGGGGTTTGCCTGTTTGCCGTGGCGCAAGTGGCGAAAATGTCGATCGAGGATGTGATCAAAGGCTCGCTTGCACCAATGTCCATCCTGGTCGGGGCCATTCTCGCACTGGTGCTGTTCCCGCAGCTGACGCTGACGCCCATCCGGCTGCTGGGCCTCTACTGAAGCGGCAGCGAAATACGAGCGATCCGTGGCGGTCCTCGGCCCTCACGGGATCTGCCGTCAGGAGACCGCGTCGCGCTGGGCAGCCTGCCAGACATCCCGCTCGGTGCGCAGCCAATCAAGAAAGATCCGCACTTTCTTCTGACGCAGATGGTCCCGCGGGCAGACGATCCATTGCGTGACAATGCGGATTTCCGGTGGCGCCGCGACCGGGCAGACCAGCCGTCCGCTCTTCAATTCGTCGCCCATCATCAGCGTGCTCTCCAGGGCAATGCCCATGCCGCGTATCGCGGCGTCGATCGCCATATGGCTGCGGTCAAAGAGAATCCGTGACCAGCGCTCCTGCGGCGCAACCTCGGTCAGCTGAAACCAGGTCGTCCATTGCGCCTGTGACTTGACCGAATGGATCAGGCGGTGATCGAGCAGGTCCCGCGGCTGGAGGCTGCCTGCTGCGGCATAATCGGGCGAGCAGACCGGCATGAACTGTTCGTCGGCGATACCTTCCACGAACAGTCCCGGCCAGCGTCCATTGCCGTGGCGAAGCTCAATGTCCACCAGTTCCTGGTTGAAGTCGGTGGGCTCATTGGTGCCGTCAAGGCGAACTTCGAGATCGGGATGCTGGTCGAGCAGCTTGCCGAGGCGTGGCAGCAGCCACTTGTTGGACAGGGTGGGGGTAGCGCGAACGGTCAGCGTCGTAACTGAGCGAAACCCTTGGATCGTGCCGGTTGCTTCCTCGATGCGCTCGATCTGCTCGGCGATCATCGAGAAATAACGTTCGCCGGCCTCCGTCAGCACGACGCCTCGGCCGGCTTTGGCAAGCAGGGAGACGCCAAGTTGAACCTCCAGCAACTGGATCTGCTGGCTGACCGCCGATGGCGTCACGCTCAGCTCTGCGGCTGCGCGTGAAATGCTGCCGGCACGAGCTGCGGCGTGAAAAACCAGGATGGCCTTGATCGGAAGCTGCATTTTCTACCTGCGCTGACGACGGCGCTGAAGCGGTGTTCGTCGTTCAGAGAATGCTGTAATCACGAATGGCCTTAATTTCGTTGAGCAAATGGACAATAAGAAGAAGGCGACGTCAAGCCGGCTTTTCCCATCGTCATAGCATCGCACCGGCCAAACGCGGGAGCCAAAGCACCAGGTCCGGGACATAGGTGATCAGGAACTAGCCACCAGCAGAGCCAGTGGGGAACGCTCAAGAATGCCGGATTGCTCGCCCCGGCTTATGAACTGGTCCACAATGTCCCGCCCGCTGTCGAAGCAGCGATCCGGATCGGCTTTCCGGTGATCGTCAAGCCGGTGGTCGGAAGTGGAAGCACCGGCGTGCGTCTTTGTCTGGACGGTCGAGATGTTGGAGAGCAGGTGGCCCATCTGCTGTCGAGCGGCGGCGAGGGAACGGCCCGGGATGTTTTGATCGAGGAGTTCATCGTGGGATTGGAATATTCCGTCGAGACAGTTGGCGATGTCGTGCACGGCATCACCAGGAAGCCTGTCATCGCCCGGCGACCGCCTTGGCGTCGACGTGAAATGCGTCGCAGGAAGTCAAGAGACCCCGGGCGCCACAAAAGCCAGCAGCGGTTCCAAATCGTAATTATCTGCCGCTTTCAGCGCCGCGATATAGGCGGCGCGTCTCTCGCTCATCTTTTGAAGATTGGAGCCCGACGTCCAATCGATAGGTTCGGCTCCATATATCTTTTCAAGAACGACATCCGCCATGATGCGCGCATGCCGGCCATTACCGTTCGGAAACGGATGAATGAATACCAGCTTATGATGTAGCCGGACAGCCACCTCGATCGCAGAGTACGTGTTGTTATCAGCCCAATACCGGGCATCATCCATGAGCCCCCGCAGTTGGACTCCTATCTGCACGGGATCGATACCAATGTTTTTCCCCGTTTTGCGAAATGCGCCCGCCCAATCCCAAACATCGCCAAAAAGGCGCCGATGAAGCTCGATTGCAAAGTCATCGGTCAGAATATCTTTTCGGCGCATACGAGAAATCCAGCGCAGCCCAGAAGCGATGTTCGCCTGTTCGAGCTCGTCCAGCTCACTCTGCGTTTTAAGATGCTTAAATTTCAGCCCGCCGATTTCGTTTGGGTCGAGAGGGGTCGCACCATCGGGATATTCGAACTCAAAGGTCACTTATCCTCCCAGAAATCGGAGGGCATCTGGTACATCAGCTCATTCATCAGGCGCGCGACTTCCTGCTGGGTCAGGCTGTGCGAAACAGTTTGGTCTTCCAACGCCATATGCTTTGCGGCCCTACCGACGATCGCTTGTGCTTTTTTCCTGGCCTGGGCGATAATGACATTTTCGATCGTCTGAGGTGGGACAAAGGCGTAGACGAAGCGGCAACCCATCGCTTCTGCGATCGCCTCCATGGACTTCAAGGTCACACCGCCATCAAGCTCGGCTTTTTCGGCCTGCGCGATGCGCGAGCGCGTGACGCCCATTTTCTTGGCGAGTTGCGCGCCCGACATGCCCAAAGCTCTGCGCACGGTTCGGATCCAGCCTTCAGCGGGTCTCTCGATATCGTTTCCATGCGCCGTATCTACAATCGCCTGATACTGCCGACGTACGGTTTGCTTCACGCCCATTGGAGACTCGTATGTTGACGGATTAAATCATTTCGTCAATAAAAAGCTATACAATCTGTGACAAAATGTCAATATATTTATTGACGCTGTTGGTGCGTCACTTATAATGGCCTTCACTGGAGACGACCAAGCTGTTCTTCCTCGTTGGCAATCGCCCCGTCTCGCTGCTGACCTGCGAGGCGATCGCTGAATTGAACGAGGCTTTTCCAAGCTGACGCGGATCGGAAAAGGAGATCCTGTTGGATCAATGGCTCGTGCTCTTGAGCGTCTCGCTTGCCACCGGTGCGCTCAACGGACTGGTCGGCACGGGTCGCCAGCCTTCTTCTCCTGCCGGTTTTAGTGCCCATGTTAGGCGCATTCGAAGCGATCGCGATCATGGCGGTGGCGGCTTCCCGGCGAATTTTTCGCGTGCTCCTGCGTGGTGGCGATCGAGCGCCTGGCGAGCCGTGCTTGCCTATCCGGACGCTGCGGAGATCCTGCGGCGTATGCTTCCCAGGCATGACTGCCTTAGCTCCCTCGCGCCCGGCGTTGCCGCTATCTGATGAAGAGCAGAATGCCATGGGGCGGGTTATCAGGCTGATCATCATATTGAAGAGACAATGACGGTAACGCCAGGCATTGGCAGAAAATGCAATCTTTTTGTCATTCCCGCCACAAGACTCGTTCGATACCTTGGCGATGGCTGTAATGCAGATCGGAGCGCCGGACGTTGGCGCGCTATCTTCTCATCATAGGTCGTGCGCGATTATGCAAGCCTGGCCGGCTTTGCTCCGGACTATGGGAGATCGCCAAAGGTTGAGCGCCGCGAGCCTTGAGGGAAGCAGTCTTTTTCCTTCACCTTGGACGAGGACACGGAATGATCGACACTGAATATAGGGTTCGCCTTGCGGAGCCTCGGGAACTTGGCGCCACGGCCGCTCTCGTCACCGACGCTTTCGCGCAATATCGCGGAGTTTTGCCCGCCCACATCTTCGATCCCTATTTGAGAGACTCGCGCGACTTCACGAGCCGGTGGGGGCAGGCGGATATTGCGGTGCTCGAGACGCAAGGGCGGCTCGTTGGAACGGTCACCTATTATGCAGAGGCGTCGCGCGAGGGAATGGGGTGGCCTTCCGGTGTTGCGGGGCTTCGAACATTGGCCGTCGCGCCCTCCGCTCATGGACGTGGCTACGGTCGGGCACTTTGTTTGTGGTGCATAGGACGCGCCCAACAAGATGGAGCACGTGCTCTCACGCTGCACACCGCCGAGTTCATGATGGCGGCGTGCAAACTGTATGAGGGCCTTGGTTTTCGCAGATGCCCTTCGCACGACGTGACGGCGTCGAATGTTCTCGGGTTCAGTCCCGGTCTGACCGATCAGAAGATCATAGCGTACGCCCTGCCACTCAAGGACGCCGGATAGGCGCCTGGCTACTGACCGCCAGACGGTCTGCAGCCGCACCTGACGCCGTTGTGGCCGGCCCGCCGCATACCACTGAAAGGAAAGGAGACGAGACCATGCCGAAGTTTATCACAATCGGATATGGCGACCCGGCTGGCTATGATCGCACGCCCGGACCCGTCAAAGACGTAGCACATGCCCAGGACGCAAAGCTGCGGTCCGAAGGCGCCGTGATCGGGATCGCCGGCACACCGGTGCAGGTCCGCAATCCGGAGGCACGCGGGGTGGAAACCCGCGATGGACCGTTCATGTCGTCAGCCCTGCAGATTGCGGGATTTGCCGTCATCGAGGCCACCGACCTGGCCGACGCCATAGAAAAGGTTTCACACGTACCGTGCGCGGTTGCACACGGCGTCGTTGAAGTTTGGCCCCTGAAAGAAGTACCCTGATCAGAGCTCATTATTCAAGATACAGGAGATTGGATATGTCGAACCTCGAACGGCAGATTTATGGGCTCAGCCAGCCTGGCGCGCCCGCTCATTTCTCTGCTGACGTCCACACGCGGATGAACGAGACACCGCGAAGTCCAGCGCTGCCGACCTGTTCCACGAAACTATCGGTGACATAGACAGCCGAAGCCCGCATCGGCAGTTTGAAGAGCTGTGCGGCTCCAATTTTCTCCCTCCTGAAGATATGACGCTCGATATCGAGAATGTCTCCGTTGTCGAAATAGGCGATGCGTGACTGTTCATGATCGAGGGCGTCGAGGACCGTCGTGGTGTTGAAAAGCCAAACCTCTTCCCCCTTCATGGGCAGAAGCTGCCCATGCTCTGCGAGAACCGGCGCCAGTGCGTCGACTGCGGGTCTTTTCAGGATCGGCGCGTGCTCGCCTAGCCAGGGGAAATCGGAATAGGTCCGATCCGCCGTGTCCAGTTTCATGACAGGAGCGATCCAATCCTGAATGACGCGACCATCCATCGCTGAGAAGGTCTCATAGTCGTCGTCATCGGCCGGGAATATCCACTCCTGACCTTCGATGACCTCGAACTTGTAGACTGTCAGCGGCATCGCGCGTTTCTCCTGGCGGTCAATGGTCAGAACTGGCCGGTCAGGCAGTGCGAAGGCCGGCGGGACCAATGTCGAAGGCCGTGCACGGATGTGCAGCGCGGCTTACGAGCTCGCAAACCGGGTTAGGGAAGTTTCGCCCACCCAATCCAGTTCTCGCGGCTCATAACGGACAGTGCGGATCGCAAAGGAAAGAGGGTTTAGTCCGTAGCACGTCGAGAAGGTCTCTCCCGGCGCGATGACTTCATCACTCGTATGGGACGCCCTGTAAACGATCGATTTGCGTTGTTTGGCAACTAGGCTGAATGAGACAGTCTGAAGGGCCGTGTCCGCATGATTGGTAATCCGGACCGAGATCGGCATATCCGGATTTGGACACAGCTGGGGATCAGGTTTCGCATTGATGGAGACGGATTGGTTCGAGGGCTCCTGCTCGCTTTTACGATCCGTGACGAGCCAAAGTCCGACCCAGGCAACGGCGAGCGAAGCAACCACAACGGCGCCAGCTCTGCGCGAAAACAAGAAAGTTATCAAAACTATCGCGCCGCCGATCAGCCAACCCATTATGGCCTCTGCACGTTGTGGCTGATGATTGTCTTCATTGCCCCTACGTAGGCTTGAAGCAGATGCAACGCAATGGAAGGAATTGACGCATTTGAGGAAGGCGGTCGCGAAAGCGTGTCCGGAGGGCGACGAGCACGCTTTCGCGGGGAAGGTCGGCAGGATGGAGAAGAACAGCGCGCCGATCGCCAGGGCTATAAACGCAGCGCCGTGCCACACTCATAAGCCAATCGCTTCGGCGTGAGCGCACAGAGGCTACACTTCGTAGGCCGGCTGGGCGAATGTGCTTGCGCGCGTCCATAGCCACGTCGAAAGACAAATCAATGCGGCTGCCAGGCCTGCCAGACCGAGGTCAAGCGCTAGTTCCGGTACGAAAGCGCGAAGGGCAATCGGCATCGCACTTAGGAAATAGAGCGCAAGTGGAATCCGGGGTACGTCCTTTGCGATCACAAGCGAGATTACAAACGCGCACGTCCCGAAGAGAAACAGCAATGAACTCGCCACGAGGACTAGCAGGCTGTTGAAGAAGTCTCTGGATTTGCCTTGAGAATGGCCTCGTCGCCATTGTGGTATGCGAATGCGATCTCGATCGAGCCATCGTCAAGCAATTCGGCATGCCC